>NZ_VIKW01000040.1 GCF_009711975.1 Anabaena sp. UHCC 0204
AGTCGTTTGTATGGGTTTTTGTAGGGACATTTTCACCAAACGTCTCTAAATTTATTGTAAATGTTGCTGTACTGGAGCGATCGCATTAGTAGCCATTATCCCACTTCTAACCACAGCAAAAAACCAAGTCCCCGGAAATTGCCTTTTGAGGACAGGTTTGAAATCAACAACTTTGCAAAAGGTCTGGAGATTTGAGACGATATCCTAGACCGTGCATGGTTTCAATAAAATCTTCAGGTGCGCCAACTGCTTTGAGTTTTTGGCGGACACTTCTCAGATGAACTTTAATAGTATGTTCGTCGGGAGATGTTTCGCTTGTCCACAGATTTTCAATAATCACACTGCGACTGAGAACTCGCCGACCATTTCGCAATAGTAATTCTAAAAGACTGTATTCTTTAGGTGTTAAATGGAGGAAATTATTTCTATAACTGACTTCGTAGGTGCTAGGGTTAAGTTTTAAATCTCCCCATTGTAATATAGGTGTGGAGTTTGTATTACCTCGACGTAATAAAGCCCGAATCCGCGCAAATAATTCACCTAAGTCAACAGGTTTAATGATGTAGTCATCTGCTCCAGCATCTAATCCATTAATCTTGTTGCTGATTGTATCACAGGCTGTTATCATCAAAATTGGCATTTGATAACCGTGCGATCGCCACCGATGACATAAAGTAATACCATCAATTTCTGGTAGCATCACATCTAACAGCAGTAAATCATAGTTTAGGGCTTTAGTACAATCCCAAGCAACTTCTCCGTCGGCAGCAATATCAACAATATAGAGTTGGTCGCTTAGTGCTTCTGCTAAAGTTTCTGCTAAACGAATATCGTCTTCAACTAAAAGAATCCTCATTAGATGTAGATGAATAGAAATTAAAACTTAGTAATTACTTTACAGGAAAATAGCTATATCTATTCGCGGATAAATTCAGGTATTTCCGCCATAAAATCTGCAAAAATTAGAACTTTTCCCCACTGTGAACACAAAATACTTCTTTTAAATTTGCAATACTTCTTTACAAACTTGATTGCGAATTGTTACAATTTTTGCTTTTATCCTAATCTTTCCGATTTATTTACTATTTCCTTACCTATTTATTTACACCTGACCCCTTAATCTCCTTAACAAAGGCAGGTGAAAGAAACGCCACCGCCGCCATAACCCAGGCAAAACCTGACAGTTTAGGAGAAATTGAAGATGCTTGATGCTTTTTCTAGAGTAGTTGAACAAAGCGATCGCCAAGGCGCATATTTGACCGATGATCAAATTAATGCTCTTTCTGCTATTGTTGCAGATGGCAACAAACGCTTAGATGTTGTTAACCGTTTGACCAGCAACGCTTCCGCAATCACAGCTAATGCTTATCGTGCATTGGTAGCTGAACAACCCAACGTATTTGGTCCTGGCGGCGCTTGTTTCCACCACCGTAACCAAGCAGCTTGTATTCGTGACTTAGGCTTCATTTTACGTTATGTTACCTATTCCGTAGCTACTGGAGATTCCAGCACTATGGATGATCGTTGTTTGAACGGTTTGCGCGAAACCTATCAAGCATTAGGAACACCTGGCGCTACAGTTGCTTCCGGTATTGGCAAAATGAAAGATGCAGCGATCGCTATTGCTAACAATAACGCTGGTATTACTCGTGGTGATTGCACCAGCTTAATGTCTGAAGTAGCTAGTTACTTTGATCGTGCAGCAGCAGCAGTTGCTTAATTTTGAATCGAATTTTCATCTGATCATCCATAATACATTTCCCGGAGAATTTTAACCATGAAGACCCCTCTAACCGAGGCTATTGCTGCTGCTGACTCTCGTGGCGCATACTTAGGCAACACCGAAATGCAAGCTATCTTTGGTCGCATGAGCCGCGCTCAAGCTGGCTTGAATGCTGCTAAAGCCTTCAACCAAAACGGTCAAAAATGGTCTGAAGCTGCGGCTAACCACGTTTACCAAAAATTCCCCTACACCACCCAAATGCAGGGTTCTCAATACGCTTCTACCCCAGAAGGTAAATCCAAATGTGTTCGTGACATCAGCCATTACCTCCGCACCATCAGCTATTGCTGTGTGGTTGGTGGCACAGGACCATTAGATGAGTATGTAGTTGCAGGCGTAAAAGAATTTAATGCTGCTTTGGGTTTATCCCCCAGTTGGTATGTAGCCGCATTGGAATTTGTCCGCGACAACAATGGCTTATCCGGTGACGTAGCTGGAGAAGCAAATATTTACCTCAACTATGCTATCAACGCATTGAGCTAAAAATTTACAAGTTAAACGAGTAAGGGGAAAGGGAAAAATACTTTCTTTTCCCCTTATTTGATCATAAGGAGTTAAAAGCATGACCCTTTCAATGGAACAGAGGTTAGGCATCAGTGCGGTTTTAGACACAAAAATCGAACTACGCCCTAATTACAGCGAAGACGAATTACAGCAAGTCCTCAAATCTGCTTACGAACATATATTTGGACGCGAACGAGTTTATATTGGTGGAACTTTTGCTAGTGCAGAAGCATTGCTCAGAGACGGACAAATTAGTGTGCGCCAATTTGTGCAAACATTAGCAAAATCCGAATTTTACAAAGATCGCTTCTTTTATAGCAATTCCCAAATTCGCTTCATTGAACTGAATTATAAGCATTTGTTAGGACGCGCTCCCTACGATCAGTCAGAAATTGCTCATCATGTGGATGTCTATGCTGCTCAAGGTTATGATGCAGAAATAGATTCTTATATTGATAGCCAAGAGTATAATAATGCCTTTGGTGATTCCACAGTTCCCTACTTCCGGGGATTCAAGTCAATTGATGGCATGAAACAAGTAGGATTCAACCGCCTATTTACACTGTATCGGGGTAATGGTAACAGCGATAGTGCTGGAACAAAAAGCCCCCGGTTACGGCAACAATTGGCAATGAATTTGCCTAATGTGATCATTCCTCCCACCACATCTATCAGATTTATATCTGATATTGGTTTTGGACAATTAAAAACTTCTCCCACACGCGGAGACAACCGGATGTATGTGATGGAAGTTATCGCTGGTGGAGTTGGTACTAAAGTAGCAATTCGTCGTAGCCGACAGTTGTACAATGTACCTTTTGATCAACTTTCCCAGAAGTATCAACAAATTCACAAACAAGGCGGCAAAATTATCAGCGTCAGACCTGTATAAAGGTAGTTGGTGATTGGTGATTGAAAAGAATTTATGATCACCAATTACCAATTATAGTAATTTCCATTCAAGTAAGAATTAAACGCAGATGGAAGAGGATGAACGCAGATGAACGCAGATAAATTTTTACCTCTTTAGTTTAGGAAATGCTATATCAATTACTAATTATCAATTTATGGTTGTTACTACTTCTCCTGCTGAACCAATTCTCTCTCCTGAAACGGCAATTACATCCTTAGATAATGAGGATAATCAAATTAGATATTATGCTGCTTGGTGGTTGGGAAAACATCAAATTCAGTCAGCTTGTGCAGCCCTTTGTTATCAACTCCAAGACGTGCGTTATCGCACAGTTCAAGGTGGCTATCCCTTACGTCGTCAAGTTGCTCGCGCTTTAGGACAACTCAAAAATATTGAAGCAGTACCCGCTCTCATAAATGCCCTAAACTGTGATGAAGATGAGCAATTTCGGGAAGTTGTCATTGAGGCTTTAGGAAAAATTGGCGATTCTACTGCGGCTGTTCCCCTATTACAACTTTTACAATCTGGTACACCCCAACCCTACGAAGCCTTAATAGAAGCTTTGGGAGAATTAGGGGTAATAGAAGCGCGTCCACTTGTTGAGCCATTTTTAAAACATGACTCGGAAAGAGTCCAATGTGCTGCGGCTCGTTACCTGTATATCATCACCCAAAAACCGGAATATCTCGAACGCATTATCCAAAATCTTAATCACGAAAATCCCTATTTACGCTGGGCTGCGGCTTTCGATTTAGGAGCAATTGGTCATATAGAAGCAGCAGAAGCAATTGTAAAAGCAAAAGTTGGTAATAGCCTCAAACTATTAAACATAAAACGGATTTTAGAAACAGTATTAGAAAGTGATATATCAGAAATAGAAAAACAACAAGCAACTCAAACCCTATTTCAAATAATTGATCAACTATTAATCCAACTTTAATAATAAACAACCTTACCAATTATGAACACAACATTAGAACAAATTGCCTCCCCAAAAGTAGAATCTCTAATTGCAGATTATCACACCTGCATAGATCAGAATGAACAAGCAAGAATTATCAGCATTCTCGCTGAACTTGGTGATGATCTCGCAATAGATTTATTGGTAGATGTAGTAGGTGTAGAAGTTGCCAATCATTGCCAAGGAAATGTGCGTCGAGTGGCAGCTAGAGGCTTGGAAAAGATGGTAATTTCCACTACGGATTCTGAAAAAAGACAAAAGGCAATTGATAAGCTTTCTTGGGCTTTGTTAAATGCTGAAGATTGGGCGTTGCGTTATGCGGCTGCGGTGTCTTTGGGAGCAATTGCGACTGTGGAAATAAATACTATCCTTTATCAAGCTATGACGCAAGAATCGGACAGAGTTGTTAAGGAAAGGATTCAGATGATTTTGAAATAATTGTCAGAATCAGGATGTCCACCGATTAAAGGATGAACAGGATTAAATTTCTGTTTTTAAATTATCGTCAGGATTCAGGATACAAAATATTTGATATAGGATTTCTGACTCCTGACTCCTGACTTCTGACTCCTGACAAATTATCAATTTTCTACAAATGTTCATTATTATTTAATAAACAATCTCACCATGACTATTCCATTAAAAACTTACGCCCCCTCCAGTCAAAACCAACGAGTTAAAGGATTTGAAATTCCTGGAGAGGAACAACCCAAACTTTACACTACTGAAGGAACTCCTTCTACAGTAGAAATGAATGAGTTAATTTGGGCTGCTTATCGGCAGATTTTTAACGAACAACAAATTCTTGTTAGTAACCGTTTATTGACTTTAGAATCTCAGTTAAAACACAAAAGTATTACTGTTAGAGATTTTATTCGCGGATTGGTAATGTCTGAAACTTTCCGTTTACGCAACTATGACACAAACAACAATTACCGATTTGTAGAAATGTGTGTACAGCGTGTTCTGGGACGGAAAGTTTACAATCAACAAGAAACAATTGCTTGGTCAATTATCATAGGTACTAAGGGGTTACAAGGGTTTATTGATGACCTGTTGAGTAGCGAAGAGTATCAAACCAGTTTTGGTGATAATACTGTTCCCTATCAACGTCGGCGGATTATTTCTCAGCGTCATCTAGGAGATTTACCTTTTAGCCAATTTCCTCGCTATGATCAATACCATCGTCAGCAATTAGAGAAACTGGGATATTTCAAAGCTAAAGCTCCTTTGGTATATTGGTGGAAATGGCAACGAGATCCCTATCCCAAGGTTTATCAAGTAATTTCATCAGCTACTTGGTTCGCGGGAATTAGCCTGATAGCACTTGGAACTCTTGTGGTGATTCTGTCCTATTACGGTCTGGTTTCTTTGTAATTTCAAGTTAATTGAGATCAATTTTTATAACAGCCTGAGAATAAATTTTCAGGCTGAATTTGTTTTTTTCTGATAGTGTAGTCCTCTCAGGATTTACTCATCTGATTCTGGTTCATTCCAAATTCCAGAATGATATTCAAAAATTGCATCCCAAGTTATCCTATTCCTAAAACCATTCCCCATGATCAATCCATTAGGTGTTGCAATTGGATTATTTATCATCACCCTGTTCATAACTTACTATCTGCTACAACGACAAATAACTCAACGAAAACGAGCAGAAAAGATTCTCCGACAGCAAACAGAAAGAGAACGTCTAGTTAGCCAAATAGCTCACCAAATTCGCAAATCCCTGAATTTAGATGAAGTGCTAGTCACCACAGTAGCAGAGGTAAAACAGTTTCTCCAAGCTGACAGAGTGCTAATTTATCGGATTTGGGAAGATGGTACTGGTTGTGCAATAACGGAAACTGTATCAGAAAATTATCCTTGCATTCTTGGAGAAACATTTCCAGAGGAAGTATTTCCCAGAGAGTATCATCATGCTTATACTCAAGGAAAAATTCGCGCTGTTACCAATATAGATCAAAGTGATGTAGAATCTTGTTTAGCAGATTTTGTAAAACAGTTTGGTGTAAAAGCTAAATTAGTAGTCCCAATATTACAAGAAATCCGAGATATTCCCACTAATTCTCAACCTTATCTTTGGGGTTTGTTGATTGCTCATCAATGTAGTGATATTCGTGAATGGCAACCTTGGGAAATTGAATTAATGGTACAATTAGCGAATCAAGTTGCGATCGCAATTCAACAGTCAGAACTCTACGAACAACTACAAGAACTGAATATAGAACTAGAAAACCGAGTCCAACAACGCACAGAAGAATTAGCTAAAACCAATAATTCTTTACGAGCAGAAATTGTTGAACGCAAACGTACCGAAGTTGCTTTAAATCACACCAATCAAACTCTCCAATCTCTCATTGCAGCCTCACCTCGTGCTATTTTTACCCTAGATTTAAACAACAATGTCAAAATCTGGAATCCAGCAGCAGAAAGGATGTTTGGTTGGACAGAAATAGAAGTATTAGATCAGCCTAACCCGGTCATTTCTGAAGATTTGGAAGAATATAAAAAGATTAAACAAAATGTGATTGAAGGTATCACACCTCCGAGCTTGGAAGTAAGCCGATATAAAAAAGATGGTTCATTAATTGATATTGTTTTCTCCGCTGCTCCTCTCCGCAATACTATGGGAATAATTAGCGGTATAGTAGCAGTTGTCGCAGATATTACTGAAAGGAAAAGAATTGGCAAGGCTTTGCGACGGAGTGAAGAAAGATTTCGTTCACTCATCGAAAATGCTCTTGATGTTATTACTATTCTCGATACAGATGGCACTATTCAATATATTAGTCCATCGGTAGAAAAAGTTTTAGGTTATCAATCTGCTAATTTGATTGATCAAAATTTCTTTGCGGCGATTCATCCTGATGATTTTGTGACAACTTGCTATCACATTACCAATGCAATTAAAAATCCAGATGTTCCCCTACCTGTAGAATTTCGCTATTGTCATGAAGATGGTTCTTGGCGGACTTTAGAAGCTATTAGTCAGAAATTTGTTGATGATTCAGAACTAACAAGAATTGTTGTCAATTCTCGTGATATCACCGAACGCAAAAGATTAGAAGAAGTGCGATTAGCATTGGAAAAAGAAAAAGAATTAAGTGCCATGAAAATTCGCTTTTTCTCAATGGCATCCCATGAATTTCGCACCCCACTAAGTACAGCTTTAGCTGCTGCTCAATTGCTAGAAAATTCTCCCCATGCTTGGCAAGATGACCAAAAAAGAACTCGCAATTTACGCCGCATTCAAGATTCTATTAAAAATATGGTACAACTACTAGATGATATTTTAACTATTAATCGTGCAGAAACAGGTAATTTAGAATTTAATCCCACACAGTTAGATTTAGAAAAGTTTTGTCGTCAATTTGTTGAAGAAATTAGACTTAGTGATGGTTCTGAACATATAATTAATTTCGTTTGGAAAGGAAATAGGGAACAAGCATATTTAGATGAAAAGTTATTACGTTCTATTTTAGGAAATTTGTTATCAAATGCTATTAAATATTCACCGGAAAATACTCAAGTTGATTTTTATCTTATTTTTCAAGAAAAAGAAGTAATAATTAAAATTTGTGATCAAGGAATTGGTATTTCTATAAATGATCAAAATCAATTATTTGAACCATTTCATCGTGGTAAAAATGTCCGCAATATTCCCGGTACAGGTTTAGGTTTGATGGTTGTAAAAAAATGTGTAGATTTACATGGAGGCAGTTTAAATATTATTAGTGAATCTGATCATGGTACAACCGTCACCGTTACATTGCCTATCATCTAAATGAGGGTCTAGTCTAATTTATTACAGCCTTTACATACTCTAATTTTTCACGGCTGAAGATAATAATTAAATCTGGTTCGCAATTGTTCAATCGTTAGATATTGCGTCCAATACTCTATTAAAGCATAACCAAATGCCCAAGCGTTACAATTTGGTGTAGATAGCAGGGCTATTTCATTCTCAAAGAGAGAATAAAATAACATAACATAACCTAACACTTAGATCGAATTTCTATGCAATTATCGCTCTGCTTACAAAAAGTTTAATCCACTGCATCACTCTCATCAGCATTTTTTTAAATTTTTTGGTATTAAAAAAAAATGCTGATAAAATTAAGTATTAAACCCTAATCATCACTAATTTTCAATATGAACAACTCCTTTGAAAACTATAATCCCAACAGCGTAGCCGAAATAAATGGTAATTTCCTGGGATTACCTGATAACTACGATTCTGCTAATTTAATCATCTTTCCTATACCTTGGGAAGTTACTGTTTCCTATGGTGCAGGAACAGCTAACGGACCACAGCAAATTTTAAATGCTTCACGGCAAATAGATTTATTTGATTTTGATCATCCTGATGGTTGGAAACAGGGAATTTTCATGGTAGAAATTCCCCAAGATATGATCGAAAAAAATAACTATTATCGTCAACAAGCAGCTAAAATTATTGAACGTCAAGCCCAAGGTCAACCTCTCACAGATTCCCCTGATTTAACCCCCATACTAGCTGCAATTAACCAAGCGGGAGAACAGGTAAATCAATGGTTATTTACCCAGTCGCAAGCAGCAATGAATCATGGGAAACGAGTTGCTGTTATTGGTGGTGATCACAGTTCACCATTAGGTTATTTCCAAGCTTTAGCTACTCAATATGATAACTGGGGAATTTTACATATTGATGCCCATGCTGATTTACGAAATGCCTATGAGGAATTTGAATTTTCCCATGCTTCTATTATGTTTAATGCCATGAAAATCCCCCAAATTTCTAAGTTGGTACAGGTAGGTGTGCGGGATATTTGTCATGATGAAGTACAAATAATTAATCAATCTGATGAGCGGATTATTGGTTATTATGATGCAGCTATTAAACAACAGCTATATGCTGGGAAAACTTGGATTGATTTATGTCGAGAAATTATCAATCATTTACCAGAACAGGTTTATATTAGCTTCGATATTGATGGTTTAGATCCTAAACTTTGCCCCAGTACAGGTACTCCTGTTCCCGGTGGACTGGAATTAGAACAAGTTTATTGTCTATTCCGAGAATTGGTAAATAGTGGTAAGAAAATTATTGGTTTTGATGTCTGCGAAGTTGGTAATGGTGAATGGGATGGTAATGTGGGTGCGCGAATAGTTTACAAGTTAGCAAATTTTCTGGATTTATCTTATCAAGGAGATGATATAGCGGTATGCACTTGAGCGAGATACAGTCATTAAATCGCAAAACCTGTAGGGGTGGGGTTTCCCCGCCCTCGATTGTATTTCATCCGACCGATAACCGCTATAGGTAAATTTTAATAGTGTTGCTGATTAAGAGTATGGTTTTGTTTCACGCAGAGGCGCAGAGTCTACAGAGAGTAAGAGTTTGAAATCATTGATTTTTGAATTTCATACCCTAATTCAGCAACGCCATTTTAATAATTACTATTCGGCATTTTGGCATTACAAATCAAAATATCTATGATAGATTTTAAAAATTGCATGGATGAATAATAGTAGCCACAAAAGGCAAGAACTAAGTCAAAGTTCTTGTTGTTGACTGCATTTGTTCTCCTGACAACCTATTCAATCTTATTCATGATATTTTTTGAGATTTAAAGGTGTATTACCACTTTCAAGCTATGATTGCGGACGGGATAAAACCCGTCCTTTATTTTTGGCTATGGACAAGATTTCTTATCAGGTTTGAGGATATTTGCATACATACTAAAGGAAGATGCTAAAAATATATCATCCAGGTTAAATTAATTCGGGATGTTGTTATGCACTGGATTTAAGTCAAGGTTTGGTTGTTAGCCAAACCTTTTTTATTGCTTATTTAAGGCTTGCTAAAATTTTTCTAAACTTGCTACAGCTTAAGTAGTAGCTTCAGGTGTTTTGATGCGATCGCTTGACAGACCACTAGGAGTAGAATTACATCTAGTACACAACGGCGATATTTTTAGGAGACTTCCAAGAAATAAATTATCCAGATTAACGTTAGCGTAGCGTGCGTCCGCAGAGGCTCAGAGGAATAAGGGTTTGAGTGTTTTTTTATTTGGAAGTCCCTAGTACAAACAAAAATCTCTGTATTCCTTATCTATTCCCTGTTCCCTTGCCCAAATATACAATTTATTTGGCACGACTACTTACGTATTTTGAGGAAGGTTTAAGTTTTACCCGATTACACTGGCAAAATTGGACTAAGTTTGTCAAAATTTAAACTTGACAACTTTAGACAAGTTCTAAAATTTCCAGTGCTAGTTATAGTCAGATGACCAATAAACCGCGTAAACTCAAGACAAAAGCCACGAGAATTAATCAGCCTCCCCAAGGTATGAAGGAAAAGAGTGGTAAAAAAACGCCAAGACATTCTCAATGGCGAAGTTGGTTATTATCTAGTTTGGCGCTAAGTCTTTTGTTAAGTAGTAGCGGTATAATTCTAGGCTTTGGCTGGATTAGTATTCTGTTTATCTTCAATCCGGCTCAAGTTAACTGGCTGAATAAATATTTACCAAAATGGGCAGAAATATCAGCGGGTAAGCAAGAATTACCAGAAACACTCCCAGCGATTCAACTCAGCTTGAGTCAAGAAAAACGCATATCTGGGGAAATCCTCCCCTTAGATGAGAAATCAGAAGATACTTTTTTAATGCCAATTTTTCAAGAACGCACTAATTGTCAATCTCATTGTCGGGAATTGGTAGAACTAAGGATTTATAAACGTTCTCAGGATTTAGAATATAAATTTCAGTTGGAAAAATACTACTATTTAATTAGCCAATTACCTGTGATTGGTCTATCTAAATCTTTCGTAGAATCCCCTAAAGTTGAATTTATTTCAGCGTCAGAAAATCAGGAAGCAAAGATGCGTTTACCTTTAACTGAGGTGAAAGCTGTTACAGATACTAACCTTTCAGCGGGGTTTTGGTTTTATTTAGAAGGTGAATCCAAAAATAACAATGAGGCGATCGCCTATGGTCAAATTGTCCACTATAATCCTACATTAAAGACCTTACAGCAGATGTTACTTTGGAAAACCCGTAACGGGCAATTACCCAAATGGCAACAGATAACAGGTAATGAGACAAAAGAGTTAGTTATTGATCAAACTGTGGGCTTAGAACCAAATTTGCAAGTTTATCAAGTCCAACCTGGTCAGTTAGTTACTAATTCTATTTATCTGGAAGCAATTAATTTCCGAAAACCCGCAGTTGCGGAATTTGGTTTTCAACAGTCTGTATTATTAGCCAGAAATGGATTATGGACTCCTGCTTTTGCCTGGTTACAATCTTTAGAAAAACAGCGGAAACAGCCTTTCCCCTGGGCAGCACAGGCGCAAATAGATGTGATCCGGTTACATTCCGAATTAACGAAAATTCAAGCAGACAAAAATTGGGCTAGTCCCAGTCAAAAAATAATTGCAGATATTATTGATGGTCGTTGGGAAAAAGCTTTACAGGTATTGGAAAAATCGCCTTATGCTCATGAAGAAATTTCTAATTTACTGCAAACAGATAAAGGAAGAATTTGGAATCGTGTTTCTGTAGCTTTGCGACTAAATCCTAATCGGAGAGCGGTTTTAGCTTGGGTAGCACTCATCTTCAAAGTGCAACGAGGGGAAGAAAGAACTAATACTTGGTTAAAAGCCCAACCAAATATTAACTCGGAAACTTTGAACTATATTCAAGGTTTATTAACTCAACTGGATGATGATACTACTAATTCTCATGCAAGTCAGATTGTGGGAACTGTACAACAAATTAATCAGATTAATCAACGGGATTGGTTGCCCATATCTCTGCAAACTGATTTGAATATAGCTAATAATCAAGCTTGGTATCAGGTAGAAGTTAGTGCATTTCAGAATGGTACAAATTGGTTATATTATCCGTTTACTAATTTTGACAAACTGAAAAATCAACCTCGACAATTTTGGAGAAAAGTTTTAGGTATTAGTTCTGATCCAAATATGCAAATTATTGTCTGGAATGCTGAAGGAAAACAGGAAGCAACGACTGCAATTATTCAAGCTGTGCAAGTTCAGGATCAAGGTTTGCGGCTGTTAATGTCCGGTGATGCTGTTTTGGAAAGTAAAGTTAAATCTTTCCAACCTCAACCTTTAGCTCTAAGTGCGGCTGCATTGCAATGGGTAGAACCATCGCCGGTATCAGTGAATAATTTATATCAACAAAAACAGCAATTGGTCGAGTTAATATTACCAATTATATGGCGGACTTTACAAGAGTCAGGAGAGATTATTGGGGATGCTGTTCCTAATTTACAGGAGATGCAGAAAAAAATGGGTGATTGGCCAGTTCAGTTAGTTGATTTAACTAATAATAATCAGCCAGAGATAGTATTGACTATTTCTGGTATGGCGATCGCATCATTAAATCAGAATCAATTAGAGGATGATAACTCAGAGCAATTACAAGATCAAGTACGTCCCCGGACTCTGATTTTGTCGGCGGATGGTAAAGTAATTTACAGTGATTTCACTCGTCAAAACCAGAAAAATCTGATAGCGATCGCTCAACTTACTAATGAACAATCTCTAGCATTATTGGTAGAAAAAAAACAGGGCTATAGTCTAGAAATTTGGTCAAAATCTCATCAACGATTTAAATAATTACTCCTTTTGGTTAAGAGTCTCTACTCCTAAATAGCATATAAATTCTCTCATCAGTATGATGGAATACTGGAAAAACTTCATCACCGTAAAAGAATGATTTTTTAAACAAGTTTTTCATCAAGAGGTCAAAAAATGAGAGCTACAAACGGAAAGCAGAAAATTCGTTATGCTGTTGTTGGTTTGGGTTGGTTTGCACAAGAGGCTGCTTTACCTGCATTTGCTCATGCTGAAAACTCGGAATTAGTGGCTTTGGTTTCCGATGATCCTCTAAAACGTGAAGAACTCAGTCAACAATATGGCATTGAGCATACTTATTCTTATGAGGAATATGAGGATTGTCTAATAAGCGGCTTAGTAGATGCTGTTTATATTGCATTACCTAATCACTTACATTGTGAATATACCGTGCGGGCGGCTAATCAGGCCATTCATGTACTTTGTGAAAAGCCAATGGCCATGACCGAAAAAGAGTGCGATATCATGAATAAAGCCGCCAATGACAATGCTATAAAATTGATGATTGCTTATAGATTACATCTAGAACCAGGAAATTTGCGGGCTGTCGAAATTGTGCGATCGCGTCAAATAGGTGAACCACGGCTTTTCAACTCTGTTTTCTCCCAACAAGTAGAAGAGGGAAATATTCGTTTACAAGAACATACTGGTGGAGGGACTCTCTACGATATTGGTATTTACTGCATTAATGCCGCCCGTTATCTGTTTCAAGATGAACCAACTGAAGTGTTTGCTGTAGCTGCGTCTAAAGGAGAAGAACGGTTCAACGAAGTAGAAGAAATGACTAGTGTCATCCTCCGCTTTCCCCATGAGCGACTAGCAACGTTTACCTGTAGCTTTGGAGGGGCAAAAGTTTCCAATTACCAAGTTGTCGGTACTAAAGGCGATATTCGTCTAGAATCTGCTTATGCTTGGCAGGGAGAAATTAAGAATTACCTGACTATTAATGGTGAAACTCAAGAAAGCACCTTTGGTCCGCATGATCAATTAGCCGCAGAATTTACATATTTTTCCGATTGCATTCTCCAAAATCGAGATCCAGAACCATCGGGAATAGAAGGATTGAACGATGTTCACATTATTGAGTCACTGTACCAATCAATAGAGACAGGTCAGCCTGTACAAGTAAACAATTATGATCGTGATCAACGTCCGACATCGGATCAAACTATTAAGCGTCCTGCGGTTGAAGAGAAACCAGAACTGATTCATGCTGCTCCACCTGCCGGTAAGTCTTAGAAACATCTCTAATTTGGGGTTGCAGCAAAAAAGCCTTCCCAGTCTTTGACTGGGAACTCTTCACACATTTTGCTTATAGCAATTCCCATTTCAGTGAGGTACAAGAAGTGAAGAATTAACCGCAGATGGAAGAGGATAAACGCAGATAAACGCAGATGAATTTGTACCTCGTTAGATTGTTATGAAGTGGGTTGGAAATTTTGCAGCACAAACTTATCCATGTAATGGTAATATTCTTTGTAATTCTCCACAAGCAGCTTTTAAAGAAGCTGGTGCATTATCATCTAAATTACCTTGATAACACTGGTTTACTAATTGCTCAACATAGGGTTTACAATCAGATTGCTTTTTCAATTTTGTATATTCTTTTTCTTCATCAATATTTTCACCCTGTAGATAATGTATCCAAGTTTCAATATTTCTTTTGGGTACAAAAACTGCGATCGCTTCACTCGGTTGACGAAGTTGTTGTGAATTTTCTATAAGTGCATCATCTAATTGCTGTAGTCTTTCTTCTACTGTTTTTTTATCTGCATCAATTAAAACAATAAGCATTCCTGAACGATAATTTTTGCTACGATATGCTTTGACTTCTTTAGGATAATTATCTCTAACGAACTGCTCACCTGCTCCTTCTAGACAGATTTTAGGTTTAATATTTCCGGTAAATCCTCTTGTTTTTAGGAAATGACGAGCAAAAATTTCTTGTTGTTTATCCTCACACAATATAGTAATCTGTAATCTACGCTGGGTCATATAGCCATCCCCTTTCAATCAATTCTGAAATGGCTAGTCCAGAGTTGTCAGCCTCTTTATTACTAATTTTTTTGACTCTTACAGGTGTATTACTTTGGCGCTCAAACCAATATCCTATAGGTGAAGCTAGTAAATAATTAATTAATACAGGATGATGTGAAATTAATAAAGTTTGTAGTTTTCCTTCATCACAAGAATCATACAGTTGAAGTAGCCAAGGTTGAATTTCTGGAAGTGCTAAAAAGTTCTCGGGTTCATCAATACATAAGGTATAATCCTCGGATTGAGTGCAATAAATAAGCGTGTACAAAACAATCAGTGTTTTTTGTCCATCAGACAATTCATTAAAGCGATAATACTTGTCTAAAAATCGCAACTGTAGACTTGTAATTTTACCACTAGATTCAAATTTAAAACTAACAAAACCATCTAATACCTGTTTCAGGATAGTCATTAAGTCAGCAACTTTTCCCTGATCTTGAGAAATATAACGATACCAAGAAACAAAATTTTCCATCCTGAAATGCAGTCTTGTTTCTTCCTGTTCACTCTCATCAGACATTAAACTAGGAACTATTTTGACAATTATGAATCGCTCTATCCTATTCTTAAACCAAGTCAATTTTGTGTTCTTTGATCTTGGCATCAATGTTGGTAGTATTGACTGTGACCAATCAAACGAATATTTTGGTCCCTCTGAATAATTGTCTCCAAATAGTTGAACTTCACCTATTTCAAATTTCAATAACGGTTGGTTATCAAACCATAGTCGTTCATATTCAACACGGCTATTTTCCTGATTATGACCAATAGCAAGTTCATATTTATAATTACCACCATTCCCCACAATTTCTAATTCAAAATGCTGAATTGTCGAAGTTTGCCAGCGTGTACAGTCAGAAGATTTAAATATTCCTTCGACTTTATCATCGCCTCTGACAAAAGTTTGAATTTTCCTCAATACATCAAAAACAGTTGATTTACCTGCTCCGTTACCACCAAGAAATAGGTTAATTGAGTCAACATTAAGCTCAAAATTTACCAAGCAGCGAAAGTTATCAATATAAATACGCTTTAGCATAAAACTTTTCCTCCTAACCAAATACTATAATATAATGCCCATTACGATAATCAGATAAATTCAATTAATCATATAAATCACAGTTCAGATCGTGATATAGTACAATTGTTCTATACAGACAAAATATAATGCTCGTTCTAGTCAAGTGTAATATAGAAAGACGATGATAAGTATAATCATTGTTTTAACTAATTATGCTTGACTTTCTTGTGCAGTTAAATTTACTGCGAGGAAAAGTATTGAAAATGAGGAGAAATTGATGAACAGTTGTATTTTGATGGCAGAAATTTACGATAATCCCCAACTGCGGCATACACCAGATGGGTTAGAAGTTACAGAAATGATAGTTCATGTAGCGGGAGCAAAGCCAGATGATCCTTCCCATCCATTGAAAGTGGTAAGTTGGGGAAATTTGGCTAAAGAGATTCACCAAAGTTATCATCAGGGCGATCGCGTCATTATTGAAGGGCGCTTAGGAATGAATACGATTGATCGCCCTGAAGGTTTCAAGGAAAAACGCGCAGAATTAACAGTACAAAAGATTCACGCGATCGGACAAGGTGCTTATACCAGTTCACCACCAGCAGCTACTCGAACTATACCAGTGAATGAAACTCCTGTAGCGCCACCAACCTACAGCCCGACTAATTATGAATCAAACTATCCTACATCAGCCCCAGTGCCACAGGTAACACCACCGCAACCCACATATCAACCTGCACCTGTTCAGCCTCCATCCCCTGTAGGAGTTACGCAAGAACCCGATCCAGATGACATTCCATTTTAGCTAATTGACAATTGATAATTGTTCATTGTCAATTGTCAATTGTCCATTGTTAACTTTAACCTCCACTGACTTCACCCCATTCCCGAATTGCTGGAAATACGGATGAATAATCATCTTCTGGATAAGACATTTTCATGGTTGCGTGTAAGATTTGCCTTACACCCTCAATACTGCTGAGATTCAAACCCAAGGATTTAGCTTCAGAGATAAATAAATCTATTTCTTTGATCAATTGCTTTGTGGGTAAGTTGGCATTGGTATAATTACCATCTAACATCCGCCGCAAATTTTGATCAAAGGTGGGAGCATAAAGTTTACTTTCGCGCAGAATTTGCATAAACAAATCAACATCAATACCTTGCAACTGGATAAACGCTAGACTAAGAGCAAAGCTAGTTGTGAGCGAAGCAATCAGTTGATTGAGTGCAAGGGTAAGAGTTGAAGCAGAACCCACCGCACCTATATGTACAGGATTTTCTCCAAAGTGTTGCAATAATTTGAAGTGACGTTGATACTGTTCCTCTTCTCCACCGACCATAACAATTAATTTGCCGGTTTGAGCTTCGGGAATGCTGCCCAGAACAGGTGCTTCTATATATTCACCACCAGCCGCAACTACTGTATCTCTGATTTCTTGGCTTTCTAAAGGGGTAATTGTCCCCATTTGGATGATGCTGCGTCCTGATAAAGTATGCCAAGAAGTATCTGTAAGCAAGACATGATAAATAGCTGCGGCGTTAGAAAGCATTAGCACTATACAGTCAGCAGAGCGAATTGCTTCGCGCGGTTTTGTGACAATTTGCGCTCCGGCTGCTCGTAGCGGTTCTAATTTTTCTGGGGTGCGATTATAGGCAATTAGCTCTATATCGGCTGCTAATAACCTTTGAGCCATCGGTAGTCCCATCAATCCAGTTCCCAGAAATGCCACCTTCATGTTTCACGTTCCTTTGTCAGTGGTCAGTTGTTAGTTGTTAGTTGTCAGTTGTCAGTTGTTAGTGGTAATGGGTAATTGGAAAAAATTTATTACCCAGTCCCCAATCCCTAATCCCTAATCCCCATTTCCCTAACTAGCCTCCTGCGGCAAAAGTCACCATAATGATTACGGAAAGTAAGATGCCGGGGGATAGTAGAGTTACTAGCACGAACAGATCATGAGCAGTCATAATTATTCCTCTTCGCAGATTTTTGACTTTTATCATCTCTGTCATGCTAGTGCAAACAAGGTTGATACAGGATTGTTAAAGAGATTTTTAACTTTTCTCCCTGATCTCTACTCTGGTATGACTAATCCCTGGAGTGGTTGTGATGCTTCTGTTTCACTTAGTCCCTGGCTTTGGATTAAAACGCCAAAGTTACCTAGTCCCCCTGGATTAATGAGTTGGTGTAATCCTTCCCGGCGTTGTAGCAACTGTGATATTGGTTGCTGTTGAGAGGAGAGTGCAGCTAACCTTTCGACTTCGCTCAAGGTAAACCTTTCACCTATTCCCAATGCCATCAAAAATAAACCTTGCTGCGTCCAACCAACATTTTTGAGTCCGCACCGTTCACCCCAGGATGATAAGGCTGTAAAATCAATATGAGCGGTGATATCTTGTTGCCCAATATTGATATAAGGGTTATCATGATGACGATGCTGGTAGTAGCACTGGAGAGTTCCTTGCGATCGCCTGGGATGATAATAACGGTGAGCAGGGTAGCCATAATCAATTGTTAACACATACCCACGTTCCAAGCAGTCTGCCACTATACTCAACCAGTTCAAAGCTGCTAAATTAATTTCACTGCGATAGCCATTTTCATAAGTATTTTGGCTTAAATCAATTCCCACCAAATTAAAATATGCTGCTAATTGCGGTGTTGATGGTTCTCCTATTACTTCAATAAATATAGGATCACGGATGATCTGGATTTCACGGTTTAATTCTGGACTATTGCCTATTATCTCCTGTATATTCCCAATGGTGACGTAAATTTCCCGCAATTCCCCTGCGTCTAAAGTAAATTGATGGACGGGAAAAGCATCCACTAATTCATTAGAAAAGCAGCAGCCAGTCAGAGAATTCGGGGCTATTTCTGTCAAGTTACACCAATCTACAGAAAAATCTTGTAACCGTTGTTGTTGTTCTTGTTTTAAACTTTGTGATTTTTCAACAATAATATATTTGATAGCGACAAAAAAATCTGGGTATTGTTGCTTTGCATAGTTGAGAATATGGGATGCTAAGATACCTTGCCCTGCCCCCATTTCTACTAAAGAAAAAGGTACAGGTTTATCTAAAATCTCCCACATTTGGTAAAACTGCTTTGTGAGTAATTCCCCAAAGTCAGACCCCAAACTGGCAGATGTGAAAAAATCACTCCCCCGAAAGCCAATTTTGATAGCATCGCTAGAATAATAGCCATATTCTGGGTGATATAACACCATATCCATGTATTCGGCAAAGGTAATTCTTTTTTGGGGACTGGTGATAATGCGATGAGCTATGGCTTGACATAGTGCGGTTTGGGAATCCATAAATTTTGCAATTAATGATTAACTCCCTCAAATATTAGTTTTAAACAAACTCTGACTGGGTTAAGCGATCGCTCCAGTCAAGCAATATTTACAATTTCTTAATGATGTGGTGTTTAAACAAGGATATTTGGGTATGATCTTTGCATTAGTTAGGAGAAGAGGGAATGAACCACGAAGACACGAAGGAAGCGAAGGAAGATGAAAGAAGGATGAGGAGGTTTAGTGATGATGTGGAGAAGTTGGCTTATGGTGTGATTGGGGCGGCTATTGAGGTACATCGGGTATTGGGGGCAGGTTTTTTGGAGAGGGTATATCATGAGGCGTTAGCTATGGAGTTTCGTTTGCGTGGTATCCCTTATAAATCTAAATATTTGGTGGCTGTAAAGTACAAGGGTTTTCCAATAGGGGAGGGTGAGTTAGATTTTTTGGTTGGTGATTCGTTAATTGTTGAATTGAAGGCTGTAGAAAAATTATCTCCTATTCATGAAGCGCAAGTTATTTCTTATTTAAAAATGACTAATTGCCCTCTTGGTCTTCTGATTAACTTTAACGTCCCTATTCTTAAAGAAGGCATTAAGAGAATCATTCTTTCCTCTTAATTCTTCTTCTTCTTCTTCTTTCTCTTCCTTCGCTTCCTTCGTGCCTTCGTGGTTCATAATCAAGATTTGTATTTATACAAAATTAAAACTCAAAACTGCTTTCTTTCCATGGCAGTTTTGAGTTTGTATTTGGATATTGGAAAAGCGTTATGCAAATTTTGCTTGTACTTTGTTCTGAAGTAAGTTGATAATTGCAGCTTTTTCTAAAATTCCGACTAACAACCCATTATCACGAATTACAGTCAGTGCTGATAATTTTTGTGTTTCCAGTAACTGTACTACTTCTAGCAACGGTTGATCCGATTGTACAGTGCTAGACTGCTCGATTGGTTTCATGACTTTGAGGACTTGAGTTTCTGCCCACAATGTATTCGGGATAGTTCGCAAGTCATCAACTGATATTGCTCCTAACAATTGTCCTTGCTCATCTGTCACCAAGTAACGACGGTATTCTTGAGCATTTAAGAGCCGTTGATCTGCAAACTCTCTTAAACTCAAATTCGCTTTGACAATCGGGCTATCGTTGTTTACAGCATCCGCTGCTGTTAAACCTGTGAGTTTTTCTTGCACTCTCGCAAATTGGGCAGCATTACCAGCATTTTGTAGCAAGAAGAAGCCGATTAATAAGTTCCAGAAGTTAGCAAAGCTACCTAAGAATATTAGAGGAATTAAACCAGAGGCGATCGCTAACCAACCAAAGATTTGTCCAATTCGACTGGCAACAACCACTCCTTTATAGGATTTACCAGTGATTTTCCAAACTATTGCTTTGAGGATATTTCCTCCGTCCAAGGGTAAGCCAGGAATGAGGTTAAATAGAGCTAAGGTCAAATTAACAGAAGCTAGTAGACCCAGGATAGCAGCCAATGGTCCAGATGCAGCAGTTGCAAAACCGACTGTTGTCGCTGTAACGAATAGCAGGAAACTAACTAATGGTCCGGCAATAGCTACCCAAAAAGTTTCCCCCGGAGTTTGCGATTCTTTTTCTAAACTGGCTAATCCGCCAAATATAAATAGTGTAATTGATTTGACATCAATTCCTTGACGAATAGCGACAAAGCTGTGTCCTAATTCATGGGCGACAACTGAGCCAAATAACAATAGCGCCGTCATTAATCCTAGTACCAAAGGTAATCCCCCACCTAATTGGGGAAATTGTGCCGCTAGTCCACTGCTGTAGCTCCAAGTTACCAAACCTAGAACTAAAAACCAGGAAGGATGTATATAAAAAGGTATTCCAAAAAGGTTGCCAACCCGAATTGTACTATTCATGGTATTCACCTGTGACATGAGCATTGAGAAGTTTGTTGTTTCTCTCAATGCTCTTATTGTAACGAAACATTAAGTAAATTTAATCTTTGTAACAGTAGTGGTGTCCGTCCATTTAGGTGTGGTTATGCGAATTTAGCCTTTAAAATAGAGGTAGTAATTGTTAATTATTCAGATCCTATTAATTAATCCTTCTCTTTACCCCTAGTTTCAAATTGCAACCTTCCTGTGCTGGATGCTTCTAATATAGTGGTAACTATAACTTTTACACAGGATGGAAACCAGCTAAAAGTATGAACTACGAAATAGCACGGAAACTGCTCATAGACCAAACAACAAGCCCAGACAATCCAGATACTCTGTTAAGTCGTTTACAACAAGGTAAACCTCCCGTTCCTGGTCAAGTTACTTCCACCCTATTAGCTTTAAAGGTGGTATTTGAAGCTTTGAAAGCAGCCCCCAGCTTAGATAGAGAACTGGCTTTTGCTTTATATCAGTTAGGTGTAAAGGCGCAGAAGTTTTTTGCCCTGGGACGAAAAGCAGGTGTGGAATGGCCACCCCTACTTAATGAGGATTTAGCCCGGATTTCCCTAGCGGCGGAAAGTATTTTTTCGGGTACTTGGCAAACTCTATAAATTAACGGGTTCTTAATTCTGTTTCTAATTTATCTAAATCTGCTTTGAGTAAGACCGTAATTTTACCAGTAATCGCTTTACCTTGTTTAGGTTGGGCAATTTCTATCCAATACCCGTAGCGATCGCCTACTCGCAATTCTCCCTGTAAAGCTTCCCTAATCGGTGTTCTTGCTAATCTGGCTGTATTAATTGCACTTTGGTTTGGATATTGATATACAATCTGAGCGTCATTGTAATCTTGATACACATCTAAACCATAAATTACTCGCAGAGATTCTTCTAGCCGCTGTAATGTGATGCCATTGACGGCATCGAACATGGTCATGCGTTCAGTGCGAATTGTACTACGGTCTCTGGTAAATGTGACTCTACCGGGGGGTAATACTGAGGCTTGGAAGGTAAATCTTTGCGCTGCTGTATCACTTCTGCTAATAGATAATTTTTCTCCCGACCTGGGACGGAGGGTGGGATGTGCTTGAATCCAAGTGATTACTTCTTCTGTGCTTTGTCCAGGTAAGGCTTTAACTGGAGTATTCACTAGTATTTCTGCGGTCAACCAAGGTATAAGGGAACAAGGTAAAATCAATAAATTCAGTAAAGATTGTTTAAGCATTTTTTTAGTTATACCATTGCTACTTTAATCACTTTTCGCGCCTTCATATCCATGAATACCTGTTCTAGATCCTGTAAAGGGCGCTGTTCACTAATGAGTAAGTCAAAAGGAATTGTACCACTAGCGATGAGTGATAAGGCAGCTTTTACATATTCTGGTGTATTATGAAATACGCCTTTAAGAGTAAGTTCACTATAATGCAATTGTTCAGTATTGACGGTAATTGTGGTATCTCTTGGACAACCACCAAATAAATTGATAGTTGCACCAGGACGGCCGCAAGCGATCGCTGTTTCCCAAACACTCGGTACACCAGTAGCTTCTATGACTACATCTGCACCCCAACCATCCGTTAATTCTTTGACTGTTTTGGCAATATCTGTAACTTGATGATAGTTGAAAGTCTTAGCTGCACCTAGTTTTTCACCAATTTCTAAGCGTTGGTTATTACCGCCCCACAAGATTACTTCAGTATATTCCGCTAAAACTGCCACAAACATCAAACCAATTGCCCCATCACCCAAAACCACTACTCTATCTTGGGGTTTGACACCGGAACGGGCGACACCATGCAACACACAAGCCAGGGGTTCAGTCATGGCTGCTAAGAACATGGGCAGATGATCGGGGACGGGTAGCAAATTATGTTGAACAATGGCCGCGGGAATTTTCAGATATTCTGCAAATGTGCCATTATTCCAAGTTAAATGGGGACATAAAGAATATTCTTGGTGTTGACAAAAGAAACATTTCATGCAAGGTGCAGAATTATTGGCCACCACGCGATCGCCTACCCGCCAATTTGTCACTCCAGCACCGACAGCAACAATTCGCCCTGCACCTTCATGGCCAAACAGTGTCGGTGGTGTCAACATTTTAGCATGGCCACCACGTCGCCACACCTTCAAATCTGTGCCACAAGTAGTCGCGGCTTCCACCTGAATCACCACCTCCCCGGCTTCGGGAGTGGGATCTGGAAGTTGTTCTAAGCGTAAATCCTCTTGTCCGTATAGTAATGCTGCTAACAAAGTTTTTCACCCATAAAAAAGTAGGGGCGCAGGGCTTGCGCCCAGTAGTGTAAATTATGTAAATATGGTTTTATACCATATTTCATTGGATCGGCCTATATTTTGTATTTAAAATTAGCAATACCCGATTCTACCTGAAAAATTCAAGAACTTAAAGCAGTTTGAGGGACAACTTTTTTGTTATGGGGTTCTAACTTAGTTTCACTATTTATACTTAATATTGGTACTTCTTGTCTACAGGACAGACAAAACCAATAAACTTCATGATAGCGAACATGACGCAGAACCGAACCGCCACAGCAGGGGCAGGTGTTAACTATGATACTCATGCCAATGTCATCCTTAAAAAATATTACAGCAGACAATGTTATAATTTATCCAAGTATTGTCTGAAAAAATTCAAGATTCTGGTTTTATGATTGATTTAATGGCGTTCATTTTTTTTAGTTTTTTATTCCCCAGCAATAATTCTCCCAGTTGGATAAATTAGAGGTTAAAAACTATCAATGAATGCTAAATTAACCCGCTTTGAGGGTATTTCCACAAAAAGATTTTTTGATCAGAACAATAAAAACCCACGATAACATTACTAAACTATAAACTAGTATAAACCTTGTTCATCTATCTTAGGGATCATAAATATCTAATTTTTATGAGACAATTAATTTACCGTTAATTTACCGTCGTTATACTCAATAAATAATGAAAGTTGCTACTTGGAATGTAAATTCCGTTCGGACTCGTTTAGAACAGGTTATCAATTGGTTAATAGAAAATCCTGTTGATGTTTTGTGTTTACAAGAAACTAAAGTTGTAGATAAAGATTTTCCCAGTATGGGGTTTGAAAAATTAGGTTACTATCCGTATATCTCCGGACAAAAATCTTATAATGGCGTGGCGTTAATTAGTCGTCAACCTTTGGTAGATGTGAGTATGGGTTTTGGTGCTATTTTACCAGATTTAGCATCAGAATGGGATGCACAAAAACGGGTAATTACAGGTGTATTTGAGGGAGTAAGAATTGTTAATCTTTATGTTCCCAATGGTTCATCTATTGGTAGTGAAAAGTATGAATATAAGTTAGGCTGGTTAAAAATTCTCAAAGCATATTTACAGATATTACTATTATCCAACCCTGCTATTTCTATGTGTGGTGATTTTAATATTGCCTTGGAAGATATAGATATTAATGATAAGGTAAAAATAGATAATCACATTATGGCATCTGAATTAGAACGTCAAGCTTTGCGAGATATTCTTAGTTTAGGTTTTGCAGATGCTTTTCGTAAATTTAACAGCGAAGGGGAAAATTATAGTTGGTGGGATTATCGAACTGCTGCTTTTAAACGTAACTTAGGTTGGCGAATAGATCATCATTATCTCACACCAATTTTGTATGAACGCGCCCAAAGTTGTATTATTGATGTTGCACCTCGGAAGTTAGTTCAACCAAGTGATCATACACCAGTAATTGTGGAATTTTAAGCTAGGAGGTAGGGGCGCAGGGCCTGCGCCCATTCATGAGTGAGGAGGAAGGCGTTGCTGATTAAGAGTATGATTTTGTTTCACGCAGAGGCGCTCCAGTCACAGAGAGTAAGGGTTTGAAATCTTTGATTTTTCAATTTCATACTTCAATTCAGCAACGCCAGGAGGAAAAAGGAATAGAATAAAAGAAAGTTGAAATTTTCTAAAATATTCTCTACTTAGGGCTTATTGATAGCGTAGCGTAAGCCATACTCCTGACTCCTAATCCTAACGTAAATTTCCTATTGCTTATCACCCCTTGTTTCAGAAGCAGATTCAATGATTAAAAGTAGTTCTGAAATATCAATTGGCTTTCTGAGAAAATGTACTATACCCAAAGAACTGGCTAATTCCTCTATATCTCCATAAGCAGTTACTAAAATAGTAGTTAAATCAATCTTTTGTCCCTGTAATTGTTGATATACTTGAGTTCCTGTTAGTTCAGGCATCCTATTATCTAAAATTAATAGATGAGGTTTTTCTTGAACTACTTTTTCAATCGCTTCCTTACCATTTTTTGCTTGTTCTACTAACCAACCTTCATCTTCCAGTAAAAAAGCTAACAGCATTCTACTATCTTCATCATCATCCGCAATTACTACTTTTCGCTTTTCTAAATGATTAAATTTCATATTTTATAAGTATTTACTAAATGCTGATTGACTAAGGGTAGAGTAAAAATATATGGGACTGGATCTGTTTTAGAAATACCTAATGCTGGAATTGCCAGAAAACTGACTCTTGCTAATCCAGAAGTCTGTATTTTATCTACTTTTACTTCTACTACTCCGCCTGTATTTCCCCGTTCAAAAGCTTGTAAAAAACAACTAAGCAGCTTACGTAAAAGGCTTTTTTGGTCAAATATTACATTGATTGGTTCTTGCCAATATGTGATAACTTCAACTTTACGAATTGTGATTTCAGTTGCTAGGAGGTCTATAAGATCCTGGATACACTTAGTAAGTGATAAAGGCTGGCTTATACCTGTTTCCAATGATGCAAGATTACGCCAAGTATCGGCACGGTGACGAAAGAGTTGAATTGATTTTTCAGCTTGTTGAAGTAGTTGCATTGCATAGTCTAACTTATTAACAACTACCATGCGAGATACAACTTCAAGTTTTAATCTTGCTGCATTATGTGATTGAATGATATCTTGACGTAGTTCTTCTAGTGGTTGATAATCATCAGGACTTGATGCTAGTATCCGACGAACATCTTTTTCTAATTTAGCAATTAAAAATTCAGCTTCAATACCGTGAGAAGCACAGATTAATATTTCTTTTAATCGCTGGTGAGCATCAGCACTACGCACTGAAATACTGACTACTCCGACAATTTCCTGTTTATCATTATGTAGTGGAATTCCCTGACAACTAAATGGATGAAATCCTTCAATAAAATGTTCGGCTGATACTATTTGTACATAATCTTTTTCAGCTAATGCTGTACCGATACCATTAGCACCAGCTACAGCTTCTGATAGTAAAGTACCATGAGCAGGAAATGATTCTGAACCATGAACGGTTTCTTTGTCACCTATAACATTAAGCAAAATTGCTTCTTGGTTACTTAACATTACGGCATGACGTTCTGTTCCCGCAGCTTGTGATAAAATGCGTGCATAGGGTTGAGCTACATTAATTAGATAACTATGTGAATCTAACAACCGTTCGGTATCTATGATTGAGAGTTTTTCTGCTTGTAAAGCACGAGGATTTGCACCTTGACAGTGTGATCTTTCCCAAGCACGATAGATATCTGATCTCAATTTTTCCGTCCGAATTGCACCTGTTGATCTATATATTCTTCCTGCTTCTAAGGCATCACTTGTTAAATGTAACATGGTGTTAACGGAATTTGCCTGAAGTATGTTGAAATTGTGCGACTATTTCTGAAAATGTTTTTAAAACTATGCAGTTGATGTCAATTAGATACTAAATTATTGATAATTCTATTTATATAGCAATCCGGTTTGGTTTCTAAATTTACTCGTAGAGATAGGGAACAGGGAACAGGGAAGAATAAATAAAGGTATACGGAGTTTTATTCAAAAATCAAATAGGAATCGTATATTTCTAAAATTATCGTTCTGGGTAATAATTTCTCCCATGATTAAACTACAAGGTTGTATAACTCAAAAATATACTATACCTAATATAACAAATTTCCAACAAATAAAAATTTGCTCATTGCTAAAAAATTAGCAAGAAAGCAGTGAATTAATATTGATTTCCATGCTTTTACTTTTGATTACTTGATTCTGCTGTAATTATCTACCAAACAATAAACCCCGGAAAAAATATAACATATTTGTGAATATTTGTTCTATCCATAATATAGTTGCATCTAACCATTCCAGAATTTGTTCTAATGGGTGCTTTTCATAACCTAGTGAAGTTGCAGAAATATCAATCCAGTCGGGCTTAAAATCAAATCCTTGGCTGGTTTGACTGTTAAATTCTTTATTTTTAGGTTGGTGTGGGTTTTGACCTATTTTAATGCGATCGCTCGGTAATCCCCATTGTCTTCCTTGTAACCTAGTAGCATCATTGTTAACTGATTTCTCTACTATTTCTTCATCAATATTGATATTTGTTTCACCAAATAAATCATTCCATGTCAGCCAAGTATCTCCTAAAGAATCATTAATATTTAACTGATTTGGTGCGAAGCTTTTTTGATAATCATATTTTTTCGGTAGTTTTTCAGCCGTAGGATTTGAACCAATTTGATAATTATTTCTTCCTCCAAAGAAGTAATTTATCGCTGCTGCTATTAAATCAGAAATATTGGTTTTATGCGATTCTATGTTATCATTATTTACTGTTAAATCACTAAACGGTTTTGAGAAATTATTCACAATTTCTTGACTACGTTGTTGTACAGGTACTAAAGCCGTAGTTTCCAAATTCGCGACTAATTTATCGAGAAATCCAAAAAGTTTAATTGGATTCAGGAGCGATTTTCGTGCTATTGTAGAATCTTCATCAGTTAATTTATTGAGAAGACGATCAATTTCTGGTAATAATTCTTTTTGTTGATGACCAATTAATTGTAAAGAATACCGATATTCGCTAATTTCGCTATTAATTCTATCTGCTAATTTTGTGTTTTGCTGGGGTGTGAAAACATCGAAAATGCGATTATCTGCACTCACTAATACTAAATTACGGGTTTGTAATTCTGTGGCAATTCCCTGTACTGTTGGTATATGCTGCTGGAGTGTATTTTCCGGTGTTTGAGAATTCTGCTTGGGAAAAACTTTCTCCCACAAAGATCCTAAAAATGTGAAAGGAGTTGTTTTTGCGGAAGTTGCTATATCAGCTTCTCCAGGCGGAAGATTTTTGACTATATCTAATATATGTTGAATTGGTGCGTCAGTGGGGGGAGGAGTTGCTGATTGTAATTGTTTTGCTGTTTCATTTTGTTGCAATAGTTGGTACAGTGGATAAAGTAGAGAACCTACACTTACTTGAGTCGCAACTTGCAAATTTTTGAAGGTGTTTTCCAATGTTTGTGTCAACCGCCGAGTATGCTGGTAGACAAAGTTAAAGAGTTTGCTTTGATAGCGATTTGAAGAACCGGAAGACATGGTAATAATGTTGTAAGTTGTCGCTTTAGGTGATCGTAAGTTAAAGTAAGTGTCAAGTAATTCTAAGTTTACACGTAGTTTCAGTTTTAAATCCCCGACGGAAACTATTTTTAATTGTTAATTGTGAAGAGACTCCCACAAAACTGTTAATTTTTGTCAGTGTCAATTATTTATATTATTTTATCGGAAATATGACTCTTCCTGTATCATCATTAAATACCAAATCTATATCCACCGCAATTGAAAATTTGCGTTCTTGTTGTCAGGTTAATATCCAGTCAAACTGGCGATATCAGGAAACTGACGGGGTAGTTACTGATTTTATCCCATTTAGTTTAACTGATTGGCAACCTGTTGAGCTAAATGAAAAAGATCATATTTCCTGGAAAGGGGGAAAACAGGTTTTATGGTTAATTCAAAAATTCTCTGTTCCCCAGCATTTACACAATTTTCCTTTAGCGGGTTTATCTTTACGCTTGGCTTTGGTGTGGTGGGCGGATTTAGCAGAAGTATATGTTAATGATAAGTTAGTATTGACGGGAGATTTGTTTGATTCTTCCCCGCGAGTGTTGCTAAGTCCGAGTGTAAGTTCTGGTGAAGAGTTTACCATAGCTTTGCGGTTGGTGAGTCCGGGACATGACAACGGGGCATTGATGCGATCGCTTGCAATTTTTGAGTCAACAGATTACAATCATCCCGATGCTGGTTTTATTGCTGATGAATTAGCGGTTGTGGAAATTCTGTTGGAAAATTCCGCACCAGAAAAACTAACAGGTTTAGCGACAGAAGTTGAGAAAGTCACAAATCGCAAAGAAGTAGAAAATCAAGACTGGGAAACATATCTAGTAAATTTGCGAGAAACATATTTGGGTTTAGCTGAATTTATCAACACCCAAAAATATAAAATATCTTTATTAGGTCATGCTCATTTAGATTTAGCATGGTTATGGCCTGTTGAGGAAACTTGGAAAGCAGCACAAAATACTTTTGAGTCAGCTTTAAACCTCCAACATGATTTTCCCGAATTAATTTTCTGTCATACTACACCGGCGTTGTATGCTTGGGTGGAAGAAAATCGTCCCGACTTATTTCGAGAAATTCAAAATCAAGTAAAAGCGGGAAAATGGGAAGTTTTGGGCGGTTTTTGGGTAGAACCGGATTTAAATCTCATTGCGGGTGAGTCTATAGTTCGTCAGTTATTATATGGACAGCGGTATTTTCTCCAGAAGTTTGGGAAAATATCTCCCGTGGTTTGGGTTCCCGATACTTTTGGTTTTTGTGCGACGTTACCCCAATTTTTAGAAAATGCGGGAATTGAGTTCTTTGTGACTCAAAAACTCCGCTGGAATGATACAACTAAATTTGATTATGGCTTATTTTGGTGGCGATCGCCTGATGGTAGTCAAACATTAAGTTTCATGTCTGCACTCATTGGCGAAACTATCGAACCTGTTAAAATGGCTCAGTATGCCTGTGAGTGGAAAACTCAAACAGGGTTACAAAATTCCCTTTGGCTTCCCGGTGTTGGTGATCATGGTGGTGGTCCAACTCGTGATATGCTAGAAACTGCACGACGTTGGGAACATTCTCCGATTTTCCCCAAGTTAGAATTTACAACTTCCCAAAAATATCTCCAGCAAATCAAATCCCCAAGTCAAAATTTACCAGTTTGGGAAAACGAACTTTATTTAGAATTCCACCGCGGCTGTTATACTACTCACGCAGACCAAAAACGCTGGAATCGTCAATCAGAACATCTATTATATAGTGTTGAATTATTCGCAACTTTAGCAAATATCATTTCTGGTAAAGAATTTCCCCAAGCCGAAATAGAAACCGCATGGAAAAAAGTTTTATTTAACCAGTTTCACGATATTTTACCAGGTTCTTCCATTACCCAAGTTTACGCAGACGCTTTACCAGAATGGGAAGCGGTGGAAAAAGTGGGAATGGAAATATTACACGAGTCATTAATAGGAATCACATCTAAAATTAATATACCACAATCTTCCAATTCTGAAAATATCCCTGTCATAATTTTTAACCCTCTCAACTGGGAACGTTCCGAAGTTGTGAAAGTTGACTTAGGGAAAATCATCACCACAGATTATCCCACATGGAAAATTTCTGATCTTGAAGGAAAAGAAATTTTATCCCAAAACAGTGAAAATTCAACTTTGTTATTTTTCGCAACTGTCCCCTCAATAGGTTACAGCATTTTCTGGCTTTCTCCCTCTTCCCCCCAACCGCAAATATTTCCGCAAAACTGGATATTAGAAAATGAATATTTGCAAATTCAAGTTAACCCCGAAACCGGAGATTTAACCAGCATCTTTAACAAAATCCAACAACGAGAAATTTTAAACGGTGCAGGAAATCAACTTCAAGCCTTTACCGACAGCGGCCAATATTGGGATGCTTGGAACATCGATCCCAATTATAACACAAAACCGCTACCTGCAACCGAATTAAAATCAATTGCCTGGCAAGAACATGGAGAAATTCAACAACGCTTGCGAGTAGTGCGTCAATTAGGAAAATCGGAATTTTGTCAAGACTACATTTTGCAAATCAGTTCACCACTTTTGAAAATCGCTACTACTGTAAATTGGCAAGAAAATCAGGTATTAGTAAAAACAGCCTTTCCTCTCAATCTCCAAGCCGAATTTGCCACTTATGAAATTCCCTGCGGTGCTATTCGTCGTCCCACAAATCCCCAAACTCCCGCAGAAAAGGCAAAATGGGAAGTACCCGCTTTACGTTGGGCAGATTTAACCACAGATACAGCCAGCGGAAAATACGGAGTCAGCCTCCTCAATGATTGTAAATATGGTTACGATGCCCAACCGAGCCAACTGCGTCTTACCTTGCTGCGAAGTTCCAATTGGCCAGACTTCCAAGCTGATAGAGGAATACACGAATTTACCTACAGCTTATATCCTCATATTGGAAGTTGGGAAACAGCAGAAACTGTTAAACGCGGTTATGAGTTAAATGTTCCTTTGCAAATATTAGTAAATCCAGAGAATTACCAATCAAAAGAGAATGCTTCCCCAAGCCACAGTTTTCTAAATTTATCAGCCGATAACTTGATATTAATGGCACTTAAACCCAGCGAAGATCATCCAGAAAAATTCTTAATTCGCTGTTATGAATGTCACGGAAAAACAGCAGATTTATCTTTAGAAAGTGATTTATTCACATTAGGAAAACCAGTTAACTTATTAGAAAATCCTATCAAACCAGAAGAAAAAATTCAACCTTGGAAAATTTCCACATTTGAAATTATTAGAACCCACGCAAAACATCTCTGAAACCCTCTTTCCTTCGTTTCCTTCGTCCCTTCGTGGTTCGTTCTTTCATGACTTGTGCGTAAGTCCTGATTATATCGAAAAAAACTATAATTTCTTACCTTTGCGCCTTTGCGCCTTTGCGTGAGAATAATTTAATACTTTGATGATACCATATACAGATCCTTGACGATAGTTGAATTAGCGAGCCTCTGATAAGCAATGAATCTTGATACTGAGTTTGACAATAAAGGTACTATTCTATTAGTAGACGATATTCCCGAAAATCTGCAACTATTAAGCGATTTGTTGGTTAAACTCGGTTATACAGTCCGCAGTGTAACAAGTGGGAGAATGGCGCTTAAAACTGTCAAGGTGAAGCGGCCAAATGTAATCTTATTAGATATCAAAATGCCAGAAATGGACGGTTATCAAGTTTGTCAAGCCTTAAAAGCTGATGAAAATTTACGTAGTATCCCAGTGATTTTTATTAGTGCTTTAGATGATGTCTTTGATAAAGTCACAGCTTTTAAATCCGGTGGTGTAGATTATATCACAAAACCTTTTCAAATTGAAGAAGTGGTAGCGCGTTTAGATAATCAACTAACTATTCAACGCCAACAACAACTGCTAGAAAAAGAAATTACTACCCGCAGAGAAACAGAAGAAGTCCTTTATCAGTCAAGAGCTTTACTAGCCAGTGTATTAAATAGTTCACTTGACGGTGTAGCCGCCATGCAAGCTATCCGTACTCCAGAGACGGGGGATATTGAGGATTTTCGCTGCTTAGTTGTGAACCCAGTTATTGCTAGAGCCTTTGCTAGAAGTAGGGAAGAAATGATTGGTAAACTGGTGCTGAAAAGATTCCTGAGCCGATTTGATTCCCAACTTTTTGATAAATTTGTGGCTATTGTCGAGACGGGTGAACCGCTAGAAAGGGATTTTTACTATCAATCAGGAGAGTCTTCCTGGTTTCACTTTGTGGCTGTCAAATTAGGTGATGGTTTTGCTATTACTATCCGTGATATTACTGCACGTAAACAAACTGAACTAGCTCTACAAGATGCAAACCAGAAACTAGAACAACTAGCGAATCTGGATGCTTTAACTCAGGTAGCTAACCGACGCTGTTTTAATAATCGTCTGACAAAAGAATGGCAAAAATTAGCAGAAACACAACAGCCACTTTCCCTAATTTTATTCGATATTGACTTTTTTAAACGCTATAATGACTACTACGGTCATTTAGCTGGTGATGATTGCTTATTAAAAATTGCCCAAACAGTGTATCAATTTATTCGTCATCAAGATATTGAGCGTCCTACTGATTTAGTAGCGCGTTATGGTGGAGAAGAGTTTGCTATCCTTCTTCCTAACACTGATTTAAAAGGATCTATTATGGTAGCGACTCGGCTACAGGAAGCACTTTATGATCTAGCGATTCCTCATGCAAAATCTGAAATCAAGGATATTGTAACAGTCAGCTTAGGAATATCCTCATTTATACCTGGTGCGGAAGTTAAAGCAGATACACTAATTGCCAATGCTGATCAAGCTTTGTACCATGCTAAAGAACAAGGGCGCGATCGCTATTGTATAGCAAATTAGGCAACAGGGGAGCAGAGGGGCAAGGGAGCAGGGGAGCAGGGGAGCAGGGAGAATATTTTTTCTACTGACTACTGACTACTGACTACTGACAATCACCAATTATTTGCTAATATTCCTCAAATGATCATATTGAAAATAAGGCATTCTGCATAATTATGTTAACATCCGCAATTAATGATAAAGACACAACTGCTATCCAATTAGTTAAAGATGGGGTAGTGGTAAGCGATCGCTCAAATTGGGGACTTATCCGTGTATCTGACGATGATAGACTGCGGTTTTTACACAATCAAAGTACCAACGATTTTCAATCCCTCAAACCTGGACAGGGCTGTGATACTGTGATGGTGACATCTACCGCCCGCACGATTGATTTAGTTACTGCTTATGTATTAGAGGATGCAGTCCTATTGGTAGTTTCCCCTAACCGTCGTCAGGTACTCATGCAATGGTTAGATCGTTATATCTTCTTTGCAGATAAAGTCAAATTAACGGATGTAACCGAGGAAATGGCAACTTTGAGCCTGATTGGACCCCAAAGCCATGCTATGGTCGAAAAACTGGGGGCTGGTGCGTTAATTGGTCAACCCGATGGTAATCATATTTTAGTGAATGGAGTGATAGTTGCAGTGGGTAGCGGTGTGGCTGCACCTGGATATACCCTGATTTTACCTATAGCGGAAAAACAAGAATGGTGGGAGAAAATACTGGGATTTGGGGCTGTGGAATTGAGCGATCGCGCCTGGGAGATGTTACGAATATTACAAGGTCGTCCCGCCCCAGATTTAGAACTCACGGATGATTACAACCCCTTAGAAGTGGGTTTATGGCAGACAGTTTCCTTTACTAAAGGTTGTTATATCGGTCAAGAAACCATTGCTAGATTAAATACATACAAAGGTGTAAAACAATACCTTTGGGGAATTCGCCTCAGTGGTGCTGCTGAACCAGCAACAGTGATCACCATTGGGGAAGAAAAAGTAGGTAAACTCACCAGCTATACAGACACCCCAGATGGTCATTTTGGACTAGGTTACATCAGGAGTAAAGCAGGTGGAGTGGGTTTAAAAGTCCAAGTTGGGGAAACAGAGGGGGAAATAGTCTCTATTCCCTTCGTTTCTCACGAATACCCCCTGAATAATGGATAATTGATATCTCACTTAACTTTGCTTATTTCCTCTACCTGGACAAAATTCATCTATCCAAGAAGGTAAACTACGAGCATTAGTTTGATGTAAGAGGCTTGTTTTATCAACAAAATGTTTTCCCGGAATTTGTCCCAATCTCCCATTACTTACAAGTTTAGTAGATGAAAGTGGTACAGGTTTGGATCTAGATGATATCTCAGTATTTATTCTTTCGACAGCAACAGGTAATTTGGCTGTAGAATGGTGATAAACTGGCGTAGCGACTGCAAGCACTGAAACACCTGTTGTCATGTTTAATAATACCTGTTTACGTTCTTTGGAAATAGATGAATCTGTCAAAGGTATGTGAGCAGGAGAGGTACTAACAATCTCATTTTTAGCTTGAGAATGTGGGGATTTTGATAAATTTAATTCCTGTTCAGGATTGAAGTGTAAACCCAATGCTGCAATTATTTGATCAGGATTATTATTCAAATCCAAAATAAACGGGAGGATTTTTTTTAACTCTGGTTCTAAAACAGATAAAGTTGCTAAAATGTAACCAGAAGAAGGTCGGCGTAAACCATGATAATCTTTCCAAATTCGCATTTTCACTAGCCAAGAACGATTTTCTTCGTAATAATTTAGCCACTTCATTTTTAACGATTGTCGTAGATGCTGAATATCCATTTATTGTCTTCCTTCTTAATGCACCAACTTACAGAATTTATATATTTTCAGTCAGCTTTATCCGTGGGGATGAAACCGATAATAAAGCATTTTTTTAACTTTTTTACCACCTAACAAATGTTGTTCTACCAATCGAGGTATTTCTTGAGGTTGAACCCGACAATACCAAACCATCTCTGGTAAGACTAGCACCATTGGACCATTACCACATTGACCTAAACAGCCACTAACTGTAACTGTTGTATTAGCTATAGGGAAAGCTTGTAAAGCCGCTAATACTTCCTTTGCACCTTGTTTTCTACAAGTTCGATGTTGACATACTTGTACAGAAATAGGAGGAGATTGCACCTGAGTGGGGATATTTGAGATTAATTCATCCATTGCCATTTTGACTATAAACGCCAATTATTTAGTATTAGTGAATAACCTAAATCTTGAATTCTTTGGTAATGAGATAAATTACCAGTAACTAAAGTCAGATTATGACTGATAGCAATAGCAGCAATCATGCAATCAGGATAACCAATTCTTTTTCCTGTTATTTCTAAATCAGCATAAATTTTTCCGGCTAATACAGAAGCTGTCAAATCAAAAGATAATATTTCCTGTGAAATTAGGATGTTTAAAAATTGCTGAAGACGTTCTTTTTGCTGACGTTTATGCCATCCTTCCACAATTTCCATAACTGTAATTGCAGAAATTGTGTATTTCTCAAACTGACTTAAGTAAATATCGGCTTTGGCAATAATCCGAGGATTTGCCCGTTTAATAATTTCTGAAAGAATATCAGTATCAAGTAGGGATTTCTCTACTTTATCCATTTTATAAACTATATCCTCTTTTTTCCATGGCCTCAACAACTATTTCATCAACAATTTCTGGAACATCTGCATATAATCCCATTAAGGGATCTTTTTTTTCCTGAATTTCTGCTAAACGTTCAATTACTTGAGTAATCAATTCTGATAATGTTGATTGATTAACTATGGCAATAGTTTTTGCCCGTTCAAAAGTGAGTCTATCTAGTTCAAGTTCTATTTTTTCCATGATGGATTTACCTCTTAATTACGAAAACAAATAACGGTGATAATTCTGATTATATCATTTCGATTAGTAATAGCTGC
>NZ_VIKW01000041.1 GCF_009711975.1 Anabaena sp. UHCC 0204
TAGATTCCTGACTGGGCGCAGGCCCTGCGCCCCTACGTTCTTACTTCAAAAACCCTTTGGGATCTTTTGCTTCCCAACCGAGAGAACCGTTAAAACGCATTTCAAAATGAAGATGAGGTTGGGTTGAGGTTGGTTGTCCTGTTGTTCCAACTGTTCCTAAAATATCGCCTTTATTGACTGTTTGACCGAGATTAACTTTGATGCTGTCTAGTTGGGCGTAACGGCTTTGTAAGCCATCTGCATGGTTAATAATGACTAATTTGCCATAACTACCCTGTTCTTTGGCAAAAACGATGATTCCAGGAGCGATCGCTTCGACGGAAGTACCTACTGGTGCTAATAAATCTATGCCACTATGAAAAAAAACATCCCCTGTAATGGGGTGAATTTGCCAACCATAGGCTAATCCTGCATCTGCTCCATTTGGTAAAGGATAACCAGTGATGTTTCCTGTAGAGTTACTAGGTGTGGGGGATTTGGCAATTATTCGAGGAGTGGTAGCTACTCCGGGAAGTATGGGTAAAAAGACAAATTTTGGGTTTGTCTGACAACCATTAATTTCAAATACTGTATCTGGACGAACTTTATACTTGGATGCTATTTGTCGCCAAGTTTGATTGGGGGGGACTTCGACAACAATCCCATTGAAAGGGGGAATTTGTAGTTCTGTTCCTGCGTTTATTAGCCCATTCCTGATGGATGGATTCATACCGATAATTGTCTCTGGTGCTAAGTTATAGCGATTGGCTATAGCTGCTAAAGTTTCACCACGGTTGACTTGATAGCGTTGAATTCGAGCTAAAACGGGAATGGGACAACTACCTAGACTAGCATTAACGCTTTGTGGTTGTGGCAATGTGGTTAATAACCCCAAAGTGCTAAATAAGCTCAGAAAACAAAGTGAACGATGGGAAAATTTCATGTGAATAAGTCCAGAAATCGCTAATTTTTAGATTTTAGTTGGGGATTCGTAAAGCTAGGATAAAAATTTTTCCTCCATCTTTCTACTACTGATATTAGATAAATTCATGATGAAATCTGATAACTAGATGTGATCCCCGAATATGCTGACAAATTTCTTATATTTATATGTAAAGTAATCTTTTCACTGAACGTTTGTTTGACTACACTAAAGACATAATGAAAAGCTGTCTTTGAGTGCAATTATTCTTAAATATTATGAAGGTCTCCTGGAAGCAACTGGCTGTTTATCTGTGTTTGATAGCAATTGGCGGTGGTGGTGGTGTATTTGCGGGGCGATATTTTTGGTTACACAATCTTTCGTTTCAACAGTTAAAAAATATTACAGTATCTTTACCTACTGACTCTATAGTTTCTGAGCCAGTAAATGGAATGCTTAATTCTCCTGGGAGTGATAATGTGAATTTTATCGCTACTGCTGTGGGTAAAACTGGACCTGCGGTTGTGCGAATTAATGCAATTCGGAAAGTATCAAATCCATTTTCTGAAGTTTTAAAAAATCCCTTGTTGCATCCGTTTTTCAAAGATTATGAACAACCAGCACCTTCACAAAAAATTGAGCGGGGGACAGGTTCAGGATTTATTCTTAGTGAAGATGGTAAGTTACTGACTAATGCTCATGTAGTTGCCGATACGGACACGGTACAAGTTACCCTCAAAGATGGACGGACTTTTGAGGGGAAGGTGGTAGGAGTTGATACGGTTACAGATATAGCCGCAGTCAAAATTTCTGCTAATAAATTACCGACAGTCACGTTAGGTAATTCTCAAAATTTAATTCCTGGACAATGGGCGATCGCTATTGGCAATCCTTTGGGTTTAGATAATACTGTCACTATTGGTATTATCAGCGCCACAGACCGAACCAGTGTCCAAGTCGGTGTTCCTAATAAGCGGGTGAGTTTTATTCAAACAGACGCAGCAATTAATCCTGGTAATTCTGGCGGACCGCTTTTAAATGCTCAAGGACAAGTTATCGGCGTGAATACTGCTATCCGTGCTGACGCTCAAGGACTCGGTTTTGCTATCCCCATTGAAACCGCTTTTCGTGTCGCTAATGAACTATTTACTACAGGAGAAGTTGCTCACCCATTTTTAGGAATTGAGATGGTGGACATTTCCGCAACAACAAAACAGCGACTTCAAGAAGAAGATCAACTGAATATTCAGCCAGATGTGGGTATTGTGATCAGGAAAGTCATGGAAAAGTCACCAGCACAGACAGGGGGACTGCTTCCTGGTGATATCATTCACAAAATTAATGGTAAACAAATCAAAATTACTGCTCAAGTTCAGAAGATAGTTGAATCTAGTACCGTTGGGGACATTCTTGTAATAGAAGTCAACCGCAAGGGGAAAACTCAAGTCTTTAAAGTCCGTTCAGGAACTTATCCTCGATAGTAGGGAACGGGGAACGGGGAACGGGGGAACGGGGAACACTATGGCTTACGCCACGCTACGCTATCGACAAGCTCAGTGCATCGCAGGGAACGGGGAACACTAAAACTACAGCTATGATTAATCACATCTGTACTCTTAACTATTGATTAGATAAGTGTTCCAATTGCATCCTTTGTTCCATTTGGCGGAGAAAATAACCCGTCATCATTGCCGATGCCAGTAGCCCCGCTAGATTATCCCGGTCTGTGGTAATTTGTACGTTAAAATGCTCTGCCGGCATCATCCCCACGAGTCCTTGGACATTCTGGGAAATGATTTGTTTAATTTCGGGGCTGACGGATTGGGCGACACGGGCTAAAACTTCAGGGGATTGATGCTGTAAATATTTAAGTAACTGATTTGGGTTTTCCCCAAAGTGATCATTCAGAAGTTGATTAGGGTGTTGCTCAGAGTCGTCATGCAAAAAATCAGGATCAAACACCATTGGCGATTTATATTAGCTTAATTGCTAATTCTACTCTAAACCATATTACTAGAGTAGCGCATTTTCTACAGAGAATAGGGAAAAGGGAACAGGGAACACTTCGACAAGCTCAGTGCATCGCAGGGAATAGGGAATAGGAATTTAATCTTTAATTGGTGACTTCTGGTGCTTCTAACTCTAGTTCTAATTGTTGTTCTTTATTTTGAGTGGTCAAAATTTGGGGAAGTTGTTCGATTTGAAAATACTGATGAAATTTTGGTGTTATTTGCAGAGCAAAAGAGCGAGAGTCATTATCTCGGCGTTTGCGAACAAAACCTGACTCTACTAATTCTTGAACGTGCTGATAAGCACCAGAACCCCGGAGGTTAATCAATTCGCTTTGCAATATGGGATTATGGAGAGCGATCGCTGCTAATGTCCGCAAAGCCCCTACACCAAATTCTACGGGTATCAAAGCTTGCACTAAATCATGGAATTCTGAACGCAGTTGTAAACTATAACCATTGTCAGTTTCTACAACTTCTAAAGCTGTATCTCGACGGGCATAATTCTCAATCAGTTCAATAATTCCTTCTTCTGCTGTCAAGCGATCGCACGCCGCATATTCAGCAATTTCACTGACGGATAACGGTTTTCCTTTTAAATAAAGAATCGCTTCTATTTTCGTAGCTATAGGGATATTCTTGGCCATTCAGTATTTTGGATTTTAGATTTTAGATTTTGGATTTTAGATTGTAAATTATTAACTAAAAAAATTCTTCCCCCTTACTCCCTGCTCCTCTGCTCCCCTGCTCCCCTGCTCCCCTGCTCCCCTACTCCCCTGCTCCCCTGCTCCCCTACCTATGATCTATAACTAAGTATAAATTCGGCGATCGCTAAATCTTGAGGAGTGGTAATTTTTAAATTAGTCTCCTCTCCTGGAACTATTTTCACTTCAATACCGCATTTTTCAAATAAAGCCGCATCATCAGTCACTTCCCACCCTTGACGCACACCTTCAGCATGACACTGTTTTAACAATTTTACATCAAACCCTTGGGGAGTTTGGGCTGCCCAAAGCTGCTGACGATCTGGTGTACTTTTAATGATGTCATTTTCATCAACAACTTTAATTGTATCTTTAACAGGTACAGCCGCAATTAAACCAGAACAATTAAAAATTCTTTCCGAACAAGCATTAAATAAATCTGGTGTTGCCAAACAACGAGCGCCGTCATGAATCAATACTTGTTTTGCATTAGCTGGTAATGCCTGTAAACCATTATATACTGACTCCTGACGAGTAGAACCGCCAGGAATTAATTCTATTGTTTTTTTCAGCTTTAAGTCAGCGATAATGGACTTAAAGTCGTCCCAATCGGGAGGTTGAGAAACAATTCCTATCCAATTAATAGAACTTGCAGCTTCCACTGCTAACAAAGTCCAAGCAATCAAAGGTTTTGAATGTACCTGTAATAAAAGTTTATTACGGTCAGCCCCCATTCTTTTGCCGCTTCCGGCTGCGGGAATTAGTAGATGCACAACTTTTCCTAATCTTTAACTAAAGGATAATAAATTCAAAGTTCAAAAACTCCTGAACTTGTGAACTTCTGAATTCCTATATTCTCCTAAAATATAGAACGATAAGCGTCAATAAATATTATGCGTGTAGTAGCCCTTGTACCTGGCTCAATTGATAACCAAATTCTGTTTTTTGCTACTCTTGATGATCTCAAGCGTTATTATCCCCACGCGCAGATTGATGTCATTGTAGAACCCCAGTCAAAGGCAGCTTACAAGATTAGTAAGTCCGTTCATGATGTATTAACCTTTGATTACAAAGATCGTAATAGTCTCGCTGATTGGGGTAACTTAGTCGGCATGATCCGCGATCGCGAGTATGATGTGGCTATTATTGTCGGACAAAGTTGGTTAATTGGTTTACTAATGTGGTTAACAGGAATCCCGACTCGTATTGGCTACCAAGGCCAAGGTGCAGTTTTCCTCACTAACTCAATTACAGCGAAACTATCCCAATATGTAGCGAAAACTTACCATGATTTACTAAAGCCCTTAAAGATTGATACTCCTTGTCCAGCATTATCAGTCAATGTGCCTAAAGTAGATATTGAATGGGCGCAAGCAGAACAAAAACGCTTAGGAGTAAACGAAACAGGTTTTATTCTCATTAATGGTGGTGGAACTACTTTAGAGACAACTTATACAGTAGAAAGTTGGCAACAAATTATTGAAGCTTGTCAACAAAAACAGCCAGATTTACCTGTTGTTGTCATTAAAGAAGCCAATAATGAGGTTTTTGTGCGATCGCTCCTGGAATGTTGTCACAATCTTAAAGTCACTTCCCCAGATGATATTGGTAAATTAACTGCCATAATTGGTGGTGCTAGTTTAATGTTGTCTGTAGAAAATAACCTCCTCCAACTGGCTATAGCCGTAGAAACATATACAATCGTCTTACTCAATTCTACTGAGGCTGAGAAATTATTACCCACAAGTGAGAAAGTCTTAGCTGTCACTTCGCCTACTGGAAAAATCACAGATATTTCCCCACAAACAGTATTAGAAAAAATCTGGGGTGGATGAATATGAATTTTGGATTTTGGATTTTATTTTTAGATTCAAAATCCAAAATCATCAAAGAACTTTCAGAAGCAAGCTCTGGGATCTTTAACTTGCATCTGTTTGATTGTGGAGAAAAAATGTTAATCTTTCTCCTCTGTCTGCATATTGCCTCTAAGTAGGTGAACAGAAAAATTTAAAGGTATGTGAAGAAAAGTAAAATCGCTCAAAACTTTCTTCCTGTTCCCTGTTCCCTGTTCCCTGTTCCCTGTTTCCTGTTCCCTTGCCCCAACGACAATTTTTAACGCCCACCTACTTAGAAATTACCTTTTTCAATCATTTCAAAAAAAGCATCATCTAATTCATAACCCAGAAGTTGTGCTAAAGATTTTAGTCTAGATGGACTAGCAATATCTTGTTTATGCAACCAATCACTTAAAATAAAGATTTTGTGCATCAAAAATATTTCTAAAGCTTCGGGGTTGTATTGGATACCTTCTTTAGCACTAAACTGATGAGGGACTAACATAGCTGCATAACGAGCTAATTCTCCTGCTTTCCAGTCTAGTAAAAATGGCAACCAGGGATACTTAGCATCAAGACGCACGAACCAAAGTCTTACCTCTGGAATTTCTGATAGTTCCCGTGGATCATTTGCTTCTCGTTCATAGTTAATTTCCAAATGCAGTTGCTGTTCGTGGGAGGAAATACTTCCCGTTTGCAACAGTGGTTCAATCACCATTAATGCAGGTGACAAATCCAAATTATAAATAGAGTCGTTGTTGAGGGTGATTGTGATTGTCATGGACTAAATATCTACTTTCTTACTTACTCAACAGTGATGAAAATCAACATTAGCAGCTTTTCATCCACTTTTGATGTACACTTATCAGAATTTTAAGCTAAAGTTGTAATGAGTTTGTTTTAGATTAAAACTGTGTTACAGCAGGAGTCAGGAGTACGGAAAGACTTTTTCCGTCAGCCATAGGTATATTTTGAATTGATTTTTTACAAATTCCTAGAGTTCATCAATTGAAATATGTATAAACAAGCGAGTTCTCCTAAACCTATTCGTTCCTTAGAAGATGCTTTAGATCGGTGTCAAATGTTAGGAATGCGTGTTAGCCGTCAACGTCGCTTTGTTTTAGAATTACTTTGGCAAAGTAAGGAACATCTTTCAGCCAGAGAGATTTATGATCATCTTAATCAAGAAGGTAAGGGAATTGGACATACTTCTGTATATCAAAACTTAGAAGCTTTATCTAGACAAGGTATCATAGAATGTATTGAACATTGTGATGGGCGATTATACGGAAATATTAGTGATTCCCATAGTCATGTGAACTGCATAGATACAAATAAAATTATAGATATACATATAGAATTACCCGATGAGTTGCTACGTCAAGTAGAGGCACAAACAGGAGTCAAGATTTCTGAATATACTATCAACTTTTATGGACACAGTGAGTGATTGGTGATTGGTGATTTGTCAGTTGTCAGTTGTCAGTTGTCCGTTGTCTGTTGTTAAGAAGTTTTCCCTACTCCTCTACTCCTCTGCTCCTCTACTCCTCTGCTCCCCTGCCCTCCTGACTCCTGACTCCTGAATGGGCGCAGGCCCTGCGCCCCTACAGCCTTAATTCAAAGTTCCATAAAGTCGGTTGGTAAAATGGGGATGCCTTCTGCCATTTGAATGACTGAATCTATGGGGTTATGAGATTCCCAAATACTTGTGTCATTATTACTACTAATATTGTCAGGATGAGCGGGTGGTTCATTTGGCGGTAAATCAATTGTAGAGGTAATGTCATTTGGGGAGAATAAAGCACCGTTGAGGGCGGCAAATTCTTTATCAGCATTATCTAAAATAGCCCCAAATAACAGAGTTTGAGTGAGATTGACGGAGTTAAGATTTACTCCTGTCAAATTGGCGTTAGTGAGGTTAGCCTTAGTCAGGTTTGCTCCTGTGAAGCTGACTCGCTGGAGATTCGCACCTGTGAGGTTTGCTCCTGTGAGATTAGCCCCTTGTAAGTTAGCCTGTTGTAGGTTGGTATTGACTAAATTTGCACCAGTTAAGTCTGTATCGGATAAATTAATTCCTTGAAGATTGGCATCATTCCACATAACTTGTGATAATGACGCTTCTGAGAGATTGATACCTGCTAAGGATTTGCTCAAGAGACGAGATGAAAAGGCATTTTTATGTAAAATTGCGATCCGATTCATTAATTCTATGAGGGCATTGGGATAGAATTCTCTTAAATTACTGGGGTTTCCACAAGGATAAAAGATGGTTTTTATTTCCTGAGAAATACTACAGAGAAGTAAAAAGATATTCAATCCCACAGCAGCATTTATTTGTTCAACATTCAGAGGGTTATTGAGAGTTTGTAAATAGTTCCAAGCTTGATGGGCTATACCTTCATTTAGCCAACGACCTTGACAGTAATCACGCCAAAAATCTTCTAAGCGTTGATACAAGATTGCTAAAGAAAAGTTATTTTTTTGCTGTTTTCTTAATCCTTCCAGTAGCAATTTTTCTATATCTTCTGTCAGGATACCATAACCAAGTAGTTGATAAATTTTTTGGGGTAAACTTGTGGTTGATTCGAGGATAAAGGTAATTTTTCCATAATTATCCTCTTGTTGTTGGGTAAGTTCTTGTAGTTGGCAAACTATAGCTTGAATATAGAGATATTCTCCTAGTTTGGGGTGAGAGAATTCGATTCTAATTTGTGGTTCTTTGTGTTTGGTAATTAGACTAGAACGAAAATAAAAAGCTGGGAGATTTTGGTTAATTGATGCTGGGGAAAAATGGACTTGATGGCGATCGCTCTGGAGAATCTTTAAAGCGATATCTTGCATTTGATTGAGTAAATCTTGGGGATGACGATCTCCAAGCAAATTAGCGATCGCTGTCGGTGTTCGATGAATATGACTAGTACCTGCCCGTAATAACATAGTTTTAATGCCATCTGGTTGCGGATACCCTAAAAACCAGCAATTTAAACGCTGATAAATTGCCCACAATAAAGGCGCATAATTCCCCTGTTCGTTACCAATTGATAATTCTAATAGTTCATGATCTAGTAAGCCATCACGGTGTAAAATCGCCAATAAATATAACATTAGCGGTTGACGAACAAAACTAGATAATCCTGGTAAATTCGATGGTTTAGCAAATACACCAGCTTTTTTTAAGAATGTAAAAAAGTTTTGGGCAACAGATAAAGACTGGACTATTGACCAATGTTGAAACCATTGTCTGAGTTCATCTACATCCAACGGCTGAATTGTAATTATTTTTGATATTTGTAAGAATTGGGGAGGAATTTCTGTCAAGCTTTTGCTACAATTTGTTAATATAATCTTGTGTTTTGCCAGTGATTGAAATTTAATCAACTGATCAATAAAAATTGTTTTAGCTCGATTTGTTTGCCCATGAGAAAATAATTCATCCCAACCATCTAAAATTAACAAACAGCGGGGATAATCCTTTTCTAGCCAAGTAGATAGATTAATTTTTTCATGTAAACTAAAAGCAGAATTAAGCGTTTCTACTAAAGTTTGACCATAATTTATATCCCGCAACTGAATCAATATTGGCATCCAATTGGGGTAATGTTCCTGAGCTATTCGTGCTGCCAAAGTTTGACAAAAAGTGCTTTTCCCATAACCAGATTCTGATTGAATAATTGTCATAGTTGTTAAATCATCCAATTGTTGTTGACACCAAGTCATTAGATCTAAAGTTACAACTTCTTTTTCCTCCTGAGTATCAACATTACTTTCTTCAACTAGCACACCCGTCAGCGGAACAAATATATCCTTGAGAGCAAAGGATTCCATGAATAAAGGTATACTACGATTTTGCAGAATACTGGCTCGGTAATATTCTCTGTATAAATCAATTTTGTCAGCGACCGTAGGGAAATTAACTATACCTGATAATTCAATTTGTGAGTTAATAGTATTTGGGGGTAATAAATTACCCAAACGGACAAACTTTTGTAGTTGGGCTAAGGAGGCTGCATTATTAGTAATAACTATGAGTAAATCACCTGGAAGTGAGTAAAGCAAACGCTTTGTTAACAGTTTGGCTTCTGGTTCTTCCGCACCGTTAGCAATTAACCAAGCCACTGTCGCCCCATTCATTTGTTGAACTAGCAAAGAGTCGGCTACTAAAGCCAGTGCTTGTTCGGCTTGTTTATCCGTGAGTTTACCAGGGCGAAGATTTTTGAGCAGTTCTTCTAATTTGCTATCGGAAAGGGTAAGTTCTTCTACTTCTTCATGTATTGGGGCTATAGGAATGATAGCTCTATCCAACCATTGTCTTTTGAGACTAACTTCCTGAAGTAGAATCTGTTGTAAAGCCTGAAGATAGGCAATTTGGAATGCTAACCATGTTCCCTCGTTTCGTCTTAAAGCCTTTTTTTGGCTGAGACTATCCAAGATACTTTCTGTTAACTGGGATAAAAGATGTATGTCTTCCCACACTATACTGAGAGGTAATACAAACACCTCCGCCAACGGACAAATATCAAATGGTGTTAGAGCTTTGGCTTCTATCTCTTGCACAATTCGATAAGCAATAGCCGCGATTTGACCAGTTGACAATTCTTTGTTCTGTTTGATAGCAAGATGACGCTCTTTTAACCAACGTCTAATACTCAAGTTCATTTAATTACACAGTAAATGGTCGGATATCGAAATTATCATGCAATTTATGACACATTGATCAATAAACAACAGGTAACTATTGAAACTATTTGAGCATACTAATGAGCGATCGCCCTTTACAATTCTTATTGATTGACCCAGATCCCATCTTCCGTTTAGGACTAAAGGTAACATTGGAAGCTATTCCTAATTTACAGGTAGTAGCCGATGTAGCCACAGACACCGCTGCTTTACAGGTTTTAGCAGAAATACTGGCTGGAAATCCCCAAAAAATCAAATTAATCATTTTAGAACTAGATAGTAAACAGACAGGGCTGCAATTTTGTAGCCAATTGAAAGCTTTATACCCCCACATACCTATATTACTCTTAAGTAACCTATCTCGACCAGAACTGCTCATAGCCGCAAAAGCGATAGGGATAAATGGCTATTGTCCTAAAGGTATATCAATTTCGCAATTAATCCCCATTATTCAAACAGTAGCGAATGGGGGTTATTATTGGTTCGCAGAGACAGAAATTTCCTCTGTTTTATCATCTCCTCTCCCATTTGCTAAGTTGCGAAATAACTTACAAAATTCAGGAATTAATTATATTGATCATGCTCTTCATCAAGTTACAGAACAATTAAAATTACCGGGAATAACACTATTAAATAAAGCAATTTTAGCAGGACAACGGCGCGAACTTTTATCGGCTCGTTGGGTAATGAAACACTTATTAACATTACCGCAGGAAAGACAAAATTTACCGCCTGAAAATCAATTATCATCAGTTAAATCTATAGTTAAATTAGATGCACAACCGTTGATAAACATACCACCTCTAGTTAACTATCAACAACTACAATCTGAATTATTGAGATCATGTATAAATAAACTCCAATTTCCCTTGGAAAATCTCACTAATACACCTTTGGAAATTGATATTCTTCGAGAATATAAAAAGCGAGAGTTACTGGAGATTATCATTCATAAATTTTCCCAACAATTAGAAGAAATCCATGCTTTCAAGTTTGATGAAAATCAATTATTTAATTTAAAAGATCAGATTCTTGTGGATTTATGGGAATTTGCAATTACAGCTTTTTTTGGAACTTATTCCCATCTAATTTTAGACAAACGCGAAATAAACATAGTTAAATTCTTATTAGATAAAGCGAAAGATTCAAAAACTCAACTTCTCAGCAAAGTTCCTTTGTTTTGGGAATTATTATCTTATTTACTATTATTGAAAGATTTACATATTGATAACACTTCTTACCCAGCAGGAAGCAAAGAGGCTCAATCTCAAGCATCAGTAATTTTAGAAAATCTCATAATTCACATAGCTAATTGCGTGATTCAACCATTGTTAAATAATTTAGCAGACGAAGAAAGCATTAAACAAAATTTTTATAATCGTCAAATGATATCTACTAGAGAAATTGAAAAATTTAGAAATAACCTCTCTTGGAAATACCAATTATCTCAATATATAACTGAAGCACAAACAATTTTTGAAAGTCGCTACGAATTATTTGTTTTTACACCTCGTGGTATCGCTAAAATATCAATTTATGCACCCCGTAACCAAGAATTAGCTAAACTTTCTGGAATTCCATTAGGAGTAACGTTAATTCTAGAATTTCGAGATGCTGTTTCCCCACGTTTACAATCACTATTAGGCTTTTTAGGAACTGGAATTGTTTTTGTGCTTACTCAAGTAGTTGGAAAAGGTTTAGGTTTAGTTGGAAGAGGTATTTTACAGGGACTTGGTAATGTTTCTTTTGCGGAAAAGGGACAACGGAAGGATAAATAATTGACAATTGATAATTGATAATTGACAATTGACAATTGACAATTGGGAATTGGTGATTGGTGATTGGTGATTGGTGATTGGGTACTGGGTACTGGGTCATTTTCTTCCTTCTTCCTCCTGCTGTACCTTTTCCTTATCAATTCCAATCACGAAGAACATTGAATAAACTGGCTAAAAATTCTTGTAAAGTATGATTTTTCTGAATTCTGTTTTTATTCCATTCTCGCGCAGTTTGAATTAAAATTTCGGAAAAGCTGGGATAAATAGGCGATAATTTAGCTAAATTCTGAATCTTAATATTTTGCGATATTGCTAAAGCAATTAAATTAATTAATTCTGCTGCTTCTATTCCTAAGATAGAACATCCTAAAATTTTCCCATTTTCTAAAACTACTAGTTTACAAATACCTGTAATTTCGCTGTGAATTTGGGAAGCGGTAGCTATTTTAAAATATTGTTTGAAACTTAAAATTTGCTTTAGAGGATATTGAAGTTTTGCTTGTTGTTCTGTCAAGCCAACTTGTGCTACCATTGGCTGAAAATATATTCCCCAGGGAACACATTCATAATTAACTTTCAGTCTGGGGAAAAATAGGGCATTTTTGATAGCAATATTAGCTTCATAGTTACTCAGATTTATTAAATCATAACCGCCTATGACATCACCACAGGCGTAAATACGATGATTTGTAGTTTGTAATTTTTCATTGACTACTAATCGCTGTTGATACCATTTTACTCCTACTGCTGGTAAATTTAGGTATTCTAAATTTGGCTGTTGTCCAGTAGCAATCAAAATTTCATCAGTTTCAATGGCTTTATTTCCTGCTTGAACCCATTTTTTATTTTCTATATATCTTACCTGTGTAATTGTTGTTTGTGTGAAAACACGCACACCATCAACTTCTAATTGTGCTATTATTAATTTAGATATTTCGGAATCAAGATTAGGAAGAATATTGGAGTATTTAATAATTAAAGTAACATGACAACCAAACTTAGCTAAAATTTGAGCAATTTCTATACTTTGAGGAATACCACCAAGAATTACCCAATTTTTAGGTAATGCTGTTCTTTCTAAATATTCCCAAATATTAGCTATAGTTAGATATTCGATAGTCTCTAATCCGTTAATATTAGGAATTAAGGGACGAGAACCATTAGCGAGTAAGTAGGTGCGACTATATAACCGACGATTATTAATTGTAAAACTTAATTTGCGAGAAGACTGAAATTGACCATTACCAACAATAATATCAACTCCTTGGGCAACTAAATTGCCAAAAGAATTGATTTGAGTAATATTTTTGGAAACAGCATCTGCATAAACTAATCCATTTTTCCAGTTGGGAGATGCTGTGTTTAAATTAATATTTTTTTCCTGAATTTCTAGATTTACTAAATTACGAGATTGCTGTGTAATTTTACTAATTTCGCTGAGTACATATTGAGGATGCAAATTGTAGGGATGAGCAGAATCCGCACCGACAATTAAGGCAACTTTAGCGCCTAGCTGAGTAGCAGTTAAAGCAGCTTGGTATCCGGCAATACTGCCACCAATTATAACGATATCATAGTCAACATTAGTCATTGGTCAGTTGGGATGAAGTGGCCGTTTTTTAATTTTTAATTCTTAATTCTTAATTTTTAATTGTTTTAATAATGGCTGTTAACAGACGCTGGTTATCGGACTCTGTACGGATTGCGACGCGGAAATAGCGATCGCCTAATTCTTTAAAGCTTAAACAATCACGAATTAAAATTTGGTGTTGCTGAAGTAAGTTTTGTTGTAACTGGGATGTAGACTGTGACGATTCTATCAATAAGTAGTTAACAGCGCCTTTAAGGGGGCGTAATCCAGAAATTGAGGATAAACCTTGATATAGTTGATTTCTGGCGGCTGGTAGCCATTTCCAAGTGCGGTTTTGAAATTCTGTATCTTGGAGGGCGGCGATCGCTGCACCAGCAGCTAAAGTATTTACAGGCCAGGGATCTCGCCATAATTTCCATGTAGCTAGACGGTGGGGATGAGCGATCGCATATCCTAATCTTAGCCCTGGCAAACTATAAAATTTAGTGAGCGATCGTAAAATCACTAAATTCTCATATTCCTGCACCAACGAAATCAGGCTTTCTTCCTCATCAGGTGGCAAAAAATCCATAAACGCCTCATCTACCACCACCAAAGCAAACTTCTCTAAATACGGTAAAACAGATTCCCGTGCAAATAACCTACCCGTTGGGTTATGGGGATTATTCAGTAGTAACCCACATTCTGAAGTCTGAAAATGGAAACTTGGAAACAGACAAATATCCTCATTCCCTCCTCCCAAATCTACAGGAAACTCCAGCACCTTAGCGTTATTAGCCGCAAGAGTGCGGTAATAGTCGCCAAAGGCCGGAGTCAATAAAACTGTTGCCGCTAATTGTCCTAATTCTCTACCCGCCAAAGTTAATAATTCGGCTGAACCATTACCCGGCAAAATCCATTCAGAAGGTATTTGATGGAAGTTACCCAAAGCTAGTCTCAATTCACTATACTCTGGGTCAGGATAATTTCTCAGACTACCCAATTGGGATAAAATCGCAGCAATAACGCTGTTTGGTGGTCCCAACGGGCTAATACTAGCAGAAAAATCCACAATAGCATCAGGGGAACAGCCAGCCAGCGCTGCTGCCCAAGCCAAGTTTCCCCCGTGTGCTTGTTGTGGCATCAAAAAAAGTCTCCCTATAACAGAACTTACTCTTTTGGGGGTGCTACTCTTTCTCTAAATAGTTTCCCAGCCGAGAAAGCAGGAACTCTAGTCGCTGGAATTTCCATTTTTTCGTTCGTTTTGGGGTTACGGCCTTCACGGGCTTTGCGTTCCCGTGATTCAAAAGAACCAAATCCCACCAAAGTTACCTTGTCACCGGAAGAAACTGCCTCAACAATGGTTTCTATGGCAGCACTCAACACTTGATCAGCCTGTTTCTTGGTAACATTAGCCTTTTCAGCCACTGCATCAACTAATTCGCCTTTGTTCATATCAAACTCCTAAAGTTTACTAGATTTATTTAAAGATGCACCATGGAAGCATCTTTACGTAAATCTCTGTTTGTAGAAATACGAAAATCGTTCCTTGAGAGTATTTACACTCAAAACCGCCGTAAATCTCATTGACTCGACTTTTCAATGAATCATTCTAAGGCGTTGTAGCCCGAAGTGGATAGATGAAACTATTAATTTATATAGATTTCAGGATTTTTTATCTTTTTTACCTCTTTATTGTAATCAAAATACACTATTTTAAGCAGAAATACTGGGTAGCAAATCCAAGCACTGGGTGATTAAAGTCAGTACGTGGATCAACTTCCCACCCAGCCTACCAAATTCTTCCCTATTCGCATAGCCCAATATTGGCCGAAACCGGTTTTGGTTTTTCCCTCTCAGCAATTCAGTAGAAATTAGGTTTAAAAACTTCTCAGTATGTACCTACCATTTGCAGCAATTTTACAGCAAATCTCAATGATTACCATTGATCAGTGACTGTCATCACCGATTTATCTTTATCAAAAAATTACTATTGTGGTAGTAAAAGTTTATTTCCCCTTTACTACTGAAACTCCGTAACTTCCCAGAGATATGGTAAAATATCTACAGAGATAGATCAACGATCTAGATCATAAATATCAGATATTCCTAAACATCGGGTTTTTACGGTTGACCAACCTGAAGAATATACAAAAACACATTGATACCAGGTTACAGGTAATGAAAAGTGAGTAATTGGATTGGTTATGACCCAGAGAAAACAGTGCCACAAGCGCCTTCGACGACAATAATCGGCGGTAGATTAGATTATGCCCATAATTCTCACGGCTGTTATCACGAAGAACAGTTAATATACCAACACTTTCTCCACTTAGTGCAGAAAGAATCTCCCGATCAAATGGTAAATAGATTCCGGGCGCTATTTATTGAAAGAGCTAATTATCCTGAACCAGAAATTATTGCCGTTTTAGACAAAATTACTGGCTCGAAAACCGCATCTGAAGAATTTAAGTTTTTCCTCAATCGGTGTTGCCATATTCTCATCAACCGTTGGCACATGAAACCCCAATTGCACAGTGCAATTGCCGATTTAATCAGTTTATTTAATGCTATACCTGCTACTTATAGAGTCAATAACCTACGTTCCCGTGAACTGAATCGTCTTCGTGAATTAGTCAAGCTATTTGTTAGTAGCGAACAATATTTAATTTTACAACGTTTTACTCAAGTAGTAAATCAATCTCCTGCGGTAGCACAGAAGCAAAATAATCAGCCGCTAATGACATTAATCCGTCGTTATCCTTATTTATATGAACATTGTTTAATTAGTGAAGACTCTACTTTTGAACAACAGGAAACAGTTCGACATTTTCAGTCACAAGTACAAAAAAAGTTTGAAATTGATTTATCACAATATGTAACTTATAAAGTCCGTCGCATTCATATGTTGAAAAACACTTCACCTACTGAAGCAAATCGGATTTTGCGCCCTGTAAATAATCCTACATTATTAACCGATAGTGAACTATATACCACCTTAAAACATTTTGTTGGCAAAATTGACCATGGGGACACATATCATGAGTCAGCCCAAAAATTCATTAACTATGGTGGACAAAGCCGGAATTTCCGCCAATTTAAAGGGGATTTATATGAATATCTTATCTCTTCTGTAGATAACTCCTACGGAAAAAAACAATTTAATCAGAAACTATATAACCATATACAAAATATTTTGCCTCATGCAGATGAGCAAAAACTTAATGATTTATTATTAGTCAGAACTTGCAGTAATTTATTAAACTTTTTAGTTGTCAATAACCCATCATCACCACAACACTTTGTTTTCTTAGATTTAATTAGTAATCAAGGAACAGTACCAACAATGGGTTTATTATTAAAAATTGTCTTAATTTGCCATAAAGTCAAACCATATTTAGAAAGAAAACTTTCAATTTTATTTAATCACTATGAGACAGTAACTACCAGCAGTATTGGCTGGTTAGTGGGAACTTTGGAACAATTAAATATTGCTTTTAGTATACATTTTGGTAACATTGATTTATCCTTCTTTAAGAAATTTTGCTAAAAATAAAGTATTGAGGACGGGCTTAAGATGCCCGCACCATTGGCATATGTAAATTATCTATTTTCTAAGTTAGTTGGATCAATCCCTTGCGATCGCAAATAGGCCATCAACCGTTCTTTTTCCTGACGTTCTTGTTCAGCCCTTTGATGTTCTTTTTCAGCCCGTTGGCGTTCTTCAGAAATCTGTTCTACAGCCCAAAGTAACAAATTACCAGATTGATTCCACCATCTTAACCAATAGCCTGTTCTACCTTCTTTTGTTCCTTGCCAAGTTCCTAAAAATAAGCCCATTGATTCAATCCAATGACGGCCATTTTCATCCGGTTGTTTTAATTCATAACGGCCATTTTCCAGTTGATAAAATTCTAATAAACCACCGTCAGGATCAAAAATAACATAAACAGGAACTTGTAAAATTTGCTCGTAAAAAAACCATTTTCCTGGTGGATAGGTACGCTTGAAAGAATATTCTCCCCCGTCAGTATGAGATAAAAACTCCATTACCACCGCAGGGATATCACCTTCGAGAATTGGTGTATAGCTTCTTCTTTGGGGTAAAATCTCTTTCACAGAAGGAATATATAACCAATCTGGGGCTTTAGCGATAAATTGCTCATTAATTGTGGCACAAAGACCGAAATTGGAAGCTATCAGCATTTGTGGTTGAATAAAACCTGCAATTTCTAAACTTTCCCGTAATGCCCCAGCCAAAATAGGCTGTCCTGTATTTTCCACTGGTTCATCCTCTAACTGAAAATCATCGGGTAAAGCTTCCCAAGAGATTACCAGTTCTGTTGATGATTTGGTTTCACTAAGTTGGGTTGCCATTTAGATTACCTCTGGTTGACTTCTGTTGATTTTATCATTTTTGTAAAAATATGAGATAGATACCGGAGTTTTTTCGAGAAGTCCGGTATCTTAAGAAGATGTGGGAGAAGAGTGAGATTTTGTAATAGGCATAGAACAAGATTTTGGTTGTTTTAAATCAGCGAATTCACAGATAGAACTAAAAGCACAAAAACGGCAATGATTTCCGGGATTTGGGGGAAATATTTGACTGAAGTTGCTATTTTTAGCCTCATATTGTTGCAAATCTTGTTGATGTTGATGGGCAATCTTTGCTAACTCAGATTCTAAAGATTTAAATTCACTATTACTAATAGTAATTAATTCCGATTTTTTGCCAACTTCCAAATTATAAAAAGAGGCAACTGCGGTTTTACCAGGATAAAGATAACGGGCTGCCAGTAAATAAACAAATGCTTGTCTGTGATCAAAAGCCGATCTACCAGTTTTAAAATCTAAAATATGTAAAGTGCTATCAGACTCAATAAATATACAGTCCATAGCTGCATATAAACGAAAACAATAATCTTTTTTTTCAATGACGATAGGTTTAGGAAAACCTTCATCACCTGAAGTTAACTCCAAAATCCGCTTACCTAATAATAAAGGGGCATTTTGATATTTTCTTAAAATTTGCATGACCCGATATTTAACAGTTTCATGAGTCTGACTTAATCCCAATAACCGGGCAACTTTTTCCACACCGTCAACCTGAGTTAACCAATGAAGATGACGATGAAATTCATATACACCTTTTTGGGCAAGAATCCCAATCCGCTGGGGTGGAGTAGCTGTTGCCAATAAAGCTTTAACTTGTGGTTCTCGTTGCCGGGCTTTAATAAATCCCCTTCTCATTTGACAATGCCAACGTTCTTGTCCCCTGGTGGGGGCAAATAAAGACCAAAGGTGGTAACTAACAAAGGGTCTATCGGGGGTTGACATTGCTCAGGTAGAGTGAGAGAAATGACCTTGGGGATACTTGTACCCGCAGTGGCTAATTCAGCGGCTTGGCGGGATGCTTCCTAATAGTAATAATAATTTACGAGAGAGATTGGCAATATGAGCAACCCTAACAATTCCGGTAAGATTAAGTTTGGGACTGATGGTTGGCGCGGAATTATTGCTGATGATTTTACTTTCCCCAATGTGCGGAAAGTTACCAGAGCAATAGCTAGTTATCTGGAAACTGCCTATAGTAAGGACAGACCAGTTTTAATCGCCTACGATACCAGGTTTTTGGCTGACGAGTTCGCCCGCACATCTGCCGCGGTTCTGGCGGATTTAGGGTGGAATGTGAAAATTACTGATCGGGATTGTCCCACTCCAGTAATTGCCTACAATGCCCGTCACCTTAATTCGGCGGGGGCTTTGATGTTTACAGCTAGTCATAATCCTGCACCTTATTGTGGGATTAAATATATCCCTGATTATGCCGGTCCTGCGACTCCAGAAATTACTGATACTATTGTGGCCAATATAGAAACAGCATCGGATGAGTTACCTGGAAGTAATCCATCTGGTTCAATTTCTACTTTTGATCCGAAGCCCGATTATTTGCATTTTATCTACACCTTACTGGATGTGGAAAAAATTAAAAGTGCGAATTTAAAGGTGAAGTACGATGCCCTTTATTCTACCTCGCGTGGCTATTTAGATGAAGTCTTGCAACACTGTGGCTGTCAGTTAGAAAGTTTCCACGATTGGCGAGATGTGCTGTTTGGGGGTGGTATGCCCGAACCCAAAGGGGAACAGTTAGTTGAGTTGGTGGCAGCGGTAAAGGCTGATAAAGCTGATTTGGGTTTGGCTACCGATGGTGATAGCGATCGCTTTGGGATTGTTGATGAACAAGGTAATGTCCTCACTCCAAATACAGTGCTGTTAGTTCTAGCACGACATTTGATTAAAAACAAGGGTAAAACTGGGGCAATTGTTCGCACTGTGGCAACTACGCATTTGTTAGATAATTTTGCTGCTAAGTATGGGCTGCAAATTTATGAAACTGCGGTAGGTTTTAAATACATTGGTGAGAAAATGCGGGAAACCGCTGTTTTGATTGGTGGGGAAGAATCCGGTGGTTTAAGTATCATTGGGCATATTCCTGAAAAAGACGGGGTTTTAGCAGATATGCTAGTGGCTGAGGCGATCGCTTATGAAGGTAAGCCTTTGAGTCAGTTGGTACAGGAAGCTATAGCCGAAGCTGATGGTCCTTTGTATAACGATCGCTTGGATTTACATCTCACTGAATCTCACAAGGTGGCAGTGATTGATTCTTATACCCAAAATCCGCCTTCAGCAGTGGCAGGAATCAAGGTGAAAGAGGTGGGAAGGAAAGATGGTATTAAACTGTATTTAGAAGAGGGTAGCTGGGTGTTGCTGCGTCCTTCTGGGACAGAACCTTTGGTGAGGGTGTACATGGAAACTAACTCACCAGAAAAACTTAGCCAGATTGCTAAATTCATGGAAGGTGAAATTGCTAAGTTAGCTTAGTTTTTTAGCTCAATCCGATGTAGAGATGTTTTATGGAACGTCTCTACACTTTGTGAGAAATTTATATATTTAAGTTATGAAAATTTTGGTCAATTTTTTAATATCAATAATTATAGCTATTTGGGTGGTGGCGATCGCTCTAATTTCTGTCCAAAATGCCACTCCTATATCTTTACGGTTTTTGGGTTTTCAATCAATACAAATTCCCTTTGGATTAATGTTAGCTTTTAGTGTGGCTGTCGGTTTGCTAAGTGCAGCAGTTTTGCAGCCTCTCTGGAGATTAGGAGAGTCGCAATCTAGGGGAGATGAAGATGCAGAATTTTTTATTGATGATGAAGATTTTTAGAGTTTTCTCACGCAGAGGCGCAGAGAGGAGGAAATGAGTTTTTTTGTTAGTCGGTTAAAACCGACTTTTGCTTTTAGACAGGGAATTTATTCCCAGGCTATTCTGGTTATTATGGATAGCGTTTTGATGTATGCAAAACTCGCAGGATTTCTACAGATTCTTCCTTAACTCGGTAAATAAGAATATACGGAGAGTTAGAAATTATCAATTCTCTTGTACCTTCAACTCTTCCAGATTTACCCATAAAGGGATAATTTTGTAATTGACTGGCAGCATTTTGAATCTTGATTATTAATTCCTGTGCTGAGGTAGGATTTTCTTGGAAAACGTAATTATGCGCTTGTTCTAAGTTACGCAGCGCCTGACGTAGCCATTTAACCTGCATGGTTAAGTTTTGCAAATGTAGCTTTTACTTCTTCATCACTAGCAAAATCTCCAGCATCCGCTTCTGCAATACCCTTTTGGATTTCTTCAATTTGCCATTGGTACATTTCTAAATAAGCGTTTACTGCTTCGTTGAGAATATAGCTTCTATCGCGGTTTATGCCTTTTGCTAATGCGTCAATGGCGGCTTTTTTGGTGCTGTCTATTCTAAATGTAATGTTTTCTTTACTCATGGGTTTGTGAGAATCATTTGTATTGCATGATATTATATAATATAACAATGTTAGATATTTACTAAAAACTTTTGGCTTACGATAATATTTGCCGTTACCTCACGGATACTTACCCTTTATCTTTTGTGCAATGGTTAATTGCTGAAGATATAAATGAAATTGAGGTGCTACCTACCGAGTTACCTATTAATCCCATTCGTGCTGATGCGTTGTTTCGACTACCGAAATTAAACCGCATTTTGCATTTGGAAATTCAAACTACACCAAAATCTGATACTCCCATGCCAGTGAGAATGTTAGATTATTGGTTGAGGATTTATCGTAAATATTTATGTCCTGTACAACAGGTAGTAATTTTTCTACAAGAGACAAATTCACCTGATGTTTTTGTTGATAGTTTGATAGTGGGAAATACACGACATCAATATCAAGTAATTAGAGTATGGGAAGAAGACAGCGAAACACTTTTAAAATCTCCTGCTTTATTACCTTTAGCAGTTTTAGCCAAGACAGATGAACCAAATAAGTTACTTCAGCAAGTTGCTTTGGAAATAGATAAAATAGAAGAACAAGCACAACAAAACACTATAGCAGCTTGTGTGGAATTATTGGCTGGTTTAAAGTTTGAGAAACAATTGATTAAACAATATTTTCGGGAGGAAACTATGGAAGAGTCAGTCATTTATCAAGAGATTATTAACCGTGGGAAGTTACAGCTTATTTTCCGCTTGTTGAAACGTCGTGTTGGGGAGATTTCGGCAAAGTTAGAGTCACAAATTAAAGAGTTATCTGGTGAAAAGTTAGATGAGCTTTCGGAAGCTATTTTGGATTTTTCACAGCCGGATGATTTGGTAAATTGGATAGCGAATCAAAGTTAAAATATTTTCTCACGCCAAGAGGAAAAGAGATTTTTTATTAGTCGGTTAAAACCGACTTTTGCTTTGAGACAGGGAATTTATTTCCTGGATATCTTAAATTCTTCTAAAGTGTGAAATAATAACATGGTCTTATTTTCTAAAAGTTGTATTAAGTTAATAACTTTTGAGGATACAGACAATAAGAAATCAAGGTTAAAAGCAATATCAACAGGATATGAATAAAGTAGGTTTCTATCAAAATTAACTTCAATAACCGCGTCTAAACCTACTATTGTAAGATTGATATCTCCTTCTTGAAGATTTTCAATGACATTATTGAGCATACTTTGTTTATCGGAACTTAAAAATTTTAAGACTATAGTTTTTACTAAAGGTATGATTGATTTATAACGACTATATTCGGGAAATATAGATAGTAAAAAGGATGTAAAATTTGCTAATCCTTCAGTCATTTGAGAAGCTTGCTTTCTAACTTCAAGTTTATTTATTTCATCATTAATGTAATTTAATTGTTGCGTTGCTTCAGAAATTTTCTGTCTTTTTTGTTTAATTTCATCTCTTTTTTCTTGAATTTTCTGCCGTTGCTCTTGTATCAATTGTTGAGCAGAATTGATTTTATATATCGAAGTGTTAATCTCTAACTCATATTCCTGAACTTTCGTTAGAGCTTTCTTTACTTCATAAGAAAGTGCCAATCCAGCAATTAGTATAGCAGGACTAACAATAATATTACCCATCGCAAGTAGAGAAGCAATAAGTATATTTCCTCCACTGATTATCAGTAAACGTTTACTTAACCAATTAAATATATCGTTGAAACTATTTTGAATTGCTAAATCTTGAGATATATAGATCATTGGCTACTCTTACAAAATTGTTGACGTTGTTTATGTTATTAATCGCTATTGGTACAGTATTTGTAATACCACTTGGGCTAGAATTATTCTCTAATATTTCAACATTGTTAATTTTATTTAATAGTAATTTCTTGATCTCATCCAATTGTTGTTGATCTTTATTTTGATCGCTCTGCTCAATGATCTCAATTAAATGTTGAATTTTAGGTATCATTGATTCTTGAAAATTTTTATATTTTTTTACTTCATTATCATGTTCTTTCGCTTCATTTTTAGCAAAATTAAACTCGTTTTGAGTATTTTTCAAAATAATTTGAAATTTTGTTAAAGATTCTTCGTAGCTATCTCTTATGATTTTAGGCTGATCTTTTAAATCATGTATGTTGCTAATTGATCTAGCACCTGCAAACGAGCCAAAAGAAGCAATACCTAAAGCAGCAGCACCTAAGATAAATGTCAGCATAAAACATACCCTTGTTAATTATATATAGACTAGACTCGCAATTTGTTACTTTTTGCTTTCTTTATACGCATATAGCCAACTTAGAGCATTAATAAAATATTAGTCAAGAGATATTTGATTATTCTTTATCACTTTTAAAAAAACTCAATCATTATGTAAAAAAATGATAATATTAATTAACGATACTTTACGAGAATGTACCAGCAGTGTAGTAAACTCTGAAAAGATATATTTTAGAAAAGATGCGAAAAGCATATTGGTCAACTGACAACTTTACCAAAATCCTTATTTTTCTTTTTTGCACTTTTGCGTGAAATAAAAAAAAGAGCGTCATTTCAAACTTTAAAATAGAAAAAACAACTAACCCTTAAACAATATGCAAACTGTCACCTGCATTTTACACAAAGACCAGATTCTAGATCATTAGTTTTCGCTAAACAACAATAACAGATTTTAAAATAGTCTGTGTGTCCTTCTAAAATTTCCCCTGAATTACAATCATCTTCATAACGGGCTAGTCTGACAATTTCTTTAATCAAATTTTGCTTCTTTTCTTGATCCAAATGATCAAAACAATGCTCACGTCTCAAAATAGTAATCACTTCATTTAACATATAACTTCCACTATGATTTGACATACTATTTACTCCTATTAAAAAATTGAGAATATCATCTTATTCTAAAATAGTACAAATATACTTGTAAGTAAGTAATTTTTAGAAATGTCAGTTTAAATACTATATGTACGGATAAAAGAAGGATGTCTAGCGGTAAACCTGAAAAGAGCGATTCCTACGGAGTGCCTCGCTATCGCGCACCAACAACCTTTAACTACAGTAAAATAATTACAAAGCCAAAGTTTGTAGTGAGGACTTTAGTCCCAATTTGAGGGCTGAAGCCCTCACTACGAACCACCTGTATTAATAAGGATCGGAATCAAATCTTCCCCGCTTCACACTTCTGAGATAATAACCTCGTGACGGTAATTTATTTAAATCGAAGGTGTCACCCCTGGGAACTCTCCAAATTTTGTAGTCATGATATGTGAGAGGAGTTCCTTTTTGACAAATTTCTGGCGGATGATCTCCTAAGATAAAATACGCTGCACCTTTGCCCATGACTTTAGCAATACCGTATTTATCAACTAGTAAAGATGTCTCTTCACTAATTGCTATTCCTAAAGCAGTTGGAGATACACCATCTTGAATTTGCCTAGCAATAAAAACCATAATTCTCCCCATTCTTTTGCGTTCATCAAAATGGGTATCAATGATAGTTCCGCGCAAATATTTCCACTGGAAAAAGTTATAGGTAAAGGTAATATTCCCGTAAGGATCATCAAGGGCTGCGCTGGTTTCAATGCTATCTTCACAGGCGCAAGAATCATAAACATATTCACTTTGAATCATAGCCCCGGCACTTGTGCCACCAATAGCGCCGCCTTTATCATAAACCGACTTAATTGCAACTTCCAATTTAGTATTTTTCCAGTGGCGAATATATTCACATTGATCACCACCAGCAAAGAAAATTACGCCAGCATTTCTGACTTTATCAAAAATGTCTGTCCTGTTTGCTTCTTGTCGGTTACGAATGATGAGTGTTTCTACATATTTGACACCTTTCATGCGATAAATTAGTTCATTATAATTATCGTCACCAGCCGCACGAATCACTAAAACATTAACTTTATTGTCATTGAGGCTACCTCCCCGGACTTGATTAATCATCCACTGGATAGCGTCATCAACATCAGGTCCACCACCACCTAAGTTATGAACAGGTCCGGCTAGTTGAGGTAATTTATAACCCGGTTTAGAGGAGGGGGGCTGGATATCGGCGATGATGTCCTGAAAGAACCGCCTTAAATTTCTGGTCAGACGGTCTATGATTCGGTTTACCATCCTCAACAAGCTATGTTTTGCATTCTGCAACCGCCTGGATATATGTGGGAATGCTTTTGTCATATTAAAATCTTGTTAAGCAAACAGCAATCATTTCTAACTGTCGCATTTCCAAGGGCTAAATTCCCAGCGTACACCGTTTGTACTGTTTTTTCACGGCAAATAGTCAGAGTAATATTTAATTCTCATGGATAATCTGGGAAAATCTCATTTTTTTGTGGTTTTTTATCACCATAAAACTTGTGATAGCTCTTTGACTACTCTTTCATAAACCATCTCGGTTTGTTTAGCTAATTTGGGCCAGCTAAATCTTTTTTCTAAATCTGCATAAGCGTTATCTACCAACCATTGACAATAATCTGGGTTTCTCAATACTTCCAAAATTCCCCAAGCTACAGAGTCAGGATTATTTACCCAAGTGGTAATTCCCGTTTTTGAGTGTTGGACTACTTCGGGAAAACCACCAGTATCAGAAACTATGACTGGTACACGAGATGCAAAACTTTCTAAAGCAACAATACCAAAGGGTTCATAAAGACTGGGGAAAACAGCACAGTCAGCGATGGTTTGAAATTTATCCAAGTAGTTATCAGCTAAGAACCCAGTAAAGTAACATTTGTTCCAAATTCCTAATTCCCAAGCTTGACGTTTGAGATGGTCAGTATTACCACCACCAACGATCACAAATTTAACATTACCATCCATTTCCTCAAGCACCTTGGGAGCAGCATTAAGTAATACAGGTACACCTTTTTCATGGGTCATACGACCAAGGTAATAAACAATTTTTTCATAATCTGCGGCAAATTGACGGCGAAAATCTTGAGCATGAAAATCCCCATGATGTATTTTCTTTTCTGGGCGAATGCCATTAAAAATTACGTCAATTTTATCACTAGGCATATATAGCGATCGCACTAATTCCTGACGCATATATTCGGTGCAGACAATTATCCGCCAAGCATTGTGAGCTAGTACATATTCTTTATCGTGAATATAGCGTTGGGTATGATTGTGAATACCGTTGTAGCGTCCGTGTTCTGTGGCGTGAATTGTGGCAATTAAGGGAATTTTAAAGATATGCTTGAGAGCGATCGCTGCATCCCCAACTAACCAATCATGAGCATGAATTAGATCAAATGGTCCTTTCTCCATCAGTAACTTACCGCCATGAGATCCCATGCTCTCATTTAAGTTCACCACCCAGTGAAAAAAATCGTTACTGGCAGCCACTTCTACTCGATGGATATGAATTCCTTCCACCACCTCATACAAGGATGCTGGTCCAAATTCAGGGGTAATCAGGTGGATGTCATGGCCTAGCTTTATGAGTTCCGGGTACAACTCAGCAACGTGACGAGCAATTCCGCCAACTATCCTCGGTGGAAATTCCCAACTCAGCACTAATATCTTCATTGACTTGACTCCCCGATGATTTACAAAAGCTAAAGAACTATATTTATCTCAAACAGTAAGTTTGGCAATTGGTGTGAGTTTGGTTAAAGGAATTTTTAGCTTTTTTAATGTTTATTGTGATAAAGCTTATCAAAGGTTGTCAAGTTTGGTAAACTGTTAAGAAACAATACAGTAAGACGAATATAGGGCTTACCCAAAACAAAACGAAAGTAGGGGTAATTCATGAATTACCCCTACGAAAGAATCAGGTTTCCAGTTACATCTTACAGGGCGAGGTAATTCTCAATTGTTGAAGTAAGTCCTATAGCAATTTGGGAATTAGCTTTGATCTAACCGCAATACAGCCATAAAAGCCTCTTGAGGTACATCCACTGTCCCTACAGCCTTCATTCGTTTTTTACCCTTAGCTTGCTTTTGTAAAAGTTTCTTTTTACGGCTAATGTCGCCACCGTAGCACTTAGCAAGGACATCTTTCCGCATAGCGGGGATGTGTTCACTGGCGATGACTTTAGCGCCAATAGAAGCTTGAATGGGGACTTTGAATTGATGACGGGGAATTAGTTCTTTGAGTTTTTCCGCCATTGCTCTGCCGACATTATAGGCTTTATCTCTGTGGACGATCATGGCTAGGGAATCCACAGGATCACCGTTAATCATAATATCCAATTTCACCAAGGGATTTTCCCGGTAGCCAATCAGATGATATTCCATACTGGCGTAACCGCGAGAACGGGATTTCATTTGATCAAAAAAGTCGGTAACAACTTCAGCTAAGGGTAACTCATAAGTTAGTGTAGTTCTTCCTTGGGTGAGATACTTCATATCTTTGAAGATCCCCCGGCGGTTTTGTGACAACTCCATGAGAGAACCCACATAGGTTTCGGGAGTAATCATTTCTACTTTGACATAGGGTTCTTCAATTCTGTCGCGCTCATTTGGTCCGGGTAAGCGGCTAGGATTATCAATGTACAGTTCTTCACCTTTGATGGTGACGACTTTGTAAACCACCGAGGGGGCGGTAATGATTAAATCGAGGTTATACTCACGCTCTAAGCGTTCCTGAACAATTTCCATGTGCAGTAACCCCAAAAACCCGCAACGGAAACCAAAACCCATGGCGCTAGATGTTTCTGGTTCATACTGTAAGGCTGCATCATTCAGTTCCAGTTTTTCTAAAGCTTCCCGCAAGTCTTCAAACTGATCTGCATCTATGGGGAACATCCCACAAAATACCATCGGGTTGGCTTCTGCGTAACCAGGTAAAGCTTCAGTAGCTTTGTTTTTACACAGGGTAATGGTGTCTCCGACTCTGGCATCTGCCACGGCTTTAATGGCTGCTCCTAAATAACCTACTTCTCCAGCATGAAGTTCTTCAACTTGCTTTTGAGTGGGAGAAAGTACGCCTAGTTCGTCAATGACATATTCTTTACCGGATGCCATTAAGTAGATGCGATCGCCTTTTTTCACAGTCCCATCCATCACCCGGAAATAAACAATTACACCCCGGTAACTATCATAGTAACTATCAAAAATTAACGCCCGAAGACTCTCATTTATAGTATTGGCTGGTGGGGGAACTCGTTCGACAATTGTTTCTAAAATCTCAGGAATACCAATGCCTTCTTTGGCTGAAGCCAAAATAGCTCCACTACAATCTAAGCCAATAATTTCTTCAATTTCGCCAATTACTCGCTCTGGTTCTGCTCCTGGTAAATCAATTTTATTCAAAACAGGGATAATTTCTAGATTACTCTCTAGGGCTAAATAAACATTTGCTAGAGTTTGCGCCTCTACACCTTGGGACGCATCTACAACTAACAATGCTCCTTCACAAGCAACAAGAGAGCGTGACACTTCATAGGAAAAGTCCACGTGTCCAGGAGTATCAATTAAATTGAGAACATACTGCTGACCATCCTTGGCAGTATAATTCATCCGGGCAGCTTGCAGCTTAATTGTAATGCCGCGCTCCCGTTCTAAATCCATGTTATCGAGAAACTGCTCTTTCATCTGTCGGTCTTCTACAGTACCAGTAGCCTGTAGTAAACGATCAGCGAGAGTTGATTTCCCGTGGTCAATGTGAGCAATAATACAAAAATTGCGAATGCGAGCTGCGGGAACGTCAGTCATAAATCAACTTGCCCTAAAGCAAACCAAAGTGAAAGCTATTTACTGAATGTATTTTAATGCTTTCTGAGGTAATAAGGCAAAAGGGATTGGTCAGTCGTCGGTTGTCAGTTGTCAGTTGTTAGTTGTCAGTTGTCAGTTGTCAGTTGTCTAATATTTCTCCCTGCCCCCTGCCCCCTGCTCCCTGCCCCCTGCTCCCTGCCCCCTGCTCCCCTGCTTCTCTGCTCCCCTGCTCCCTATTCTCTGCTACAGCAACTTGGGTTATTATGTAAAGTCTATTTATAGCTCAATGGTATTGATTGCCCAGAAGCTTACAATTGAGATGGGTTGAATTAATCAATATCATAACTGCTTGACAATGCTTTCAATAAAACCATTTCAGAGTATTTAAAACAATGAATATGCAAGAAAATTCTAGCAGTGCGGACAATAGACGCGCTGAAAAAACGGAAATCGCTCTCCATCTAGATTCTGAATTAATAGAGCAAATTCAACATCTAACTAATGATCCCAGTAAAGTAATTGAGGTGGCTATTCGTCAATGGTTACGCGGTGATTTCACTAGAGATGATGAGTTAACACGTACCCCTATACGCACACCTGTTCCTCCCCGTGGTGAGTGGAATGATTAGAATTACTTCACAAGTATCAGCTAATGATAAGAAATGTAAAATTTAATGCCTTAAACGCCAGAAAATTCAAAAATCCACAATTAAAAAGTGTGAAAGATGTAAAACTTTATGCCAAAATTTAAGTAGCTTTAGTATAAGCACGGTGGGAAGCCTTTTGTCTATCCAACTCGATTAATGACTATTACTGCCAATACCCAATTGCCGAACTTAATTCCTCAAAATCTGGAATCTATTACCCTCAGTACGGATGGCTCATCTCCACCTCTAGGAGCAGAGTTGGTATATACCCAAGATGGTTCTGGGCGCTATCTAACTTTTTATTGGCAGCACAGCGAATACTTAGGCTGTGATACCCAGAAAATAGTTGATGAACTCAATGAGAATGATAGCTTTGCTCCAGTAGATAAAGTTGTTTATCTAGAACATTTACACCGGATTTTGAGCAGTTCTGTGCCGGAAAGGGTTAAATGTTGGTTTAAATGCCCAAATATTGAATTATTAGAGTTGGAATTGACAATTACGCCAATTCTGCCACAATGTGGTCAACCGACAACGACTGTCTTGGTAATGGGTAGAGTGTTACCATCGAAAATTAACTCTCAAAATGTGAATCAGGCTATAAAACCGCCGACAGCATTAGAGTTAGCTTTGCGATTGCAGCGACACCAAAAGTTATTAAACAGAATTACCAGAAATATTCGCCGGACTCTAGATTTAGATATTATTTGGCAACAAACAGTTGATAGTTTAGGGAAAACACTTAACCTAGAACGCTGTATTATCTGCCCTTATCAACCTTCTAGTCACAAAGTTCGGATCATTGCTGAGTATCATCAACCAGGACAAAATTCTATTCTTGGCTCAGAAATAGATATATCTTCTGAGCCGGCTTTTGCTCAAGCATTGGCTACTTTAGAACCTGTGGTTATGGCTGTTCCTTGTGATAACCAATCTCTACAGTACAAAGTTCTTGTTGTTGCTACTTGTTATAAAGATAAGGCAAATGGGTTAGCCGCTTTGAGTTTTGTTAATGAGTGCTATCCTTTAACACAAGCAGAATTAGAATTAGCTAAAGAAGTAGCAGATCAGTTAGGAACAGCGATCGCTCATGCTACTTTATATAAAGAACTAGAAGAATCCCGCCAAAAGGCTGAAGACGCATCCCGCTTAAAAAGTGAATTTCTCGCTAACGTCTCTCACGAAATTCGCACTCCCCTCAATGGCATGATTGGCTTCTTAAAGCTAATTTTAGAAGGAATGACAGATGATCCAGAAGAACAACATGAGTTTATTACAGAAGCTCATGAATTGTCTTTGCATCTTTTAAATATCCTCAATGACATTTTGGATATTGCCAAAATTGAAGCTGGTAAAATGGAGTTAGACTGTTCGCCTGTCAACCTCAAAGAACTATTCGATGATGTCGAAAGCTTTACCCGTACTCAAGCTGAGACAAAAAATCTCAGTTTTCAGATGCAAATGCCGGCAATCTCTGATGACATTATTGTTCAAGGCAATTATAAGAGATTATTACAAGTAATGCTGAATTTGGTAGGTAATGCCATTAAATTTACCCATGAAGGTGGTATTACCATTAGTGCCGATTTAATGCTCAAAAAACACCCTGGAATAGTCAAGGTTCGGGTTGCTGATACAGGTATTGGTGTTTCCCTAGACAAACAAGATAAACTATTTCAACTATTCTCTCAGATTGATGGCTCTCGCACTCGCCACTATGGTGGTACAGGCTTAGGATTGACGATATCTCAAAAGCTGATAGAAGCAATGGGTGGTGAAGTCCATTTCTATAGTCTCGGTGAAGGACTTGGTTCAACTGTAACTTTTACTGTGCCACTATATCAACAACCATTGATGGTATGAACAATTGACAATTGATAATTGACAATTGACAATTGGTGAAATTAGCTCGTTTCGATAGAGTGAATTTCCTGTAAAGTTTGCCATCCTGGTTGCCATTGGGAGTTGTCTTGTAATAATTTAGCATTCAACCAAAAGCGGACTTGAGGATCACAAGCTGCTACCATTTCCGCATATACCCATTTACCTTGATTTTTGCGGTTAACAACCTGAAAATGTCGCCAACCATCAACTTTTTGCTGTGCAGTCCATTTAGACGCAAGTAAGTAAGGAAATTTTTGTTTTTTAGGCATTTGTCAGTTGTCAGTTGTCAGTTGTCATTGGTTAAGAACTTTCTTATCTTCCCTGTTCCCTGTTCCCTGTTCCCTATTCCCTATTCCCTATTCCCTGTTAAGTTTTATATCAGATATTTTCTAATTTAATAAATATTTACTAATCCAGAAGTAATGCTGATTGTTTGGGAAGTCATGCTTTGGATGATAGCTGCGATCGCTTGTGAAAATCACTTCAATACCGATCTTACTACTTAATCAGAACTCCTCATTAATGTGATCCCAATATCTTGTCTTGATTGCTAACCTAGTGGTAACAAGGCTTTGCTCGTCGCATACATCGTAAAAACATCTAATATCATCAACGGCGCTTATACTCAGTCAATACTATGTAACTAATAGATTTTTATCTATGGCTGATTTTTTTGTCTTTTGAAACTATTTTTATATGAACAAGTGATAAAAATACTAAAATTATGATTTTTAAGTCTTTTGAGAATAAATAAAAGATTTTTAACGTTAAAAGCTTTTATTTTCATCATTAAACTGCATATAGCAGCATTTTTGAGATTCTCACCCCCTTTCCTTTCTCAGAGATTTGCACAATAATGGCACTCACATACCTCACACATCGCCGAATCAAACTAGGTGCAGGCAAATGTTTGAGCTAAGAGTTTGTGAAAAAACTATAAAGAGGGTAACAAAAGTGAAATTAGCAGTTTACGGAAAAGGTGGAATCGGCAAATCTACAACCAGTTGTAATATCTCTGTCGCCCTAGCTAAACGCGGTAAAAAAGTATTACAAATTGGCTGTGATCCCAAGCATGACAGCACCTTTACCCTCACCGGGTTTTTGATTCCCACCATTATTGACACACTGCAAGAAAAAGATTATCACTACGAAGACGTTTGGCCAGAAGATGTAATTTACAAAGGCTACGGCGGTGTTGATTGCGTTGAAGCAGGTGGACCTCCAGCCGGGGCTGGCTGTGGTGGTTATGTAGTTGGGGAAACAGTCAAATTATTAAAAGAACTTAATGCTTTTGATGAATATGATGTAATTTTATTTGACGTACTTGGTGACGTTGTATGTGGTGGCTTTGCTGCACCGTTAAATTATGCAGATTATTGTCTAATTGTTACAGATAATGGCTTTGATGCCTTATTTGCTGCCAACCGGATTGCCGCTTCCGTCCGTGAAAAAGCCCGGACTCACCCCTTACGTCTAGCCGGCTTAATCGGTAATCGTACCTCCAAGCGTGACTTAATTGATAAATATATAGAAGCCGTACCCATGCCAGTTTTAGAGGTATTGCCTTTGATTGAAGATATCCGCGTTTCCCGCGTCAAAGGCAAAACTTTGTTTGAAATGGCAGAGTCAGATCCTTCCCTGAGCTACGTTTGCGACTATTACCTAAATATTGCTGATCAAATTCTGGCACAACCAGAAGGTGTTGTACCAAACGACACTCCTGATCGTGAACTTTTTTCTCTATTGTCAGATTTTTATCTCAATCCAGTAAAAGTTAAAGCCACAAATGCTGAAGAGGAACTAGACTTGATGATTGTATAAAACATTTTACCTCTCAGGATGGGCATATGGCTTTTTTTGATAGTTTTACCGATTCACTCAAACAAAAGTGGTTGCAATTCTTTCAAGCTAATCGTGAATGGATTACCCTCCAGATGACAGTTGAATCAGTTTATACTCCTGATGGCGGTAAACGACCGTCTTCTTACCTCATCCTGGGAGTAGTCAATGCTCTAGAACCGAAATTAGCCCAGCTAATGTTTCCCTTTGCCAAACTCAATCCAGATGCGGATACTTTAATTGAAGTTCTAGATTTGAATTTTGATCCAGATATTGCCCTGGGTAATAGTATCAGTCCGACTGTAGAACCAGCGATGTATTCCCGTCCGCCGGCTGTGGTAATGGAAGAGGTATCTGAACCTGAAGAGGAATCCTTTCCAGTGACTGATATCAGTATCAATGGTTTGGGAGAAGAGACACAAGAATCTTGGGCTGTAGAGAGCGATGATGACGGCTTTGGGGAAATTTCTTTATCCGATGAAGATATTACCAATGAGTCAGAAGAATCATTAGGTGATTTTGGTGAAGTCTCCTTTGATGCTATGTCTTTAACTGATGAAAGCGATGATCAGGGTTTCAACGCGATCGCTTCAGAAGATGACAATGCTTTTGGAGAAATAGCCGAAAATGCTTTTGGGGAAATTGATGAAAATGCTTTTACTGGGCTGAATTTATCGGAAGAAAATGGATTTGATGCCCTCAGTACATCCGAAGAAAGTGGATTTGATGCCCTCAGTACATCTGAAGAAAATGGATTTGATGATGTAGTCTCGGACATCTGGGGTAACGAAAATAACGATTTGTTAATGGAAGAACTGCCATCTGAGGTTTTTGATGAATCAGAAATGGCTCGTCTCTTCCCCAACAATTAATTGTTGAAAGCAGAATTTAGGTGATAGGTGACAGGTGACAAGTGACAGGGAAGAAAGTAGGGGGAAATAAATAACCCAATCACCAACCCTTCGGCTACGCTCAGGGCAAGTCACCAATCACCAATCACCACTCATCTGCTTGACAAGCTAAAAAAATTAAAGGGAGAATATTAATATGACTGTTGCTCAACAGCCAGAAGCTTTAAATTTTGAATGTGAAACCGGAAATTATCACACTTTTTGCCCGATTAGTTGCGTTGCGTGGTTATACCAAAAAATTGAAGATAGCTTCTTTTTGGTAATTGGCACAAAAACCTGTGGTTACTTCCTGCAAAATGCTATGGGAGTGATGATTTTTGCTGAACCCCGCTATGCAATGGCAGAGTTGGAAGAAGGGGATATTTCCGCACAATTGAATGATTATGAAGAATTAAAACGGTTATGTGAGCAAATTAAACGCGATCGCAATCCTAGCGTCATTGTCTGGATTGGTACTTGCACCACCGAAATTATTAAAACCGATTTGGAAGGTTTAGCACCTAAGTTAGAAGCTGATTTAGGTATTCCTATTGTTGTCGCTCGTGCCAACGGACTAGACTACGCATTTACCCAAGGAGAGGACACTGTGTTAGCCGCTATGGCTCATCGTTGTCCTGAAAAGTCTCCTGTATCGGAAACTGAAAAAGGCGAGCGTAACGCCATTCAGAAGCTGATGAATTTCGGTAAGAAAAAAGAAGACATCGCCCAAGATGAATCTGAGTATGTAGATCATCCGCCTTTGGTACTGTTTGGTTCTTTACCTGACCCCGTAGTTACCCAACTAACCTTAGAACTGAAAAAGCAAGGTATTAAAGTTTCTGGTTGGCTACCTGCAAAACGGTTTACAGAATTACCTGTGATCGAAGAAGGGTATTATGTTGCTGGTGTTAATCCTTTCCTCAGCCGCACTGCTACAACCCTAATGCGTCGCCGTAAGTGTAAATTAATTGGCGCACCTTTCCCCATTGGTCCCGACGGAACTCGCGCTTGGATTGAAAAAATCTGTTCTGTGTTTGGGATTACTCCCAAGGGTTTAGATGAACGGGAAGCACAAATTTGGGCTGGTGTGGAAGATTATGTGAAATTAATTCGCGGTAAATCGGTGTTTTTAATGGGTGATAACCTGTTGGAAATTTCTATGGCGCGGTTTTTAATTCGCTGCGGTATGACTGTTCAGGAAATCGGGATTCCTTACATGGATAAACGCTATCAAGCTGCTGAGTTGGCTTTGTTAGAAAAGACTTGTCGGGAAATGAATTCACCTTTACCAACAATTATGGAGAAGCCTGATAATTACAATCAACTTCAACGGATTTATGAGTTGAAACCTGATTTGGTTATTACTGGTATGGCTCATGCTAATCCATTAGAAGCACGGGGTATTAATACTAAGTGGTCTGTGGAGTTTACTTTTGCTCAAATTCACGGTTTTGGTAATGCGCGTGATGTTTTGGAGTTGGTAACTCGTCCTTTAAGAAGGAATAATAATTTGAAGGATTTGGGTTGGGATAAGTTGGTGAGAGAAGAAGCGAAGATTTAAGTTTTTTCGGCAATTTTAAGGGCGGACTTTTTAGTTCGTCCTTTTTTTATGAAATAACGAACCGCAGAGGACGCAGAGGAAAAGAAGAAGGATATTATAATTTTGGTAAGTTGAAAGTAAGGAGTAAAATTTATGAGAATGTGGTCTTATTTGGTTGTTTCTGTAATTTTATTCGGTGGTGTTAATGCTGTAATTCCACCTGCGAAAGCTGAGGAAGTTTGTAAAGTGACTGACCCTACAGGTACTCCTTTGAATGTAAGAGATGTACCCAATGGTCGAATTATAAATCAATTGAAAAATGGCAAGGAAGTTTATATTATTGAAATAATTTATGATAATAAAAGAAGACCTTGGGCAAAAATATCTGGTTATCATAATGGCAAATATAGAGTTTGGGGTTGGGTATTTAGAGAATTTGTTAGTTGCTACAATCGCTAA
>NZ_VIKW01000042.1 GCF_009711975.1 Anabaena sp. UHCC 0204
TGTTGAGTATCGCCACTATGGGGTGGCGATCGCTAAAAAACTCCTAATTGATCACTAATCCTTTACTGGCTAACCATTCACTATTAAATATCCGTGATTGATAGCGAGAACCACTGTCACACAAGATAGTTACAATAGTATGTCCTGGTCCCAATTGTTTAGCTAAAGCCACAGCCGCACCGACATTAATTCCAGTTGAACCACCCATTAATAAACCATCTTTTCTTAATAGTTGATAAACAACACGCAACGCTTCTGAATCATCAATTTGGATGGCATCATCAATAGGTGCGCCTTCCATATTAGCCGTAATCCGACTATTACCTATCCCTTCAGTAATGGAATTACCAGAAATTTTGATTTCACCAGTTTTGATATAGCTATATAGTCCACTACCCAAAGGATCAGCAACAATACATTTAACCGCCGGATTTTGTTCTTTTAGGTACATGGCTACACCAGCATAAGTACCACCCGTACCAGTCGCTGCTACCCAACCATCTATTTTACCGTCGGTCTGTTGCCAAATCTCCCTACCTGTGGTTTCATAATGGGCGAGACGGTTGGCTAAATTATCAAACTGATTAGCCCAAATGGCGTTTTCCATTTCCGCCGCAATTCTACCAGATAATTTGACGTAATTATTCGGATCTTTGTAAGGTACGGCAGGAATAGGACGAACTTCTGCACCCAAGGTAGTCAAAGCATCTATTTTTTCTTGGGATTGGGTATTGGGAATAATAATCAAGCATTTGTAACCTTTGGCATTGCATATATGCGCTAGTCCAATCCCTGTATTCCCCGCAGTTCCTTCCACTACTGTGCCACCAGGTTTCAGGAGTCCTTTTTTTTCTGCATCTTCGATGATGTAAAGTGCAGCCCGATCTTTAACAGAACCACCAGGGTTCATAAATTCTGCTTTGGCTAAAATTTCACAACCTGTTTCTTCACTAAAACTGTTTAAGCGAATTAATGGTGTGTTACCAATTGTCCCGACAAATCCATTTTTGATATCCATGTTGAATCTACCTGAGTTCTTCCCAATCAAATTTTGCCATTTAATCTCAACAAGAGTGCGATCGCTCAAGCCTCTCTTTCTCAGTTCATTTTTCTGGCTGACAATTTTCCTAACTAGCAACTTACGTTATTAATTTTTAATTCCGTCCTGGGTTTCTCTTCCTTAGCTTTGAGATAACCGCTTTACCTCTGCACCACCTAACATTGTCTGGGCTTTCGCTAACATCTGTGGTATTTTTTCCGCTTGGGGACTGCGAGATAAACATTCTTGCAAATCTAATTCATCTAATTTATCAGCTTTATTACCAGGAAACCAAGAACTACCATTACCTAAAAGGTTATAGCGCATTTTTCCATACTCGATCATGTCATAGGCTAAAGCTAAATTTAACAACCACAAAATCACCCTTATATTTACTCCTCCTGGCGTTTCTTCCCAGGTTGGTAAATTGGTTTCCCAGGTTTTTACCCAATCTTCTCCTAAATTTTTGATGGCTGCTGACTCCAATCTAGAAATAATTGGTGGTAAAATTTCTGCTGCATTATCTAACAAGTCTAAAGTCTTTAAATGTTCATCAAAATCAGTTGATTTAGCTGCCCCTATACTCAAAGTATGTACTTGGGAATGACTTAAACAAAATAAATCATTAAACACCATTGGACTCAAAGGCGCACACAAATCAACTAATTTCGCTGATGGTTGATATAATAACCCGCCTTTATTAGCTGGACTAATAATAAACACACCCATATCTAATTTATTAGCAGCTTCAATAGCAGGCCAATTCCATTGATTAATATAGTACCAATGCAAATTTACATAGTCGAATTGATTAGTATTAATTGTCTTTATAATTATCTCTGTGGGCGCATGGGTAGAAAAGCCAATAGATCGAACTTTACCCTCCAGTTGTAACTGTTTGGCAACCTCTAAACAACCATCTTTACGAATACTATGATCTAAAGTTTCCGCATTATTAATTCCATGTAAACCCAATAAATCAACATAATCTAATTGCAGATAAGCCAAAGATTTCTCAAACGTCTTGCGGAATTCTTGAGAATCTGCATGAGGAGAAACTTTAGTTTGCACAATTAAGTTTTCGCGGGGAAACTGCGGCAGAATTTTTCCTAATTGCATTTCCGATGTTCCATAACCTCGTGCAGTTTCAATGTGATTAATTCCTAGTTCTAATGAACGACGAATTACCGCTTCTAAGTTTTCTTGATTATCCGTTGGAATTTCTTCAGGTTCGACATCTTGCCATTTATATTGATATCGCATTCCCCCGCAGGAAAAAACGGGCATTTGTAGTTCTGTTCGGCCAAAGCGTCTATATAGCATCGGTGAATTATGACAATGGAGAATTGATAATTGACAATTATTTATCTGTGTCTATGCAGCTTCATTTTAATTTGATATATAGCAATTCCCATTTTAGTGAGGTACAAGTAGCAAGAATTAACCGCAGATGGAAGAGGATAAACGCAGATTAACGCAGATGAATTTGTACCTCGTTAGACTGAGAAATGCTATAAGCTGGGAAAAAGGTAATTAGTAAAGAGGGTAATTAATCTTCATTTTCTTCCTCTCACTTATCCCTTTTTCCCTAACTAGGAACTGATGGGATGAGGTGAGAATTTAAAGTTGTCGTACTACTGGTTTACCGTCAATAACTTCACCCACAAGAACGACATCTGCACAATTAACGAAAATACCATTTTCGAGAACACCGGGAATGTTATTCAGGGTTTTTTCTAGGTTTGCAGGGTCATCAATATTATCAAATGTGACATCTAAAACCATGTTACCTTGGTCAGTGATGACTGGTCCAGCTTTTCTTACACCCATACGCAGTTCTGGCTTACCACCAAGGGCTTTAATGGCATTAGTAACGGGGGTAAGTGCCATGGGAATGACTTCTACAGGGACAGCAAACACAGAACCCAGTTTGTCTACTAACTTACCGCTATCAACGACAACAATAAATTGAGCGGCTAGGTAATCTACAACTTTTTCGCGGGTATGTGCTGCACCACCACCTTTAATCAAGTTTTTGTAGGGGTCTACTTCATCTGCTCCATCTATGGCAATATCAATATGGTCTACAGCGTCTAAAGTGGTAAGAGGAACGCCATACTCTTTTGCTAAAACTTCTGATTGAAATGAGGTGGGGATACCGACAATATCTTTGAGTTCTCCTGATTGGAGACGTTCTCCTAAATACTGAATTGTGTAAGCTGTGGTTGAACCTGTACCCAAACCAACTATTGAACCGGATTTTACCAAATTGGCGGCGGCTTTACCAACTTCTTGCTTCATCAATTTAACTGGATCTGCGGGGATTGACATTCTTTAACTCCTGAAAAATTAATTGTATGGAAGATACTGTCACAGCCGACTATACTACAAAATTGGTAATGGGTAATGGGTAATTGATCAGATAGTAAATATAATTTTTTTGGCGTTGCTGAATTAGGGTATGAAATTCAAAAATCAATGATTTCAAACTCTTACTCTCTGTAGACTCTGCGCCTCTGCGTGAAACAAAATCATACTCTTAATCAGCAACACCATTTTTTTGAATTATACCATGAAATTATAGTAACTAAGTTATCTAAGAAATTAGCAACTTTAACTATAAAATCAACGTCAAGATTAGAAATGCAATTATAAAATAATCGTCAACATGAAAAAATTACTCAGTACATTGACATTAATAACATTACTGCAAACATCTCCTCTTTTGGCACAGGAACAATCATCGGAAACAATACCTCAGACAAGTTCAGAGTATATACAAAAGGTGATTGATTCTAAGTTAATGGATAATTTGCCTGATGGTCAATTTTATGCAGAAAGGTTAATTAGTCGGGCCGAATTAGCGTCAATTTTGGTAAAGGCATTCTATTTGGATAAACGGCCAATTACTCAAAAGAAAAACTCTGTATTTATACCTGATGTTCCTCGTTCTCATTGGGCGTATCAAGATATTCAAGTAGTTTTAAAAACAGATATTATGAAGGGTTATCGGGGAAATATGTTTTTCCCCAATCAAAGGGTAACTAGGGCGGAAGGTTTAGCAATTTTTGCTCAAGCTTATGGGGTTTTTCAATTTCCTGATAATACCGTGAATGAAATTCTTGCACCACATCCAGATGCAAAAAATATACCTGATTGGGCGAGAAAGGCGATCGCTACAGTAGTCGCTGAGGAATTTATTAATATGGATACACAAGGTAATATCTACCCACTCCGTCCCATGACACGAGGCGATTTAGCTTATGTATTGAGTAAATATTTGCAACGACAAAAGCCGCAATCAGTAACTCCTGTAGTTCCCAAGATTAATCCATTTTGAGATGATTTTTAATTGAGACTTACTAATAGTTTTGGGCGAATATAATAGAGCCTACTACATGGACTAAAATTTAAAAATCAATAGTTCCCAACCCACGGAGGTGGGTTTTGTCTGTGTAGCCGTGAATTATATTCGCCAGGGTTAGTTTTTAGTAATTTCTGATTTCACATTTTCATCAGACGCTAATAATTCCCGAATTATGCGAGTCATAGCTTTTTGCGTCACACGACTAGCAATTTGTTGACCTAAAAGCTGGACTCCTGGATTAACAATTATTTGGGCTAATTGAGGCGCTAATTTTGTCGCATCAAACCCTTTAGTTTCTCTCAAAATACCAGCAATACGTTTAATATATTCTAAAGTTTGTTGTTGTTCAACTGTTGCTGATGGGATTTGATTTACGGCTGTTAATCCTATCCTTTCTCGGAGGATGTATGTCAAATTATGCAAAGCATTTTTACTAACTGCATCTACACTATTGAAAAATTCATCAACTAATCTCTCACGAATAAATGAACCCCGTTCAGAAGAGAGAAATTCTACACCTTGATTAACAACTAAATTCAGATCATATTCTTGGTTACTACGGGCATTTTTTAACAAGTTTTCCAAACGATTCCAGCGGAATTTACCATCTTTAAACAGTAATTCTTGTAATGATGTTCTTAACTCATCAGCGGGATCTGTTAATAGCCTTTTCGCAACATAAGGATAGGCTTCACTGAGAACCTTAAAATTGGGATCTATATAAATTGCAATCCCTTCTAAGGTGACAAGAGAACGAATAATTAAAGCGTAATATGGTGGAACACGGAAAGGATATTCATACATTAAAGCTGATAAATCATCGGTAATGCTTTTAATATTCAAATCCGCTACACTTGCACCTTGAGCATTAGCAAATACTTTTGCAAAAGCAGGAATGATGGGGGTAAGGTCTGTTTCTGGGGTGAGAAATTCTAACTTTACATAGTCTTTGGCTAAACTATCAAATTCCCGATTAACAACGTGAACGATCGCTTCAATTAAACCATAACGTTGGGCTGGTTTAACTTCGCTCATCATCCCAAAATCGAGATAAGCTAATTTACCATCCATCGTCGCTAATAAGTTACCTGGATGAGGATCAGCGTGAAAAAATCCATGTTCTAATAATTGACGCAGAGAACACTGTACACCAACCTCAATTAAATACCGGGCATTGATTCCCAAAGCGGTAATTTTTTCTGGTTGAGTTAATTTGATCCCGTTAATCCACTCCATCGTTAAAACGCGACGGTTGGTGTATTCCCAGTAAATTTTTGGTACATAAATATCCTTCATGTGACCATATAATTCAAAAAAGCGTTCTGCATTTTCGCCTTCATGAATATAATCCATTTCTTCAAAAATGCGATCGCCCAACTCATCCAAAATCCCAACTAAATCACTACGTACCCGTTTCACTTGGCGCTGAACCCAACCAGCTAATTTCCGTAAAATATACAAATCTATAGTAATTCGTTCCCGTAAATCTGGGCGCTGTACCTTAATCGCTACTTCTTCACCAGTTTTTAATTTTCCTCTATATACCTGTCCCAAAGAAGCCGCCGCAATCGGTTGAGCAGACAATTCTGCATAAATCTCTGTCGGTGGCGCTCCTAGCTCTTCTTCAATAAACTGGTAAGCTATCTCATTCGGAAAAGCTGGTAATTGATCTTGGAGTCTAGTTAACTCTTCTAAGTAAGTTGGTGGTACTAAATCTGGCCTAGTAGATAAAGCCTGACCAATTTTAATGTAAGCAGGTCCCAACTTTGTTAATAATTCTCTGAGTTGAATGGCTCGACGACGTTCATTTTTAACCAAAATTCCCCATTGCTTGTCCCACCACAACCCAAATGCAAAGGAAAGAGTTGGTTTCAAAACCGTCACAATTCGCCTTAAAACTTGCAGAAATCGCCCACGATACTGTTCTTGTATTTCTACCGGATCATAAAGCACCGTCTCAGGTTCAGATCCTGCTGTCACCCGCGCCTGATGTCTTGGCTGTTTAGAGACTTCCGCCGATTTGATTACTAAAGTCTGTGTACCTTTTTCCGCTACTACTTCAATCACGGACAATTCGCCTCCGCGACTGTCCTCCTGACTTGTTCGAGAACTAGGGGGAAGTGTCTTAACCATCATGAAGAAGCCACCAGTTAAATCAACGTTGTTAAATATTGTAACAATATCTTGTCTTTTTAGGATATATTCAACACTAAATCAGGGAAAATTTAACAGATGAATAAAATCAGCAAGAAACAGGGGCTTACAGCAGTAAGCCCTGTAAAGATTTTAATCTGAAGTTATACCAATTTGAAAAATAGATAATTGCCAAGCCAATTCAAAATTCCAAATGGTATAAAATAGTTTAACTACGGCTTTTTATCAGTCTTCACCTTAGCTTCTACCTTGACAGTTTTTACGCCTACTACTTCCTTGATCAAAGTTTCAGCCTGTACGATTTCTTCCTTAGAAGTTGCTGTTCCTGTCAGGGTAATCTCACCATCTTTATTGACTACTGACAAATTATTTCCTGGTAAACCCTCTTTCAGCTTCTTACTAACTTCGGTTTTTAAGTCCATTGTCGACATCGGAGTTGCAGTCGGAGTTGCAGTCGGTGTTGTAGTCGGTGTTGCAGTTGGAGTTGCAGTCGGTGTTGCAGTCGGTGTTGCAGTAACCTGCGTAATATCAGAAGCTGGTTTTGCCGGCACAGAAAGAGTTTCATTAGTACCCGTAGTCTCAGAACCAGTCTTTGGTGGTTCTTGACAACCAACCATACCAACTACCAAAACGCTACTAAATAAAAAGGGAATTAGCTTTTTCATGTTTATCTCCAAAATTGAGTGCTTGAGGTAATGGATTTTACTGTGAGTGATGCTGAGGAGCAAATCTTAAAAAAAAGAATTAAATTGCTACACCCAAAAGTCATAAATCAAACACCCAGATAACTGACAATAAGACAACTTTCCAATAACTAAATTAAAACGCCATTCTTGAAAAGAGCCAATGAGACATCAACCGAATATATAGCAGGTGACAGGGCGGGAAAGTTTTTTTGTGTCTTTGTTTTATCATGAGTTAATGTCCTAGCCACCTTAGCAGTTGCTATAAATATGCTGCATTATCAAGAACTTTTTAGAAACGCTCCATAGGTAGGTATTCTCAATGCTACTGTTCCGGCGATGTCTATATGAATTGTACTCATGGCTATAGACTAATAATCCGTTGATTTTCTCAGGTAGCCACTATCTCTATATTCTTCACCATAGAGACTCAGCCGTATCTTTTCCTGGACTGGGGAATTTTCTTCCTTCTTCTTAACTCCTGAATGGGCGCAGACCCTGCGCCCCTACCTCCTCTTTCCTCAAAATATCTCAACAAGAGAGGAAATTGCACCTGAATGGTTCGGTTATACCACTTTCATTAGGACACTAATAACTATAATCTCATAAATATAGAGTGCAATATCTACCCTAGCAAACATTAGCTGCTGAAGCAATCAAGGGGTGAAAACCTGTGTACGAATGGATTTTACCAAGTCTCAAGGAAGTTTTATCTGCAAGTCAATCTCACATGGCTGAGTGTTCTTCTGCCAAAGCTGAACAGCAATGGCGCGTTAGCCTGGCGGCTACAGAAAATTTGCTATTAAAAACTTTAGCTACGACTTCATCTGATACTACTCAAGGTTTGGTATTAACAGCACCAGCACCCTTATTTAGTCACCCACAACTAACACAGCAGTTACAAACAGTAACTTTTACAGCCAAACCTTTTAACCCTTTGGCATTAATGCCGTTTCGTATTCCCTCAGAAATGGGGACGAATATAAATACAGAAGCAACTACGACCCATACTACCACTTGCCAAGAATCTATATTACCTTTATTACCGGCTGATCCTCTAGCAGCGGAGCAATTTTGTTTAGTATTCACAGATAAATTTAGATTAGTGCTGGTTTTAGCAGAACAAAAGCATGGTAAAAAAGAGTTCTTGTTTTCCTTTGAACCAGAAGTAGTACAACAGGCTTGGCAGTCTTTAGGCGCTAGGGTAGTTTTAACTAATCCAGAATTATTTGCTGATTTGGATATTAAAGTCCAAAATTATCCTCTAGTTGCACCAGATTATCAAACTATAATTCAATTTAGTCAGTTATTACTCCAAGAATTAACATCCGGAGAAAGTCATCCAGTTACACATAATTCATCATCTGTTTATTCACCCACTCCACCGACAAAACCCTCATCTCGTCCTGATGTAGAATTATTGCAAGCCTTTGCTCATGAAGTCCGGACTCCGTTGACAACAATTCGGATGATGACACGGTTACTATTAAAACGTCAGGATTTACCAGCGAATGTCATCAGTCGTTTAGAAGTTATTGATCATGAATGTACTGAGCAAATTGACCGGATGGAGTTATTATTTAAAGCCGCAGAATTAGAAAACTTATCACAACCTGTGAAATTTGCTAATTCACAACTGACACCAATGTGTTTAGATGAAGTTTTACAGCAAAGTATTCCTCGCTGGCAACAAGCAGCAAATCGCCGTAATTTAACTCTAAATGTGGTGTTACCCAAACAACTACCAACAGTAGTTAGTAATCCTGCTATGTTAGATCGGGTACTCACAAATTTAATAGAGAATTTTACTCGTAGTTTACCTCCTGGTAGTTGTATACAAGTGCAAGTAATGACTGCTGGTGATCAACTAAAATTACAATTATCACCTCAGTTTGATTGTCAAGATAAAAGCTACACAACAACACCACCAATTCGTAAATCTTTAGGTCAATTATTAATGTTCCAACCAGAAACAGGAACAATTAGTTTAAATATGTCTGCAACTAAGCATTTATTTCAAGCAATTGGTGGTAAGTTAATTGTCCGTCAACGCCCTCAAAATGGTGAAGTATTGACAATTTTCTTACCTTTAGAAGTTAGAGCTATCTAACATTCATGAAAGTATTTATGAATCCTGATGTTTGATCATATTTGTACCGATTAATCCCGCAGATATCGTATTCCAAACCATTGTGAGGTTATTGCTTAAAAAAGAGCCGTGATTACCAGGGACTAGATGTAGTTTAAAGTTACTGAAAGTGTATTTACTCCAAAGTGAAATTTCCTCTGGTGTAATTTCACTATCTTCCAGTCCCCCAATAGCAGAAAGAGGACAATTCAATGGTTTTCCTTGAGAGTATTGTTGGTTGTAACTTAATAAGATTTGGATATCTAGTTTTAATCGAGTTGATATAATCTCCATCAAAAATTCATCACTACGAAGAGATTGAGGAATTCCAGATACAGCTAGAAACTTATGGAGTATTTCTTCTGGAGACAAAGATGATAAAGTTGGTAAATTAGAGACAAGAGCATGAGGAGTTAAAGCCCCACCGACAAAAAAGTGTAGGGGTTGTAAACCATATTTTTGCTGTAGTAAATGAGCTAATTCAAAACCTATAAATGCTCCTAAACTTTGACCCCAAAAAGCAAAGGGTTTATCTAAATAAGCCGGAATAATTTGCTCTAAACAGTGAATAACATTGGCAAATTGTGTAAAGGCTTGATTTTGGGAATCTCCTTCTCTTCCAGGTAATTCAATGGGGACAATTTCAATTTCTGAAGGCAGATTTTCAGCCCATTCGCGGAAAATATAAGCAGATCCTCCTAATTCATGAAAACAAAATAAACGCAAACTTGCATTATGTCTGGGTTTATGATAAGCAATTAAGTTAGGAATTTCTCTTTTTGATAACTGATTTGTGATTGATTGTGGTTGTGGTGAAATGTAATTATTTCCCTTAGTACGTAGACGATTAATTCTCAGAGTTTCTAACTGTTGAGACATTACTTCTAACTGTTGCTGTACTAGATTTACAGGGACTTTTTTCTGTGTTTGTCTACTAATATTGGTAGGTACAGGAATAGTTGGTTGTGGAGATTTTACACCATTACCGTTAACAGTTGGATTTAAACCATTACCATTTGTATTCATACCATTTTCTGGTGATGAAGATGTGATTTTTTGTTGTTTGGTATTATTAACTTCTAGCCAATATGATTTGCGTTCAAATGGATAAGTTGGTAATTCTAACTTACGACGGGAATAATTACTATCAAATCCTGACCAGTCTACCGATACTCCATGAATATATAACTGTCCTAAACTTTGCAAAATTTGTTGCCAATCTTGTTGTTGGGGACGTAAAGATGGCAACCAAATACCAAAATCTTCTGGTAGACATTGACGACCCATACCGATTAAAATGGGCTTGGGTCCAATTTCTAAAAACACTGTATATTCTTGTTCATGAAGGGTTTGCATACTATCAGCAAATCTCACAGGTTGAACAATATGTTGTACCCAATATTCAGGTTTAGTAATATGATCATCTGCCCTTTTTCCAGTAAGATTAGAAATAATAGGAATTCGGGGATTATTATAGGTAACTTGGGATGCTATTTCGGCAAACTCCTCTAAAATTGGGTTCATTAATGGAGAATGAAAAGCATGAGAAACTTGAAGACGAGTTGTTTTAATGCCTTGATTTGCTGCAATTTTACAAATAGCATCAATAGCTGCTTTATCACCAGAAATAACAACACTTTCTGGTCCATTTAAAGCGGCAATACTTACTTGGTTAATGTCAGGTTCTAAAAGTTGTCTTACTTGAGATTCTGAAGCTATTAAAGACACCATTTCACCATTAGGGGGTAACTGTTGCATCAATTTTCCCCGACTGGCAATTAATTTTAATCCGTCTTCTAAATTAAAGATGCCGGCTACACAAGCAGCTACATATTCACCCACACTATGACCCATAACTATATCGGGTTTAATTCCCCAGGATTTCCATAGTTGAACAAGGGCATATTCAATTGCAAAAATAGCAGGTTGAGTGTAAGCTGTTTGGTTAAGCAGAGGGTTGTTTTCTGTTTCTGGGTAGAGAATTTCTAATAAAGATTTTTCCAGATAATTCCGCAGAATTTGATCACATTCATCCAAAGTTTTCCGGAAAACAAGCTGGGTTTCATATAGTTGTTTTCCCATATTTATATATTGAGAACCTTGTCCGGTAAACAGAAAAGCTACTTTGGGTATCCCAGCATTACTAGGAAGTTGTTTTTGGAAAATTCCTGCTATTTCTTCTTGCAGTGAAAATTGTTGGAGTTTGGCTGCTAATTCTTTTTTATTGTTGACAACAACTGCTAACCGATAATTAAAATGAGCGCGTCCAATATTAGCTGTATAACATATATCTGCTATTGCTATTTCGGGATTTTTTTCTAAGTGTTCTTGATAACGGTTAACTAATTTTTCTAAAGCCTTTTCTGTTTTTGCAGAAAGAGTTAATAAATGTAGTGGACGTTCTAGTAAATCTTCATTTTTTAATTGTTCTGGTGCTTCCTCTAAAACTATATGGGCATTAGTACCACTAAAACTAAAAGAACTCACACCTGCAATACGATTTTTCCCTTCTATTTGCCAAGGAATAGCTGTAGTTGGAATAACTACAGGTAATTCTTCCCAATTAATATAAGAACTGGGTTGGTGAAAATGCAAATGTGGTGCTATTTCTTGATGTTGTAATTGCAAGACTACTTTGATTAAACCAGCAATACCAGCAGCACCTTCTAAATGTCCGATATTAGTTTTCACTGAACCTAACATCAAGGGGTTTTGTGAAGAATGATTTTTCCCAAATACCGCACCTAAAGAACCAACTTCAATTGGATCTCCTAAAGATGTTCCTGTACCATGAGCTTCAATATAACTAACTGCTTCTGGACTGACTCCACCATTTTCTAAAGCTTTACGAATTACCGCTTGTTGAGAAGGTCCACTGGGTACTGTTAAACCGCTGGTATGACCATCTTGGTTAACAGCACTACCGCGAATTACTGCTAAAATATTATCATTATTGGCGATCGCATCCGACAATCTTTTCAAAACAATAATTCCACATCCTTCACCGCGAACATAACCATCTGCACTAACATCAAAAGTCTTACAACGACCATCAGCAGATAACATCCGGGCTTTGGAAAAGTTAATACTTACCTCTGGTGTAATTAGTCGGTTAACTCCTCCGGCGATCGCTACATCACTTTCATGATTACGCAGACTAGAACAAGCCAAATGCACTGTTACTAAAGAAGAAGAACAAGCCGTATCTACTGCTAAACTTGGACCTTGTAAACCGAGAATATAAGAGAGTCTACCAACTGCACTACTATGAGAATTGCCAGTACCAAAATAAGAATCAATTTCTATTTCCTCTTGAGTTAATAGCAGTTGATAATAATCACTACTACAAATACCAACAAATACACCAGTTTGAGTTTTAGCTAACTTTTGAGGATTGAGAGCAGCATTTTCCAAAGCTTCCCAACTGACTTCTAAAATTAACCGATGTTGAGGATCTAAAGCTCGTGCTTCGCGTGGAGAAATAGAAAAAAAACTAGGATCAAATTCTTTTAATTTATCAACAAATGCACCATAACGAGTGTACATTTTTCCCGGTGTTTCTTTCTCAGGATCATAATAATCATCAATATTCCATCTATCTTGAGGAACTTCGGTAATAGCATCTACACCATTTTTCAAAAGTTGCCAAAAGTCTTCAGGATTGTCAGCACCACCGGGAAACCTACAACCCATACCAATAATAGCAATTGGTTCAATTTTAGCTTTTTCTAAAGATTGTAATTTGGCTTTGGTTTCGCGTAATTCTACCAAAGCTTTTTTCATTAATGCGGCGTTATCAATTTTGGGTTGGTTCATTTTTTTAAGATATATCTATTGGATTTTTTTGTTAATGTAATTTACAAACCGTTGAGTTCTGCTGCTAACAATGAGGCAATTTCCTCTTCTGATAAATCTTCTAATTCTTGATTAATGTTTTCTATTTCTTGAACATTTTCTGGTTCTATTTCTGAAAAATTAATTTCCAAAATATCCTGAATTAAGTAATTTACCATATCCCCAATTGTGGGATAATCAAAAGCACCTGTTGAGGGTATAGAACATCCTAAACTCACTTGTAAACGATTTCTCAAATCTACAGAAGTGAGAGAATCCATTCCTAAATCAAAAAACCCTTCTTCTAAACCAATTTTCCTAGATTGACTTAAACCTAAAACTCCAGCTACTTGGCGGCTGATATGAGCTTCTAACATGGCTCTGCGTTCACTAGGGATAGCTGCTTCTAATTCTTGGAGAAATTCTGATTGAGAAGTTAATTCTGCCTGATTTAGTTCTCGATATTTGGCTAAGAATGGCAATTTTTGATATTGTGGCTGATTTACTAACCATTGTGACCAATTAATAGAGAAAACACCAACTTGGGGAGATTGTGTAGATAACAAATCAGCCAAAGCTTGAAAACCAATCTCAGGAGAAATAGAAGTAATCCCTTGAGATTGTAACCGCTGTTGATATTGATCTCCTAAACGTGCAGCCATACCACCATCATTCCAAGGTCCCCAATTCACACTTAAACCCGGTAATCCTAATGCTTGACGGTGATAAACCAAGGCATCCATAAACGCATTTGCTGCGGCATAGTTCCCTTGTCCAGGAGAACCCAGTAAAGACGCTATGGAAGAAAAACAAACAAAGAAATCTAAAGGTAAATGCTTAGTAAATTGATGTAAATTCCAAGCCCCCTCTACCTTCGGCTGCATCACCCTAGAAAACCGCTCCCAAGTAATTTGTCGCAACATTCCATCATCCAACATTCCCGCCCCATGAATGACACCTTTTAAGGGCTTCCCAGATGCCTCAATTTGCTCAATAATGGCTTCTACATCTTGGGGTTGAGAAATATCTCCCAAGCGGACAGAAACCTGTATCCCTAAAGTCTCTAATTCAGTAATCTTAATTTGAGCATTTTGGGAAGGTTCATTTCTGCCCATTAATACTAAATGTCTCGCACCTTTTTCTCCTAACCACTGCGCTACGGAAAGTCCTAAAGCTCCCAAACCACCAGTAATTAAATAACTACTCTCACTATCAATATTAATTGCAGTTTGATTAGTAATTTTCCCAGAACCTAAACGCATTACCTGACGCACACCTTGACGATACGCAATCTGGTTTTCTATATCAACATCAGTAATTTCATCAAAGATGATATTTGCCACTTCTGCTGATTTTATTCCTATTTCTAAATCTAAACAACGACAATTAAATTCAGGATGTTCTAAAGCAACAACTTTTCCTAAACCCCATAATGGTGCTTGTTGCACTTGTACAGGTTCTTGATCATGATCAATTTGGTGTACACCCTGAGTTACTAAGCAAAGTTGAGAAAGTTTGGTTTCTGAATTTGCCACCATTGCTTGCACCAAATGCAGCACACTTCCACAACTAAGAGCCTGAGCATTTGTCAATGATTCTGTTGTTGTTTGCAAACTCCATAAATGAACTACACTATCTAATTTTTGTGTTGAGGATATTTCTTGAAGTAACTTTTCAAAATCTGCGGGTTTGCTAGGACATATTTGATAATGATTTTGATTTAATTTCTGATAATTTTCTCCTGGATAAACAACAATAGATTGATATCCTTGCTTTTCTAATTTGTGAGTTATTTCTGCGCCCATATTATGACTAGGTGCAAAAATCAACAAAGAAGAAGGGGACAGGTGATAGTTGACAGGTGACAGTGTAGAAGAAGTTTCTATTATTTCTCCCGTCTTCCCGTCTTCCCTCTTCTTTCTGTCACCTGTCACCTGTTCCCTGTCACCTATTCTTTGCCATTCTACCTGATAATACCAATCACTAAGATTAGGTTGCAGACTGCGACGCAAGACTTCACGGGAGGCTTTTCTGGCTTCAAAGTTGGTGATTTTGGCAATGATTTCTCCCTGGTTATCAAAGATGAGAAGATCACCAATGAGACTTCCTTCCTTATTTTGAGTTATTATGCGAGCATGACACCATAAATTACTGCTTTTTGGTTTTTGGAAGAATTGAAACTTTTCAATATGGAAGGGAATATAAATAAAGTTATATTTATCTATATGATCCAATTCATCTACTAATCCTTGACACATTCCTAAAACTTGAAAACAGGAATCAATCAAACCAGGATAAAGTTGATAATCATTGATTGTATCTGGTATTTCTGGGAGTTCCATTTGTCCGAGTGCTTCTCCCTTACCTTGCCAAGCTTTACCTATCCATTGGAATGCTGTTCCTAGTGTATATCCGGCTGTGTATAGTTCGTCGTAAAATTGCTTGCCGGGAACTATTTGTGAGCATCTTTTTTGAATATTTTCTACTTCTTGATTGGAAATAATTGTTTTCTCTATTTCCTGTTCTATTCTCAATAAACCAGTAACGTGATTTACCCAAGCTGTATCTGTTTCTTGATTTTCTTTTCCATGTTCTAGACTAATAATTTGAAACTGTCTTTGATTTTGATTTTCTGGTTCTATAACTATTTGTAAAATGCGATTTTTATCTTCTGGGATAACAGCAGCTTTTTGAAAAAATAACTCTTCTATTGTACAATTTGCAGTTCCCAATCCTTGTTTTACTGCTAGGAGAGTTAGGGCTATATGTGAAGCTGCGGCAATAATATTAATACCAAAGATACGATGATGTTCTTGGTGTGCAGGTGAGTTAATACTAATTTGGGATTCAAATCTAATTTGTGGAGAAAATGGTAGACGAAGACGTTCTCCAATAAGTGGCTGTTGGTTGGTTTTTCTGACTAGGTTTGTGGCGTTTGGTTCTACCCAGTATTTTTGTCTTTGAAAGGGATAAGTAGGAAGTTGGATTTTTTGACGTTGATAATCTGCGTCAAATCCTAACCAGTCAATTTCCGCACCTTGAATATATAATTGTCCTAAAGTTTGCAATATTTGTTGCCATTCTCCTGTTCCTGGACGGAGAGATGGTAGCCATATTCCAATATGATCAGATATACATTGTCTACCCATGCCTAATAAAGTGGATTTGGGTCCTATTTCTAGAAATACTTCATAACCTAATTCTATTAAAGTGTTGATACTATCTGCAAATCTCACTGGTTGAGAAATATGACTTACCCAATATTTGGAAGTAGTAATAGTAGCATCTGCTTTTTGTCCAGTTAGGTTAGAAATTAGGGGAATTTTCGGTTGATTGTATGTAATTTGTTGAGCTATTTTCTCAAATTCTGCCAGCATTGGTGACATGAGAGGAGAATGAAAAGCATGAGATACTTCTAAATATTTAGTTTTAATGTTTTGCTGTTCTAGTTGATTGCAAATTTCTCTAATAGCTGCTTTTTCTCCAGAGATAACAATGCTATTTGGTGTGTTGTAAGCAGCAATACTTAGTTGTTTATATGGGGCAATAATTGGTTGAATTTGTGCTGCTGTGGCAATAATGGCTACCATTTCTCCTCCCGTTGGTAGCTGCTGCATGAGTTTACCACGATAGGCAATTAGTTTTAATCCGTCTTCTAAACTGAATATTCCAGCTAGACAAGCGGCGACATATTCACCTACACTATGACCTATAACTATATCTGGTTTAATTCCCCAAGATTGCCACATTTGTGCTAAGGCATATTCTATGGCAAATAAGGCAGGTTGAGTATAGGCTGTTTGATTAATTAAGTTTGTTTCTGTGTACAGGATTTCTATTAGTGGTTTTTCTAAATATTGATTGAGTATTCGATTACATTCTTCTATAGTTTTTCTAAATATTGGTTGAGTTTCATATAGTGATTTTCCCATTCCCACATATTGCGAACCTTGTCCTGTGCATAAAAAAGCGATTTTGGGAACTCGTCGAGAAAAGCCTCTAATGGTATTTTCATCTTGAATATTACTAAGTTGAGTAATTAGTTCTTGTTTATTTGATGCTACGCAACTTAATCTATGTTGAAAATGGGATCTGCCGACATTAGCTGTATAGCAAATGTCAGCTAAACTTAAATCTGGATTATTTTCTAAATGCTTTTGGTAACATTTGACTAATTCTATTAAAGCAGCTTCTGTTTTTGCGGAAAGAGTTAATAAATGTAGTGGACGTTTTGTTATATCTTCAGTTTTAATTTTTAATTGTTCTGGTGCTGATTCTAAAATTACATGAGAATTTGTGCCACTAAATCCAAAAGAACTCACACCCGCAATTCGCGTTTTTCCTGTTAATTTCCAAGGAGTTGCTTTTGTGGGAATTACAACGGGCAAATCTTGCCAATTTATATAAGGATTTGGTTTAGTAAAATGCAAATGAGGGGCAATTTTTTGGTGTTGTAATTGCAAAACAACTTTTATCAATCCAGCTATCCCTGCTGCTGCTTCCAAATGGCCAATATTTGTTTTTGCAGAACCAATAAATAAAGGTTTTTCAGAAGTATGATTTTTCGTAAATACTGCACTTAAAGCTCCAATTTCAATAGGATCTCCTAAAGATGTTCCTGTACCATGAGCTTCAATATAATTAACTTGAGAAGCTTTGACTCCTGCATTGGTTAAGGCTTTGCGAATAACTGCTTCTTGTGATGGTCCATTGGGTACTGTTAAGCCGCCGCTGGGTCCATCTTGGTTAACAGCACTACCACGAATTACTGCTAAAATATTATCATTGTCAGCGATCGCATCTGATAATCTTTTCAGGACAATTACACCACAGCCTTCACCACGAACATAGCCGTTAGCACTAGCATCAAATGTCTTACAACGACCGTCAGGAGCTAACATTCCTGCTTGGGAAAATGTAATAGTGACATCGGGAGTCAACATCAAATTTACACCCCCAGCTAAAGCCATATTGCACTCGCGCTGTCGTAAACTCGCTACTGCTAAATGTACCGCTACCAAGGAAGAAGAACAAGCGGTTTCTACTGCTAAACTTGGTCCAGTTAATCCTAAAATATAGGAAATTCTGCCCACCGCAGCACTAAAAGCATTACCCGTGCCGAAATAAGCATCTATATTTTCAGTACCAATAAATCTCTGAGAATAATCACTGCTACTAATACCCACAAAGACACCAGTTAAACTATTAAATAGCTTTTGGGATACTTGATGAGCATTTTCTAAAGCTTCCCAACTAACTTCTAATAATAACCGTTGTTGGGGATCTAAACTGAGAGCTTCTCTAGGAGAAATACTGAAAAAATCAGTATCAAAACTATCAACTGATTGATTAATGAATCCCCCGTCACGAGTTGATATTTTTCCCGGATTTTGGGGATCAGAATTATAGTATTGATCAATATTCCATCTATCTTGAGGAACTTCGCTAATTCCATCTATTCCATTTTCTAAAAGCTGCCAAAAAGCATCAGGAGAATCAACACCACCAGGAAGTCTGCAACCCATACCAATAATTGCTATAGGTTCTTTTTTCTGCTGTTCTAATTTATCCAATTTAGACTGTAAGCTTTCTAATTGGAGGAGAGCATTTTCCATTAATACTCTATAATCTATGTTTTGAGAATTTTCTGTCATAATTATTTTTTTACTGGTTAATTTCAACTGTTTAAAAGATATCTATAAATTCAGATAATTTATCCAAAAATATCAATCATCTTCTTCTAAAAAATCATCATTATTTTTATTTCCCAAAGCTGCTAATCTTGCTGATAGCAATTGAGCTAAATCATTCTGAGTCATTTCTTGAAAACGATCTGATGAATCATTTTCTACTTCTATTTTTTCCTCTGGGAGAGCAAATTCCAGTGACAATACATCATTTTGTAAATAATTTACTAATGCTTCCAAAGTGGGATAATCAAATAAAACCGTTGAACGGACAGAACAAACTAAACTTGATTCAATAATATTTTTTAATTCTACTGCCATTAGTGAATCTATGCCTAAATCAAATAGTCGTTCTCTGAGTCCTATTTGTTCTGGGTTTTTCATACCTAGAATTTTGGCAATCTGCAAACGAATATGAGCTATTAATAACTCTTGTCTTGTTTCAATAGCGGCTTCCTCTAACTGTTGAATAAATGTAGATTTTTGAGATGGTAATAATGGCTCATTGTCCACCAATGTTTCTAATAACGGCATTTTTGTACCCCCAGACAATTGTCTCAAAAACTGTGACCAATTGATAGAGAAAACACCAACTTGGGGAGATTGTGTAGATAACAAATCAGCTAAAGCTTGAAAACCAATTTCAGGAGAAATAGAAGTAATCCCTTGAGATTGTAACCGCTGTTGATATTGATCTCCTAAACGTGCAGCCATACCACTATTATTCCAAGGTCCCCAATTCACACTTAAACCCGGTAATCCTAACCCTCGACGGTGATAAACCAAAGCATCCATAAACGCATTAGCCGCTGCATAATTACCTTGTCCAGGAGAACCCAATAAAGACGCTATGGAAGAAAAACATACAAAGAAATCTAAAGGTAAATGCTGGGTACATTCATGTAAATACCAAGCCCCTTCTACCTTCGGCTGCATGACCCTAGAAAACCGCTCCCAATCCATTTGATTTAACATTCCATCATCCAACACCCCCGCACTATGAATAACACCCTTTAACGGCGTTCCAGACATCTCAATTTTCTCGATCATCTCCTGCACATTTGCTAATTGAGAAATATCTCCTGACAACACAGAAATTTTTATCCCTGCATTTACTAATTTATCAATTTGAGTTTGAGCATTTTGAGAAGGTTCATTTCTGCCTATTAATACTAAATGTTTTGCACCTTTTTCTCCTAACCAATGAGCTACAGAAAGTCCTAAAGATCCCAAACCACCAGTAATTAAATAACTACTTTCACTATCAATATTAATTGTAGTTTGATTACTAATTTTCCCAGAACCTAAACGCATTACATGACGCACACCTTGACGATACGCAATCTGATTTTCTCTATCAACATCAGTAATTTCATCAAAGATGATATTTGCCACTTCTGCTGATTTTATTCCTATTTCTAAATCTAAACAACGACAATTAAATTCAGGATGTTCTAAAGCAATAACTTTTCCTAAACCCCATAATGGTGCTTGTTGTACTTGTACAGATTCTTGATCATGATTAATTTGGTGTACACCCTGAGTTACTAATAACAACTGCGGTGATATTTTTGTGAAATTCGATAGCATTGCTTGTAATAAATGCAAGACACTACCGCAAGTCATTTCTTGAGCATTTGTTAATTTGTCTATTGTTGTCCCCAAACTCCACAAATGTACTATTCTCTGTACACTGGTTTCTTCAACTATTGCTGATAGTAATTTGTGAAAATCCGCGGGTTGAGTAGGAGATACTTGATAATGATAGTTATCTAGTTTTTGATAATTTTCTCCTGGATAAACAACAATAGATTGATATCCTTGCTTTTCTAATTTGTGAGTTATTTCTGCACCCACATTATGACTAGGTGCAAAAATCAACAAAGAAGAAGGGGACAGGTGATAGTTGACAGGTGACAGTGTAGAAGAAGTTTCTATTATTTCTCCCGTCTTCCCGTCTTCCCTCTTCTTTCTGTCACCTGTCACCTGTTCCCTGTCACCTATTCTGTCACCTATTTTTTGCCATTCTACCTGATAGTACCAATCATTGAGATTAGGTTGCAGACTGCGACGCAAGACTTCACGGGAGGCTTTTCTGGCTTCAAAGTTTGTGATTTTGGCAATGATTTCTCCCTGGTTATCAAAGATGAGAATATCACCAATGAGGCTACCTGTCTTGTCTTGATTTATTTGCTGAACATGACACCATAAATTACTACTTTTTGGTTGTTGGCAAAATTGAAACTTTTCGATATGGAAGGGAATGAAAATAAAATTATTTGTATCTATATGATCTAGTTCATTTACTAATCCTTGACACATTCCTAAAACTTGGAAACAGGAATCAATTAAACCAGGATAAAGTTGATAGTCATTTACTGTATCTGGTATTTCTGGAAACTGCATTTTTCCTAGTGCTTCCCCGTTGCCTTGCCAAGCTTTATCTATCCATTGAAAGGCTGTTCCTAAAGTATATCCGGCTGCGGTTAGTTGTTGATAATATTCCTCACCTTTAATTATTTGTGAACATCTTTTTTGGATATTTTCTATTTCTTGATGAGAAATAATTCTATTATCTATTTCTTGTCCTATTTTTAATAACCCAGTAACGTGCTTTATCCAAGAAGTATCTTGATTTTCTGTTCCTGTTTCTTGGCTGATGATTTGAAAGTTATTTTGGGTTTTATTTTCTGTTTCGATAATTATTTGAATAGTGCGGTTGTTCTCTTCAGCAATAACTAGAGGTTTTTGAAAAAATACTTCTTCTATAGTACAGCTTGAAGTATTAAATCCTTGTTTTACTGCTAACAGTATCAGAGCAATATGTGAAGCTGCTGCTAATATATTGATATTAAAAATTCTATGGTGTTCTTGGTGTGGGGGGTTATTGGTTGCTAGTTGGTTTTCAAAGCGAATCTGTGATGTAAATGGTAAACGTAACTGTTCTCCCAGTAGTGGATGTTGGTGAGATTTTCTATGTTGTTTAACTAGGTTTGTGGTAGGATGAGTATAATGATTTGTTTCTAACCAATAACGTTGTCTTTGGAAAGGGTAAGTAGGAAGTTGCACTTTCTGACGGTGATAATCTGCGTCAAATCCTAACCAGTCAATTTCCGCACCTTGAATATATAATTGTCCTAAAGTTTGCAATATTTGTTGCCATTCTCCTGTTCCTGGACGGAGAGATGGTAGCCATATTCCAATATGATCAGATATACATTGTCTACCCATGCCTAATAAAGTGGATTTGGGTCCTATTTCTAGAAATACTTCATAACCTAATTCTATTAAAGTGTTGATACTATCTGCAAATCTCACTGGTTGAGAAATATGACTTACCCAATATTTGGAAGTAGTAATAGTAGCATCTGCTTTTTGTCCAGTTAGGTTAGAAATTAGGGGAATTTTCGGTTGATTGTATGTAATTTGTTGAGCTATTTTCTCAAATTCTGCCAGCATTGGTGACATGAGAGGAGAATGAAAAGCATGAGATACTTCTAAATATTTAGTTTTAATGTTTTGCTGTTCTAGTTGATTGCAAATTTCTCTAATAGCTGCTTTTTCTCCAGAAATAACAATGCTATTTGGTGTGTTGTAAGCAGCAATACTTACTTGTTTATATGGGGCAATTATTGGTTGAATTTGTGCTGCTGTGGCAATAATGGCTACCATTTCTCCTCCAGTTGGTAGCTGCTGCATGAGTTGACCACGATAGGCAATTAATTTTAATCCGTCTTCTAAACTGAATATTCCTGCTAGACAAGCGGCGACATATTCACCTACACTATGACCTATAACTATATCTGGTTTAATTCCCCAAGATTTCCACATTTGTGCTAAGGCATATTCTATGGCAAATAAGGCAGGTTGAGTATAGGCTGTTTGATTTATTAAATCTGTTTCTGTATACAGGATTTCTATTAATGGTTTTTCTAAATATTGATTGAGTATTCGATTACATTCTTCTATAGCTTTTCTAAATATTGGTTGAGTTTCATATAGTGATTTTCCCATTCCCACATATTGCGAACCTTGTCCTGTGCAGAGGAAGGCTATTTTGGGGGATTTATTGCTAGTTAATTGACCTTGTAAAGAGATTTCCTGGAACGTTTCTACATCTGCTATTCCTGTCAAGAAAATATTCAATTGGTGACTTAACTGGAGATTTGATTCGGCAATTATAGCTAATCTGTGGTCAAAATGCGATCGCCCTGTATTGGCTGTAAAAGATATATCTGCAATAGATACCGCTGGGTTTTGACTTAAAAATTCCTGATAGTTCTGCACCAAATCCTGCAAAGCTTGTTTACTTTTCCCGGAAAGTGTCAAAAGATGCAAAGGACGTTCTTGAATATGATCTCCATTCTTTAATTGTTCCGGTGCTGATTCGACAATTAAATGCACATTTGTACCACTCATGCCAAAGCAGCTAACTCCGGCTAAATTTTGTCCATCTTTTCCTGTCCAAGGCGTTAATTCGGTAGCAACTGCAATTGGTAACTTGTCCCAAGGAATATAGGGATTAGGATTTTTAAAATTCAGATGTGGAGGAATTTGTTGATGTTGCAAAGATAAAATTACTTTAATTAAACTAGCTACACCAACTGCTGCTTCCAAATGTCCAAAATTAGTTTTCAAAGAACCAATCATCAAAGGATCTTGCTTTGACCGATTTTCGCCGAAAACTTTTCCTAATGCTAATACCTCAATGGGATCTCCCAAAGGTGTGCCTGTACCGTGTGCTTCCACATATTGGATCTGCTCTGGTTTTACCCTAGCATTGGCTAATGCTTGCTTAATGACGGCTTCTTGAGCCGAGCCGTTAGGGGCTGTCAACCCGTTACTTTTACCATCGTGGTTGGCAGCAGAACCGCGAATTACTGCCAGAATGTTATCATGATCGGCGATCGCATCTGATAATCTTTTCAGCACTACCATACCACAGCCTTCACCCCTAGCATAACCATCAGCCGCAGCATCAAAGGTTTTACAGTGTCCGTCCGCAGACAAAGCCTTGGTTTTGCAGAATAAAATGGTGGTAATTGGGGAAAGCATCAAATTCACCCCACCGGCTAAAGCGAGATTGCATTCACCCGAACGCAGACTTTGACAAGCTAAATGAATACCCAACAACGAAGATGAGCAAGATGTATCTAACTGCATCGTTAAACCCTGTAAACCCAGGATATAAGCCAAACGACCGATAGCGATACTCCGCGCAGTCCCAAAACCACTGTAAGCATCAAGACGGTTTAAATCATCAAAATTGATACTCAGTTGAGAATAATCATCCGCACTCATCCCTACAAATAGCCCGGTTTGCGTGCCTTTGAGTCCTTCTGCGGCTATTCCCGCATTTTCTATCGCTTCCCAAGCAACTTCTAGAAGTAGCCTTTGTTGGGGGTCCATGTCTATGGCTTCGCGGGGAGAAATGCCAAAAAATTGTGGATCAAATTGATCTACTGCATCTAAAAAACCGCCATAGCGAGTATACATTTTACCAGGAGCATCTGGATCAGGATCATAATAACGATCAACATCCCAACGTTGAGCCGGAATTTCTGTAATTGCATCTTCACCATTTGCTAATAATTGCCAAAATGTTTCCGGATTTTTGACACCTCCAGGAAACCGCAACCCCATCCCAATAATAGCAATCGGTTCGGTTTTTTGGCGCTCTACATTTTCTAATTGAGTGCGGGCTTGCTTGAGGGCATTTAGTAACCGTTGTAATGTGGCATTTTGATCCTGATTAGATGCGGAAATATTACTCATTTCCTTTGCTCCAATAAATTTTCTAACTCTGATATTTCCTGATTAATTAATGCTTCCAGATCCAATTCAGCAGGCTGATTTTGGTTACTAGAAATTGGCTTTTCCAAGGGCAAATCTGGGATTTGATTAGTTAAATATTTACATAAAGATTCAATAGTTGGAAAATTCCAAATTATAGTAGCTTCTAAAGGACGATCTAACCATTCTTCCAATTCTTGAGCTAATTCAACAGCCATAACTGAATCCATGCCATAATCAGCAAAGGATTTCCCCACATCAATTTTATTGATATCTATTCTTAATTTTTCAGCTAACCATTTTTCAATCCAGTTTCCTACAGATTCAAAAGAATTTTTGGTACTTGGTACTATTTCCTTTGGTAACTCTGTGTGAACGTCATTCGGAAAATTATTAACTGTTCCCTGTTCCCTGCTCTCTGTTCCCTGTTCCCTGTTCCCTGTTCCCTGTTTTAATAATTGATCAAGATCAGTATCTTCTCCTGCTAAAACTTGTTCTATATCGCCAATAGTGTCAGTGTAATTATATATCTGATTCACAATCACATTAGCATCATCTCTAATTAATTCGGCTGGTGTTCCATTTAGTAAATTAGTAAGTTTCTGTTCAAAATTTAATCTTGCCCAAGTGAATGCTCGTTGTAAATGATCAGCATCACATCGGTTGATTTTTCCTGCTAATGCAGCCAAAAGAATCGCCCAAGTTGTTAATTCACCAGTTCGTAGATACAACCATTGTCGGCTCTCCACATTATTTTTAGAATTAGTAAACTGAGCATTAATTTGTGTTACTGCTGCTTTGAGAACTTCAGCAATTTCCGGCGCTTCTAAACCGACACACAAGAAATTATCTAATTCTGCGCTTTTGTTTAAAATCCGTGATCCCAAAAACATATTTAATGTTTCCGTCGGACCTTCAAAAATGCGAAGTAGTCTCGCATCTCTGAGAATTTGGGGAGCAATATTCGTCTCTATATAACCCCGACCACCTAATAATTGTACTAAATGATCAGCCGCTTGCCATAAAAATTCTGGACCTGATGTTTTACAAGCTGCATAGGCTTCTTCAGGAAGAGAATAACCCTGATCTAATAAATCCGCAATTCTAAAAACTAGAGTTTCTAAAGTTGTAATAGCCGCTGTAATTTCCGTTAACCAATTTAATGTTAAAGGATTATCTATTAAACGACCTGTAGAAATAGAACGGCGTGAACCATAGCGCAGCATCAATTGAGTACAACGTTTCATCCCCCCAATACTCATTGCTCCTAAACCTAATCGTCCGAACATCATCGCATCTTGAGCAACTTCTAAACCTCCGCCTAATTCCCCTAATAAATGTTCAGAAGTCACGCTCACATCATCAAGATATATCTTATTTTGCACCATGCCTCTCATGCCCATTGTCAAGGCTTCTGGACCTTGGCGCAATCCTTTTGTCCCTTGACGAATCATGAAACCAGTAATCCCAATTGGTTGATGATTTTCATTCAGTAATTGCACAAAAACATTGATAATTCCCGCCCATGCACCTGTACCAATCCATTCTTTTTGACCACGCAACCGCCAACCACCTTGAGAATCGGGAATTGCTTGGGATAAAATGCCTCTAGGGTTAGAACCGGCACAGGGTTCGGTAATTGCAAAAGCCCCTAATTCACGACCTTGAGCAATTAAAGGCAGAAATTGATCCCGGATACTAGATGTAGCGTAGTTCATCAAGGGACGAGTTCCCAAAGCATGATGAACACCGACAAAAGAGGCCAGAGTGAGGTCAATGGCGGCGAGTTGTTCAATTACCCGTAAGGTGTCACGATTACTGAGAGCGATTCCTCCATACTGTTCGGGAACTTGCATTCCCAAAATCCCCCGATTTCCGAAATCAAGGACAATATAAGGCGGAATGCAGCGACGTTCATCAATTATCCTGGAGTTAATCCGTTCTCCTGCATAGTTCCGCAGCCAATTAATCAGATCATCGGCACGGGATTTGCTGTTATTGGCGACAACTGGGAGAGAATTTCGTGGAGATTGTTGTATAGGTTCTGACTGCCAACTCCCTACCACACTGAAACTATCTGCTAAAAATGCTGCTCGACAAGCTTGGCGCTGGATTTTGCCACTGGATGTCTTGAAAATACTGCCTGTTTTCAGTAAAACTACGGCATAAATTTGTAATTCATGGTGAATAGAAACTACTCTGCGGATAGCTTCAACTACTTCATCAACATCAAGTTTACGGATATAAGTCCGTTCTACTTCTTGGGCAATAACCAGTCTTTCTTCACCATCTACTTCTACTGTAAATGCTGCCCCGCTGCCTGGTTTGAGGGCTGGATGACTGTTTTCTACTGTTAGTTCAATATCTTGGGGGTAATGATTACGACCACGGATAATAATGACATCTTTAATTCGTCCGGTAACAAATAATTCACCATTCTGCACAAATCCTAAATCACCAGTGCGGAGAAATGGTCCGGCTTTGGTATCTGCTAAATAGGCGTTAAAGGTGGCTTCTGTCTGTTCTGATCTTTGCCAATAACCTTGGGCTACATGGGGTCCTGATACCCAAATCTCTCCCACTTGATTAGCCAGACAACGAGTTAAGGATTCTGGATCAGCGATGATGATTTCTTGCTCTAACCATGTTTGCCCACAACCAACGATTTTTCGGCTATTTTGCGGTTTTGTGGTGGTAATAATCTGGTTTTGTGCTAGGGCTGTTTCGGCTACTGAAATCATCACAGGATCTGCTGTTTGTAAGCCGCCAGAAACTAATAAAGTTGTTTCTGCCATGCCGTAACAGGGATAAAATGCTTCTGGGCGAAAACCACAGGATGCAAAGGTGGTAGTAAATTTTTCCAGGGTTTGGGCGTGAATGGGTTCTGCACCATTAAAGGCTACTTGCCAACTACTTAAATCTAAAGTTGCTATTTGTTCTGGTGTGATTTTACGAACACACAAATCATAAGCAAAGTTAGGTCCTCCTGATGTGGTGGCTTTGTAGCGAGAAATAGCCGCTAACCAGCGATATGGCTTTTGGATAAAGTCTACTGGTGACATTAAATAACATGGTATCCCCAAGTACATGGGCTGGAGGACATTTCCTATCAATCCCATGTCATGAAATAAGGGCAGCCAACCAGCAAAAATAGTGCTTTGATCATGATTAAAGGCTATTTGAATCATTTGCTCGTTGTATAGCAAATTACTATGACTCACCATTACGCCTTTTGGTGTGCCTGTAGAACCGGAGGTGTATTGCAGAAAGGCCAGTGTATCGCTGTTAATTGCTGGTTTTTCCCAGTTTAAGGCTTGGTCAGTATGAATATTATCTGTTGCTAAGGATTTTAATATATTGAATTCGGGATTTTCGCTGATCCGCTCCTGTATATTTGCCAATAAACCTGTAGTTGTTAATACTGCTGCTGCTTGGGCATCTCTGATAATTGCCTCTAGCCTAGACATATTCTGATTACGTCGGGGTGGATAGGCGGGAATGGCTACTACACCAGCATACAGACACCCAAAGAATGCACAAATAAATTCTAACCCAGATGGATACAGTAGTAATACTCGATCACCTGGTGCTAAAAATGACTGGAGTTCAGAAGCGATCGCTCTGGCTTTTGTATCTAACTGTTGATATGTCAAACTGTCTGATTCTATTTCCCCATTTTCCAGAAAGGTATATGCTGTCTGGCTCGGATGGTATAATGCTCTTTTCTGTAGCAGGTCTACTAGAGTGTTTGGGCAATAATTCAGATCAATCGTCATTTGGCCTCTATGACAAAATTGTGCAGTTATCAGCAAGTCTATGATTTTGGCAGCTATTTATAAAATACCTGACATTTAGGCTAGGCATTGCTAGTATTTATTGGTACTAATTATGCAGTGTATAGTGAATCACTATGACTTGCAAGCAGTCTGACTTAAACTTTCAGTAGCATGGTAATCATAATTTTGTCAATTAAAAACAGTGAATTTTAAATTAGCACTAAAATAATTGCATTAGTTCCTGGACTTTGGCAAGATATTTCAGTAATTATTTTAACTTTACTCGTGATCAGTAATATTAGGTAACGTTGTCTGCTATATAGTAGCTTAACTGTTAGCTAATTTTGAATAAGCAAATGAAAACAGGCTAAAAACCAATTTAGCGCCATAAATTTTCACAATACTGATAGAATTTACAGCTAAAATCCAAAACAATTGCACTAGGTAGGTAATATATGGTGAGACGCTTAGAAATTACAAGGGTAAAAGATGCCAACTATAGCACTCTTAAAAAAGAAACTGAGAACTTTCAAAAACCAATTATTTATAATTTAAATGACAATGATATATCACGAATTCAAGCATTAAAAAATACTCTCATAAATTTTGAACAAAATTACAAAGAACAAGTTTTTAAGAGCAATGATAATTTAAGCGATCTCAATAATATTATGGAATACTCCAGAGGGGAAGATTCTCGTGGTAGTAAAACTTATTCCACATCTCTATTCTTTTTCACCAAGGATAAAATTCTCTCGCCAATTGGATTTAAAGATGAGAAATACAATCATCAACTAGAAAATATCATTCAATTCTTTTTTAATACAGAATTCTTTCGAGAAAAACTAGTGGATTCTTCCCTTCTGCAAAAAGTAATTATATTCATAGGCTTAAAGAAAGGGATTTTTGGCAAATTTATTCTATCCAATTTATCTACTATAGTCAATGGTAATACCTGGTGTAGTCAAGGTAATACTAATACCTTCATTCATGCAGATCATGGCTTATGTAACTTTTTTGTACAATTAGCAGGAAGGAAAAGATGGTGGATAGCTTCTCATTTTCAAAAAAAGGAATTATTAGAATCTGTATTTCAATGTGATCTAACTAAACTAAATTTAAGTGACACTAGTTTAGATAATTTAGAATACTATGATTTTGAGCTTCAGGAAGGGGAAATATTGTATTTACCTACTAATTGGTTACATGGTGTAGTTTCTCCACCAGGGCTAAACTTATCTTTGTCCTTTCTGTTTCCAATGACTGTTCTAGAACTTGTGAAAAATTTGCTGTACTGGAAATCTATAGGAGTACCTTTAAATAACACTAAAAAGAGTAGTCTTATAGAAGATAAAAGTTTGGCTGATTTAAATGCTGAACAAGCTGAGACATTTAATACTGTGAAATTTTATCTGCGTGAACATAAGTTTGCTAAGAGAAAAATACTTGCTCATGAGCCTGAATTTGTATCTGGGCTATATGATAGTGATAAACTCAATAAAGCAATTACGGGGGCTGAATAATATTTTTCATATTGTCAGCGATCGCAGGTGATTATTTTCAGTAATTTAGTAAAATCAAAACTATGAGTAAAAATCATAGTTATTAATAGTAGCAGTGCGAAACCGTCAACTCCCTTATTTCTTATTCTCCTTGACTTTAGTTGTGATCATTGGCGTTGTTAAGTTCTGGAATAAATTACCAGATTACCCCTGTGAAAACGGGGGATTTATGGTTAGCCAAACTACACAATCTTATCTCCATCCTGAGAAAGTTGTGGTTCGTCCTTGGTTAGGTCAGCATCATGTATATGCTGTGTTTATGCTGCCAAATAATTATGTATATGATCGTTTGATCACAATTAATTTACCAGTCAATAAAAAATTTTGTGGAATTACCATCAATCCTAGTCAAACTATAGACGAAATCAATGCTAAACCAGGACATTATTTAGTCAAGGGATATTTACAAACACGCACCGCATTGAGACTTATTTCCACAGGTAAAATTAACGACTTAAAACAAATCAAGAGTTGGCAATTAGGTTATGGCAAAAAGAATTAATAGCCTCTAGGTAAGCCCTCACCAAGAGGATCTGCTACTGCTTCTAAAGTAGCATTTCCATTACCCATATCAATTATTCTTACTCACAAAGACAAACCCCCGTGTCTTCCCTGCTGTTGAATCAACTGTATTCATTGCTTTCCATAAATCTGCTGTTTTTACCCAAACTGGGGGATATTTATAGCGAGAAACATCCATAATTAAAAATCTATCTGTTAACTCATTATATGCTGCCAAAGGCGAAATATGTCCACCTCTTTCTTGACCAATTTCTTTACGTAAATAGTTAATAACAACAAAGTTTTTTGTTTGTTTTAAATTCTCTGCTGCTAACTTACGAAATTCTTCTAAACTCGTATCACCAGCATGATAAACTTTAACTTGTACATTGTAACTTTCTAACAATCCTCCTAACTCACTTAAAGTCATACCTTGACGAGAAACAATTTCCGAAGTTACTACATTTCTAGTTTTTTCATTACTAAAAAAGTTATCTTGAGTAAATACCCGAAATGGTTTATATTGGGGTGCTTCTGGTGCAGGGATTTTCAAGCTATTTAGCACCATAACAATACTAGCAACTCCACAATATGCCTGATTATTTTGTGTGACAAATTGTGTACTTAATGGAAAAAAATCACTTTTTGATTTACTCGCAATCAATAAAGTTTCCCCTTCCGGAGTATCAAAACTAATTAAGTTAGATGAAAGTGGTAATGTTTGAGCAAAAACATTGCCTCCAGCTAAACAAATACCCAGAATTATAACTCTAATTGATGTTTTAATAGAACAAATTACCCTCAATTTCATAATTCATTTTTAACCTAATTGTAAATTTTTTAATCACAAAAGCAAGCCATACTTCTATGGTTTTGTTAAATCAACATTCCGGCGATCGCAGCAGTAATGAAACCTGCTAATAATCCGCCAATCATCGTTTTTACACCCATACGTGCTAAGTCTTGTTGACGATTGGGTGCGATGCCACTCATACCACCAATAGTAATTCCAATCGAGCCAATATTAGCAAAATTGCATAAGGCATAAGTAGCAATAATTGCTGAACGTTGAGAAATTTCTTGTTTTTTAATCAGTTCTCCTAAATCCAAATAAGCAATAAATTCATTGAGAATCGTTTTTTTACCTAATAATACCCCAACTTGTCCACAATCAGCCCAAGTTATCCCCATTAACCATGCTAGAGGAGACATAACAAAAGATAACATCCATTCTAAAGATAATTGTGGATAACCTACCCAACTTCCCAACCAACCTAAACAGGCATTTACAGCAGCCAATAAACTCAAAAAAGCAATAACTATTACCCCCACATTAACCGCTAATTTTACACCTTCAATTGCTCCTGAAGTTGCTGCATCAATAGCATTAACATAATTACTCTTAATCTCTATATCAACTTTCCCCTTAGTTGCCGATACATCTGTTTCTGGATACATTATTTTTGATACTATTAAAGAAACAGGAGAAGTCATAAAAAAAGCGGCAATTAAATGTTCTGATGGCATCCCAAAAGACAGATAAGCGCCTAATACTCCACCGGCAATAGTCGCAAAACCTCCAGTCATCACAGCGTGCAATTCAGATTGAGTCATAGTTGCTATATAAGGCTTAACCATGAGTGCTGCTTCTGTGGGTCCCAAGAAGATATTTCCAGCGCAAGATAAAGATTCAGATCCCGATGTTTTCATAGTTTTCATCATTACCAATGCTAGGGCATTAACAACCCTTTGCAAAATACCATAGTAGTAGAGAATACTAATAAATGATGAGAAAAAGATAATGGTTGGGAGAATTTGAAAAGCAAAAAAATGATCTTTAAAGTTTTCACCAAAGACAAATTTTGCTCCCACATCAGAGAAAGCTAAAAAATTACCAATGATATCTCCTAAAGATTTAAATAAATTCAAACCCCAAGGCGTTTTGAGAATTACTAAAGCCAAGATAAATTCCAAGCCTAACCCCCAAGCAACTGTACGCCAACGCACACCACGACGGTTAACAGAAAGGGCATAGGATATACCGATAAAAACGAAGAGTCCTAAAGTAGAAATAACACGTTCCATATTCAATGAAATTATTGATATCTCTACTTTACATCTTTATGTGAATTAAGTTAATCCCATTATTTGCCGATAATGAGGGGCTAATTTAGCTACAGTTGCTGATTTGGGATGTGTTTCCCAGTGATTCCAATTGAAAATTTCTTGTTGCAATTCATCAACATTAATTGTAGTAATTTTCCCATTATTAATAATTTGCTTACCATTTACCCAAGCACTATTAACAACATTGACAGTACGAACTAAAACTAATAAACCCAGGGGATCTGTCCGAGGAAGTAATGATAAATTGTTGAGATCATATAACACTAAATCGGCTTTCTTGCCAACAGTAAGCGAACCAAGTTGATCTTCTACATTCAAACCCTTTGCACCTCCTAAAGATGCCATTTCTACAGCTTGACGTGGTGTAATCCAGTGGTGATAATCTAGTTCTGTAGTATTGTGCAGAATAGAACCAATTTTAATAGCTTCTAACAAGTCTTGAGAGTCATTACTAGAAGCACCATCACAACCAAAAGTCACATTTACTCCTGCTTGGATATATTTGATAATTGGAGCGATACCACTGCCTAAACGGAGATTACTTAAAGGATTATGAACAACTGTAGATTGAGTTTGGGCGAGAATATTAATATCAGATTCGGTTAACCATACACAATGTGCTAAACTTGTGGAACTGTTCAAAAAACCAAGATTTTGTAAATGTTCAACCGCAGTACAACCATATTTCTCTTCAGCTAGTTTTTCCTGGGCTTTAGTTTCTAATAAATGGGCATGACGACAAAGATTGTACTTATTACTTAATGCCATACATCCTGTAAATAAAGCATCGCTACATAACTGAATTCCTGTTGGTGCAACTAAAATATTAATTCCTGCTTCCGGTTGATGAAATTGCCTTACTGCTGTTTCAACAATGGCTAAAGTTTCCCCAGTAGAACGAAAATAAGATTCATGATTTGGTTGTGAATCTCCATTGGGTATACTCATACTCAAAGATTGATCTTGAATTAAAGGGGCAATAAAAGCCCGAATTCCTATTTCTTGATAAGCGCGAACTGCTGCGGCAATGGTTTCTAATTCTTGTCCAGGAATTAATACTAAATGATCTACTAAACTTGTTCCTCCAGAAAGTAAAGTTTCTACTGCTGTTGCCAAGGCACTGAGATAAACTTGTTCTGTATTTAAAGGAGTAAAATCATATAGATGTGCTAACCATAATTCTAGAGGTAAAGGGGGAATTATTCCTCGTTGCCACATTTCTGAAGAGTGAGTATGGGCATTGAAAAAACCAGGTAGTAAAAGTTTATTTTCTCCATTAATTGCTGTCCCAATTATCTCTAAATTAGGGGCAATAGCGGTGATTTTACCATCTACAACCTGTACATCTGTAGTTATGTAACTATTTGTAACGCTAATTAAAGTGTTTTTAATTGTAAAAAAATTCATGATTTTAACCTTAATTAAGTAACTTCCTTTAACATGATTCCAGCTACAAGTTAAACAACGATATTGAGAATCGGCATTTATGAATCTACCCGTTCGGAAATTAGGAGTTATTCCCAACGCTTGGGAAGTAAATCAGACATTTGCAGATATTACCCGTCCTCAAAAAACTCCACAACCAGTTATTTTAACAACAGAAACTAAAACTCTCCGTTGCGACTTGTCCAAAGCTGCTATCATAGTGATTGATATGCAAAACGATTTCTGTCATCCTGATGGTTGGTTAGCACATATTGGTGTAGATGTCACTCCTGCCCGGCAAGCGATCGCACCTCTGCAACAATTATTACCACAACTTAGGGTTGCTGATGTGCCGATCATTTGGTTAAATTGGGGAAATCGTCCCGATTTACTGAATATCAGTGCGGGGTTACTGCACGTATACAACCCCACAGGAGAAGGTGTCGGATTAGGTGATCCCTTGCCCAGCAACAGTGCTAAGGTACTTATGAAGGGAAGTTGGGCTGCTGCGGTAGTGGAAGAACTAGAACAGCTACCAGAAGATATCCAGGTTGATAAATATCGCATGAGTGGATTTTGGGATACACCTTTAGATAGTATTTTGCGAAATTTAGGTTTAAC
>NZ_VIKW01000043.1 GCF_009711975.1 Anabaena sp. UHCC 0204
ATTGATTATTATAAATAATATTTACATCTTCATTATCTATTTTAACAGCCTCTTTCTCGATGAAATCATCTGCGCCTTTTAGAAGAAAATAAAAATTTTTATCAAGTTTAGATGCAAGTTCATAATAATGAATTCTTTTGTTTAAATATGATAGATTTAAATTTTCACACCTGTAAATTAGATAGCTCAAATAGAAAGCACAAAACGCTGATTTTTTATAATCTTTTGACAAAAGTAGAAGTTTTTGATTTATCCATTCTAGCCAAGATTGTATTTGTGGACTATCTGCAATTTTATTATCTATTTCTTCTTTTATAAGTAATAAATAATTATCAAAATTTTTATCAAGTAAATTAAATCTTTCTATCGCAGCTATGCGAATAACTGGATGTAAATAATAACCTTCATCACGCTGTTTAATTAAACATCTTGAGAATAAATCATCAATAAACCTCTTTCGTCTATTCTTAGGTACATTCCAAAGTAAACAATCTAACCATATCTCTGGTAAGTAAATATCCTGGTTAGGATAAATCCCCAAACGACATAGTAAATTATAAGCCTGTAAATTATCATTTTTGAGTTTATCAAACTGAGATTTTACAAGTTGTTCTAAAGAACGATGTCTTAATAAGTCCTCACTATTATCTTCCCAGTAGGTTTTTAAATTTCCATCTGCTTCATTTAAAATATCAGCAGCAAGCAAAGACATAGCCTCAGCATTACCGCCATAATTTTGCCAGATTGCAGTTAAAGAATCATTATCTATTATTATTTCTTGGCTTTCAAAATATTCTTTCCATGTTTTTTCACTTAATCCATCTAAATCATAATTATAAAAAGTTAGCAACCTGAAAATTTTATGCTCATAAATCTGCTCACGACTTGTAATAATGGTAGTTCCTTGAATATTTTGATCAGCAAGTGCTTCCAATAAATCTACATAATTTTGATGTAGTTCTATAAATTCACCATTTTTTAGTGCAGGCTCAAGATTATCAATTAAAATACCGATTTTTTGGTTCTGTAATTGGATTTTAAACTGTTCCAGCATTGTCATGAAATTTTCTAATGGTGGAACTTGAAAATAATCTTTTAATTTTAGACTTACCCAATCTTGTACTGATTGGATATTTTGAGATGTTGTTCCTACATTAAGTTTTAAATAATCTAAACCTTGAATTTTAAACCAATTTTCAGCCAAGGTTGTTTTACCAATTCCACCCTCAGCTTTAATTAAAATAACTTTTTTACCTTCATTAACTAGGTTCTTGATATTTGCTATATCTTCCTCACGTCCTAAAAAATTAGGATCTTTAAATATAGTATTTTCAATTTCCTCTATTTCAGTTTCGGTTGCTGGTATATCAACAATATTTTGCCAGTCTAAACCTAGTTTTGTGCAAATTTCCTCAAAATTCAAGCGTTCAATTGGTATCTGACGAAAGAAATTAGTAACAGTTGAACGAGAAAAGCCTAAATCTCTAGCTAAGGCTGTTTTATTTAAGCTATTACTTTGCAAAGCTTTTTCTGCTTTTTCGATACCTTTTATAGATGCAGTAAGCGATCGCCCAGTCATATTTTAACCACAGAACTTTTAATTATTGTAGCTGGAGTATTGTCAAAAGTCATACACTTTCATACACAAAGTCATACACCCTAGACAACTTACTCAGACGCTATCTCAGACACCAACACTCGAAGCTAGTTGATGTAGTCACTCAACACGCACAAAGTTATGAAATCTACCTACATCAACAGCCAATGCTACTACCGAGGTAATAACGGCGTTCTCCTTCCTGCTGTTACCACAGTTCTCAAAGCCACACAAACCCAAGAGTCCCGAAATGGACTTTACTATTGGCGGAAAAAAGTTGGAAATGCAGAAGCAAATCGTATTGCTAATCATAGTCGTAATCGGGGAAATGCTTTACATAAAATGGTTCAGCACCATTTCCAAACTAACTCACTGCAACCTATAAACAACTCTATTCAACCTTATTGGGATAGCATTCAACCTTTATTTAAACATCTTAGCGATGTGCAACTGGTTGAGCAAGTTGTCCCTAACTATATGGAAACTTACGCAGGTAAAGTTGATTTTGTGGCGCGTTATCAAGGTGTTCCCCACGTCGTTGAATGGACAACAGCCGAAGAACCAAAGGGAAAACTAGAAAAGCTTTATGATAAACCTTTACAGCTAACTGCTTATACTGGTGCAATTAATAGACAATATCAAACTAATCTATTTGGTGATAAAATTAATCATGCTTTAATTGTTGTGGCTTTACCTGATCAAGAAGCAGAAGTTTTTCAGTTTGATCGCACAAAGTTAGTTTATCACTGGAATCAATGGTTGAATAGATTGCAAAACTTCCAATCTGTAGCTGCGGCGTGATGCGTGCGTTCTTGGTAGCGTCTCGTATCCCTTACGAGACCGAAGGAATAGAGATAGCGCAACTTAGCGATCGCTCATACTCTAGCAGAAATCGGCAAAACCGGCACAACTACCATTATCGGTGCGGGTGATTCTGTAACCTCTGTAAAAAAGCTTAGTAGTGCAGCACCAATTGAAAAGTATTGAAAATAATCAATAGTACAGTATTCTTAATCTTGAGAAAGAAATTAAATGGTTTGAGAGCTATGCTAGAAATAGCAAACTTCAAGGAAAGAGCAAATTATGGAAGAATTACTAGAACTCAGGGAATTAGTAGTTTCTGGCAACCTAGAAGCGGCTCTATCTTTAATTGATGAATTGGAAGAAATGAGCAAAGAAGATAAAATTAATAAAATTTATAGTTATTGTATAGTGCTTTTAGTTCATTTAATTAAACAACAGGCAGAAAAAAGGACAACTCCTTATTGGGATGTTTCCATTCGCAATGCTACTGACGCAATTAATCGGATCAATAAACGCCGAAAAGCTGGAGGATATTACATGAACAAAAAAGAAATAGAAGAAATTTTATTAGAAGCTTATAATCGAGCATTAGATAATGCAGCTTTAGAAACCTTTGGTGGAATTTATGATGGAGCAACCTTAAGAAATATGGTAGAGCAAAAATTAATTATCAAACAGGCTTTAAATTTAATTTAATATTAAATTACAGATATTTCTATCGGTGGTGCTGCTAGTTTGGAGTTGTTGGAAGGTAAGGTTTTACCTGGTATTGCAGCTTTAGATGAAGCATAATTAATAGGAATGAAGGATGAAGTTTTTGGCTTTGTCTTTAATTCAATCCAACTTTATATTTACATTATATTTACAGTCCAATCTTCCATTTTTAAATCAGGAACTTTGATAAAATCTTGGTAATTTTGAGTGACTAAAATTGCATCATTAACTAATGCTATGGCAGCTATTCTTAAATCTTGTGTACCTATATTGATTTTTTGCTGACGCAGTTTTTTAAAACATTCGCAGCATTCTTGATTAAATTCCAATAAATTCACACTACAGAAATAACGTTGAGTCACTTGCAAATTTTGGTAAGCAATTGGTAACAATTCTGGTTTAGTAGCAGATTTACTAATAACTGCTAATCTACCTTTTAATTGTTCTTCCAGGGTAACAGTTGTAATAAATATATTGTTAATTCCCACAACTTTGGCGCGTTGAGCAATATTAGAATTTCCGTGTTGAGAAAGAGTCACAATATTAGTATCAAGAATATATCTGCTCACGCTGTTTAGTTCTCCTCTAAAGAAACTTCATAAACAGCTATTTCTGCATCTAATTCACGGCGATTTTTAGCCATTTCTTCAACAAACTCATCAAAAAGTGGATCGTCTTTGAAAATACCATTAAATTGAACAAAAGGATTAGACGTTTCAATATATTCTGGCAAAATGTCTATGTTTTGAACATTCTCAGTTTGTTCTATTTTGTGATCTTTATCAAGATTAATCTGATTAATTTTTTCGTCAACAAGTCTATTGATCAATGATTCTAAATCCTGTAAAGTCATTCCGGCAATAGATTGGTTTAGCATACTTAATCAAACTCCAGTAGTAATATTAATTTCTTTTAAGCTAGAATTTAACTAAACTGAGCTTCATTGTAGCATACATTGGATGATGCGTAATTAATAGGGTGAAGGATGAAGTTTAATTCCCCAATCCCTCATTCCTAATTTAAGAAAACTTTCTTAAAAATCCTAACAATTGCTTATTTCCTGATGTGAGTAGAGTCTTGCGGTAAGTATCTGCGGCTTTTTTAATCGCTTCTGCTTGAGTTGGGTAAGGATGAATAACACTACTAAGTTTATTAAGACCAATTTTATTGACAATAGCGGTGGTAATTTCAGAAATCATCTCACCAGCATGATTGGCAACTATGGTTGCACCGAGGATTTGATCTGATCCTTTTTTGTGATGAATTTTCAAAAAACCAGATTCTTCATGATCAGCGATCGCTCGATCTATACTTCTAAAAGGAATCTTAATAGTTTCTATTTCTATACCTAATTTTTTCGCCTCATTTTCATACATTCCCACATGGGCAATTTCTGGACTGGTATATGTTACCCAAGGCATCACTAAACTACTTAGTTGAGATCGTCCCCAACCAAAAGGCGAAAGTAGGGCATTTTTAATCACAATTCGCGCCGCAGCATCTGCCGCATGGGTAAATTTCCAATCCATGCAGATATCACCAGCGGCGTAAATTTTAGGATTTGTGGTTTGCAAATAATCATTCACTTTTACCCCCAAAGTTTGATCATATTCTACTCCCACTGTTTCTAAATTCAAATTTTCCACATTTGGCGCACGTCCTGCACCAACTAAAATTTCATCTACTGTAACCGAATCGCGATCGCTATTCACAGAAAAATATAGCCGTTTTCCTTCTGTAACTGTGACTACTTCTTCTAACTGACAATTCAGCACCAAACGAATCCCTTCATCAATCAAAACTTTTTGCAGAATTGTTGCTGCTTCTGTATCTTCCTTATTTAAAATATGTGAACCACGATGAAATAATGTTACCTCACAACCTAACCGTTGAAATGTCTGTGCCAACTCACAGCCAATTGGACCGCCGCCAATAACTGCTAACTTTTTCGGTTTTTGAATTAAAGAAAAAACCGTTTCATTAGTTAAATAACCTACCTCTTCAATGCCTCGAATTTTTGGTTTAGCAGCCCTAGCACCAGTAGCAATTACAGCTTTTTTAAAATTCAAGGTTTGTTCGGCAACTTCTACAGTATTATTGCTGGTAAATTTACCATCCCCTAAAAAAACATCAACTCCTAAATTTTTAAATCTTTCGACTGAATCCTGATGACTAATACTAGCTCTAATGCGCCGCATTCTACCCATCACTGTGGCGAAATCAACATCAAATTGCTGGGAAATATTAATACCTAAATCCTTCGCTTTCCTGATTTCTTCAACTACACGGGACGAACGAATTAAACATTTAGAAGGGATACAACCAACATTTAAACAATCTCCTCCCATGAGATGTTTTTCAATTAATGCTATTTTCAAACCTAAATCCAAACCCGCAGCCCCCGCAGCTACAACTAAACCCGCAGTTCCTCCACCAATTATTACCAAATCATAACAATCGGCAGGTTGGGGATTAATCCAGTTATCTGGATGAACATTCTTGAGTAATTTTTGATTATACTCATCCATGGGACGAATTGTAACTCTTGTAAATTCTGAAGTTGGCATTAGTATTCCCTCTGAATTGTCAAGGATAAAGTATATTTTGATTCTGTTATCTTTACTTATAAATACATGATTATCAAAAAGTTGTCGGTTTTATATTTAACAAATTCCCTAAAATTATAGATTCCTGTTCTCAAGCAATATCTATTTTTGCAAAAATGAAAGTTAAAATTCTAGACTTTTTTCTGCCGATACCAATTACGAATGCGATTTGGAGAAACACCCAAAAAATAAGCAATCACAATAATTTGATTTAAAATAGTAGTTTGTAAAATTCCTTTATTTAACCATCTCCGAGGAGAGGTAATTACAGGTGTTGGTAATAAATAAATTTTTCCCAGAGATTTTAATTTTCTCATCAGTTCAAAATCTTCCATAATCGGCATTTCTGGGAAATTACCAACTGTTTGGAATACCTCCTTAGTTAGAAAAATCGCTTGATCACCATAGGGCATTTGCCAAAGGTGCGATCGCCATTTTACCCCCCATTCCACCAAACGCAATCCCCAATTAGGTGCATCTATCCGCAAAGCAAACGCACCAGCAACAATTCCCGGTTTTGCTAACGTCGTCCGAATCATCTGCTCAAAATTTGTCGGTAAGCGAGTATCCGCATGGAGAAACAGCAGAATTTCCCCACTAGCAACTTCAGCACCAGCATTCATTTGATTAGCACGTCCGGGAGGAGAAATAATTACTTTGACATCTAAAAATTTAGCTATGGATAATGTTTCATCTTCTGAACCACCATCAACTATAATTATTTCTACATTGGTACTAGATTGAATACTACTAACTGCTTCTTTAAGATTATCCGCTTCATTGAGAGTCGGAATAATAATAGAAATTTGAACCGGGTTACGATTTTGATTTATAATTTCTGTCATCATCACTAAAAGAATTTTAAACAAACAAGAAAATGTGAAAATTTTGTTCCACATCCAACGATATTGAAACCAACATAACTATGCTACTTCTTCAAGTTATTATCTGTATTGCCTTAGTAATTTTTATCGGTTCAAAGCTTTCCCAAAGTGCCGATATCTTAGCAGAAAAAACCGGACTAGGACGGACTTGGGTCGGGACAATCCTCTTAGCAGGTGTCACATCTTTGCCTGAATTAGCTACAGGAACAAGTGCCATAGTGATGTTTAACTCCCCAGACTTAGCTGTAGGGGGCATCTTAGGCAGTTGTCTCTTTAATTTACTCATTTTGGCATTACTCGATATTTACAACGGTCCTGACCCCGTGCTACAGCGAGCGCAAATTAGTCATGGATTAGCAGCTAGTTTGGGCTGTGCCATGCTAGGTGTAACTGCTGGGGGAATACTCGTCGCCAAAACAGAAATAAATTTAACTATCGGATGGGTGGGGATTCCCAGTATCATACTATTCTTGCTCTACTTTTTGAGCGCCCGTATGATTGCTAAATTTGAGATAAAACGCCGCGCACAAGTGCTAGAGGAAGAAATTGAGGCTTTTCAATACCGACATATTACCTCAAAACAAGCATATCTGAAGTTTATTTTCCTCTCAGTAATGATTGTAATTTTAGGTATATGGCTGGCGTATTTAGGTGATCAAGTTGCAGCGGTAACTGGACTGGGGGAAAGCTTTATTGGTGCAATTCTCTTAGCTACAGCTACTTCACTACCGGAAGTAGTTGCATCCTTAGCTGCTGTCCGACTCAATGCCGTTGATTTAGCCGTATCCAACGTTTTCGGCTCTAATATCACTAATTTAGCCATTCTAGGCTTTTATGATTTTGTGTATTTACAAGGTAGTCTCTGGTTAAATATCAGTCAGATACATATATTTACTACCATTCTAGCTATGATTATGACTTCAGTCGCAATTACTGGGCTGATTTACCACGCCGTCAGCGGTTCACGAATGTACATTACTTGGGATGGATTAACTCTGATTGCTCTCTATGTTAGTGGGATGTATGTGATTTATCGGAATATATTTTAAGGATGCTTTTCTACATTATCTAAAACGCCACTACGAATCATCATCTGTGGCCAAATTAATAGAAAAAACCCCATCCAAATTAATAACGGAATAGAGACTAAAACTGTCAGCCAAAAAGTTTTAAATATTAACCAACTACCACTAATTAATGTCACAGATGTGAGGATAATTGACCAAGGTTGACACCACCAAGGTTTATATTTCCAAGGGCTAACTGTTTCTTGTTCAGACATTTTTATGTTAAAAATTTGATGTTTATGAATGCAGGAGTGAAAAGAAAGCAAAAACGCAAAGCAAGGATTTAAAAAATTTGATTGATTGTAGGTTTACCTACCATCAGGATTCCATTTATCTAGAGATATGTATTGATTTTGGACTAAATCTAAAGCCTCTACCACACCGCTGGGATTCGATACACGAAACCAATAAATCGGACTAGTCGTTTTATCAGAGTGATTCTCAATTACGCTAACTACATAGTAAGGTTCATCAGCGGTAGGATAACTATCAATCCTTGATGAAACCCGAATACTTCCTCTGGATAGTCGCTGAATTTCGCGGGCTTTCCGCTGCACTTTTGGTAAACTCCAAACTAAATCTAGAGCTTTTTTTTCATCGAGTATTGTAGTTGAATTAGATACAATTAATACCTGCTCAGGTGGATTATTAAAACTTTGATCAATGGTTGAATGTCCTACTAACATAACTATGAATGAAGCCATTAAAGGCTGATAGTTTACTTTTTCGTTTACTTTTTCGCTCAAGTTACCTCTCGGCATTTTTATTAACCTCCATAAAAACCTAATTACTTACAGCATTTATTTTACATTGGCTGTATATCAGTATTATACCAGATGTGATCCCCATGATAAAAATAGTATCCCAATATCACATTACAAATTAAAAAACTGTTATTTAGGTCACATTTTTCTGTGGCACAGATACCATTAAGTGATAATTTTTCAAGTAAAATTAGTATACATGATCACTTTTATTGCCTGTGGGAGGGCTAATTATGCAAGAGCGTCATCTCCGGCTTCAGTCTCAATTAGGATGGTTTTTGACTCTAATTACATCTATGATGGCTACATCTGTCTTGGCAGAAACAGCCAATTTTGGTAGTTTGAAATTATCACCAGGTTTTGCAGCGTCCCAAGGAACAACTTCTGGATATACAGGTGGTGCTTATTCCTTATCTGCTATCAGCAATCGTGACCTCGATAAAAATCTCTGTATCGGCTTTGCTGACCCTAATCCTGATCACATCCTCGTTTTAGAGAAAGATTTTGACAACCTGAAAATCTTAGTGAACAGTGGTGGTAATGATACAACTTTACTGATCAAAGGACCAGATGATCAAACAATCCGTTGCGGTGATGATACTGGTCGAAGCAAAGATGCTAGTGTGAGCAATAAGAAATGGAGACAAGGCACATATCACATTTGGGTAGGTATGTTTGATCAAGGCGTAAAACGCAACTATGTATTAACGGTGCAGCAATAGAAACAATCCCTCTTTTTTCGTTACTACTACGTTTATTTTTTAATTGCTTAACCCCAATTACCAAGTCACGATAAGATGAGATAGTAGCTTGTTGTGCTATCCAAGGGTACTATCTCGATGTTTTCTAGACTCCGTGCCGACTTTCGCATTATCTTTGAACGTGACCCCGCTGCCCGCAATTGGTTAGAGGTTTTGTTCTGCTATCCTGGTTTGCAAGCCCTAATTTTCCACCGCTTTGCTCACGGGTTGCGTAGTATTCGTATTCCTTTTTTCCCCCGATTAATTTCTCATATTGCTCGGTTTTTAACTGGTATTGAAATTCACCCAGGGGCGGTGATTGGTCAAGGAGTATTTATTGATCACGGAATGGGAGTGGTCATTGGAGAGACAGCTATTATCGGAGATTATGCCCTAATTTACCAAGGTGTCACCCTGGGGGGTACTGGTAAAGAAAGCGGTAAACGTCACCCCACATTAGGCGAAAATGTCGTTGTTGGTGCTGGGGCAAAAGTTTTAGGAAATATCGAAATTGGTGATAATGTCCGCATTGGCGCTGGTTCAGTGGTATTGAGAGATGTACCATCTAGTTGTACAGTTGTCGGTGTACCTGGACGTATTATTTACCGTTCTGGAGTCCGGGTTGCGCCTCTAGAACACAGCAACTTACCAGACTCAGAAGCTCAAGTAATTCGCACTTTAGTTGACCGCATTGAAGCACTAGAAGAGCAAATTCAAGCTCTCCAAACTCCGGAAAGGACTTCAGTTTTAGCAGGTACATTCATTCACAAAGATGAATTACCAAAAGAACACAACTTTTGCAATATCCGAGATAAGAAGATCCAGGAATTCTTTGATGGTGCAGGGATTTAATAAGAATCCCCGTCTCTCTAGAGCGGGGATTGTCAAAAAACTTAATATCCACCTTCTTCTTCGTATTCCACTTGTCTTTCCTTGACCTTTTTGGGAATATTGACTGGTTTGGGTGCATCATCCCAAGCATCACCGTCTAGATCATCATCATAGTCATCATAATCGTCAGCGTAAGTCTTTTTAGCAGGCTTGGGTTCGTATCTGGGTGCTTCTTGGTAACTATCTCTTACTGTTGCCTCACTCCAGTTATCTTCTTCGTCTTCTTCGTACTGAATTGACTCGTAGGAACGAGCTTTCATCACTTGGCGCTGGGGTCTTTCTTCTTCTATGTAGTCTTCAGTCCATTCTTCTTCTTGGTCTATGGGTTCAGGAATTCGGACTTTTGGCCGGGGTACTTGGAGAGGAACACCACTAGGTAGCTGATTGCTGGGTGCAACTGTCCGGGGGGCGCTATAGCCAAATTCTTCTTCTGTGTCTCTTTCCCAAGGGGCTTTACCAATACCCAGCCGTTCTAAAACGCCTACGGTTAACTGGTTTACTCTTTCTTCAGCACCTTCAAAAACAATTAACCGACTAGGACCTGTGCTGACAACTTCATCTATGGACAGTTCGTAGGTACTCAAAAACTGGTCAGGAATTTGGGGTAATCCCAAGGAGGCAATGACTATGGAGTATATTTTACCCGTTTCGCCATTAAATTTGAAGCCTCTCACTTTACCTAAAACTTCCCCAGTTTCAGTGATAACTTCCCAGTTCATGAGGTTGCTGAGAATCTCTACTTCCACGTCATCAATGACATCTTCGTTATCAACTAAGATGACATCACCGATTTGGTTAATGGTGTTGAGATACATATTGCGAGGCAGACTAGATATAGAGATCAGGCTGTCTCGCAAACTAAGCGCCACCACTTCTCTTTGATCAACATCAACCCAGATTTGACTCACGATACCTAACCGCTTGCCATTATCGCGGGTGATCACTTGAGTGTTTAATATATCGGAACGTCTAATTACTTGTTCAGAGGTCATTCTATAGGTCGTCCTGTTCACTTAGCGTGCCGTAGGCAATCTCGAATCTGGTTTATGTATAAACTATTTTTAACAGAAACTTGACAATTACCAATTGTCAATTGTTAATTACCTGTCACCTGTTGTCTCTAACTTAATACCCAAAACTTGAGTATGCGTCCTTCTGGCTTGAGTTACGCCAATTGTGCGCTGTACTGATTCTATCATTAGACGGCGCAAACTCACAACATAAACTGGGCTTGTTCTGTCTGTTGTTTCATCATTCTAGCTAATCGTTCCCCGTTTGACCCATCTAAAAATATATCAACTTTATCAAAGGCGTAAAATGGAGATGGATGGCAGCTTCGGAGTAATTGTAGGGCGACCAGAGGGGAAGGGAGCAGGGGGAGCAAGCCCTTCCTCTCTGCGCGGAACGAAGCGGAGCATGGGTAAGAAGCCCCGCCCTTCCAGGGCGCTCGGCTGGGGCGGGGTACAAGCTTTGTCCCAGTCTCTCCCCCCTGCTCCCCACTCCCTGCTCTCCTGCTTCTTTTGACCACTCACCCTTATCATCTAACCCCGCAAACTTACGCCCCTACAGACTCCTTGGCTGCATACAAGACTTCAGCCGAGATATCTTTAAAACCACGCTCACGGGCAAACTTTTCGGTATTTCGCTTCACTTTTCCGCGCACAAAACCAGGAATTTTATTCAATTCTGCTTGTCCATCTTTTGTCCAATTCAAACCAGATTCTGCGGAAATTCCTTTGGTAATTACTTCTTTTGTATCGTGTCCACCAAAGATTTCTAATAAGTGATCTTCCATTCCCAATGTGAAGGAATTGTAGATTAAATCTGTGATTTGATTTGTGCCTTCATAACCCATAAATGGTTTGTAACCAATTGGGAAATTCTGAACGTGAATAGGTGCTGCAATTACACCGCAAGGAATATCTAAACGTTTACCAACGTGACGTTCCATCTGTGTACCAAATATAGCAGAAGGTTCAACGCGAGCGATCGCATCCCCAATTTCACCATGATCATCTGTAATTAATACTTCATCGCAATATTCGCTCACCTGTTCTCTAAACCAGTCAGCATCATACTTGCAATAAGTACCAGCCCAAACAACGTGAATACCCATTTCCCGCGATAGAATCTTCGTTAAAGCTGCCGCATGGGTATTATCACCAAATACTACCGCTTTCTTCCCAGTCAAGTTCTGACAGTCAATAGAACGGGAGAACCAAGCAGCTTGGGATACGTGCAGAGTTTGTTCATTAATGAAGTCTTCGTAATTAACTTCAGCGCCTTTTGTAGTGAGCGAAGTCGAACTATGGGCGTTAATCACCTGTTGAATTTTGCGGATACATCTGGCAGTTTCTACAACCCCCATAGGTGTAATATCTACGTAAGGTGTACCAAATTCTTCTTCTAAATATTTAGCCGTAGTTAACCCCAGTTCCCGATAGGGAATTAAGTTAAACCAAGCTTGAGGCAGATTTTTTAACTCGTGAACCAAAGCACCTTCAGGAATTACAGTATTTATCTCAATTCCCAAATCAGCCATTAACCGTTTCAGTTCAGTGATATCGTGGTTATTGTGGAAACCCAGAGTAGAAATTCCGATAATGTTAACTGAGGGTTTAGCAGTTTTTCCTGCTGGTAATTCTCCCCGTTTCCGAGCTTTCTCAATGTAATATTGAACAATTTGTTGTAAAGTGCGGTCTGCGGCTTGTAATTCGTTGTAGCGGTAATGGTTCACATCCGCCAGCATTACGTCCCCTTTCGCTTCCAACTGCGCCCTTTCCACAAAGTTATGTAAGTCTTCTTGGAGAATGCTAGAGGTGCAGGTAGGGGTTAAAACGATTAAATCGGGGTGTTCCTCAGCATCTTTGCGAGTGATATTGTCTACTACTTTTTCTTGAGAACCACGGGCTAAAACGTTTCTATCAACCACGCTAGTTGTGACTGGGGTGAAATCTCTCTCCCGCGATAGCATAGAACGCATGACGTTAAAGTAATCATCACCGAGGGGCGCGTGCATGATTGCATGAACATTTTTAAATGAACTAGCAATTCGTAAAGTGCCAATGTGGGCGGGTCCTGAATACATCCAGTAAGCTAATTTCATCTAGTCTTCTTCCTTGACAACGTAAATAACTATGAGTGCGTTTATTAAATTGGATTGTCGCAAAAGTTTCGACTAGAAAAGAATAAGGTTTTTTAAGGCTTTATTGGGTGATAAATTGCTCAAACCATTTTACTGATTGGGGTTGAGCCTTCTATTTAAACAACATGAGTATTGTTTAAGTAAATAACTCTTAATAATTTGACAAATATTTGTATCAATTTTTGTAGATAAATGTTGTTTTACTGATGATTTTATAGTGACATACTCCACACGCTCCCATTATGGTTTTGGCACGCTTGCACTAATAGAGTAAGTGTGAGTATCTGGGAAACTATTTATTGAAGACATTAACTGAGCCTTAAGAAAAAAGGTCTAGTTGTGTTTGTTGAACTTCCGTTTGTTTTTCAGCAGATTTCATCACTTCTAGAGTCAGAAGAATATCTAAACGTTTTTGTTCTTCGATGATTTCCTGTACGGTGACAATACGAATTGTATCTACAGGTTGACTCATATAGCGGCTTTTATAAATTCCTGCTTCTTTAGCAGTTTTAATCATCTCTTTAGTAGGTGGTTTGAGAGTAATAAAAACCCCTAATGCTGCACCTGTGAGAGTAATTGTCCCTTGTAAATCTCGAATATCTCCAGATTTAACATTACCTGATTTTACCTGTAAAATAATCTTTTCTGGTTCATCTTGATCTCCTGTGAAATAAGCAATCCCATCAATACCTTTATCAGCACCTTTCTTTTGATTAATGGTGGCACGATTATTAGAATAGGTTAAAACTGCCCATTTTTCAAATTCTTTACGGGTACGATCATCTTTTTTCAATGCTAAAGCTTCCGCCGATTTCATATCTTTAGGAATACCACTAATATTAATAGTATCTAACACTCCTTTACCCAAAGATTCTTCTAATCTCTTGAGAATTAAACCAATGCTTTGATAGGTAATATCAATTCCAACCCACTGACGATTTAGTTTTTGTGAGACAGCTACTGTTGTTCCACAACCACAATAAGCATCCAATATTATATCACCTTCGTTGCTACTAGCTTTGATGATTCTTTCTAGTAGAGATTCAGGTTTTTGTGTGGGATATCCTAATAGTTCTTTATGCCAAGAACGCAAAGCTTCTATATCATTCCAAGCATCTTGAACAGGTAATCCTTTACTTTCATCTAAATATCTTTTGATCCTAGCAACACGATTTTTAGTATAATAAATTTTACCTTCTGCATCAAGTTTTTCCATTGTTGTTTTTGGACATCTCCACAATTTTGTAACTCCATTCCATTCATATTGATAACCACCACCAGCTAAACCAGCAGCACTTAAATTATCAGACATCCATTTTCTACCATCTTCATCCTGATATCTGTAATATTTATCAATATAGTTTTGCTCATATTTTTGATATACTTGATTCCATGTGATTTTTAAACTTTTAGTATAGTAAAAAATTACATCATGAACGCTGCCATATTTACTGGAATCACTATGACCTGATGTCCGTTTCCAGACAATTTCATTTTTAAAATCCCCACCCTGTGAACAAAAAATAGCATCTAAAATAGTTTTTAAATAATGAGAAGCACTTGGATCACAATGCAGATAGAAACTACCTGTAGATTTCAAAACTCTGTGAATTTCAGCAACCCGCAAAGTCATACTCACCAAGTATGCTAACAGGCTTCCTTTTCCTAGAACTTTTGTTAAACCAGAAATCAGATCAATACTTTGAGATGTAAAATGACCTAGATAATTTTCTTGAATTTCTACTAAACCTTGATTGGCGTGATTATCCCATGTCCATGTATCTATAAAAGCCTGAGCTTGTGTTTGATCTTCTTTGCCGATATTATTATAAATTTGGTTATAATTACGTTTAGAATTAAATGGGGGATCAATATAGCAAAGATCAACAGTTTCATCTTTAATATGTTTCCGTAATACTTCTAAATTATCCCCATAAAATAGCTGATTTACCATAATTATTACCTCCAAAAGTAATATCATTCTACACTTTGGCTTAAATTATACAGTACATTTAATTAATCATCTGGGATTGTAGTAAAGTTTAATATTTTTTATAATTTAGGCAGAGTTTCACATATTGCATTACCTGTCAGAGACAGGTAACGAGAATTTACTCACCCAAATTAATTGCGGGATTCCTATTAAAAAATCCCCTGGGCATCAATTTAAAACCAACGCGGTGAGTTGGCATTACTGGCCAGTCTTCTGGACGAGGAACATGAGTTATTCCCATTGTGTACCAGACAACTAAATCTTCATTATTTACAGATTCATTATCAGCAATATATTTTGGTAAACCTTCTCCCATTTTTGTTTGATTGGGATAATCGCCACCTGCGTACATTTCACTGGATTTATATTTTGTTGCCCAAAAGTGATGAGTTGCAAAACCAGCTTTTTTCCGAATATTTGCACCTTCCACAGCATACAAAATTGTATTTCCACCTGGTGTTAACATATATGCGGGAGGAACACCTAAATTATTCTCTTTCTCTGCACTAGTAATCATCCATTCTCGACTATGTTTAATATCTAAATCACGCACGGCAGCTTTTTCGGTTTTTAGTAGTGTATCTTCTACAGTTATCACGTTTCCTAACGGATTTTTATCACCCATTGGTAAGGCTTCAACATTCATTTCCATGACAGAATTAGCTTGTCCGTCTATATCTAAATCTAAGCGATAGTTAAAAAAGTGTTGGTGATTTACTCCAAAGATATTTTTAGCTAATAATCTACCAAAAGACTTATTTTCAGTTTGTTTTGTGTTTGCTGTTCCCTGGGGTAAGTCAATACCTGTTAACTCATTTTCTACTTCTAACGTACCATCTTGACGAAATATCCAATTGATACTGTAATCATAATTATCAATTGTTGTAATCATTTTCATGACTAATTCACGATTACGACGGATATAATTTTTTTGAGTTTTGTATTCAAAATGTTTCCAAAGGATACCGTTATCTCTTTCATAAATCCCAATTAATCCTGGTATAGTGAAAGCTTCTCCTTCAGTATTAGCAAAAACTGTATTTAGTAAAACGCCATTTTCAGGAATTTCTTTACCTAATTCTAATTGATTTGCGAGTAAGCCTAGATTATATTCTCCTACATCAAAGGCATTACGAAATGACCAATTTGGGTGAGAATCGCCATAAGGAACTGCCATTTCTGAGAGACTACCACGATATAAAATCGATCTGTCTTTTTCACCATCATTGTATTTAACAAGATATAAAACTAGCCCTTCACGGGGGTGCATTAAGTAACGGAATTTCCAACCTTGCCAACTAATTTCATGATCTTGAATTGTGAAAGTTGTACCTTCTGGTTGATTAATCTTTAAGGGTTTTGGTGGTGCAATTAGGCGATTAAAAGCATTAATATCATAATCCCAATTTTCTTGAGAAAAAGGAACTATACCGTTATCAACAAAACTATCAACTTCACCTTTATTTAAATTGACTGTGACTAAAACACCTTCTATGGGACGAGCATAAAAATTCCAATGTTTACCTTGATAATAAGATAATGCTCGACAAATCCGATTACCAGATTTAGCTTCTTGATTGTTGAGTATTCCTGCTCCCCAGCAACTAATTTCTACATCATTAAAATCTTTAATTCCGCGTTTCTGCATGGCTTTCTGCCAACGCAAATCTGATTTTACTACTTCCCTAGCTATGTCATAATCTGGGGCTAGAATAGCAGGTTGCACGTGGGGTATTTCTTGCCAGGAAGTGAGGTTTTGAGTATTTAAGTTAACTGTTCCTGTGAAGGTTTTGTTCAATTCTCTTTCATAAACTTGCAAAAAAACCTGGCGTTGAAATGATTGACCAGGTGTAAAATTTAAGACTTCTTTTTTATCAGGTTCTTGCAAGGCAATTATGGGAAAAATTGCGGTTTCACTCAAGGTTTTTTTCTGTTTGAGTATGGTAACGGCTGTATTAATTTCTGTCTCTGTTAAGGGGTTGAGGGGATGAGAAATTACTGATTCCTGGGCGGAGACAATGTTAGGAAATGCTATAAAGATGTTAATGCAAATAATAATGGTAATAGTCAACTGGTAAAAAAAATTTAGCCTCTTAATCATGTTGCACATTTTTGTAAAAAGTACATTTATTGATTCCTCAACTAGAGATGAGAAACCGTAAGATTAAGAGGCTAATTTTCATCAAAATCATCCTAATTTAAATATGTATTATTGAGAAGTAGAGACGTTCCATGGAACGTCTCTACAAATTAGATAGAAACTAAGCGACGCAAAGATTCAGCCCGACGTTTAGCAACAGCATTATTGGGTGCTAATTTGAGTGTTGCTTCATACATTTCTAAAGCTTGAGCATTCAATTTTTTCTTTTCGTAAGCGTGTCCAAGATTATTGAGAGCTGATACATAATCTGGGTTCAATTTGATGGCTTCTTTGTACTGACGAATTGCTAAGTCATATTGCTCTTGAGCAAAGTAAACATATCCTAAACCGTTGTAAATGGGAGCTACAGCGTCTTCTCCCTCTTCTTCGGCTGCTTTTAGAGCTTTTTGAAATAACGGTATGGATTGACTAAATACTTGTTTTTCTGAATAGATACTAGCTAATTCATAATATTCTTGAGCCGTACCTTTTTCTTTAGTTAATTTGGTTTTCAATTTACTCAGGGAGTTTTCCAGTCTGCGGGTTTTGAATACTTGACGAAAAACACTTACACCTGCAAATGCAAGTAAACCAACAAAAATTGAGAGATAAATGACGACTAAATTGCTATCCATTTTCTACAAATACAAAATATTAAAATACTCTATCTATTATCAGTTATTAGGTTGTATATGATTCACTAATTACTGTAATCCCCAATATTCTATCCGTTCTTTTAGCCAACCTGTAACTGTATAACGAGCGATCGCTTCATTCACTTTCCTTCTTAATTCATCATACTGCAATCCTTTGGGCATGACTACAGATAATGGTTCTGCTGATAGTTTAGTTGGCAATATGCGATACTGAGGATATGCTTGCACTAAACCACTAAGAACGCTAAAATCCGCCGCAAAAGCATCTGCTTGATTACTTTCTATTTTTTCCCGTCCTTGGGCATAAGAGTTTACACTAACTAATTCAGAATTAGGTATAAAGTATTTCAAGTAGGGAATAGTGCTAGAGTAGTTAATAACCGCTATTTTGCGTTTCCCTAAATCTTTTAGTTCCTGAATTGATGTGTTTTTTGTAACTACTGCTGCACCATCATAATAGTAAGGAACACTGAAGCTAACGATGCGAGAACGTGATTCTGTGGCTGTGACTCTGGCGATCGCTAAATCAACTTGCTGATTAAAGACTACAGGTAAGCGATCGCTGTTAGCTACTGGTTGCAATTTTACAGCGTCACTTTTACCCAACAAATCATTTGCTAATTGCTTGGCTAAATCAATTTCTAAGCCTTGCAAATTGCCTTGATCATCCCTAAATCCTAACGGACGAAAGTTATCCTTAACTGCCACATTTAAGTAGCCTCGCTGCTGAATTTCCGCCATTGTTGCGGCAGATGCAGTTAAGTTCGCGCTGAGAAAAAATAGACAAAAAATCAAAGACAAGGTAGCGGATAATACCAGATGTAACTTATTCATAATAGACTTTCGTTTTGCTCCAATTAAAAACTCAAAAAGGTTTTTTTATTTTTAATTTTGAATTCTCCGAAGAGGCCATCTGTTACATCCGTTATTCATCCGTTGCCACCTTTATCCGTTAACTGAGTTTGCCAGTTCTGCAATTTTAGCGAAGCTTGCAGGATCAAGAATTGCCATTTGTGCCAACATTTTGCGGTTTAGTTCCACATTGGCCTTTTTCAAATTACCAATCAAGCGGCTGTAGCTTAAGCCATGTTGTCTAGAAGCTGCGTTAATCCGTGCTATCCACAGACGACGGAAATCACGTTTCTTCTTTTTGCGATCGCGGTAAGCACTGCGAAGCGCCTTCATTACCTGCTGGTTAGCGGTTCTAAACAAAGTTGAGTGAGAACCACGAAAACCTTTAGCTAATTTGAGAATTTTATTGCGGCGTTTACGAGCTACATTACCGCGTTTTACCCGAGTCATATCTTACTACCTGTGATCTTTTACAAATATGGAAGCATTAAACGCACGTTAGGTTCGTCCCGTTCATGAACAACTGCCATTTTTGACATATTGCTTTTTTTGCTAGAGGATTTATGCTCTAACAGGTGGTTTTTGAACGGTTTACGGCGGACGATTTTACCGCTACCGGTGGCGCGGAATCTCTTCGCCGCTGCCTTGCGAGTCTTTAATTTAGGCATGGTATGGCTTTAATTCAACACAATCTATAATTATATATGAGAAAATGAAAATTGTACGCACCATTTTCAGTATTGGGTTTTGGTGATTGGTAATTGGTGATATCTGACGCACCATACCAATGTGTCAGTTACGTAAGTCCTGAGTAAAATTGGATGATTTTTAGAGAAAATAGTAAAAAACCATTTTGATCAATTAATCATATTTTTTATTGAACTGTTTCTTTGCCTGTTCGTAAATTTCGATAGTGATAGGAGAAAGATTATTCTCCTGAGCATAAGTTTCAATCTTTTTACGAGCAAAAGGACGGACAAAAAAAGGAATGTCTTTGAGTTTCGCTTCTGCCTCAGCAGTCCATTTAATTGGTTCACTCATTGATTTTTGGGTGTTAACTTTGATGATTTACGGTTATAAAATTGGGTTATTCAGCCTATAGGGTGATTCCCATTTAAGTGAGGTACACCGAAGCAAGAATTAACCGCAGATAGAAGATGATTGACGCAGATAAACGCAGATAAATTTGTACATTGGTAGGCTAGGAAACGCTATAACTATATACTCATTATCATGACATTTTTACTTCCTCACAGCGGTTTTAGTGACTTGAGGATCTAAAACGATGCTTGAGCCTGTTATATCTACATGATAAGTCCAGAATTGGCTTTTGACTTTCACAATCACTTCCCAACCTTCAATAGGATCAAATATTTGGGCGCAGACTTCACCAAAGCCAAATGTACAGCGGTTACTAAAAGTTTTCTGTGTTGATTGAGTAATTTTCAGGGCATTTACTGCTAAACCAGAACGTTTAGAAGCGTCACTCAAAACGGCATTAGCGATTTTTTTCGGTAATTTATTAGTGTTGATTTTCGGATCTAGGAGAATTTGTGAACCGGATTTATTAACATGATAAGTCCAGGCTTGTTCTTTAACTTGGACAATGACTCTCCAACCGGGAATAGGGTTATATTCTTTTGTGCAAATTTCCCCAAATTTGAACATACAGGGATTGCCAAAGTTGGTAGCTGTGACTTGAGTAATTTGCAAATTATTGATTTTTAACCCAGAAAGTCTAGAAGCATTTCTTAAAACTTTTCGCTCAATAGATTTGGGTAAAACATTTTGGTTTAACCGTCTCTGTTCTGGATTCTTCGCATTTGCAGAGGTACTATTTTCATTCACACCTAAACTACAAGAAAACAGGCTGGTAATGATTAAAAACACAACCAGGATTTGCGGAAAACTACGGTTAATAGACATTTGAGAAAATAGCTTGGTAATTAATTTCATGATGATGTAAATTAATAATTGAATTATTTGAACTGCTTAGACTGGAATAAACTAAATTGAATTTTTAACTAATTTATTCCCCTTGCTAAAAGTGCCGTTCCATAAGCTGCTTCTGTATTACTTGATGAAACAATTGGTACTTTTAAATAACGTTGGCGAATGGCTGTCCAAGTGGAATTAGCTGCACCACCACCGGCTGTATAAATATTAGTTAATGGATCTGCGCCTAATTGTTGTAATAGTTCATATCCTCGCGTTTCTATTCTAGCCATACTTTCTAATAAACCATGTAGAAATTCTTGGGGACTATCGGGACGTGGTTCTAGTTGTGGCAATAGTTGGGGATCATTAATGGGAAAGCGATCGCCTGGTTTTAATAATGGATAATAATCTAACTCACTAGCTTGAGTGGGATCAATTTCGGCACTTAATCTCACTAACTCTACATCACTGAAAAATTGCTTTAAAACAGCACCACCAGTATTGGAAGCACCACCAGTCAACCACAAATCTCCTAAACGATGGCTGTAAATCCCATATCGCGCATCTTCGATTTTATGACGACTTAAAAGTTTTAACACCAAAGTTGAACCAAGGGAAGTTACCGCTTCTCCCGGAAATTTAGCGCCACTAGCTAGAAAAGCCGCAATACTATCTGTTGTTCCTGCAACCACCAAACAATCACCTCTAAAGCCAAATTCAGCTACTATCTGGGGACGTAATTCACCAATAGCTGTTCCAGGTGCTAAGACTTGCGGTAACTGGAGGGGAATTTGTAGCTGTTCTAGCCATTCTGGATATTGCAATTTTTCTACGTCATAGCCTAGCTTTAACGCATTGTGGTAATCGCTAATCCCTAATTTTCCATGCAAGAGAAACCCCAGCCAATCGGCTTGATGCAATAAATATCTAGCTTGTCCGAAAGAAGGTAATTGTTGCATCCACAGCAGCTTCGCTAGACTAGATGTAGCACTTAATACCGTGTGGTTAGGTGGTGCAATCCTGCTCAACTGTTCTAAAGCCATTGCCCCCCGATCATCATTGTACAATAGGGGTGCGTCTACTGGCTCTCCAGCCCCATCGGTCAGCAAAATAGTTGAAGAAGTGCCATTAAGAGCGATCGCCCCGATTTCCCCTCTTAACACCCCCGGAATTTGCCCTAGAAGACTCCATAAAGCCTCTTTCCAGCAATCTACCCAATCAATAGTCCCCACCTGCCAAGAATGGCGCATTTCGCACAGAATCCGACCTTCTTCATCAATCACCACACCCCTAGCGCCAGAAGTGCCAAAGTCAATACCGAGTGATAATGTCATAGATTTTAGGTAAGAAGGTGACAGGTGACAGGTTACAGGTGACAGAGAAGAGGCAGGGGCGCAGGGGGCAGGGAAAACTTCTAACAACCGACCACTGACAACTGACAAATCCCCGGTTTTTGTTGCATCTTGTAACAAGATGTTTCCTAATCTTGGCAAAACAGGGAAAAGTAGTAAGCGGAGTGTTGAAAATCTAGTTGAATTTAGGAGGATTTCCACCATGCCTATCTCAGATACTCAAGTTTACATTGCTTTGGTTGTGGCACTAATTCCAGGAATTCTAGCTTGGCGGTTAGCGACAGAACTATACAAATAACACCAACGTAACTCTGTTACAGGTGAACAGGCCTAGTACAAGAAGGTGTAGTTTCTAAATGCTTGTGGTTATCTGCTATGAGGATTTATGAAAATTACACTTTACTTTACTAGGTAATATTTTATTCATCTTCATACTTGTATAAATTTCTGAAAAATGGAGTAATATGGCAGCTAAATCAAGCCGCAATTAGCACCTGTTTGCTTCTGACGGTAATTACCGTAAATTATGCAAGCCTCTTGTTAGCAACATGAACGCGTTCCAACCCTCAAAACCACCTCTACAGCCCGTAGAACAACGCCGGATTACACCACGACCTAAACGACATTTACGCCAACGTGCTTATCAGGTAATGGCACTAGAAACTACCGCTAAAGTAGCAGTTAATATAGTTATTAGTGCAGCAGCAGTATCTGCTTTAGTACAATTATTGCCTTATCATTGGTCACAACAGGATAAGTTGCGAGAAGTACGTACCGAAGTCAAAGTTATGGAAGGGCGTGTCCAGAATTTGCAGACAGAATTTAGCCGCAACTTTGATCCCAGCCAGGCTAAAAGTATTATGCAACAAAAATCATACCGCTTTGACCCTAGTCAGCGTCCAGTTATCTTGATGAATCCAGATCAGACTGTAACGAAACAACCTGATTTAGCACCATAAAAGTGCAAAAAATATATTAATCATCATGGTTTTTAGGGTCACTACCAAATGATGTAAATTTTTGTTTACTGATAAAATTCCAGTTTCTACTCAGTTTTAATCGTTAAATCTACTAAATTAGGGTTAGTGGTCAGTTGTCAGGAGTATGGCTTACGCCACGCTGCGCTATCAGAAAGAAGAATTAGAAGCATTAGTCTTCAAAAAATAGTAATTCGTTTAACCAATTTTCTATTTGTAACCGTAAACGATAACCGGAGACATTTTGACTACTCAAAGCTGGTAATTCTGTGAGGGCGCGACGATAATCAGCGATCGCACAATTCCAATCGCCCCAAAGATGATAAGTCCGTCCACGTTCAGCCCAAATGTTGCCTTTTAATTGATCAAATAGGAGAGCAATTTCTAAATTTTCGATAGCTTCAGCATATTCTCCCAAGTCCCGTAAAGTAATACTCCGATTAATCCAAGCCCGGACATGATGGGGGTTTAAATCCAATGCTTGTTCGTAATCAGCCAAGGCTGCGTTTAACTGCCCACAAGCAGCGTAATAATTAGCCCGGTTATTGTAGGCACTAGCTAACTTAGAATTTAAATTTAGGGCTTTGTTATAATCACAGATAGCTTTTTGGCTATCACCACTTTGAAAATAAATCAGCCCCCGGTTATTGTAATCAACAGCGTTTTCAGGATGATGGTCAATGAGATGACTTAAAAGAGCGATCGCTTTGCTGTAATCCCCTTGTTGTGCTAACTTCAAAGCACAAGAGCGGAGATAACGTTCTTCTAGCATTAATTCATTACTATCCTGTAACCCCGTAAATTGATAACAAGGATTGTTCTGATCAAAAACAGAGATTTGATTGTTTTGTATACCAGAATTTAAAAAAGAGTGCTTATCCATACTTTGCCTATGTGATTTACTTAGTTTGTTAAATAAAGTTACAGTTTTTGTGTCCTGATGACTCTAGGATGATTGAAGAAGGTGATTTTCACCTCTTTAAACAAGGCCAGTCATAAACCTATTAATGTATACTTCATACCCAAGTCCAATTCCTGAATCAGTAAAATTCTAAAGAATTGAAGTGTAAATTTTAATGTAGGTGACAGAGAAGAGGAAGGGGGGCAGCACTTCGGCTACGCTCAGTGACCGGAGGGCAGGGAGAATATTTTTTCTACTGACAACTGACAACTGACAACTGACAACTTGACAACTGACAACTGACAACTGACAACTGACAACTGACAACTGACAACTGACAACTGACCAATCCCTAATTACTAATTCTAGAAGAGACATTTCTGATGACAACAACAATTTCTTATGTTGATGCTAACGATCTCAATACCGATGACTATATTGTTCTTGGTTTAGCTACGTGCTTCTATAAAGATGATGGAGAAGTGCATCAAATTGAAGTGATAGAACCCATTCCTTCAGCAGCCTTAGAAGCTATATGTAAGAATATTCCTACCTCTTATAGACTGGCTTATGCAACAAAATTGGGATCTGTATTAGATGGTGATAAACTGCTGTTGCCAGAAGGATTCCCAGAATCGGCGCAATTCGGAGATGAGTTTCCATTACGGTTGTTTTCTGCTGCTCGTACCTACAAGCGCCGTGAAGTAGCCCAAACTCTGATTCCGTTGGGAACTACTAAAACAGACTTGAATTATACGACAGAGCGCAAACGGGTACTGAATGCAGCTAGAGTTGTCACCAAAGAAGACAACGTGAAACAACATTCCCACACTCACAAAGTTCTTTAATCTCAGGTTACTATGTTAAAACTTTACGGCGGCGCTCGTAGTCGGGCTTCAATTATCCAGTGGTATCTAGAGGAGCTAAAAGTTCCCTATCAGTTCGTGCTGCTAGATATGCAAGCGGGAGAACATCTCCAGCCTGAATACCTCAAAATTAACCCTATGGGTAAAGTTCCCGCGATCGTTGATGGCGATTTTCAGCTTTGGGAATCTGGGGCGATTTTGCTTTATTTGGCTGAAAAATACGATAAAACTGCTGACTCACTAGAAGAAAAAGCTATATTCACTCAGTGGGTATTATTTGCTAATTCCAGTCTAGGAACAGGTATTTTTATAGAAGCTAATCGTGAGCGAGAAATGCCACGGTTATTGACTCCTTTAAATGAAATTTTGGCAAAACAGCCTTTTTTGCTGGGTAATGATTTTACGGTTGCAGATGTGGCTGTAGGATCAATGCTCTCTTATATCCCGATTATGCTCAAGTTAGATTTGAGTGCTTATCCAGAAGTTTTGAATTATATCAAAGCTATATCTGAACGTCCGGCGTTTCAAAAAAGCATCGGCGGAAAAAATAATTGACAATTGACAATTGACAATTGACAGCTAAACTTCTGATAGATTACTGTACGGGCGAAGCATTTGGATAATAGCCTTCGACAAAAATGGATAATTTATCGCCCGAATGCTTCGCCCCTACGATTCCTGACTCCTGATTAACGATAATTTGTAAATTGCAAGGCGACGGGGAATTCTTCTTGCTTAAGACGTTGAATGACTAGTTGTAAATCATCTTTTGATTTTGCTGTCACCCGCACAGCATCACCTTGAATTGAGGCTTGAACTTTTTTAATTTCGTCTCGAATCAATTTAGAAATTTGTTTAGCTATTTCTTGACTGATGCCTTTTTTTAGGGTGATTTCTTGACGGACACGATTACCGCTGGCAGATTCGACTTTGCCAAATTCAAAGATTTTCTGGGAAAGGTTACGCTTGGCGGCTTTTTCTCGGAGGATGGTATGGACAGATTCTAAGGTGAAATCGCTGTCAGTCCCAATGGTAATTTTCTCTTCGCCTAATTCGATTGTGGTTTGAGTGTCTTTGAGATCGTAGCGGCTTTTAACGTCTCTGGTGACTTGATCAATAGTATTAACTAATTCTTGTCTGTCGAAGTCGCTGACGATATCAAAGGAAAAAGTAGAAGCCATAAATAATTGGTAATTGGTAATTGGTGACTTGCCCTGAGCGTAGCCGAAGGGTTGGTGATTGGTAAGAGGGAAAATTAAAGATAGACAAATATTCTCCTCATTTCCTCAGTCTAATTATTTAATTTGCATGAGACTGAGGAAGAAAAGAGTTCCAGAACTAAAAGTCGCTATACCAAACATGAGCGATCGCAACAGGGGTATATTGGCAATATAGAAAATAGAGTATAGCAAACGGGCAATAATAAAGGCGATCGCTGCATTTACTCCTTGGGCAGAATTCACCCCAGTCACATAAGCCATTAATGCTGCTGCGGCAAAAACCATAAACCCTTCAAATGAATTTTCATGGGCCCATGTTGCCCGTTGAGCATAGGGTGGTAATTTGTCAAACATGGCGCGAGGAGCAGACAAATCATATCCTATCTGCACTCTAGCAAAAGCTACTAATAAATAGGGTAGGTAAATGAGAATAGCAGCGACAACTATAGAGTATAAAAAAATAGCAGGTACTGGTAATGGAGATACAGACATTAAACTAATTTAATTGGGTGCTGGGTTTGGTGTTGATGATTATTTACCAAGGGATAAGGGGTAATTTAGTTACAGCAGATTGCAGATCAATGATGTACAGCATCTAAATTAAAACCTATACACTGTACGGGCGAAGCATTCGGGCGATCAATTATCAATTTTTGTCCAAGGTTATTTTCCGAATGCTTCGCCCCTACTACTCCTGACTCCTGCTGTAATTTATTACCCATTAACCATTGATAATTTTCCATCTCTATCATTAGCTTTGCAAAGACTGGGATTCACTCTAGTCAAAGTAGAAGAGTGTTACCACTTTTCGTTGTTCTTCTGCATCGCTACAGGTTTGTAGGAGAGTGCGACTATCGTGAAATGCAAAGCAGATTAGTTGTTGACAACGAGAGACGATTTCTTTGTTACATAAGTAACTCGCTTCAGCTAAGGACAGATTATCATTACTGGGGTTTTCCACCAGGTGCATGACCTGTTCTAGTTGCTGGCGCGATTCTTGAGGTTGCCGTTCCAAACTTTGGGGCAAAATTACCGTGAGTAAGTTGGGGTCTGCCCGTGTTGCGCCTCGGATGGCAGCAGAGTTTGTGCCTGTAGCACCAGAGGTAATGATGCGGTTGCCCGATAGAATCAGGGCATAGGTCATCATTTCAATGAGGTTCTGATGGGTAATTGGCACATGACGAGAACCTAGCAAGGCAATCCGTTTAGAACCTGTTTGCTGGATTGTTGCTAGTTCTTGGGCTAATGTATCGAGGTTGATGGTATCTATTGACTGACTCAAAGATGAAAATCATGAGATTAAACAACCCAGATATTCTACCAAACAGCGTGTAAATAGGAAGCTAACTAGAGTTACATATTGCTACAATTTATGTATTACTGAGTTTTATGTGATAGGTAAAGTAGAAGATTATCTAAGTAAGTTGGTGTTAAAAATTGTCGTTATGACAAGGGAACAGAAAAGAGGTTTTGGGAGATTTTACTTTTCGTTACATATTACTCTTCCAGAAGCTATTCCGCGTCTACGGTTTTTTTACATTCACCTACTTAGCAAACAAACTGGGATCACCTGGGTAATTAATGTATCACTATATATTTGTATGGATGGCGTAGGAATGCTATATTTATAGATGACAATGAGTTTAAAGCTTTGATCTAGGTTTTTTAATTAACATGAATATTATGACACCATCAATTTCTGAAAAAGTTGTTCAGCAAATCATTAATCAAGATCATAAGAGTATTTTGGAACTAGACCAAGCAGAAATTATTAATCTATTTAAAGAATATGGAGTTTTACTGTTTAGAGGATTTACGACTGATACGGAAATCTTTAGAGAATTTAGCAATTTATTCAGCACTGATTTTTTAGATTATGCTGGTGGTGCTTTTAATAGAAAAGTCATTAATAATGATAAAACTATTTTAAGTGTCAATGATTTCCAAACAGAGATTAAGTTACATGGAGAAATGTACTACCAGAAAAACATTCCCCTAATGTTATGGTTTTTCTGTGCTAATCCCGCTGCAAGCGATGGTCAAACAACGGTGTGTGATGGTAGACAGTTTTTTGCAGAATTAAGTAATTCAACTAAAGAATTATTCAATCAGAAGAAGCTCAAATTTAGAGCTAAAATGAGCCAAGAACAATGGCAGAAAAAATATAAAATTGATGATGTTAATCAATTAGAAGAAATATGTGCAAATAATAATACACTTGTGACGATATATGAAGATCAATCAATTCTTTTAGAATATATTTGTTCTTTAGTTATCCCTAGTAGATGTGGAAACCATCAGGTTTTTATTAATAGTCTTTTACCAGCAATGCAGTTAAATCCTGATGTTCTGAGATTTGATGATGATTCCCCAATTCCTGATGAACTTATGGCTGAATTAAATGGAATTGCTGAGAAAATCACTACTAATATTTGCTGGCAAAAAGGTGATATTTTGATGATTGATAATACCCGAATAATGCACGGCAGAAGAGCTTTTACTGATGAGACGAGAGAGATTTATATCCGGTTGTGTTCTCCAGCTTTCGATTTTTAAATTAACACTCCTCTCCTTAGAGGAGTGGTAAGGTGTGTATTATTTCATATCGTAACCAAACAAATTTGGATCAACTTCTCCGAGTTTTAAATCGGCTAAACCATATTCAGCCCAACGTCGTTCTACCATTGCGGCGACATCTGCATCTGATTGTAATGGTTCACCCCATTCATGTTCTGTTTCTGGGGGAATTTTCGTAGTTGCATCTATGCCCATTCTCCCACCTAAACCGAGTTTTTCACTAGCAAAATCTAAGGTGTCAAAGGGGGTATTTGGTAATATAAATACATCTCTGGTAGGATCTACTTTGGAACTTATCGCCCAAACAACTTGACGGGGATCACGAACATTTATGTCTTTATCAACCACAATTACAAATTTGGTGTATGTAAATTGTGGTAACGCACTCCAAAAGGCCAAGGCTGCTCTTCGTGCTTGTCCAGGATAGGCTTTATCTATGGAAATAATCGCCGCTTTGTAACTTAACGCTTCCATTGGCAGGAAGAAATCAACTATTTCTGACACCTGTTGGCGTAAGATGGGGGTATAGATGCGGTTGAGAGCGATCGCCATCATTGCTTCTTCTTTCGGTGGCAACCCGCTAAATGTGGTAAGATAAATTGGATCTTTGCGGTGTGTCATACACTGAAACCGCACCAAAGGCGAATCTTCTACACCACCGTAATAACCCATGTGATCACCAAAGGGTCCATCTGGTAAAACTTCCCCTGGTGTAATTGTCCCTTCTAAGACAAATTCGGAATCTGCGGGAACTTCCAAATCTACGGTTTTACACTTGGCTAAGTTGACTCCCGAACCACCATACAATCCAGCAAATAACCATTCTGATAAATCTACAGGAATGGGTGTGGCTGCTGCCATAATGATGAGAGGATCTACACCCAGAGCGATCGCTACTTCTAATTTTTTACCACGTTCTGCCGCTTTGCGTAAATGTCTCGCACCCCCCCGCACTGATAGCCAGTGTACGGTCATAGTATTGTTGGATTGTAGTTGTAGGCGATACACACCCACATTAGGAATTCCTGTCTCACAATCCTTGGTAATTACCAATCCTAGAGTAATTATCTTTCCGGCATCTCCCGGATAAGGACGTATTAAAGGTAACTTGTTTAAATCTAAATCATTTCCTTCCACTACCACCTGGTGACAAGCCGGAAAAAAGTCCCTTCCTGGTTTGGCTTTCACCACGTCAAACAGCACTTTACCAAAATCTATGGCTTGGGAAATCTTTTTAGGTGGTTTGGGTTGCTGAAGCATACTCAGCTTCTTTCCCAGGGTTTCTAACTCCTCTGGTTTTTCCATGTTCATCGCCCAGCATATCCTTTCCACTGTCCCCATTAAATTTACCGCGACGGGGAAAGATGCACCTTTAACGTTTTCAAAGATTAATCCTGGTCCACCTTTTTGCAGCATTCGGTTGGAAATCTCTGCAATTTCCATATCTGGGTCAACTAAAGCTGAGATTCGCTTTAATTGTCCTCTTTCTTCTAGAATTTTAATGAATCCCCGTAAATCTCGCGCCATTGGTTTGTTTTAATTATGAAGAAGTGTAAAGCTATTTTTATCTTAGTCTTCATTGTGGTAATTTGACTTTTTGGTACTTATGTACTATAATAAGAGAAAGATGGATTTTCCTCACGCAAAGACGCAGAGGCGCAAAGAGGAAGATTGAGTTTTTACCTGATAAAATTTAGGGGGTTTTATGTCGAAGTTAAATCATCAGATTTCCCTGTTAGAACTTATCCAAATTTTATCGGCACATCGTCAAAGTATCATTTTGAATTTACATAAGTTAAAGGAAGATTATCACAGAACTGGAATTAAGCGGGTAAGGGGTATTAGAGATATCAATGGTGATTTGATTACTCCTTGGTTACAGACGGAAGATATTTATCCTGGTGATTTTGTGCAAATGGGTGTATTTGCAATCAATCGCAATACTGCTACTATTAATATGTTGGTAAGGCGGAAAGTGAAGCTGGTAAAAGCTGAAGATAATACACCCATGATTGAGGTTGCGGGTTTGTTGGCTAATGATTTGGATAATTTTAATAATTATACCATTGTTAAAGATGGAAAGGTTAATGTTTCTGCTTTAAATATCAAGGTCAGTAATAAGCAAGTATTTGATTTATTGAAGTCGAAGGATGTAATTAAGGAAGATAAGTTTGATTTTCATGCTGAATACACTATTGAGTTAGATAATTTACCATTAGTGCCAGTAAATATCAATTTTGGTAATATTGATGGGCTATTTACGCAATTAGCAGAAATTAAAGTTGTCACGAGTATTTTATCTGCTTATTTACGTCATCAATCTGATGTATTTGTGAGTAATCAGGTAGAGGAATTAAAACAACATTATTTATCGAAAAATCTCTATCTGAATTTTCCCACTACTCAGGAATATCCAGAGACGATTGATTCTCGTATCAGTTATAAAATTGATTTTGGTAATCAGGATATTCTCAATTTGGGTAAGTTATATTCTGCTAACCAATTTTTAGGGCGGAGATATGAGGTTTACGACAAAGAAACGGGGGAGATTTTTCTGAAACCTACATTTGAACTAGTGTTTAATGACAATATTGCTGTTCGTCAAAAAGCCATTTCTGCAAGAATGAAATTGACGAAGGTTGATGATTTGATGAAACCGATTTTTGACGATTTTCTGGGAATTAATATCAATGGCAAGATAGGGGAAATTCTCAACAAACTTGATGATCATAGTTTGGCGTTGTTATTATATGCTCAACACGCTGGTAAAGCTGTGAATAGGGAAGATTTGATTGCAGCTATGACGACAGCTTACCAAAAGTTAGCAGCTTATGTTGAGCAAATGTACCAAGAAAATATTTCTCCTATGGTATTTTACATTGGTGCGACAGGACTGTTACCAAATAAAATATCTGCTCAATCGATGTCTGCTGATGAATTAGTTACTAAATATCCCCATTTGCAATTTTCTAAACATGAACAAGAAGGGACTTTTTTTGAAGTTGGAAATAGCATTATCAGTGTCTACCCTCAAACTGAATATTACAGTAAAAAATCATTAGCTGTTAGTTAATTAAGTTTATAGGGGTTTAGTATTGCTAAACCCTGAATATTTTGGTTGCAGTGTTCGTATATAGGAATATGTCTGATAGCGTAGAGTGGCGCAATCAGACAATTTCCGTAAAACCCAAAATTCAAGGCTAAAAAAACTGAAATTTAATCTTGCTCTCCCCGTAACAATTTATTTGTCAGCCTGATTTTTTCCATCAATTTTTGTCTTAATTCTTCTGTTTCTTGTAATTCTCTTTCAGTATTGGCTAATTCAGCTAATAATTCATTTTCCTGTTTTTGACGTATAAAATTTACTAAATAATCATGGACTATTTGATATTTATCTGCTGGAGATTCTGGTAAAAATAACACCAAACCCGACGCAACAAAAATATTTAAAATAAAATCTAATTTTTCTAAAACAAAATTTAATTTATCACTTTTTTCTGCTAATTGTTCTGCTAACTCAACGCGAGTTTTTAAAAGTCTTGTTCCCTTTTTATCGGTGAGCAAATATAAAACCAATCTAGCAAGTTTTTCATTTTCTGCACCAAAATCTTTTACAATATCTTCTAAAAAATTTTCAACTAATTTTTCTTTACCAAATGCTTGATATTTTTCTAATGTGGTAATTTGCTCTGATTGTAATTGTGTGCCAAAAATTTGTAATTCTATTGGCCTTACCTCTTCCATATCTCCTGCTAAGTCTTTGACTAATTCATCAATTAATTCTGCTTGTAAATAAAAGCGTGTTTTTTCGGTGAGGCTTTTAATCACAGCTTTAGCATCTGCTTTGGAAAAGTTACCCAAATAATAACGAATATTTTTATCAAGGATGTTATTATTAGTAACTGTTAAATCAACTAATCGGTCTAATTCTAATAAATAATGTAAATAATCTTCCCGCAAGGAAAGGACAATTTTTACAAAAGGAATATCTAAACAGATTCGTAAAAAATCATAAAATGGTTTTCTTTGTTTTTGGTTATTATTCACAAAGAAAAATTCTTCAAATTGATCAAATATCAAAACCGTTAATAAATTCCTCTTGGCATTTTCTCGCAATTGTTGAATAATTGTATCTGTAGAGTGTAGGGACAATTCATGAATTGTCCCTACATTTGATTTTAAAGATTCTCCTAAAATTTCTACCCAATTTGTATAAACCCGTAAAAGTATGGGTAAAGCGTCACGTCCTCCAATAGTTTCTTGTTGGAGTGCAGGAATTAAACCACCTTGTAAAATGGAACTTTTACCGACTCCAGACTGTCCATGAATAACAATTAATTTATGTTCATTTCCCGCAATTTTTATCCACAACCGTTTTACATCTTCTCCTCTTCCAGAAGCGGATATTTCTTGTGCAATTGTGCCTATATTTTCAACTTCTGGATTTTCAGTATTAATAACTTTGCGTTGGGGGTTTAAATAAGATGCACCAATAAAAGCCCGAAAACCATATTGTTGTTCAATTTGTAATCTTTCTTGTTTAATATTAAAGGCTTTTAAATATTGTTTTCTTTGGAAATATAGAGAATTTAATTCTTTTAAAATAGCAATATA
>NZ_VIKW01000044.1 GCF_009711975.1 Anabaena sp. UHCC 0204
TGATTTTTAATCATTTGGGAATAATTGACGGTTAGATAAGGATGAGAAAATAATTTTTGATACTCATAAAATCTGTTATATTATAGTACATACGAATTAAAAACATCAAATCCAGATAACTTACAAAATTCATAACTGACTAAGGTTAAATCATCATGTCTAGTATAAACACAGGTATTGAGTGGACAGATAAAACTTGGAATCCTACAACTGGTTGCGACAAAGTTAGTCCAGGTTGTGTGCATTGCTACGCAGAAGCTATTACTAAACGCTTTCCTAATAATTTCAAAAATGGATTTGATTTAACTCTACATCCAGAAAGATTGACAGAACCTTTAAAATGGCGTACTCCTAGTAGAATCTTTGTTAATTCAATGAGTGATCTTTTTCATGAAGAAGTACCTTTAGATTTTATTCAAAATGTATTTAAAGTCATTCATGCTACGCCTCATCACATATATCAAATATTAACAAAAAGACCTGAAAGATTAGTTGAATTAGCACCACATCTAGACTTTCATAAAAATATCTGGTTAGGTGTATCAGTAGAAAATCAAAGTTATGTTTCTCGTATTGATTTACTTCGCCAAGTTCCGGCAAATGTGCGTTTTCTTTCCTGTGAACCATTGTTAGGTTCATTAAATCTTAACCTTACAAATATTGATTGGGTCATTGTTGGTGGAGAATCTGGTCAAAAACATCGTCCAATGAATATTGAATGGGCTGAAGACATTCGTGACCAATGCCAAAAAGCAGAAGTTGCATTTTTCTTTAAGCAAATCGGTGGTAGAACTTCTAAAGCTGGTGGTAAGTTATTAGATGATAGAATATGGGACGAAATGCCAGAAGCTTGGCAAGAACATCAAAAAAAATGGGGTCAATCTCCTAGAAAATTAGCATTAAAAAAAGAAAATTTGCAACTTACTGCTTAGGTGGAAATGTGACCTTAACAGAATCTCCAAAGGTATTTTTTCTTCGTTCATTAATAGGTGGTTCTGTAGTAATTTTACCTTGAGATTCAAGATTTTTTAAAGCTGTTTGATAGTTTTGCTTAATATAATTTCTACCAACATTATGCTGTATATAAATTTCTTCCATACTCATTGTTTGACTAGCAAATTCATCTAATAGCATTTGTTCTAAATCATCTAGAGGAGTTGAGCTTTCAAACAGCGAAAGTTGTCTATAGTCGGCTGGATTATATTCAAAAGACGGTACACCTTGATTTTGATAAGAACTTTCTTTAGCCATGATATCTTTGATGATTTGATAGCCCCTTTTGTCCTTACTTACAAAAATTAAGTGATGGCTTGTACGTTTTTTCTTTTCATGTTTGAAACGAAACGGTTGAACATATTTAATACCAATTTCTTTTAATGCTTCACAAATAGCTTCGATAATAGTAAATTCTCTATTTTCTGACTTAATTAATTTTAATTTTTTGCGTACTATATCTGCTCTTATTTTGCCAAATAGGTCATTTATATCATCTTCAACAATGGGATTAGTTAAATCCATATTTATACGATTGTAATTAAAAAAGAAGAGGCAATCACAGCCCCAATTTTTCACAACTGCATAAATAAGGTTAAGTGATAATCCTTTATATGAGTATGGGTCTAAAAAAAATAGTGTAGGAACATCAAATATTTCAAGATTCTTTTCACCAATTTTAAAATTGGTTACTTCAGGTTTATATTTTAAATCATCAATGCCAGTAATTGCATCTATAGCTTTTTGCAAAGAATAGATGTGATCAACTTTAGCATCATTAAATAATGTCACTAGCATATTTCTTATATCTGGATCAGAAATAGCTTTTTCTAAAACTTTGATAGGTGTTGATTTTGAACCATCTTTGTACATACCTGTACCAGCGAAAAGGTCTATATAGGCAATTTTTTCATCTACTCTTCTACCTTTACTTTTTTGAGATTTAATCTGTGCAATAATTACTTTTGCCCAAGCCCAAAAATATTTTTCAACAATTCTGGCTTTTACTAAAGATTGCTCTTTCGGTTCATCAAAGAAGGAATCGTTACTCATACGTAATAGCTCCGTGTATACTGTAATTATATTAAGTTACAAATTACTGAATGTCTATATGCAATTCAAAGGTTTTAGTTTTTAAGCTTTATGCCTATCTCTTATAATTGATCGGATAACCTGCACACCTACATTTAGGCATGAAACTGTGACTGAACCTGGACAATACAAAGATACCGTCAACTTACCCAAGACTAACTTCGATATGCGGGCAAACGCCATTAAGCGCGAACCCGAAATCCAAAAATTCTGGGAAGAAAACAACATTTATTCTCAACTGGCGGAAAACAACCCCGGCGAATTATTTATACTGCACGATGGTCCTCCCTATGCTAACGGCCAGTTGCATATTGGTCATGCCTTAAATAAGATTCTCAAAGATATTATTAACCGCTACCATTTGCTCCAAGGTCGTAAAATTCGCTACGTTCCAGGCTGGGATTGTCACGGATTGCCAATTGAGTTGAAAGTTCTGCAAAATATGAAACAGGCAGAACGGCAAAATCTCACACCTTTGCAATTGCGACAAAAAGCAAAAGAGTTCGCACTAAAAACCGTAGACGAACAACGAGAAAGCTTTAAACGCTATGGGATTTGGGGTGATTGGGAAAATCCTTATTTAACCTTAAAACCAGAATACGAAGCCGCGCAAATTGGCGTTTTTGGGGAAATGTTCCTCAAAGGTTATATTTATCGCGGTTTAAAGCCTGTACATTGGAGTCCTAGTTCTAAAACCGCTTTAGCAGAAGCAGAGTTAGAATATCCTGAAGGTCACGTTTCCCGCAGTATTTACGCCGCTTTCCCGGTGCAGAAGGTTTCCGAAGGGTTAAAATCTAGTTTAGATGGCTTCTTGCCTGATTTGGGCGTGGCTGTGTGGACTACTACACCCTGGACTATTCCCGGTAATTTGGCTGTGGCTGTGAATGGTGCGTTGGAATATGCGGTGGTGGAGGTCTCACGCAGAGACGCGGAGGCACAGAGAGGATGCAAGTATCTGATTGTTGCGGCTGAGTTGGTTGATAGGTTGGCTGCGGTTTTGGATTGTGAGTTAACGGTAAAAGCCAAGTTCGCAGGGAAGGATTTGGAAGGGACTATTTACTCTCATCCTCTTTTTGACCGTGAAAGTCCGGTGGTGGTTGGTGGTGATTATATCACTACTGAGTCGGGGACTGGGTTGGTACATACTGCTCCTGGTCATGGTCAGGAGGACTACATTGTTGGTCAGCGTTACGGTTTGCCGATTCTTGCTCCTGTTGATGATAGTGGGAATTTTACGGATGAGGCTGGTAAATTTTCTGGCTTGAATGTTTTGGGCGATGGGAATCAAGCGATTATTGACGCTTTGCAGGAAGCTGGTTCTCTGTTGAAGGAGGAAGCTTATCCTCACAAGTATCCTTATGATTGGAGAACGAAGAAACCGACGATTTTCCGCGCTACTGAACAATGGTTTGCTTCTGTGGCTGGTTTTCGGGAGGAGGCTTTAAAGGCTATTTCATCTGTGCGTTGGATTCCTGCTCAAGGTGAAAACCGCATCACGCCGATGATAGCAGAAAGATCCGATTGGTGTATTTCTCGTCAACGTTCTTGGGGTGTGCCTATTCCAGTGTTTTATAATGAGGCAACTGGGGAAGTTTTGCTGAATGCGGACACTATTAACCATGTTCAAGCTATCATTGCCGAAAAGGGTTCTGATGCTTGGTGGGAGTTGTCGGTTGAGGAGTTGTTACCAGAACAATATCGCAATAATGGCAAGACTTACCGCAGAGGTACGGACACGATGGATGTCTGGTTTGATTCTGGTTCTTCTTGGGCAGCGGTAGCCAAGCAAAGGCAAGAGTTATGCTATCCTGTAGATATGTATTTGGAAGGTTCTGATCAACATCGGGGTTGGTTTCAATCGTCTTTGTTAACCAGTGTCGCGGTTAATGGCATTGCACCTTATAAAACTGTGTTAACTCATGGTTTCGTCTTGGATGAAAATGGACGAAAAATGAGTAAGTCGGTGGGGAATGTGGTAGATCCTCAGTTGATGATTCAAGGTGGGACTAACCAAAAACAACAACCCGCTTATGGTGCGGATGTTTTGCGGTTGTGGGTTTCTTCGGTTGATTATTCTGGTGATGTGCGGTTGGGTGGTAACATCATCAAGCAATTAGCTGATGTAAGAAATAAGATTCGCAACACGGCGCGGTTTTTATTGGGGAGTTTGCATGATTTTGATCCTCTCAAAGACGCTGTAGCTTTTGATGATTTACCAGATTTGGATAAATATATGCTGCACCGCATTCGTGAGGTGTTTAATGAGGTGACGGAAGCTTTTGATAGTTTCCAGTTTTTCCGCTTTTTCCAAACTGTGCAGAATTTCTGTGTTGTGGATTTGTCGAATTTCTATTTAGATGTTGCGAAAGATAGATTATATATCAGTTCGGCTGATGCTTTCCGTCGTCGTAGTTGTCAAACGGTGTTGCAAATTGCTTTGGAGAATTTAGCTAGAGCGATCGCCCCCGTTTTGTGTCATACTGCGGAAGATATCTGGCAATTTATTCCCTATAAAACCCAATATAAATCAGTGTTTCAAGCTGGTTGGGTGCAAGTAGATGATAAATGGGATAATCCTGAATTAGCGGAATTTTGGAAAACACTGCGACGGATTCGTGGTGATGTTAATAAGGTTTTAGAACAAGCACGGACAGAAAAGTTAATTGGTTCTTCTTTAGAAGCTATCGCTTTAATTTATCTCAGTGATGAAAAATTACGCGCTGCTATCGAACCGTTAAATGTTCGCGGTAATGGAATTGATGAATTACGGTATTTATTCCTCACTTCTCATGTGGAATTATTAGATACACCTGACGCATTAAAAGGATTAAAAACCCTGCGAGTTCAAGGTGAAGATAATTGGGATATTGGCGTAGTTAATGCCGCTGATTACGAAGATGATGGTAAATCATATCAGAAATGCGATCGCTGTTGGAATTATTCTACCCATGTAGGGGAGTCAGCAGAACATCCTTTACTTTGTGAAAGATGTGTTCCCGCTTTAGCTGGGGAGTTCTAGAACCATAATATCCCCGACTTCTGTCATTAATTTATAATTTATTTATAATATAATCAAGAAGTCGGGAATCTGGATTTTGTGCAACTGCAAATAAACCTTCATTACCATCTTTAATTATTATGGCCACACAATTATCTGTAGCTTTAGAAATTTTACCAATGGTTTTGAAAATGCAACCAAATATTATCAGAAGTGATGAGCAATTTTTTGAGTTTTGTCAATTAAACCGTGATTTAAGAATTGAACGCAATCAATTTAGAGATTTATTAATTATGTCACCTACAGATTCAGAAACAGGTGAACGTAACTTTAATTTAATTGGTGAATTAGGTATTTGGACAAAGCAAAATGGTACAGGAGTAGGATTTGGTTCTAGTGGTGGTTTTACATTACCCAATGGTGCAGTCCGTTCTCCTGACGCAGCTTGGATAAATCGCACAAAATGGGAAGCAATACCAACAGAACAAAGAAAAAAATTTGCACCTATTTGTCCTGAGTTTATCATTGAATTGCGTTCAGAAACTGATAACTTAAAGATTCTGCAAGAAAAGATGCAAGAATATATAGATAATGGTACACAATTAGGATGGTTAATTGATAGAAAACAACGCAAAGTATTTATTTATCGTCCTGATTGTGTTGTTGAAGAATTAGATAACCCCCAAACCTTAACTGGTGAGAATTTATTACCTGGATTTATTCTGGATTTAAGTCAGATTTGGTAATACAGCTTTAGTTAGGGAGTTCTAATCATCACAAATGCTAATTTGTGGAAACGTTATATAACTCTTTGGCGTTGCTGATTAAGAGTATGATTTTGTTTCACGCAGAGGCGCAGAGTCTACAGAGAGTAAGAGTTTGAAATCATTGATTTTTGAATTTCATACCCTAATTCAGCAACGCCAACTCTTTTTCCCACTTGGCTTCTAATATAGATTGTAAAGAATTTTGTTGACTGAAATGATAAGAACTCAGACTATGTTCTGATGTAAAGACTTTTTTCGCTAGTTTTGCTAAAATAGGTTTTGGTATCTCAGCAGTATGACGCAAGGCTAATACTGGCATTTCTTGCCAACAACTCCGGCAAAACCAGTAAGATTCAGCACCACGGATGTGATGTAAAAGCGAGTCGGAACAACAAGGGCAGTGAGGCATAATAGTTAAACATCCTTTTATTAAAAATGGTCGGCTAGTAATGTAGTTATGTAATGAATTGAGAGCAATTAAAACTTGTTATGTATATTCCTTAGAGTTTAACTCTCAAATATGAGGAACTTGTGAGGATGCTTATAGGAACAATATATTACGTAATATTTCGCTATATTGCCTCTACATTTGTTTACAATCTAAACTAAAACTCAGCGTAGGCAATTCATAATGCTTTTGTCCAAGAGGCTACGTTAACAAAAGTTAAAGCAAGTTTAAGATAGAAATTGTTCCCTATTCCCTTCTATATATTCCTCACAAGATCCTCAAAATCTCAGTGTATAAAAATAGTGGGTAAGGAAAAAAGCAACTCACCCAAAGGTTCTGAATTAAATAACAATATTTAAGGAATCTCAGAATATGCTAGAAATTACACGCAACCAAGAAAATAACCAAGTTACCCAAGAAGCTTTAGTATTACACTTTAACTCGGTGGGAATTGCAGATATTCCCTTAGTAGGTGGTAAAAATGCCTCTTTAGGGGAAATGATTCAACAACTCGGTCCCAAAGGGGTGAAAGTTCCCACGGGATTTGCGACAACAGCTTTTGCTTATAGATACTTTATTACTGGTGCTGGTTTAGAAGCCAAACTGAGAAAGATTTTTGCAGAGTTAGATGTCGAAGATATGGATAATCTGCGGGAATGTGGCAAACAAGCCAGATCATTGATGTTAGAAACACCATTTCCGTTAGAATTACAAGAAGCGATCGCTCGATCATATCAAAGTTTATGTCAAGAATACGGTATTAATACGGATGTCGCTGTTCGTTCTAGTGCTACAGCCGAAGATTTACCAGATGCAAGTTTTGCGGGACAACAAGAAACATACCTGAATGTACATGGACTCCAAAGCGTATTAGAATCTTGCCATAAATGCTTTGCTTCTATCTTTACAGACCGCGCCATTTCTTACCGACAAATTAAAGGTTTCGATCATTTTGAAGTCGCTTTATCAGTCGGTGTCCAAAAAATGGTACGTTCTGATTTAGCATCTTCTGGCGTAATGTTCTCCATTGACACCGAAACAGGCTTTAAAGATGCAGCTTTAATTACCGCTGCTTATGGTTTGGGTGAAAACGTAGTTCAAGGTGCAGTTAACCCAGATGAATATTTAGTATTTAAACCAACCTTAACTCAAGGATATAAACCTATTCTCCAAAAACGTTTGGGGACAAAAGAAATAAAAATGGTTTATGACCTTGGTGGGTCAAAATTAACCAAAAACATCCCCGTTCCCGAATCAGAACGCGGTCAATTTGCCCTGAATGACCAAGAAATTTTACAACTCGCCAAATGGGCTTGTATAATTGAGGATCATTATTCCCAAGTCCGTGGGATGGAAACACCAATGGATATTGAATGGGCAAAAGATGGCGTAACTGGTGAATTATTTATCGTTCAAGCTAGACCAGAAACAGTTCAATCTCAAAAATCCAAAACTGTTCTCAGAACTTATCAACTTAAAGAAAAAAGTCAAGTTTTATTAACAGGTCGTAGCGTTGGCGAAATGATTGGTCAAGGTAAAGCCAGAGTGATTCTTGACGTACATCAAATCAATCAATTCCAAGCCGGAGAAGTGTTAGTTACTAACCGCACAGATCCAGACTGGGAACCGATTATGAAAAAAGCTAGTGCTATTGTCACTAACTCTGGGGGACGGACTTGTTTTGATGGAGAAACAAAAATTCTCACCAATCAAGGTTTTATGACCATTGGGCAGATTTATGAACAAGGATATCAAGGATTATCAACTTTAGCCCTCAACACCAAAACCCATCAAATGGAATGGAAACCCATTACAGATGCCATGAAACGGACATCTAAAACAATTGGTGTGAGTGTATCTCAAACTGGGAGAGTCACAGATAATATCCTGCGATTAACTCCTGATCATAAAATGGTCAATCTGCGGAATGGTGAATATACCAAAACTGAGATTCAAGAAATGTTAGATACTCAGGAAATGGTGCTTGTATCTCAGAATATTCCCGTATTAGGTGACAACAAAAATCAAGAAGCGGATTTAGCTTATCTGATTGGGGGAATCATCACAGACGGTTCAATTTACACTAGTCGAACTCATGGGGAAGTCCAGTTTATTCAAAAATGTTTACCAGAAAAACAAGCATTCATAACTACTATGAACGACAAAATGAATGCTGTTTATGGTAAATCTTTTACTCCTTGTGAGAAAGCAGTATCTTCAGGTTATATCCGAGGAAAACAAGTAAAAGGACAAGCTACAGCTTATCGTGTTTATTCTAAAGCTATAGCTTACGACTTAAAAGAAAAAGAACAACAGATTACTCAAATTCTCCTAGAAAATACTTCAGAAGTTGCTTATCACTTCTTAGGAGGTGTGATTGATGGTGATGGCTGCTATGCTAATAATCGCATTAACATCTATATCTCGGAAGAGAATTTACTACAAGCTGTCATTATTGCTTGTTTAAAAATCAATACTGTTCCTCAAGTTACCAAAAATCGTCATATCTACAATGTCCAAATTGTAGAAAAATTAGAGCAAATTTTAGAATATACCCAACGAGTCAAAGGAGATATTAATCCCCGAATTATTCAAACCCGGTTTTTTGCTACTAATCAACTATTTGCTAACAATGTTACCGGAGAAATCAAACTTAGAAAAGATAAGAACTTATTGATTTCCGATAAACAACTGGGTGAAATAAGTCAATTTGCAGACATTTTAAAAGGTGATTTCCGAATGCAACGAGTTGTTAAAGTTGCAGATGCAGTAGACGCTGAAGTTTATAATATTACTGTTGCGGATCATCATAATTATCTGGTTTTTACGGATAAATATACTCCTGTAGTTGTTTGTAACTGTCACGCAGCAATTATTGCTAGAGAAATGGGCATACCAGCCTTAGTTGGTTGTGGAAATGCAACTACAGTTTTAGAAACTGGACAAGAGGTAACTGTTAGTTGTGCGGAAGGGGAAACAGGTCAAGTTTATGCAGGATTATTAAACTTTGAAATTCAAGAATTACCTTTAGATAATTTGCCGCGTACCCGCACTAAAATTATGATGAATGTGGGGAATCCAGAGGAAGCTTTAGGTTTAACAGCAATTCCTAATGATGGTGTTGGTTTAGCGAGAATGGAATTTATCATTGCTAACCAAATTAAAGCTCATCCTTTAGCATTATTACATTTTGACAAATTAGACGATGAACTGGCCAAATATAAAATTAGCGAATTAACAGCAGAATATGAAAATAAAGCTGAATTCTTTGTTTCTAAATTGGCACAAGGTATAGGCACAATAGCCGCAGCTTTTTATCCCAAACCCGTCATTGTTCGGTTGTCTGATTTCAAGAGTAATGAATATGCAAACCTCTTGGGTGGTAGACAATTTGAACCCAAAGAAGAAAACCCGATGATTGGTTGGCGTGGTGCTTCTCGCTACTATGATCCTCGTTATCGTGAAGGTTTTGCCCTAGAATGTCAAGCCATGAAACGGGTAAGGGATGATATGGGTTTAACCAATATGATTCTCATGGTTCCTTTCTGTCGCACTCCCGAAGAAGGAAAACGGGTATTAGCAGAAATGTCCAAAAATGGCTTGGTTCAAGGTGAAAATGGCTTAGAAGTTTACGTTATGTGCGAGTTACCTAGTAACGTCTTACTAGCTGATGAATTTAGCCAAATCTTTGACGGCTTCTCGATAGGTTCTAATGATTTGACTCAATTAACCTTAGGATTAGATCGAGATTCTGAATTAGTGGCACATTTATTTGATGAACGCAATGAAGCTGTAAAACGAACAATAGCAAAAGCGATCGCAACTGTCAAACAACATGGACGCAAAATAGGCATCTGCGGACAAGCACCTAGCGATTATCCAGAATTTGCTCGTTTCCTTGTTGAACAAGGCATTGATTCTATTAGTCTCAACCCTGATTCTGTGATTAAGACAATGTTAGAAATTGCTTCAGCAGAAAAAGGGGAATAAGTAATTGATAATTGACAATTGACAATTGACAATTATTAATGGGTGACAGGTGAACCAGCGCGGTCTTGGGGGTTTCCCCCATGAGCGACTGGTGAACCCGAAGGGTGACAGTGAAGAGGTAAGAGACAAGATCCGATTTTTCTCCCCTATTCCCTGTTTCCTGTCATCTACCTTTAGACGTATTTTTTGAAGGCGATCGCATACTTCAAGAAAATACTGAAGATTTATTTGGCGACGCACTTTATCACCATCGAGTTAGAATTATGGTATGGATTTAGTGTGCCATTATCCCCACTCCCAAACAACGGATATTTCGCGGTGAATCTCTCCTTCTCACCAGTGACTTACCTAGCAATATTGAGAATAAACATCTCCAAAAAAGAATGTAGAGCCGAGAATCCCTACATAAGGAACGTCTCTACAAGGGTTGTGGATAACGCAAATTTAATTTCTGGAGATATCTAATCAATATTTCCAAGTCCGTGGCACAAAATTACAGGAATTCATTGGGATTTTGGTATATCCCAATAGTTACAAAAATAAAAGTTTGTATATACTCAAAAGAATATATAATTTAATTAAACGCTTGAAAATTTAATTGTATCCGTATGGATTTTATGGCTGTGTTACATTGCACTAAATAAATTAAGTAGCTGGATGTGAGATCACCAAAATGTGTGAGGAAAAGTAAATAGGGCTGAAACCCTTTTTTTCCCTACTCCCTACTCTCTGCCCCTGCCTTGCCCCTACAAAAATTTTTAACGCCAACCTACTTAATAAAAGTATGTGACCTAATTTTATTACCAACTTTCATATATACCAATTCCCATTTTAGTCAGGTACAAGAAGAAAGAATTAACCGCAGATAAACGCCGATAAATTTCTACTTTATTAGACTAGGAAATGCTATATACCTGCCATCTTTAATTAATTAGTGATTTGCAGAGTTTTATAAATATGAATTTAGTTAGATCATCATCTACTGAACAGATTAGTCCATTGAATACATTAGCTTCCGGATTTAATCAGCGACTAATTAATCTACCTAACTTACATCAAATTATTAATTATTCTCCCTTAATTATTAATCCTGATAGTTTTGTTATAGATGCTATAAATTTGATGAATCAAGAACAAGAAAATAGCATCATAGCTAACGACCAAATTCGGGAAACAAACGACTATGTTTTAATAGTAGAAGAAAAACAGTTACAAGGAATATTTACTCTTAAAGATGTCCTGAGAGTCATTGCTTTGGGTATCAACCTATCAGAGGTGAAAATATCCCAGGTGATGACTCAGCCACCAATTACTCTTAAACATTCAGTATCTGAGCATATTCTGACAGCCTTCTCACTGTTTGAGGAGTATTGTATTCAGCATTTGCCAATAGTAGATGACGAAGAGATGCTAATAGGTATTGTTAGCAAGAAACGTCTCATTCAATCATTAGATTTAGAAGCAATAGTTGGTGTAACTGAGGCATTACAGGAACATTTTACCAGTTCAGAAACAGAACACAAACCAATTAATCAAGAATTGGAAGTCATTCGTTGGCAAGCTTATAATTATTTACAAAGATGGTTAGAAAAACAGGTCGCTTATAGTGTAGGAATTAAAGATATACTTCAGGAAACTTTAGAAGAACTGCAAATTGTGGAAGAGGAACTGCGACAACAAAATGAACAACTGATCTTTTCTCGTGACACAACAGAAGCAGAGCGACAGCGATATCAAAATCTATTTGAATTTGCCCCAAATGGTTATTTGGTAACTGATGCTTTAGGTGTTATTCAGGAAGCTAATCATACAGCAGCATCTTTGCTGTGTGTACCTAAACAATATCTAATTGGCAAACCATTGGTAATTTTCATTGCCGAACAATATCGTCCTGAATGTGTATCCCGGTTGTTAAAATTGCAGCATATAGATGAATGGGAAATGTGTTTCCAGCCTCGCAAAGGTTCACCTTTTCCTGGTAATGTGAGAGTAAATATTCTGTTTGATAGTGAAGGCAACCGGACTGGTTGTATATGGTCAATATTTGATATTAGCGATCGCAAACAAATAGAAATCGCACTACGGGAAGATAGCGATGTCTTAGAAAAACGGGTTGCAGAACGCACAGCAGAATTAGTAGTTGCCAATGCGCGGTTGCAGCAGGAAATCATGGAACGTCAAAAGATGCAAGAGTCATTAGAAGAAAGTGAAGAACGACTCAGTTTAGCAATGGAAGCGGGTAATACAGGAATATGGGATTGGCATATCCAAAGCAATAAAACCCTTTGGTCTCATAATATGGGGCCAATGTATGGTTTACCTAGTCATACCCAGTGTCCCAATATTGAGGACTTTCTCAGTTTAATCTATCCTGAAGACCGCGAATATTTTCGTGAACGTGTAAATTACGCTATTCAGGAAAGAGCTATTTTCAACTGTCAGCATCGAGTAGTGTGGCGTGATGGTAGTATACATTGGTTAAGTGCCACAGGTAAAGTCTACTATGACGAAACTGGAAAGCCAAAACGGATGATTGGCACAACTAAGGACATTTCCGAACGCAAGCTAATAGAACAACAAATCTATGAACAAGCTGCTCTTTTAGATATTGCTACTGATGGAATTTTTGTGCGAGATTTCCAAGCTCAAATTCTCTTTTGGAATCAAGGCGCTTACAGGATGTATGGTTGGCTAAGAGAAGAAGTTTTAGGTAAGAATATTAGAGATATTTTTTATCATTCAATTTCCTGTGAACAAGAAATAGTTGCTCTAAACACTGTAGTTAAATCTGGAATTTGGCAGGGTGAGTTACACAAGCAGACAAAATCAGGGCAGGAAATTATTGTCCAAAGTCGCTGGACATTGATGTTAGATGGAGATGATCAACCTAAATCTATTCTGACAGTAGATACTGATATTACAGAAAAAAAACAGTTAGAAGAGCAATTTCTCCGCGCTCAAAGATTGGAAAGTATCGGTACTTTAGCTGGTGGGATTGCCCACGATATCAATAATATCTTGACACCAATTTTAGGTTCTGCTCAATTCCTGAAAGGTAGATTTGGTAAAGATAAAGATCATCATCAGCAAATGCTGACAATCATTGAGAATAATGCTAAACAAGGGGCAGCTTTAGTTAGACAATTGTTATCTTTTGCTAGAGGAGTAGAAGGTAAATATATCACTTTACAAGTTAATGATTTGATTAGGGATATTATACAGCTTGCTCAACAAACATTTTCTAAATCTATCAAATTTTATACCCATCTGCATCCGAAATTATCAACAGTTTCTGGAGATAAAACCCAACTACATCAAGTATTAATGAATTTAGTTGTTAATGCTGCTGATGCTATGCCCAATGGTGGTGATCTTTCTATTGCTACGGGGAATTTGTATCTTGATGAAGAAATGACGCGGATAAATTGTAATGCTAGAGTGGGAAATTATATTGTTATTAGTGTTACAGATACAGGCATGGGAATGCCACCGCAAGTATTAGAGAGAATTTTTGAGCCATTTTTTACTACTAAAGATATTGGTCAAGGAACAGGATTAGGACTATCAACAGTATTAGGAATTATTCAAAGTCATAAGGGGTTTATTGATGTAGCTAGTCAAGTTGATAGAGGTAGTAAATTTCAGATATTTTTACCATCGGTACTCCAAGAAGTTCCACCATTAGAACCTGAAAATCATGACCTGTTTCAAGGAACGGGAGAGTTAATTTTAATAGTAGATGATGAAATGCAAATTTGTGAAGTTACAAAAACCATTTTAGAAAACTATAATTATCAAACCCTGACTGCTAAAAATGGCATGGAAGCGATCGCTCTTTATGCCCAACACCAAGAGCAAATTAAAGTGGTCTTAATGGATATGATGATGCCAGAAATGGATGGAACAGCGGCTATTCGCGTCTTAAAAAAAATCAATCCCCAAGTCCAAATAATTGCTTGTAGTGGACTCAATAACCACAAGATGTTAGAACCAGATAATGAAATCCAAGTTTCAGATATTTTATCAAAACCCTACACAAATCAAGAATTACTAGAAAAATTACATTTTGTATTAACGGGAGTTTAGTTGTTAGGGCTAGGAGTCAGGATTGGTAAGGGCGTATCCCTGACGGGAGATGGAAGCATCAGCATTCGGTGTAAGGGCGTATCCCTGACGGGAGATGGAAGCATCAGCATTCGGTGTAAGGGCGAAGCATTCGGAAAATAAACATGGGAAAAAACCGATAATTAATCGCCCGAATGCTTCGCCCCTACATGGGAAAAAACCGATAATTAATCGCCCGAATGCTTCGCCCCTACTTGGACAAAATAGGAAAAATACTAACTGCAACTGCTTGTACAGATTTATCTATCCTAGTGAGGATGTAATCAATAATTTATTGGTAATCTAAATTTCAGTAGTTGCAGTTGTCCATCTATTAATTTTCACCATTGTGGTGGTTAGGGACTTATAGCCAAAATTAATACCGACAAATTTCAGGATTTTATAGCTTAAATTTACAGTTATTATTGCATTTAGCAGCAATGCGGGCAAAAAATAAATCTATCTTTTAGACGTTTTGTTTGAGATGGAGATTTCTGTATAGTATGATGGGTTACGAAAATCTACCATGTAATTAAAAAAATGATTTATTTTTGACAGAAAATATCTTGCCCAAATTAGAAATTAATTCAAAAAACTCAACACATACACTCACTTGATTGTATCTAGTGTTTCCACCAAAAACTTAAAATATTGAAAAACGATGAATACAACTTGGCAAGGAATAACCCAGTTGACAGGAGTTGGTTTGTCGAACAGGGTACAGCAATTTTTAGCACAGTCATCGAACTTTCCCACTGATAGAGCAGAAGTCAACCCAGGAGTTACTAATGTTCCCGGAGTTGTCGGACAGCTAATTCTGTTTATTCCCCGTTTACTGGGTTCTGCGGCGATTTTGTTAGTTGGTTGGCTCATTGCAGCGATCGCAGCCAAAGCAGTAGAAGGAATCCTCAATCGGACAAACATAGATAACCGGATTGCCTCTGGGATGACTGGTCGTGAGGATACTCCTCAGATTGAAAAATTAATCTCTGGGCTAGTTTTTTGGAGTATATTTCTGTTGACAGTCGTGGCTGTTTTACAGAACCTGGGTTTAGAAGTAGCTTCTCGACCACTTAATAGTTTTCTCGATCAACTGATTGGCTTTTTGCCCCAGATAGTTGGTGCAGGTATAATTTTGGGTGTGGCTTGGTTTTTAGCGACTATCGTGAAGCTATTGACTGTAAGAGCATTAGATACTTTGCGACTAGATGAACGGCTGCGGGAAGAAACCCAAGATGGTACACCCAGCACAAATCAATTGTCTCTGAGTGAGACCATTGGGAATGCTTTATATTGGTTCATCTTTTTATTGTTTCTGGGCTTATTTCTGGAAACATTGGGGCTTCAGACGGCATTACAACCAGTACAAGTTTTAACTATAGAGATTCTTTCCATTCTACCCAACATTTTCGCAGCAATTCTCATTGGGACAATTGGTTGGTTTATAGCGAATATTGTCCAGCGGATTGTCACTAATTTATTACATACAACTGGAATTGATGATCTGGGGAGAAGGTTAGGACTATCTTCATCTACAGGGGGGCAATCTTTATCAAATATTATCGGCACAATTGTCTATATTTTGATTTTGATTCCTGTAGCGATCGCCTCACTTAATGCTCTCCAAATTGAGGCGATTTCTGCACCAGCAATTGTGATGCTGCAACAAGTTCTTAATACTTTGCCGAGTATTTTTACGGCATTAGGAATTTTAATTGTTGCTTATTTTCTGGGTAAGTTTGTCTCGGAGTTGGTGACAACTATTCTGACCAGCTTAGGCTTTAACAATATTTTCACTATTCTGGGTTTGCCCTCAGTCAGAAGACAAGTGGTTTATTCAGAAGAACCCACTTCAGTTGTAACCGTAACCCGTACACCTTCAGAAGTAGCGGGAATTATTGTACTAGTCGGTATCATGCTGTTTGCAACTGTAGCAGCAGTAAATATTCTCAATATTCCTGCTCTGACAGCATTGGTAATGGGTATTGTCATTATCTTGGGACGAATTTTAGCGGGATTGGTGGTATTTGCCATTGGTTTATTTTTGGCAAATCTAGCTTTTAGTATTATTAGCAGTTCTGGTAATTCCCAAGCTAGAGTTTTAGCTCAAGTAGCGCGGATTGCAATTATTGCCTTAGTTTCAGCGATGGCACTCCAACAAATTGGGATTGCTCCCGATATCGTGAATTTAGCCTTTGGTCTGTTATTTGGTGCGATCGCTGTCGCTATTGCCTTAGCCTTTGGTTTAGGTGGACGTGATGTTGCCCAAGAACAAATGAGAGAGTGGTTAGCTTCTTTTAAGGAAACCAGGAATTAAAGAATAGAAAACATATCAATTAGGGACTTCCAAAAAATAAACTATTCCCTAATTGATTCCTGATCATTTTTCATAAGACCTCGCGGTAAGTGGGAAACTCAGACACTTCAGTGCTGAGAGGGATGGTTCGACGCAGCTCACCAGCCGCGACACGGGCAGTTCGACAAGCTCACTGACCACGGTTTTAACCGCATTGAATCTTTTAATTTGAGTAGCCATAACCATCTTTCTTGTGGATGGTTTTACAGGTTTTATAGTTAAGTCCTTGGACTAATCCATTCCTAGTTGAGATGTTGAAACTTCCTGTCGCGCGAGTAGCAATCCTTCCAATATATTCGCCAACTTTTTTACCTGTTTTGACAACTGACTTAACGATGTCTCCTGTTTGAAAACCAAAATGAAATTTAATTCTAGAACAGTGACGATTTGGAAAACCAAATTTATCGGTTCTGCAAGATTGTCTAGTGCCGTGACCGTTAGCTGTAATTAACAATGGCTTAACACCTTTGATATTTAGAATTGGAGTTGATTGACCAACACAAGCCGCGTCAATCCAGTGAGTTTTCTTTAGTTTCTGCTTGCTACGGTTGAATTTAGTTAAACCTCCTGAACCAGTTTCTACGGGTAATCCAGTCGCTTTTAAAACTTCTAGTAATGCAAAACGAGTTGTGTTTACTGCGGCTGCATCAGCTAGTGGTCTTTTTGCTTGCTTCAAGATTTTTTCTAACTTTAATGGGTCTTTCTTGAGGAAATCTTTAATATCTTTCGTTCCTTTTTTGGTGTTACATTTTTCACAACTTAAAGTGAGATTTGTTATTGAATTACTACCACCCTTGGCTCGTGGATGAATATGCTCTACTTGAAAAGGAACGTCTTTCACTCCACAATAGCCGCATTGCCTATCCCACTTTTCTAATAAGTATTCTCTGGTTTCGTAACCAGCTAAAGTTCCTTGTTGATATTCCTTGCCTTGAATATCAGGATTAGCCATTAACTGCATATCAAACCGTACCAATTCTTGACTAATAGCCTCAATTCGTGCAAGGTTACACAACTTCTTAACCCAAGTTTTGATATTCTCAATTCGACTTTGTAAGCTTGGTGCTAACCATCCCTCTGGACGGGTTCTATTTAAGAATCTTGGCTGTCTGTAACGAGTTTTTCTACCACGTCTAGAACGTCTTAATTGTCTTCTAGAAGTTAAGGACTCTCGAATTGCAAAACCTCTATGTTTTAATTCAGCAGCAAATACAACCTCACCAGTAACGTCATTGATTAATGCTATTCCTGTATGCTTTGCACCAGGGTCAAGCTTTAATCTCAAAGGAGAAACAGCAGAATCAGAGTGCGATTCTTTGAGGATAATTGTGAATGGGAATCGTCTGAATACGGCTGCTTTTTTGTTTCTTAATAGTTGTCTAGCTTGGGCTGAATGAATTGGATCTAGCGGTCGTTTGTCAGTGTCAATTACAAATACTTTGGACATAAAGTCCCTCCTTTCGACTGCGCTCAAGGCAAGCCTTGCGGGTAATGTTAGCTGAATGCCTCCGGCACGCTGCGCGAACGTCAATGTTTTAAGAGCTTGTTAGGCTGGCAACACTGTTTCAGTGACTTTGAAACTGTTTAATCACAAGCGACAGAGCAGGGAACTAGCTACGGATTCCAGGGTGTCGTGACTCAAAAAACGTAGTCAGTGAAGACTTAGACTGGTCAGTACAGCTTGCAATTTCTTACAAGCTCAGTCCCTTTAGGTCTGAGTTACTGACATAGCAGTATGCACTCTTGGTGAGATACAGTCACCCAATCGCAAACCCTGTAGGGGCGCAGGGGTCTGCGCCCTCGATTGTATTGCATCCTACCGATAACCGCTATAGTATCAACGTTCAAATATGCACATGATCAATCTTGAATAGCCTTTAAACCATTGATTTATGGCGTTGCTGATTAACGGTATGAATTTTAGTCTCACGCAAAGGCGCAAAGACGCAAAGGTAAGAGTTTTAAAGGTTCAATTTAGGAATTTCATACCTCAATATGGCTATCGCCACGCAGGCTATCAGCAACGCCTGATTTATCAGGTTGTTAGGTCTATTCAGATCGCTATTCACCAACATAAATGCCTAAAGAACGAGCGGTTTGGACTAAATCACCATGAGGATTAACAAGAGAGGGATTTTTATCTATAACATCTTGAATAGGGAAATTGACAACTCGCCCATTTTGCCAAGCTAACATTTGATCATATTTTTCTTGGGCAATTAAATCAACTGCAACCTTACCAAACATAGTAGCAGTAAGTCGATCTAAAGCTGAGGGTATACCACCACGTTGAATATGTCCTAATACAGAAACTCTAGTATCAATCAGATGATTACTACAATTAGCAATTTGTTCGGCAATATATTGACCTTTACCACATTTAGCCGTTGTACAATTATCAGCATCATCTATATCTTTTGAACAAGGAAATATTCCTTCAGCAACAACAACTATGGCAAATTTCCGTTGCCAGCGATCGCGCAATTCAGTAAGATGATTACACAAACCCTGAATAGTATAGGGGACTTCCGGAATTAAAATCACATCAGCACCCCCGGCAATCCCTGAGTATAATGCCAAATGTCCGGCTGTGCGTCCCATCACTTCAATAATCATCACTCGGTCATGACTAGCAGCCGTAAACGTGAGACGATTAATAGCATCTACAACTGTATTCACTGCCGTATCAAAGCCAATTGAGCGTTCTGTCAGCGCAACATCATGATCAATAGTTTTGGGAATAGCAACTAAATTCCAATTACCTAAAACTGCTAATTGATGAATAATATTTAAACTACCATCTCCACCGACAGCAATTAAAGCATCTAAACCGATAGCTTCATAACCGGCTAATATTTCCTTCGCAGAACCTAAAGTATCCCCTTTATTAATACTACCTAAAACCGTTCCTCCCATATTTAGCAAAGGGTCAATACCCCGCAAATCCCAACCATGTATACTTAAAGGTACAGTTTTTCCCTCTAGCAAACCTTGAGTTGAATAAGGAATACCCACCACTTCCCAATCATAAGTCCTGGTTGCATGACTTACTGCTGCACGAATCACACAATTTAGACCAGGACAGTCACCACCACTAGTAAGAATACCAATACGTTTTTTCATAAATGCAGGAAGAAGGAGTCACTGAAGAAGAATATGAAGTCAGTCCCCAATCATCTAAAAGGGTGTATAAACTCTACCACTGTTGGGGTTATAAGTTTGCAAAGCTCGCATATACTGAGCGCGTTCAAAAGCACTAGGATTAGGACAGTTTAATTGGCTCATACTACCTTGTATTTGGCGTACAGAGTCATATTCATGTATTTCCATCCATTCCCGCAAGTCTTTTTCTAAACACTGAATGTGAGTAATGCCCTCTCGTAATAATACAGAACAAAGCATAGTTACATTTGCCCCCACCATTAGCATTTTAATCACATCATGGGCATTGTGAATACCGCTGGTTGCTGCCAGACTACCCTGAATATGACCATAGAGAATGGCTATCCAGCGCAGAGGTAAACGCATAGCTTGGGGTGTACTCAAAAGTACATAGGGTTCTACCTCTAGAGTTTCTACGTTAATATCTGGTTGATAAAACCGATTAAATAATACTAAACCATCAGCCCCACATTGGTCTAGACGTTTGGCCATATTTGCCGTGTTAGTGAAATAAGGGCTGAGTTTTACGGCTACAGGAATAGTGACTGCGGCTTTCACCGATGTGAGAATATCAATATAATTCTGTTCAATTTCTGTACTTGTTAAATCTGGATTTGTAGGAACATAGTAAATATTTAACTCTAGTGCAGATGCTCCTGCTTCTTGAATGAGTGTAGCATATTCTGTCCAGCCACCGACGGAACAACCATTGAGACTAGCGATAATGGGAATATTGACTGTTTCTTTGGCTTTGCGAATATGGTCTAAATATTCTTCTGGTCCGACTCGGAAATTAGTTATATCAGGGAAATAGGTTAAAGCTTCTGGAAAACTTTCTGTTCCATAGGTAAGATGATGATGAAGTTCGTATTTTTCTAAAATTAATTGTTCTTCAAATAATGAGTGCATAACAACTGCACCAGCACCAGCATCTTCCATTAATTTAATATTATCAATATCCTCGGAAAGTGGAGAAGCAGAAGGAACTAAAGGAGATTTTAATTCTAGTCCTAAATATGTTGTGGTTAGGTTCATAAATTTATTTGGTGATTGGTAATTGGTGATTGGTGATTGGTGATTGGTGATTGGTGATTGGTGATTGGGTAATTGGTGATTGGGTAATTTGCTTTGTCTTGACACCTGATTTCATTTTCTATTAGCTAAATATTGATACATTTGCCAACGAGTATTAACATCAGCTTGTGCTTCATTGAGGAGTTCTTTTGCTGTTTCTGGGTTGATTTTAGTCAACATTTTGAAACGGTTTTCCATGTACATGGAATTTTCTAATGGGATGTGAGGGGCGCGAGAATCGAGTTGTAGGGGGTTTTTTCCTTGTTTAATGCGATCGGGATGATAACGATATAATAGCCAGCGTCCAGAGTCTACAGCGGCTTTTTGGTTTTGCATTGCTGTACTCATATTGATACCGTGAGCAATACAATGACTATAGGCAATAATTAATGATGGTCCATCATAAGCTTCAGCTTCAAGAAATGCTTTTAATGTATGTTCATCTTTTGCACCCATAGCCACACTAGCAACATAAACATTACCGTAAGTCATGGCAATTAAACCTAAATCTTTCTTTGCTGTAGGTTTACCACCTGCGGCAAATTTTGCTACTGCACCTTTAGGAGTAGATTTGGACATTTGTCCGCCAGTATTTGAATAAACTTCTGTGTCGAGGACAAGAATATTAACGTTGCGTCCACTAGCAATTACATGATCTAAACCACCGTAACCAATATCATAAGCCCAACCGTCACCACCAATGATCCAAACACTCTTTTTCACTAAATAATCAGCAAGAGATTTAAGATTTTCAACCGCAGATAAACGCTGATTAACGCCGATATTATCCTCTTTTATCTGCGTTAATCTGTGTTCATCTGCGGTTATAATCTCTTCCAATTTCCTTTTAAGAATAGAAATCCGTTCTCGTTGTTCATAAATATCCGCTTCATTTTTTTGTTCAGCATTGAGGATATCTGTGACAAGAGTTTCGCCAATTTGGGGTGCAAGTTGTTGAAGTAAATAAGCTGCAAAATCGGCTTGTTTATCTATGGAGACGCGGAAACCTAAGCCAAATTCGGCGTTATCTTCAAATAGACTATTAGACCATGCTGGACCTCTTCCTTCAGCGTTTTTTGTCCAAGGTGTAGTAGGTAAATTACCACCATAGATAGATGAACAACCTGTGGAATTGGCGACTATCATGCGATCGCCAAATAATTGTGTTACTAATTTAATATAGGGTGTTTCTCCACATCCTGCACAAGCACCAGAAAACTCAAACAACGGTTCTTGCATTTGTTGTTGATTAATATGATTCAACTGCAAATTTTGTCTATCTGGATTTGGTAAACTCAAGAAAAAATCCCAATTTTCTCGTTCTTGTTCCCGCAATGGTTTTTGCAGTTCCATATTAATCGCTTTTTTACGCGGTTCGGCTTTATTTTTGGCAGGACAAACATCAACACAAATACCACAGCCAGTACAATCTTCTGCTGCTACTTGAATAGTAAATTTCAAATCATGCCAATTATGTTCTCTTGCATTGGCACTTTTAAAAGTTTCCGGTGCATTTTCTAATTGTTCTGGTGCATATACTTTACTACGAATGACACTATGAGGACATACCATCACACATTTACCACATTGAATACAAACGTCGGTATCCCAAACAGGTATTTCTTCAGCAATATTGCGTTTTTCCCATTTAGATGTTCCTGTAGTATATGTACCATCTACAGGTAATGCACTTACAGGTAAATCATCACCTTCACGAGCGATCATTTTACTCAAAACATCACGAACAAAAGCAGGTGCATAATCTGGAAGAGGTGACAGTTGACAGGTGACAGATGACAGTTTTTCTTTCAGTTCTTTAGTTGTAATTTCATGGAGATTATCCAAGGTTTTATCAACTGCTTTGATATTCATTTCTACAATTTCTTCGCCTTTATTACCGTAGGTTTTACGGATAGATTTTTTAATTTGGTTTATTGCTTCTTCTTTGGGTAAAACGCCAGATATGGCAAAGAAACAAACTTGCATAACTGTGTTGATTCTACCAGTCATTCCTGCTTCCCGTGAGACTTTGTAGGCGTTAATAACATAGAATTTGAGATTTTTGTCAATTATTTCTATTTGCATGGAAATAGGTAATTTATCCCAAACTTCATCTTTGTTATAGGGTGAATTTAATAAAAAAGTACCACCGGGAATAATATCTTTCAACATCGGAAATTTTTCTAAAAACTCCCATTGATGACAAGCGACAAAATTAGCTTTAGTAATTAAATAGGGAGAATGAATTTGTTGATCACCAAAGCGCAAATGTGAAACTGTTACAGAACCAGATTTTTTAGAATCGTAAACAAAATAACCTTGGGCATAATTATCAGTTTCCTCACCAATAATTTTGATGGAGTTTTTATTTGCACCTACTGTACCATCTGCACCCAAACCATAGAAAATCGCTCGAACTATATTATCTGCTTCAATATTAAATTCGGGATTGTATGCTAAACTGGTATGAGTGACATCATCATTAATCCCGACTGTAAAATGATTTTTTGGTGTTTCTATAGCCAAATTATCAAATACAGCTTTTACCATTGCTGGTGTAAATTCCTTAGATGATAAACCATACCTACCACCCACAACTTTGATTTTGTAAAGCTGGTTTTCTGCCAAAGCTGTAACAACATCAATATATAAAGGTTCACCAGTTGCACCTGGTTCTTTTGTTCGGTCTAAAACGGCAATATTGCGGGAAGTTTTGGGGAGAGAATTAATAAATCTTTGGGTATCAAAAGGACGATATAATCTCACTTTGATGACTCCGACTTTTTCCCCTTGTTTATGCAGATAATCTACAGTTTTTTGGACTGTTTCACAACCTGAACCCATGAGGATAATTATGTTTTCTGCTGCTGGGTGTCCATAATAATCAAATAGTTTATATTCTCTCCCTGTCATGTTGGCAAATTCATCCATTACCTTTTGAGTAATATCTGGACAAACTAGATAAAAAGAATTTACTGTTTCTCTAGCTTGAAAATAAACATCTGGGTTTTGTGCTGTACCTCGTAACACTGGTTTATCAGGTGTTAAAGCCCGTGAACGATGGGCAATTACTAACTCTATGGGAATAAATTTTTGTAAGTCTTCGGTTGTGAATATTTCTATTTTATCTATCTCATGAGAGGTGCGAAAACCATCAAAAAAGTGTAAGAAAGGTATGCGTGATTCTAAAGTTGCACGTGTGGAAATGAGGGCAAAATCTTGGGCTTCTTGCACAGAAGCAGCGCACAACATTGCAAACCCGCTACTTCTTGTAGCCATGACATCACTATGATCTCCAAAAATAGAGAGAGCTTGAGCCGCAAGCGATCGCGCCGCAATATGAAATACTGTAGGTGTAAGCTCTCCCGCAATCTTATACATATTAGGGAGCATTAACATTAATCCCTGAGATGCTGTAAATGTCGTTGTCAGTGAACCCGTTTGCAAAGCCCCATGTACAGCACCCGCAACTCCTCCTTCACTCTGTAACTGTACCACCGAGGGAATGTTTCCCCAGATGTTCGGTTTTCCCTCACTCATAGCAGCATCCGACCATTCAGCCATGGGTGAAGATGGTGTAATCGGATAAATGGCAATAACCTCGTTTAGTTGGTAGACGACTTTAGCAACTGCTTCATTCCCGTCTATGGTTGCAAAGGTTTTAGTTTTCATATTAAACATCTTGATAACCTTCCTAAACTTGATTTAGTCGTATTGCTGATAGCCATATAAAGGAATGAAAATCAAAAATTCCATTTATGAAACTCTTAATCTTTGCGCCTTTGCGCCTTTGCGTGAGACTACCCGGATTTCTCACTCTTCTCTCACCTATTACCGGCTAATTCTCTAATTCCTATCTTCATCTTAAAACGCAAACTTGAGAAATTCTAAAAAATAAATTACCTAATCACTATGGGTATAGTCCTGCGGATATAGCTACGCTAAAGCCATACTTTCAACCATTATCAGGACTTACGCAAAATCATGAAAAAACGTTCGCAAAGCGTGCGCGAAGCGCATACCGCAGAGGACGCAGAGGACACAGAGAAATAAGAGTTTCGGAGAGGTATTGCGTAAGTCCTACATCTTATAAAACCCAATCTGGGAATACAAGGGAATTCAAAATGTTATTATATATACATTAATTAAAATTTTTGATGACAGAGAACCTCCTCACAAGTTCCTCAAGTTGTTTATCTACATTAAATATTGAATCAGAGAATAGGGGATTGGGGAAATGGCAAAAAATTTAATTTTACCAATAACCGATTACCCGTGAAAAAATCCCCTATATATTAAGACAGGGGATAAATTGAAATATCCATTTTGGGAATTTTAAGACTAATGGAAATTGTTAGAAAGATTACCCAAGAATTAGCAATTGTCGGACAAGTTACACCAGAACAACTTCACGACATAGCAAATGATGGTTATAAATCCATTCTCAATCTGAGGTTTGCAGATGAAAAAGACTGGTGGGAAGATGAACAGAAACAAACCGAAGATTTAGGTTTAAACTATGTCAATATCCCCATCAAATTTGAAGAACTAAATCCTCAAATTTCTTTGGAGATATTCGCGGTGATCAATCAATTACCTAAACCAATCTTGATTCATTGTGATAATGCTATCCGCTCGGCAGCAATAGTATTATTATATATTGCTAATAAGCAGGGCATTGAATTTGATCAAGTATGGGAACAAAATCCCAAATTATTTTGGTTTTAGGACTATAAACAATGGACAAGGAAAAATTACCTCTTTCTGGAAATACGAGGATTGAGAAAGAGGAATATTTCGGCTTTTTTCCTTTAAAGGAGATATTTCCAACCTAGAATGAAACAAGTGTCAATTAATAATTTCATCTTGGTTTCTCTACCTTTCTGCTGTAGTTACCAGTTGGGATGAATCTCTGTAATTAGAACTATTGACAGAGGCATGAATATCTGAATTTGTTTTTTGTTGATTAGATGTTCCAGGTGCGATGATTTGACGGTTTTCTTTAATTAATCTGCTGTAGGTGTGTTGGGGGATATAGTGAATTGGATTATAGCCAATACACCGCAAAATCAGCACACAAGCCCAAGAATACCGACCATCAGCAATAGCTTCAATGATCTGATTGAATTGTTCAGGAGTGATAGCACTATGAAAATCGTTCTGAGAAGAAGAAGCTTGGTAGTTCATGACTAACCCTGATATAATCTTGTAGGACTGAAAGTTAATAAGTTTTCAAAGTTCAGAAAATAGAATTTAGACTTTTATGGTCATTTATCAGCCTTCTAACTCTTAATTTCTGATTTTTGATTTCTGGCTCATAGCGAAAATTAACGCTATACAACTAATCTCATTGTGTGTGCCATAAAAAATTAAATTGTCTTAGTGAATAACCTCGCCCTCTAAATTTGAGTATAGCGATAAATTTTCGATTAAATATCAACATTATTTATGGTTTTGAGAGAATTTTATTAATTTTTCATGAGGTTTGTTGACTAGCAGCGGCAATAATATTTGAGTGGCTGTGTATATTAAATTAACAACATCACAGAATAGAACAAGGTTAAATGTCTCTTTGTATATGGCTTTGCTCATAAATTTTGTACCTCATTTACCTACTATTTGCTATATCTATTGAGTAATTGGTAGGCTAGTAATTTTTGGAGATTACTGGCAATTGGTAATCTGAATAAATTAGCTTTTAGCATTTTTGAATCTATAACCTGATAGTTTTTTTTTGAACCTATTCCCCTTGAATTTGCCCTAAATATAGGCAAAACCTGGGGATTTTTATGGTTAAGTCAATTGGGCGATAAAAATAGGAAACACAGATACTCGTATATATGCAGAATACTATGTTTTGAGTAATTGGTAAGCCAAATTGGCACTTTATTTCTATAAATATTACAGATACCATCACTTTAAAATTACGTATTAAATGACTATTTAAATACTGTCACAAGGGGTATTTACAAAATTGTAAAGAGAAGATATTTAAAGGAAATATGACTATTTGAATAGTGTCACAAGGGGTATTTACAAAATTGTAAATAGCGTCTAAATATAAGTTTTTTGTTGATTTAATTTCAGTATTTTGGCTAAATCAGTTACATTTAAAAACAAGATACCTGATTTATTTAAGTAGTTAAAAATATGGGAATGTGACTTTAGGTCGCTACAAATTTATGCTATTTTTGAACTTGTTTCATGGTTAAATAATCAGTCAGGAGACTTATCCTCGCTGTAGTGTGAGTTTCTTGATAGACGTTCTCAAAATTTTTCGAGCATGAAACTAATACTTGTATTGACTATTTTTCATAACTGTGCAATCCTTTATAAAAAACTTAATGTGTCAGTATTAATAGTATTCTGTAGAGTAAGAATAGAAACGTTTGT
>NZ_VIKW01000045.1:0-16742 GCF_009711975.1 Anabaena sp. UHCC 0204
TTCAATTTTCATCTGCTAACCGTCAAAAATTATTAGATGGTTTACAACCATTGGATATGTTGATATGTAGTTATGGTTTATTACAGCAAGAGGAAGTAGCTCAAATGCTCTCTCAAGTGCAGTGGCAAACGATTGTATTGGATGAAGCCCAATCAATTAAAAATATGGCCACTAAACGTTCTCAAGCAGCCATGAACTTGAAAGCTAATTTTAAACTGTTGACAACTGGAACTCCCATTGAAAATCATTTGGGTGAGTTGTGGAATTTATTCCGGTTTATTAATCCTGGTTTATTGGGTTCTTTTGAAAGCTTTAATCAACGCTTTGCAAATCCCATTGAGAGATATCAAGATAAACAAGCACGTAATAAACTGAAAAAACTGATTCAACCATTTCTATTAAGACGTACAAAAAATCAAGTGTTGGAAGAATTGCCTTCTCGCACGGAAATTCTGCTTCATGTGGAGTTGAGTAAAGAGGAAAAAGCATTTTATGAAGCGTTGCGTCGTCAAGCTATATCTAAATTAACTGAAAGTAATGCAGATGCAGGACAGAAACATTTGCAAGTGTTAGCAGAGATTATGAAACTACGTCGCGCTTGCTGTAATCCTAGTTTGGTGATGCCTGATACTGAGTTATCTAGTTCTAAGTTGCAACTTTTTGGTGAGGTGTTGGGTGAACTGTTGGAAAATCGCCATAAGGCTTTGGTGTTTAGTCAGTTTGTAGACCATTTGCATATTATCCGCGATTATCTGGAAAAGCAAAGTATTAAATATCAATATTTAGATGGCAGTACCCCAATGGCAGAACGGAAAAGAAGCGTGGATGCCTTTCAAGCTGGGGATGGGGATGTTTTTCTCATTAGTCTCAAAGCAGGGGGTACAGGACTCAATCTGACTGCCGCTGATTACGTTATCCATACAGACCCTTGGTGGAATCCAGCGGTGGAAGATCAAGCTTCTGACCGCGCCCACCGGATTGGGCAACAACGTCCGGTAACAATTTATCGCTTGGTAGCAAAGGATACTATTGAGGATAAGATTGTGGAGTTACATCACCATAAGCGAGATTTGGCGGATAGTCTATTGGAAGGTACTGATATGAGTGGCAAGATATCAACGGAAGCTTTACTGCAATTGATTCATGAGGGTTAGAATAGATATCTAGTTAACAATGATTTGATATTCTCCATTTAATCTTTGAGCAGCAATCTGCTTGCAAAAGCGATTACGCTATCATTTCTGCTAAACATTGCGCCTAATCTGCTTCAAAGTTGTCTGGCTTGGCTTATACTCAGATAAAGTGTAGTTAATCACAAATAATCAAATTTTTCTGGCTGGGATTTTTCAAAAATATTAATAATCTGAGTCACCTCTGCGGAATGTGGGCTACTTGCTTTTTGAGGCGTTGCTGATTAACGGTATGAATTTTAGTCTCACGCAAAGGCGCAAAGACGCAAAGGTAAGAGTTTTAAAGGTTCAATTTAGGAATTTCATACCTCAATTCAGCAACGCCCTTTTTGATTGGGTATTTTCGCCAAAAGTGGATGCTCCCCTTGTAGTTTTGGAGTTGTCGCCCCCTCAAGACAATGATTCCACTACGGAGCGCCCTATTTTTTATTATCTTTTTTTGACTAAGGTATTGTAAAAAAACTGTGATTATTTTTGTGTTTTTGCATAACCTGCATAGCTACCAGAAATATATAAAGATTGAATAGGCTGTTTACCATACATGAGAGGAATTATCAATGTCCAATAAACTGAAATATCTCGCCTTTGTCACCCTAGCATTGACTCTGAGTTCTTCGATAGGGTTAGCCGCAGGTAGTTTAGCAAACAAGCAAATATTGACAGAAGTGACTACTTCACCACACTTGCTGACACAAAATTTGCAGACGGAGGCAGATAATCTGTTTGAAGAAGCGAGAGAACTAGATAATCAAGGGTATTTATCAGCCGCGCTGGAAAAATATCAGCAAGTGTTAGAAATGCGGCGACAATTACAAGATAAATCAGGAGAAGCTGCAACTCTCAATTATATAGGTAATATTTATAATTCTTCAGATAAAACCGCCCAAGGACTGGAAGTTTTGCAACAAGCTTTATCTCTGTATCAGCAACTGGGAGAAAAAGCCGGAATTGGCGAAACTTTAGATAATATTGGCACAAGTTACAGGTGGCAAGAAGATAATACTCAGGCATTGTCATATTACCAACAAGCCTTAAAAATTCGTCGAGAAGTCAAAGATAGGGAAGGTGAAGCTAAGACTCTGAGTAATATCGGTTTGACTTACATTTGGCTGAATGAATATCCCAAGGCTTTAGAAAAGTTACAGCAGGCTTTAGCAGTTAATCGGGAAATTAAAAATAGAAGAGGTGAAGGCAACACCTTGGGCAGAATCGGAACATTTTATTCAAAGTCAGATAATTTAGAACAGGCAGCAGAATTTTATCAGCAAGCATTAGTATTACATAGAGAAGTAGGCAATCAATATGGGGAATCAAGAACTTTATTCTTGTTAGGAAATATTTATGAGAAACAAAAAGATGATAGCAGTGCTGTGGAATTGTATCAACAAGCATTAGTTATTGCACAAAAAATTAAAGATCAAGAATATACAGCTACTCTTCTCGTTTCTATAGGAATTAATTATTATCGAAACCAGAAATATAAGCAGGCGATTGAAGTTTATACACAAGCACTGCCCATTGCCCAAGCAATTCCTGACAACAAATCACAAGAGTCTGAGATTCTTTTCTTCATGGCTGGTAACTATTTCATGCTAGAAAAATATGAGCAGGCGATTAAAATTTATAAGCAAGCACTGCCCATTGCCCAAGCAATTCCTGATAATAAATCACAAGAATCTCAAATTCTTTTCTTAATGGCAATTAACTATTCTCGTCTAAAAAAATATGAGCAGGCAATTAAGTTGCACCAACAAGCATTAGCTATTCGCCGAGAACTTCAAGATGAACCAGCGCAACTAGAAGATTTAATACTAATTAGTGGAATATACTCCTTAAAAATATCGAATGCTATAACTCAGGGTTTGCATTCTCAAGCTACAGCAGAAGCTAGGAAGCTGATAGAGGTAGCACAGGAAATAGTAACTCTATCCATAAAACTGGAAGAACCACAATCACAGGCTACTGCTTTAATTCGTTTGGGAGGAGCTTATAATGTGTTGAATGAAAATCAAAAAACAATTGAATTATTAACACAAGCAGTGAGCATTGCACGAGCCAATACAGACTTAGAAACAGAATCTTTTGCGCTGGGTTACTTTCATAGTGTTTACAACAAAACAGGGGATTATCCCCAAAAAATAGAAATCAGGTTGCGACAATTAGAAATCGCACGATTGCAAAATGATAAATATGAAGAAGCAGCAATGTTAGGTAGTTTAGGTATGGACTATGCAGTAACGGGAGAGCATGAAAAAGCTATTGACAAATTACAGCAAGCTTTAGTTATATTACAGTCAATTAAAACTGAACCTAGAGTTTTACAAAGAAAGATTAGTGTCTTAAATTCATTAGCTTTAAATTATAGAACTGTTGGGGAATATACCAAAGCAATGGATATTGCTCAACAGGCGTTTAAGTTAGCACAAAGTTTAGAAGAACCTGAATTAGTAGCAAAATCACTATTGGATTTAGCTGGCTTTTATGATAGTATAAACAATGATTTACCAAAAGTTATTGAAATCAGTCAGCAAGCTTTAAGCATTGCCCAAAAAATCCAATCACCCAAATTGGAAGCAGAAGCTTTACTGAGGTTAAGCGAAGCTGAAACCAAACAAGGAAATCATGGTCAAGCTTTACAATTAGCGGAAAAATCATTAACTATTGCTAGACAATTAGAAAATCCTTACTTAGAACAAAGTGCGTTGTCTACGCTAGTAGATATCTATAGCAATCAAGGAAACTATACTAAAGCATTAGAATTTGCCCAAGAAAGGCTCAAAGTTGTTCGACAAGTCAACTTGTTAACTTATGAAGTATCTGCTTTAAACAGTTTGTCTCTAACCTACCTTAATTTAGGTAACTCTCAAAAAGCTTTAGAAACTGCTAATCAATCCTTAACTTTAGCACGAAAGCAAAAGAATCCTTCATTGGAATCGTTAGCATTAAAAAAACTCAGCATTACATATCACGTTCAGGGAGAATGGGAAAAATCAACTGAAGCTGCACAAGCTATGTCAGATATTGCCCAGCAGTCAAACTATTTATTAGCTAAATCAATAGCTGCATCTTTATTAAGCGAAAACTATAATGCACTAGGGCAAACAAATAAGGTAATTGAAGTAGCTGAACCAGCTTTAATATATGCTAAAAAAAGGAATAATCGCCCATTAGAAGCGGATTTATTAATTAATTTAGGTAGTGCTTACGATACGATTGGCAATTATCAAAAAGCTCTGGAATTAGTAGAACAAGGTTTGCTGATTGCCCAAGAACTAAAAAATCCGGCTTTGGAATCAAAAGCTTTACATACATTAGGAGGCATTTATAATTCGCAAAAGGATTATCAGAAAGCTTTGGAGTTGACGCAAAAAAGTTTGGCTATCGCTCAAGAACTAAAAAGTCCACCTCTGCAAATACTTCCTTTATTCACTCTTGGGACTATTTACAGTGACCTGGGGGATTACAAGAAAAACATTGAGTTATATCAGCAAGTTGTGCAAATTACACGTCAACTTGATAATCGTTTTGGTGAGAGTGCAGCTTTATTTGCTATGGGAATTGCTTACTTTTACCAAGGTAATACCCAAAAAACAATTGAAAATGGTGAGAGAGTGATAACTATCGCCCAGGAAATAAATCGAGCAGATTTTACAGCATCAGCACAGATATTATTAAGTATAGGTTATGGAGAATTGGGTAATGACCAAAAAGCCATAGATAATGCCCAAAGCTTTTTAAAATATGCTCGCCAGGTAGAAAATCCAGTATCTGAAAAGGCTATACTCGCGGTTTTAGGAAGTTTACATCGCAAGTTTGGCAGAACCCAAGAAGCAATAAATCACTATCAACAAGCTTTGGCAATGACAATAGAGGGTCAAGTTAGTGATGCTGATGTTGCTGGTATTTATGGTGGTTTAGCTCGTGTATATCGGGATTTGAATCAGCCTGTTACTGCTATTGGTTACTATAAACAATCTATCAATACAATAGAAAAAATTAGAACCAATATTGAAGGACTATCTCCCCAGTTACAAAAATCATTTATCAATGCTATCTACGACTTTGATAAATTCACTATTGCTGATATTTATCGGGAATTGGCCGCTTTATTACTATCTCAGGGACGTAATATAGAAGCGCAGCAAGTTTTAGAACTATTGAAGGTACAAGAAATTAGTGAATTCACTAGAGGTGAAGAGAAAAAAACACAAGTAATATTAACACCTGGGGAAATAGAAATTCAAAAAAAGGAGGGGACTTTAATTGCTTTTGGTCAGCGTGTGAATGAGTGCGAACGTCAACAATGTACCGAACTCAAAGAACTGCGAAATCAACGAGATGATTTAAATCGAGAATTTGCTCAAAAGATTCGAGAAATTGAAAAATATCACGATAATAAAGACCCAAATCTCATTTATCCCGGTAATTTTCTGGATGCTGCTCAAAAGATTGTCAAACAACCAAGCACTATCTTAATTTATCCCTTGGTATTAGAAGATAAAATCTGGATTCTTTGGGCATCTCAAGGGGTAATTATTAAAACGGTGGAAGTAAAAAATGTTGATAAAAGTCAGCTAGATGCAACTGTAGCCAAATTTAGAGATTTATTAGAAAACCCAGGTTCTGATATTGCGGAAATTAAAACCACTGGAAAACAACTGTATGATTGGTTAATTAAACCCATAGAATCAGAAATTAAAGCCAATAAGATTGAAAACTTAGTCTTCTCTCTGGACCGTTCCACTCGCTACATCCCCATGAATGCCTTGTTTGATGGACAGCAGTATCTCGTAGAGAATTATAACGTCTCGACAGTCATTTCTGCGGGGTTAACAAATATGAGCGATCGCCTACCCCCAAATATAGATAAGACACAAATTTTAGCTCTGGGTTTATCTGATGCTAAATCTGGTTTTAATGCCTTACCAAATGTACTCAAAGAAGTAAATGCAATTGTCAGAACCAACTCAAAAGAGTCTCAAGGTATTTATCCCGGCTTAAAGTTCCTCAACCAAGAATTTACCTGGGAATCATTGCGAGATAATCTCCAAGGTAAGAAAATTCTACATATAGCCACACATGGAGAATTTGTTCCTAAAGATCCACAAGCTTCTTACCTATTATTAGGTAATGGGAAAAAGTTACCCATTTATTTTGATTGGGAATAGTTTGTAAGATGCGATAAATCTAAAAAAGACGCGATTCGTCACGTCTTTACAAAAAGGTACTGAAAATAACTGTGTCAATTGACTACTTCAAATGCGATCGCCATTGCTGCTAATCTTTCAGTATCAATACCACTAACATTGTCTGGTAATGGTAGGATACTTTGCCCATTATTGCTGCTGCGAGTAGTTGCATCCAAGTCGTTGAGCAAATCATTAGTTAAACCCAAAATTTCATCAGTCACAGGTACAGGACTACGTTTGTTTCTCAAACCTCTGGTTTCGGCGATTTTCTCTAATGCTTGCAAAGAAGTTCGTAGAGGGGCTGTACTCGCGATAATCAGTGCCTCTGAGATGCCTAAAGTTCCGCCAATGGTAAGTTTAAATCCATCCTGGGCTTGAGGAATTATCCGTTTTTGCGAAGGCTGTATCAATGTTGCACCTTCTACAGCCGACCAATCAAAGGGAAAAATCACGCTCATATCGCCGGCTGCATTAATTACCAAAATCGTCACGTAAAGTGGACGAGATTCCTGATTTTCCACCTGAAAAGTAATCTCAGTTCCCACTGATAATTTTGGTATACCAGAATCTGCTGAATTCACAAGGGAAACTGCTACTGGTTGATTTGTCTCTCCTGTAACTTGTTTTACAGCCCCACGAGTTGTAAAAGTTTCACTAATTAGTTTTTGATTATTAGCCAAATTCATAGAAGCAGTAATATTGATTCTGGAAGAATTGGTATTACCTAGCATTTGCTTGACGATTCTGGTGGCTAGTAAGGAGCGTAATTTTGGTTGTAAACGTTCCACAGCTTGAATTACAGTTTCCTGGACGTCACCAAAAGAGTTAGGAATAATTTGGTCTAGACTGGGTAAAAATAACCCAAAACTACCCACTTTTGGGAGATTAGTTCGTCTATTTTTCTGTACTTCTTGATACTTGCTCTTAGTCATCTGACCAAAGATATATTGCAGTTCATCTCGTCCCACAGATTTGGGTTCAATCCGCTGTATCCTTTGCAGTGCTTGTTTTGCTTGTTGTGCAGTGTTCTGATCTAAAGAGTTATCAATACCAATTTTTAAAGTTAAATCACTAGGGATACTACGGATACGCTCTTGTAATATTGTTCCCGGTTCTAGAATTCCTCGTGATCCTGTAGTCCTTTGCAAAGTGCCTTTTCCGACTAATCCTTGTCGAGAATCTAACTTGACTAATCCTCTTTGACCACCGTTAGAATCTAAAGCGATAAAATAGGGATTATTTGTAAAGGCTGCTAACTTAGCAGCATCTAGACCTCCCAGCCATAATTCTACTTCATTACCTTTAACTTTAGTAATTACAGCCTCCGCCGAGAGAGATTGCTTAGGCGTAAAATAGATAGGTGCTTTGGCATTTTCTGGACTCAGATTTGATTCAAATTCTGGGCTTTGGATAATCCCTTTTTCCCACGCTAAACTGTTTGTACTTTGACGAATACTCAACATTGCTCTACTGACAGGTTCATTCCCTGCACGTTGCCAAAGATACTGAGTAAACAAGTAACTAAACGCACCTGCACTAAAATCACCAAAGGGAAAATCAACAGCAAATTGTTCTCTTCTGGCGCTGGCGATCGCCACACCTTTAGCAATATTTTCCTGACGTTTTTTGATAAAATCTTGGGGAGACATCCCCAGTTTTCCTAACCACTGACGCTGATAATCAAGTTCCCCTTTATTAGCTTGGAGAAGGTTTCCACCATCAATAGACCGCACCCGGAAAATTCCCCTTGTACCACCACCAGAATGACAACTATCTAAAACAACAGTGACATTTTCCGTTTGCAACGCAGACACAAGTAAAAATAGCGTATGTCCCATAATGTGCTGCACAGTACCACCAATTTCAGGATATCCCAGTGGTAAATCACCATCAATAGGGACTAGTGTACTATTCAGTCCATCTGGAGAGTCGCCGTCAGGGTCTTGGACTCGTGAACCGTGTCCAGAGAAGTGAAACACCACCACATCCCCCGGTTTAGCTTGCTTAATCAGATGTTCTTCAAAAGCCGTGAGGATACTTTGACGAGTAGCCTGTTGATCAGTCAAAGTCAGGATATCTTGGGGATTAAAACCAAAACGGTAAGTTAATAACTCCTTCTGCATCAACACATCATTGACACAGCCATATAAAGGTGAAATATTACCAGAATACTCATTGATACCCACCAGTAGAGCCAATTTACGGGGTGTGTTTTGAGCGAGAACTTGACCCATGCGATTCCTACGGAGCGCTTCGCTATCGCCTTGCTGCATAATATCCCATTGGCTGATACCTAGAGTTGCCAATGCAGAACCAGAAAATTGCAGAAATTGACGACGTTTAATGTGAGCCATAGTAACTTTTAATTGAGGATTTGCTATCTATCTATATTTCTGGGAGATTTCAGAGTATGCAACTTTTACTCTTTCTCTCCGCCTCTGCGCCTCTGCGTGAGACTGAGTACGTCGAGAATGATTTTCTGGTTTATTATCTTGGTTGATGACCAATTATAGATTTTATAAGGCTTTGAGTGAGAATTTTGACGAAAAATACGAGTACAGACTGTATAAAAGTCGTGCATCTGTGGCAATAATAGTTATGTAGACTATATAAACACAGGTGAACCATGAGGGAAATTGGTTTTGTCAAGTGGTTTGGTGGGTATGACTCCACAAGAGGAAGAGAAAATAATTTTGGGTATATTCAATGTGAAGATGGATCACAAATAAAAGTCTATAGAGAGCAACTTCGTTGTGAAGAAACTTGTTTAAGCGAGGGAATATTAGTTACATTTAATGTAAAAATAAATCCGCAAACTAATAAAGCAATAGCTAAAAACTTAAATTTATTTAAGGAAGTTGGCAAACTTAAAAATTTTTGTAACTCTACTCATCCCAATAATTATTGGTTTATAGATTCTGATTATCAAGATAATATATTAGTACATAAAAAAGAAATTAATTGTTCCGAATTAGATTTACAATCTGGAAAACTTGTGAAATTTGAATTGCAACGAGATGGCAATGAATGTAAAGCAATAAATGTACACTTACTTAATAAAGAAGAAACAGATTCAGATATTATTGAACGTTGTCTGAGCCACAAAGATCCTAGATTTTGTGCTTTTGGACTTTGGGGTTATCTCAATAATCATTCTCTAGATGAAGCTGTATCTTTAGCATCTCAAAAATTAAACAGATACGCATTATGGGAAAAACGACGTTTTTTACGTGATCTACCAGAACCTATATCGCTTTACTTTGAAGTTGAAAGTCTTACACCAGTATTACCTGATAAAGATCAACGTCAATTATTCTTACAAATTTTAACGGATGATTTCACTAAAGAAATAGATGATAGTTTACGAGACGACATATTTAATATAATAAACAAGTCTCAAAATCTTAATTCAAATTTATGCAATAAGGTTATAAATAAGTTGTATGAATTATATTTAGATGCTCCAGAACATCGTAAAAAACTGAATCAAGAACTACAGATCAAATGCTTAATTGAACTTATAAGTCATGTGCAAAATGATTCTCATATTAAAGAAACACTATTAAATGATTTACAAGATATTTTAGAAGTTTCAACATCAATTTCTCTGTGGGGCTTAATACCTAATTATATTATTCTAGAAAAACAGATTTGGACTATAGCACCGCGAGATAGACGTATTGGAATACTTGTTAGTCAAATTAGTAATCCAAAAGATTTAAGTCATCAAGATAAATTTTTAGAAATTGCTAAAATACTTGAAGAATCTGCACTAGAAGAAATTCCTTCACTAATTTCCATATTTCAAGATAAATATTGGATTAAAAGTCACGATGCTATTTTAAGATTTTTACCACATATTGAACAAATTACTATCCTTGTAGACAAATTTAAGAATAATGTTAATGATCATGAATTTATCATAGCTAGAATTTCACAATTACTAACTGAAAATTTAAACAATAACCTTCCGAAACTGTTGTCTTTACTACCAGAGAGTGTAAAAAAATACGATGAAATATTAGAGTTTTTGCCAGCACAGGAGAAAGTTAATATACTTTTATCCAAACTCAAAAAAGAAGATGCAGTAGAAAATAAAGATATTATCGTAAAAATAGCAAATATTCTCAAAACTTTTTCTATTAAAGAACAGATTGAATTAATAGAAAGACTACCAAAATGGTTAAAATATCAAGAACCCATACTTCAATGTTTTTCTTTCTTACCTCCAGATGAGCAAGTTAATTTAATATGGTCATTAATAGAATCTGATGACTTATCCTTTTGGCATTATTTATCGAGAAAAGCAAAAATAATGTGTGTTTATCGGTTGCAGAAAGAAAGTAAAAATACATCTAACTTTCTAAAGGCATTGGATAAAATCATAGAAAATTATCCAGAAAATGACTCTTTGGTTAGATGCGTACTCAACATTATATGGGTGAAAGAAAATCAAAATAGTGCTAATCAAGTTTTTCAAAAAGTACATGACCTGTTAACAGATTATGTAATACAACAAGCAAAGACTTCTTCTGAAGCTATAGATATAGACCCATTACTTCCCTTATGTAAACCTAAAAAAGTTAAATATTGTGTCGCAAAACCTTGGGCAACAGATGAAGATAAGCAGTTAAAAACTAACCGAGTCTCTCGTGCTTACTGCCCACGACTAAGAACAGATTGTGATTTATTCGACTCTAAGAAAACCGATACTTCCAGTTATGGATCATCTTATGGTGCGCGTCTTTATGCTGATTGTTCACAAGATTGGAGAGATTGGTCTTTACTAGAACTTTTTGAAATAGCAGACATCGTACCAAAAATTAAGGAAATGGAAAAACCTGAAGATTATGTTCCAAAGTTATCAGGTTGGGTTAATCGCATTAATGAAATTCGGTTAAGATTAAAATGTTCCATGTGTGAAGATACGATGCCACATCATCCCTTCTATGCTACGTTTCAGGCTAAATTCAGGGTAACAGTTTTCTCTTGTAAACATGGAATTGGTCATGACCGTAATATTTACTTAAATGACTGCTGGGGATGTGAGGCAATAATTGATAGTCGAGAAAGTAAATATAAATCACCAGAAAAAAGATATTATATTTGTATTCACTGTGGAAGTGGAGCGCAATACAGTAATATTTATACTCAAGGAGATATTTGCCCAAAATGTGGCACACCAGGAATGACAGTGAGCAAAGGAAATTATCGCTACCGTCAATGTCGTTCCTGTAATCACCAAATCAAGCTACCTAAAGATAAGAAGATAACTGGACCCCAATGCCCTCAATGTGGAACAAGAGGAATGATGCTGACAGTTAACGAAAAAAATCAGCAAGTTCGTGTTTGTCGCTCATGTGGATATACAAATTAAAAATGTAAAATTTTGAACTCGATTTAAAAAATTTACGGGAGTTACGTAAATCTGGTTATTTGCAGGATTTATGCAGTCTGACTCACCCTACAACAGATTTTTGGTGTGACACTTGCGTAAGTCCTATATAAGTTGGTTTGGATGAATAAGAATAAGTAAGTAGGACTTACGCATTGACAGGAAGGAACAAATAGGGGGTATGGGTTTCAGGGATTTAAACCTGGTTTTTTGACAATTTTTTAGCGATCGCTATTGATCTGAATTTCATCCTCTAAAACCTGAAACAACCTAATTTCGTTCATACACATGACGGTTAATTTGTACAGTGCGTAAGTCCTAGTAAGGAAGTCTCTGCTGTTTTCATTCTACAAGTTACAGCGATTTTCAGGTAAATGAACCACAGTTTAAAATCTCACGCAAAGGCGAGGCAGCGCGGTCTTGGGGGTTTCCCCCATGAGCGACTGCCGTAGCAAAGGCGCAAAGTAAGAAAGAAATACAGATATCAGCTTGTGGTCTAAATACATGAAAACTGCTGTAATTACGAATTAATCATCATGTTTTTTCACAGCCTGGACTGCTGCATCAGCATTCACCAATCCTTGACCAAAGAGGTGTTGTTGAACTTGTTTTGATGGTGAACCGTAGGATTTGATATCTTCATCGGAGATACTCAGCCCTTGATAACTGGCTGTAGATTTGAGGATATCAGTTAAGCGATCGCGGTTCAATCTTCTTTGACGATCTTCTCCTTTCATTAAAGCCACAACCCCAGAAACGGCTGGCGCAGAGAAAGATGTACCTTGTACCCACCAATATTTACCTCTAGAATCAACCTCAGCAGACCAACGGGAGGTGGGATTTGGTATTCCTTGCCAAAAAGCATTTAGCCAAGTTCCTCCTGTGGTGGGGATTCCACCCAACAATCCTGGTGTATCTAAATCACCGCCTGGTGCAACTACATCTAATCCCACTCCGTAATTACTATAAGACGCACGATGACCCCTAAAATTAGTTGCTCCCACAGCCAAAACTCCTGGATAAGCCGCAGGGTAAGCTGCTCGGTCACTGTTAGAATTACCACTAGAGGCGACAATTACCAAGTTAGGATAGGCTTTGAGAATATCAGCGATCGCTTGTTCTTCTTCTTCACTAGGCAACATTGCACCCAAGCTGAGATTAATGATATCAGCACCGCGATCGGCCGCATAGCCCAAGGCTTCAATATAAGTTACAGGATTAAAACTACCATTTAGCCCAAATACCCGCACTGGTAAAATTTGAGCGTTGGGTGCTACACCGACTAATCCTTGACCATTTTTCGGTTTTGCGGCGATCGTACCACTGACTTGAGTACCATGAAATTCGCCTCCGACTCGGCTAGTGCGGATTGTGTAACGTAAACCATTGGCGATTTCTTCTAGTGACGCATTTGGATATCGTCGTCTCAAATTCACGAACTCTCGCGGATATTGCTGGACTAATTTGGCATCGGATAATTTAAAAGTATCTTGAAATTGTGACCTTAAAATTGCCAGTTCTATGGGACTGATGCGAGTATCAGCATCACCAATTTTACAGGGGTCGGCGTTATTCCCACCACTAGAAAAATCCCAGCCGTGAACTTCTCCCGGACATTTATCAGCCGCTTGCACTTTATACAAACTATCTGCCAAATCAGGGTGATTCCACTGAATTAAACTATCTAAAACTGCCACAACTACACCCTGTCCGCCGTTGCTATTTTTCCAGGCTTCTTTGACACGGATATCTGTGCGGGGAATAGCAGATTTAGCTGTAGTCTGGGGTTTTTCTAAACAGCTTTGTAATGCTCCCCAATTAGGTATATCCTGCTGTAGACATTGTTGCATGGGTGTGCTGTCTAAATGCCAAGCTAAACCTAATAAGTTGCTTTGGGGTGAAGTCTCTCTATTCACTTGGGCAACCGTCTTGGGTATACTCTTATTCAGTTGCCATTGTTCCATGCTCTGGACTTGTTTAACAGTCGTTTCCAAGTTTCTATTGCTGACAGACTGCACGAAGTTAGGTGAAACAGAATTTATACCTTTAACCGTAGTGAGTTGGTTAGCAACACCGAGAACTTCTGCACCTGATGCAACTGTAGATTTAACAAGATAGCGATCGCGATGAAACCGTAATTTCCGCACAATTTCTAAATTATTTTGTTGTAAAATTTCCGTTCTTTGGCTTGCTGATAATTTAGGGTCAAAGCTGAGGATAATCTCATTAGGTAAAACAATCACATCTTGCTCGTTGCTGCGACTCAGTACAGGTAAGGTAGTTTGGACATAGGGTTGCTGCTGAATACTTTGCTGTATAACATTTCCCGATTCTCTCGGCACAGTTACCACAGCATAGTTTTCACCCAAGGGATTAACTATGACTGGTGTAGTTAGTCGTGCATTGCGCTGGATATCTTGTTGGAGTTGCAGATATAGAGGTTTGGCCGCCCCTAAACTGCGAGTTGGAGGTAAATCTTTAAAAGATACTGCGATCGCATCTTGTCGTTGATTTAGGGGTATACGTTCCCCTTTATACAGATAAAATAAATCACTGTTTTCTTGAGTTTGAGCGATCGCAGATATCCGCTTTGGCATTGAGAATACACCCAAGCCAGACCAAATAAAACCAGTGAGGACGATGCAAGTTGTGATGCGTTTCATAAAGTTGTTTCCTTGTTTTTTTAGATGAATATTTGAAGTAAATAGATCACATGGTAGGGGCGCAAGGCCTTGCGCCCTTACGACTTCTTTTATTGGTGTTGCTGATTAAGAGTATGATTTTGTTTCACGCAGAGGCGCTCCAGTCACAGAGAGTAAGAGTTTGAAATCATTGATTTTTAAATTTCATACCCTAATATGGCTATCGCCACGCAGGCTATCAGCAACGCCCTTTTATTCCGATTCCCCAATTAAAGTAAAAGCAGCCCAATATTTAGGTTCAGGATGTGTTTTCATGGTGTTAAGCATGGCATTTCTTAAGGCGGTAGCTTTGTCAACATTTTGTTGTAGATTTTGATAAAATTCAGTCATCAACACAGAAGTAGAATTATCATCCACAGCCCATAAAGAGACAATTACACTGGGGACACCTGCGCTAATTAAAGAGCGAGATAAGCCAATGACACCATCACCAGTCACCCGTCCGCGTCCGGTATCGCAAGCACTGAGAACAACTAAATCTGCATTTAGCTTCATGTTAAAAATGTCTTCAGCCGTGAGTAACCCGTCATCTTGACCAGAGGGTGCTAAAGCGATCGCACTTCCCAAACCCCGAAGATCATCAAACAATCCATGTGTGGCTAAATGAATAATTCTGGCTTGGGTCATTTGCTGGACAGTCGCAGCTTTAGTGGCTTGATTACCTGTTATAGCTTGAGTTTTAAACAGTGCAGCAATATCTTTGGCTTCCTTTTCTGCCCATTTCAAGTTAGATAATTGTTGAGCCGGTTTTCCTGGTTCTAAGACCACTTTTGGCATAGTTGGATTACCAGCCACCAACACTTCCCCTTTCCCAACTCCCGATTTCCCATTCCCTAATCTTTGCTGACGAGTTAAATCTAAAACTTGAATAGATGGTGCAGTGAGAATAGTATGTTTTTCAATTAAGTATTTGCCTTTGTCATCTTGTAGTGCAGGGAAGGGTACGAGGAATAATTCACCTTGAGGAACGAAAATCACCCGTTCATTTTCATTGCTGGGGAGAAGGTCGGCTATGGGTTCAATTAGTAGTTCATGGAGTCGGCGGAATTTTTGTTTTACTTTGGCTGCATCAGGAATTTGACTGAGAATAATACCACGACCTCTAACACCAATGGATTGACGGCTTGTAGTAATTAGTTCTCCCAAAGTCGTATTTTCTTTTTCCCAGAGGGATTTGAGATCAGCTTTGCGGAAAGTAACTTCACCTGTGGGTTTAATTACCCAAATATACAATTCTGATTCTTTATTTTGTAATTTACCCTGAATCTTGAAATCATCAGAAATAATTGAATATTGGATCAAAGTAGCTTTTTTCACTTTAGCAATTTGTTTAATCTCTGCGATTGTTGGGGAGGTAGGTAATTGTGCTTTGCTGTCAGGAGATAACCGGGAAGTCAGTAATTCCACAAAAGCACGTCCTCGTCCGCGTTCGGCTATTTCTAAAGCTGTATCAGTTTTATTTTGGGCAATCAGGACTTTTTGTAAAATTGCATAGGTGTTACGTTGCGTTTCAAAAATTGAAACTTTTTCACTATCTTTTAATTCTCGACCTCGTAGAGATTCATAAACTTTTATTCCTTCCAGTAGGGTACTCTCTGCTAAAGAAAGATTTCCTAGTTTATATAAAGAAACTCCTAAATTATCCAGTGACTGTCCCTCACCCAGACGGTCTTTGATTGACCGCGCAATCGCTAAACTTTGTTGAAGGTACTTAATAGCTTTAGGGTAGTCTCCCAAATTATGGTAAGTAACACCGAGACTTCCCAGTGCGCCACCCTCACCAAAACGGTCGTTGATTTCCCTAGTGATTGCCAAAAATTGTTGCTGGTAGTCAATAGCAGTGGAGTATTCTCCCAAACTATTGTAGGCAATACCGAGATTTCCCAGTGCGCCACCCTCAGTACGAGGGTGTTTGATTGACCTCGCGATCACCAAACTTTTTTGATAGTAGTCAATAGCTATAGAATAGTCTTCCAAACTGTTGTATGTAATACCGAGATTTCCTAGTGTATGACCCTCACCACTAATATCTTTGATTTCCCTATCGATCACTAAACTTTGTTGATGATAGTCAATAGCTGTAGAATAGTCTCCCAAAGCAAGGTAGGCAACACCAAGATTTCCCAGGGCATTACCCTCACTACGAGGATGTTTGATCTCTCTAGCGATCGCTAAACTTTGTTGATGATAGTTAATAGCTGTAGGATAGTCTCCCAAACGATGGTAGGCAATACCGAGATTTCCCAGTGATTGACTCTCACCAAGG
>NZ_VIKW01000045.1:17093-26119 GCF_009711975.1 Anabaena sp. UHCC 0204
CGGTCTTTGATTTCTCTAGCGATTATTAAACGCTGTTGATGGTAGTCAATAGCTGTGTGGTATTTTCCCAACCCAAGGTAGGCAACACCAAGATTTCCCAGCGCATTACCCTCACCAAGACGGTATTTTGTTGACTGGGCGATCGCTAAACTTTGTTGATGGTAGTCAATAGCTGTGGGGTAGTCTCCCAAAGCAAGGTAGGCAACGCCGAGATTTGCCAGTGATTGAATCTCACTAAGATGGTTTTTGATTTCTCTAGCGATTATTAAACGCTGTTGATGGTAGTCAATAGCTGTGTGATATTTTCCCAAACTATTATAGGCAACACCAAGATTTCCTAGTGCTGCACCCTCACCAAGACGGTGTTTGATTAACCTTGCAATCGTTAAACGTTGTTGATGATAGTCAATAGCAGTGGGGTATTCTCCTAATGCAAGGTAGGCAGCACCGAGATTTCCCAGTGCATTACCCTCCCCAAAACGGTTTTTGATTTCGCGGTAGATTTGTAGTGCTTGTCCCCAAGACTGCAATGCGTCCGTAAATTGACTAGTTTGAAATTGCTCAATACCTTGCTGTAATAGTCGGTCTGCTTCTGCTTTGCGTGCATCTGCTGTTTGTGCCAAGACCGGCGAAATTTGTAAAAAACTAGGTAATTTTGTAGATACAGGCATAGAAGCAGTCAGGATGAAAATAATAAATGCAGTGGTGCTGATTGTCCGATAACGCATGGCTGGTATTTGCAGTTAGGATTTTCGGCGTTGCTGAATCAGAGTATGAAATTTAAAAATTAGATATCTTTAACTCTTAATTCTTTGCGCCTTTGCGCCTTTGCGTGAGGCTAATTCATACATTCAATCAGCAACGCCAGATTTTTTATATAAAGGAGAGGCGTTGATCACATATATCTCTCATGGTTTCAGGGATATGCAAAAATGGCGAAGATATAGCAGCTACAACCGGATATAGATAAAATTTACCAACCCGGTTTTAGGCAAATAGCTCTAAATCGCCTGTATTTCCTCAATAGCATTATCTGCTCTTTGGGCAAGTTCCAATTCTCCTTCTTGGGTAAATAGGGTTGATGCTTTTTGTAAATCAGCGATCGCGCCTGGTTTATCTCGTAAATTCATCAGGGTAATACCTCGAAAATAGTACCCGTATGCAAAATTAGGACTAATTTCTATAGCTTGATCAAAATCATCTTTGGCTGTGTGATAGTTGTGTAAACTAAAATTACTTAATCCCCTGCCAAAATAAGCAAAACTATTATTAGGTTCTAGTTTGATAACTTGATTAAAATCTGTGATCGCTTCCTGATATTTCTCTTCTTCTAATCTTTTAAAACCCCGTTTTAAGTATATTGAAACATCATCTTTATTGCTTGAATCAGAAACTTGTGCGGTAACTGTAGATAATATTCTGGGCTGATTTGTCCATAAATTTCTTGCTTCGGCTTTGGGTGTAATCGCTATGGTGCTGAATACCATGATTACTATTGCTAAATTAAATTTTTGCATTTTTATATCTCCTTAATTACTGGTTGAAACTACAGCAAAGCGGAATTGGTAATTACGACAATATAAAAGGTTCATTGAATGGGAATGAGTGCTTTATTCTCGTAGAATTTTCGCTTTCTATCTATCTATACTTCTGGGTTATGCTGGGGTTATGCAAAAATCTTAAGTAGGTAGATGCTAATCACCCAACTATGTAACGAACTGTAAATTACCCAAAACTCTTGGGATTGCTGCGTTCCACTCCGTTCCACTCGCAATGACATAGTTATAAGTTTTCCCACCTACCTACTTAGTTAATCAATCCCATTTTTTTAGCTTTAATTTGTGTAATCATCCGCAGATTCTTTCCTTGAATTTTTTTGAATATCTTGAATGTGAGTTAATCCCTGTAAACACCATTTAACTCTGTTGAGAATTTCTGCATAGCCAAGGCTTTTATTTGCTAAAACAAACCCTCCTTGATGTTCATCAATTTCTGACTTAATTTGAATTAAATTATTGATGTGTTCACTCTGCACCATAATATTTAAATGAGGATACTTTTTCATTAAAGTCTTTAACAATTGTATGCCTGTAGAAATTTGTGGGGATTCTCCATGCTTTGCAGGTAATAAAATATCTGTAATAATTAAGTCAGGTTGTATATTTAAAAACTGTTTTAGAGTGTCTTCAGCCGTCATTAATGTTATGGTTTTAGCTTTTGAATATTCATCTGTGATCATGGCAATTGTGCCACCAATAAATATTTTATGACAATCCGTTACTACCATTGACTGACTCATTTTGTTTACCTCCAATTTTAATAATAGGTAATAGACATCAACTGAATTTAAATATGCGTGACCTAAACGCCTATAGAGACGTTCCATGGAACTTCTCTACTTTTCCAGAGATGTCTAATGGGGAGTGAGAATCATAGACTAGCTATTATTTTCGCTTTCTATGTATTTATATTTCTCAGTCCTATTGGGGTTATGCAAAAACTAGAATTAAATTCTCATTCCCCCTGATTTCTAATTACCTGATACTTGATTAGCTATCACTGGTTTACATAAATTATGGACAATATCTTGACGAAATGTGGTTAATTCTGCCGAAGGTTCGGGTACAGAATAAACTTGTTGCAAGACATCACTCCACAAGTTCTTTTCAGCAAAGTAATTGGCTTTAGCTAGAGCGATCGCTTCGGTATTTGCACCTGTAGATTGGAGTTGTTTTTCTATATTTTGTAATTCAGAACTAATGCGATCGCGTTCTTGTTTTTCCATAACTTGAAAGGGGATAAATTGCCCACCATTAACTACCCATTGATAAACTTGTCCTGGTTGTAATGGTTCGCCTGTATAGGTAATATTTTGAGTATGAGATGCTGGGTGAATCCATGAATTGATATTACTACCCTGATGCCGCACTGCTATTGTAGAAACGTAACCTTGCCAAAGAAATAAAGGGCGATCGCTCCAAACTTTCCTATATACACTTGGTACATCTGGAGAAATCATACATACTGGTCCAGTAGGACGAGAACCACCATTTCGAGGTTTTATAGGCGGTTCTTTTTTCTTAAATAAATTCCGATAAATACTTACTAATAAAGATGAATCTTTTGTATTTTCGGCAAGCACAAATTCCTTAGGTAAGACAGCCAAACTTGTAGAAGCTACTGCTGATAAAACTAAAGTAGATATTAGAAGATTACGCATTTTTGTTTCTTTCAAAATAGGGAAGGATAAAGTAAAGCCAAACCATTGTCGAGGGTAAAATCCCAGGTAATAGTATGGCTAGGGAAATATAAACTTGTAAACTAACCAGTCCATAAACTCCTGTTATGATAGTTGGTATAAATAACCATTTCCATATAGATTTCTGCCTTTTTATTGGCAAAATTGATAGGCTTTTACCTACTAATATCGCCATAGCAGTTATCCAGAAATCAGGAATTGGCACAACTAATCTACGAGTCAGTAAATGATGCGCCATGAAAGCATGAGTTTCACCTCCTGTAATTACCCGATTTTTATTCTGAGAACTTTCCTGATTCCGCCAGTATTTAACTGCAAGTGGTAAATCTCTATGAAAATTATCTTCACCATCTTTGCTAATTCCAGCTTCGTTATATCCCCCCGGTGCAATCATCACAATTTGCTGCTGTAAATTTGGAATCATGGCGGGATTTTCTAGTAATTCCCAAGCAGGAAGAGAACGATATACTTGCTGAGGGGGAATAGAAAAATCAATAATTGGGTGCATCCACATTTGATTTAGCCAATAACTAAAAACTGTAATTGGTTGTAAATGCGATCGCTGGGATGACAAAATTGTTTGATGACTTTTATTACCATCTTTAAGAAAAGCATTTATTTGTTGTAAAAAATCCGTTTGACTATCTAATTGCGGCTGGGGTGAATTGGGAATTTTTTGTAATTCATAACTCAGGGTTAATAAATTAGAAAAATGCCAAGGTTGAGTTTGCCAATCATCAACAGAAAACAAGCGCATATACCAAGGCAAAACTTTGATATCACCTTGTAGACTCCAGTTTAAACTGGTAATTTCAGGTAATGCTTGTAGCCATTCACCCTTGAGATTGTGAGTTGCAGCCAAAACAAACCATGTCGGCTGGGGTGCAGAAATAGCATTTTGGATCGATGCCGCGAGGATAGGATCTGCTTGCTCTTGGGGTCGATCTAATAGATAATCAATACCAATTACTCTAGCGTTATTAGCCACTAACTTATCAACTAACTTCGCCAAATATTGACGATTCATCGGTTTGGGATTAGAGATGTTGGCTTTTCTAATAGATGTTTCATCAATTTGCACTAAGAGGATGGGCGCATAGGTAACACTTTCGACTTGATTTGTTAGTTGACGATATATAGCCTGTACCAATATGCGGCGTTGTAATATCCCTTTTTGTAGGGGTAGAGATAAACTAATAGTTAATATTAATAATAGTGTGATCGCTTCTAGGCGAGTAGGCTTTAATTCTATTCCAGGTCGTTGGATACAAAATGACTTTGCTCCTGGATGTCGGAATAAAGAAGGAATTAAATACGCACTAGGATAAGTAAAGTTTTTTTCTAATTTAATATATTTTGTTGCCGTTAATAATGACTCATGGACATCTTTATATTGAGCTAAAGTTTGGACAAATCGCAGAAAAAATTCCTCAGCTACCCGATTATGAATGGGTTCTCGCATTACTGCCACTTCACTAATACCCCAATCTATGAGTGTATTAGCAATACTTAACCCCTTGCAAGAGTTAAAAATTGCCACCTGCAAACCTCGCTCTTTTGCTATAGTTAAAGCAGGTTTTATTTCACTTAATAATAAAGCTGTATTTGGAGCGATACCCAACTCACCACCAGTCAAATTAGTTTCATTACTATGACCAGCAAAAAACAAAATATCCCAACCAGAATCAGCAGATATAGCTTGGACAATTTTAGTTTTTAACTCAGTAATACTTTCATGCGATCGCAAACCAACAAAAGTTACATCAGCCACAGAACGCAAAGAACGAATAGCTTGCTTTTCTGCGTTAAAATTTAAATTAGATTCATCTCCTAAAATAGCTAAAATCTTGGCTTTCCTGGGAGCATGATTTGGCTTGATATTAGCAATGAGACTTCGCCGATTTAAAGGTGTGCGAACAACCCGAAACTTAGTAGAATCGAGAGCAAATTCCGTACCAATTTCCCAGACTTCCCAAGGTAAACGATCTAAATCTAGAGAATCACAAATCAGAAAAATATCATTATTAATTTCTTTAGCTATAGTGGATCTAATTTCATATAACTCCGCACTACGTAACCAGTGATGAAACTCATATAAAAATTGTGCTTCCGCCTCCACCAAACGAGCGTGCCAATCAACAGGAGGTGCAGTAAAACTACCAATTTCTGCTACTCTTCCTCGCAGTCCCGTATTATAAAAACCTAAATAAATTCGTTGCCATTCCTGGTACTTAAAATTCAGCGCATCAGGATAAGCCAGCTTCACCCCAATCTGTTGCCCTTGCCCCCAAGACAATTCAAAATAACAAAGCTGATCAAACTGTTGCACCTTCAAATGAAAATTAGAAACAACCATGATTTACTACGGATAAAGACCAATGCACGCTGATAAATTAGACCTTTAGCTCTCCAACAAAATGCACAATAAACAATCCTCCAAACGAAATGAGATCAGATTAACCGCTAACTATCTATATTTCTCAGCCCCAGGGAGGTTATGCAATTTTGCTTCCTTGTATCTTTGTTTACCCACTTATTTAACCTCAAACCTTGTTAAAAAGCCGCAGTCGAGCATGACATAAATGAAAATAATCCATAAATCTCAAAATTTATGCTGATTTTTATGATGCTATAAGTAATGTTACTTATGAAGTCACAGTAATATCAATGACCCAAATCACATTTACAATAAAATGATGCGGTAGATTTAACTACTCGCATCGCCTTTTATCTTCTTTACTCTAAGTAAGCCGTCGTCAATAATCCCAGGTTTGTAGTCAGGACTTTAGTCCTGAATTAAGAGCTAAATTAAAATATTTTTACATTGCTTCACATAGTTAGATTTATTGTGGAAATGTAATCAGAGAAACTAAAGCACACGCCCCGGATAAAATGTAAATGGAGGTAAATTAATCTCCACACTATCTATTAAACTGACACTCACCAAAAACTTTTCATCCCAATTACCAACAACACGAGTAAACAAATAACTATCACCCTGTTCTTGATTGATTCCCTGTTCCAATAAAACGCTCGTTTGGTCACTAACACGCAATTTTAAATGGCTAGGTAAAGTGTTTTGTGAAGTTGTTCCTAAAACTAACAACAACGTCCACAAATGTGGGTCACTTTCAGATAATAAATGCCAAGTCATCGCATACAGACGTAAGGGAATTCCTGCTAAGAGTAAATCTTGATAAGCACCCCGCGCTTGAACAGGAATTTCTAAACCTCTGTGTTGTAATTGGTTAATAATTGCCTGAAATTCTTCTGTAGGACTTCGCATTGCGATCGCAGGTGTGAAACTAGGTAATAATTTCCAGGAAAATTCCTGTGCTAATTCATCTAATTCATCCCACAACCAACGTCCTACATTCAAAGCTGGTTGTGTGCATAATTTAAATAAATCTTTTAAGTTTGTTTTGAGTCCAGAATTAGGTGTTTGCTGTTGACAACTATAAATCCAATGCAGTAACTCTGGATTGGTAAATACAGCCGTTCCTTGTTCCCAAGTCAAAATTTCCCATAGTTCACACTCAGGTGATTGTAACTGGGGTAATAATGCGATTAAATTACTTTGCATTGTCACTGAAATTTGAGCGCGATTATGGGGAATTGCAGGTAAACTAATACTATTTGGTTCTAGACAACGCAAATTTAATAATAAATTGTTGGCATCACAATCAAACCAATCCAAAGGTAATTGATAAGTCCAATCAACTTCCGGCTGTAAATTCGCTCTTATCTGCTTTTCCATGAGTTCCTGATAGGATATAAACCCAGAAATTATCGCAGATGCTTGTTCTTCTAAAACTTCGACCAATACATAAAAATGAGGAACATATTCTGGTAAATCTACGACTAATTGAGAAAGAGAAATTTCTGAATCATACAAACTACCAGTGGGAATTAAGCAAACTTTGAATTCACCTACCTGCAAGTTGGCAACAACAGGAATCGCGTTAGCTAAAGCTGGCTGTAAAACTGTACACTTTTCTCTCTTAATAGTTAAAGTATCTGCTCTTTCTTGCAACCATTCTTCAAAAGCAAATAGTGCCAGACCATTAATATAAGTTTGCCATTTTCGGGATACATTGGAAATTTGATTACTCAGGTCTACAGCCTGAATAATTTGTTGAGATGAAACATGAACTGCGGCTGGAGAAAGAAGTTCATAGTCTAATTGTAATTGAGAATTGTTGCTTGATAAGTTACTCATGTTTGTTGATCCAATGAATCTAAATAACGGCACAATTTTTCTGAAAATAGGCTATTTTGTGAATTATTACTGACTGTTCGAGATTGAATTTCTGCCTCTCTAAATAAAATAGAACTTTGCGTATGTAGTATGGAAGCAAGCTGTTGTTCAAGTTTTTTTAGACGTTCTGGGTGAGAATAATTATGTGCTAATTCAATCACGCGCTCATATAGTATTTTGACAAACTCTCGTTGTACATCAGCGCGAAAATCTTTCAGCTTCAGTAAGCGAGTTACTGCATCTTGCGCCCTTAACTCTAACTTTTGAGCAATTTCTGTCATAGACATTTGTTGACAATGAAATAACTGGAGTGCGGTTAGAAAATTTTGAGATTTATTCCCTTTCTTCCGTTGTAGCTTCTTCAACCACGAAGTTACAACTATATTTAATGCTTGTTCTAAACAAATTAAAAATTGCTGCCGATATAACTCTAAAAACTCCATTTGCTCATTTTCATTTTGATCATGGTTTTCCACCGCAGCTATGTCAACAGGATATTCACTAATCTTTGGTAGAGAACGACTCTGGTTATAAATTCGGTATTCTCGCAAATAAGCAGCCAGTTTCTGTAATTGTGTCATTACAGTTTCATTCTCCAACTTTTGACCAATTACGCTTTCTAAACGTACAGAAATTTGCTGTAGCTGTTGATTCGTAGGAGGAGGACATATTCTTCCCCTACCTAAAGAGCTTTGTTGTAATCTTTGCAATTTATATATTTCGTGATAACTTTTTAAAAGTCCTAAAAAATCTGTAACTTCTCTAGATGTTAAAGAGTGAAACTCTGTAAGAATTTGCTTTAACTTTTTCGGGAGAGTATCATTCAAAATTGCCCAATCAGTCACGCGGTAAAGTCCCAATTCCAACAAAAATTTATTGAGTTCTGGATTCTGTTTGACTTTGAGATTTATCCAAGTTGACAGATGACTTTTTCCTGGATCAAAACTCAACAAAATTTTTCGTCCCAGGCATTGATAACTACCTGTTTGTTCCAAACTGCCATCATCATCTAAGACATAGGGTAGCAAATCACTCTGACTAAAACCGTGAGCATTACCGAATTGGGCTTCTAGCTGCCAGCAAACCTGCTCAATGTGCCAGGATATGAAACACAGTAGACAACGTTCTGCTAAACAGCATCTTTTAGTAGAACTATCTCTGGATAATTGCAGCAGTTCTCGTTGCACCTTTGCATCTGGTACATCACTTTTAGCCGTATATTCGGGAAATTGCTCCGCAAAAAAGTCTTTAGCTGGAGTAATTTCCTGGATTTGGCGTTTTCCCGCAGCATCAATTGTTACTAGCTGCCAATATCTGAATGCAGTCATCATAAGCCATCAATATTTGTAACCACCTATTAATAGCAGTATTGCCTAACATTCATTCTTAATTCCAGATTCGTACAGCTTATGCAGTTTTGGCAAAACTTAGTGAAATCATCAGGAGGAAACAAATTATTAATTAGGGCTTGCTGAAAAAGTAGAAAAAGGCAAAAAAAAATTAACTAGG
>NZ_VIKW01000046.1 GCF_009711975.1 Anabaena sp. UHCC 0204
TTAATGTCAGACCGTATAAATCCTGCAAATAAACAGATTGTTGATGTCTGACCTATCAATATGCAATTTGCGTAAGTCCTGGTCATTATCGGCGAGTGAGTTGAACCGTTTTGAATTATTTGTTAATCAAACTTCAAAATTGTTAACAAACTCACCTAAAAATCCTTTTATAAGTTTATTTTTTTATTTGTTTGTAACAGTTAGTTGATATTTGTTGTCAAAGTGATTCTCTTAGTTAGACACTAAGAAGACAACAAAGCAATTATTTTTATGAACGCTATTTCTAATCTCGAATTTAAACGGTCAACTTGGCAAACAGCCATGATGTTAACTCTAGGCTTTTGGCTCAGTGCTAGTCTAGCTTTAGATTGGGTAATTATGCCTAGCCTTTATTTTGCTGGCATGATGAACGAAGCTAATTTTTCTGCCGCAGGTTATGTGATTTTTGGAAACTTTAATCGCTTAGAATTGTTATCTGCTGGTGTAGTTTTAACTTCTGTACTGGCTATTAGCAAAACTAAATCTAATTGGCCTTGGCGCAGTATTGTATTATCTGGACTACTGTTAACAGTTGCATTACTAGATACTTATTTTTTAACTCCCCAAATGTGCGCTCTCGGAACTAATTTAAGCTTCCTACCTAGTAATCCAGTTCCAGCAACAATGAACTTACTACACGGCGGTTATTTCGGTCTAGAAGCCTTGAAGATAGTAGCAGGAGGTATGCTTTTAAATTGGTGTTGGCGGGAAGCTAAGTAAGAGAGAAAAGGCAAAAGTAGTTGTAAATAGATTTCTCATTCTCTCTTTTGTCTAATTTTCATCACTATTGGGTAATAACAAACGGATAGCAAGAATGGCAAAACCGATGGCGGCGATCGCTTTTAAAATGCGTGTAGGTAAAAATTGAGAGACAGCACCACCCGCTAATGCTCCCAAAAGACTGGTTAATACTAAAGCACCTGCTGTACCAAAAAATATAGCCCTTCGAGATTGTCCTTGTCCAGAAAGAGCGATCGCTGCTAACTGACTTTTATCACCCAATTCTGACAAAAACACCGTCACAAAGCTCAGTCCTAAAAGATGCCAGTCCATAGTTCCTCAATCCACAATATTTAATCCAAGTTGCTAGTTACGTAAAATTAGATTGAATTGTCAATTATCAATTGTCAATTATCAATTTTTATCACATCCCAAACCAACATCAGGGAAATTAGCAGCAACATCACTCCGGCTGATTTCTCAACAGTTTTTGGACTAAGTTTAGTAGATATCCAACCACCTAATAATACACCCAACAAACTAGTAGTAATTAATGCTACTGCTGAACCAAGGAACACTACCCAAGGTGCATGAGATTCTGCACTCATTAACAGGGTAGAGAGTTGGGTTTTATCACCAATTTCCGCGAGAAAAATAGTAATAAAGGTTGTCCCAAATACCATAAACACAGATTCTTTGGTTTTGCCATTATCCTTAACTATAGGCTGATGTAGCTGGTTTTCAGTTTCAGATAAGTTAGCAAGGCTGACAGGTGCAGTATCAAGTTTCACAGGTGTTAGTGCTGTCTCTAAGTGGTTTTCATATTCTTTTCATTTTCTCATAATGTTGTCATAAATTGCAACCTGACTGAATCAAAAACCGACAGCTTGATCAAAACGGATAATTTCCAAACTGCGATCGCCGTAAACCCCCTCAATTTGCTGACGACAGCAAGCGATCGCAAAATCGTTCACATCTTCCGGTTCAATCCCATACATCTCCTCAAACGTCTCTGCTTCCACGCGACAGAAACGAGGACGGGTAGAGTAGATTTTACATTCCCGTGTGGTATTGTCATAATTTACGCACCATCCCCCCTCACCCACCATACTGAGATAAAGTTCTAAATCCGGTGGTGAAAGATACTCTTCCAAATCTGGACGATCCGCTGGTGTCAAGTTACAACAAGCACCACACTGAGATATACATTGCCAAGTAGCCATATTTTTCACCCTCTAGTATTCCTGCTATTCTACTTGTAGCAACCGCCAAGATGATTAGGACATGAAATAATGATCAAACCTAGACACAAATAGACTTTCAACTCTGTCACCTGTTACCTGTCACCTGTCACCTGCTATATTTATGACTTTTTCTATAATTTTGTGAAGTAAATTAAATTTTAGATCCCCCGGACAGATATGATAAGTTTCGGGTTGTGCTATTAAATTATTCAATCTTTTAAAACCATTAAAATCACTGGGAGGAAAAAATGGACATTTTAGCTAACATCAATTGGGAAGTTGTCTTGCAATTAACTTGCGTGGGACTAATTGTAGTTTCAGGTCCCATAGTAATCTTCGTTCTAGCATTTCGCAACGGCAACTTATAAATTGGGTAATGGGTAATGGTTTTTGTAATCACCAATTACCCATTTGTTCAGAATCGGGGGTTAAATCCCCGCTTAAAAAAGTTTTTAATCTTTAATTCTGTGCAGTGGTTGATAAAGCCTGAATTGCAGTTTGAATAATGCCCTCATAGACAGGTTGAGATAAATTTACCTGTTCAGCATTTTCGCGGTTAAAACCTAACAGACCAAATTTATCTTCTGGCCGCATCACTAAAACTTTACCTTCAGAGTTTTTAACTCTTAATTCTGTACTTACACCATTATTATAGATTCCACAAGTATATTGACGCTGTTTGTATTCAAAATTAGCCCGCGATAGGTTTGATGAAATGGTAAAAAGGTTAACAACGTGATTTGGAAGTTTTGCACCAACTAACTCCATTTCAATCGTAGTTTTACCATTAAAGTTATTTTCCCGAAGTTTGTAAGCAATATCCAATCTTGATGGTAAGGGGAAATAATCACCCCAACGCCATGCTATCCCTTTCAGTTCCTGACGCTGATTGTCGAGAGTTTGGGATACAGTCAATTTAATGTGACCTTTACCAACAATTTTCTGTTCAATGACTTGGATATTTGGAGTCCAAAAGATTGGATCTGAGTTATCAATTCCGCAAGGATGAAGAATATTTAACTGTTGGTAAAGATCCTGATTAATGTCGTGAATATTCACTTGAGTATCAATTTTCAGGAGAGGTTTGAGGTGTTGGAGTTGCAAACACTGATTTGCAAATTCAGATAACCGCAACCGGAAAGCTGATAAATTTTCTGCTGGTAAAGAAAATCCCCCCGCAGCTTTGTGTCCCCCAAATTTACCCAGTAAATCCCGACTAGCATCTAAAGCTGCAAATACATGAAATTCAGGAATTCCCCGCGCTGAACCCCGAATTATGGTTTCCTGTTCATAAGTACCAATAAAAACAGGAACACCGTAACGTTCTAGTAAGCGAGAAGCAACAATACCAATGACACCATGATGCCAATTATCTTTGATAACAACTAATACGCGGTCTTTTTGTAAAGAGTTTATATATAAATCTTCAACAATAGCGATCGCCTCTTTTTCAATTTCCTCACACATTTGCTGACGTTGAGTATTAGTTTGTTCACACTGAATAGCTTTAGCTAGTGCTACTCCAAAATCATCAGTTGTCAGCAAATCAATGACAATTTGTGGATCACCTATTCTCCCTATAGCATTAATTCGTGGACCTAATCGAAAACCAATATCTTCCGGTTTTAACGATTTGGGATTTTGGGGTTTTTCTCCTTCACTAGCTTGAACTCCCGCAATTTGAATTAATGCTTGTATTCCTGGTAAAGTAGATTTTGGTAATAGCTTTAAACCCCGTTTTACCCACCGACGATTCACACCCGTTAAAGGTGCTAAATCGGCAATAGTTCCTAATGTAAATAAAGCTAACAGCGGTTGAACTAAACCTTTCAGTTCTCCTAATTGCTGTGCTAAACAAACCGCTAAAATATAAGCTACACCCACACCAGCTACACCCCGATAGGGAGAAGATTCAGCTATTAGTTTCGGGTTGAGAATTGCGTTAGCGGGCGGTAATACTTGCGGAATATCATGATGATCTGTTATAATAACCTTTAAGCCCAGTTCTCTGGCTCTAGTAATTGGTTCAACAGCAGAAATGCCATTATCTACCGTGAGAATCAGTTTCACCCCTTCATCGTGAAATTCTTCGACAATCCGGTTATTGATGCCATAACCATCGTGCATTCGACTAGGGATAGCATAATCAACATCAGCACCCAAAGCCCGGAGACTCCTCAGCAGTACTGCAGTACTAGTCATACCATCGGCATCATAGTCTCCACATATAGCGATCTTCTCTTTACTGGCGATCGCCATTTCTAATAATTCCACACTCGCAGCTAAATCAGGGAATTCTTCGAGAGGAGAAGGTAAATTTAGAGATTCGGGTTCTAAAAATATCTTGGCATCTTCTGGGGTTTCCATCCCCCGATTAATTAACAATTGGCTGATAATGGGGGATATATTCGTTAAATTTGCTAATTTATCAGCTAATTCTGGACTTGTCTGGCAAATTTGCCAGCGTTGATTAGGTAAACGCCTGGGAGATTGGTCATTAGTCATAGAGGAGAACAGTTTAAAAGATTGTCAATTGTCAATTATCAATTGTCAATTGTTAACAATAGGAATTGTAAAATGAAACTGACTACCTTTATCTTTACCTGTAGAATCAGCCCAAATTTTTCCTTCCCAGCCGTTGACAATTTGCCGACAAATTGCTAAACCCAATCCAGTCCCCCCAGTCGTCCGGCGTAATGCCCCTTCTTCTTGATAAAAGCGGTCAAAAACGATTTCTAGGCGATTTGGTTCAATGCCTCGCCCTGTGTCAGATACGGTGACTTCTAGCATCTCCTGACCATTGGTAATGGCTTGAATAGTAATTTCTCCAGCAGAGGGAGTAAATTTACAAGCATTATCAACAAGTTTGGCTATTACCTCAACCAACCAATCACCGTCAGCCCTGACGAGAGGTAAGGTTTGGGGAATGTTAGTTTTAATTTGTGGTATTTTCTCTTGGCTAGAGCGTGTCCGTAACCGACTGAGTGCTAAATCTATACATTCTTGAATAGCTAAAGATTCAGGATGCCATTCGACTCTGCCACTTTCTAAGTTAGAAAGAGTTAAAAAGTCTTGTACCAGTTTCCGCATTCGTTCGGAATCGGAAAGGGCTGTACTCAGCATTACTTGTTGCAATTCCCAAGGCATATCGGGTTCGGTAGCCAAGCTTTCTAAACAAACTTGAATTGTCGAAAGGGGGGTGCGGAGTTCGTGACCAGTAATTGCAATTAAGTTACTCCGAGTGCGGTCTAAAGCTTCTAGTTGTTTGTTGAGTTCTTCTAAATTAGCAAAAGATTCTGCTTGAATGAGTGCTGCACCGATGTGGGTAGCGATCGCTTTTACTAAGTCTAACTCTCCAGCTTGCCATTCATGGGGAGGAAAATAACAATAATGTAATTCCACAATTCCCAACAATCGTCCTTGATATAATACAGGTTCTATTAACCAAGAACGCACGCCAAACTGCTTCACAATTGAGGATAAGGCTGATGATTTCTTGACATCATGATCTGCTAGGGTATCAGCGACACAGACCCCTTCCAATTGTTTGAGTACCTGTTGAAATAGAGGATTATGTTCTAACTCCCAACTTTGCCCTAGTACAGATGTGACATGAGAATTCAAAAATTCATGTTCAATTATGGCTTTAGCATCTGTAGCTTGGGCGCGATAAATTAGACAACGACAGGCTTCTAAATGTTTACCTAATTCTTGTGCGGCAACTTGGAGAATTTCTTGAGGATCAAGCGATCGCCTAATTGCTGTACTAATTGAATTTACCAATCGCTCTTTCCGGGCTTGATCAGCAATAGAACGATAGGCTTTATGCAGCTTATACTGACTAGCTTGTAAATATGTCACCAACCTTTGTACAAACGGGTCTGTATCAAGATCGCAAGCATACTCATGACGAGAATTCACTCCTACCTTGTTTATTGATTCCCCAATCCCAAGCCGCTGCTTAACTTCAGCCACTTTTTTGACTAAATCTGGTCTATAAACCTGAATTCTCTCTAATAACAATTGGGCTGCTCTTAAGCACACCCCTTTTTCCGATGTCCAAATCCCCTCAAATCTTCGCGCTGTATCCATATCCACGCTAGGAATCATTTCGGGGATATGTTTATTTTTTGACAGAGAACCAAGACTTTCTCTACATACCAAGCAGGTAGCATAGTTATCAGCAACTACCACTAAATGCCATTCTTGGGTTAAAGCGTCATCAGGCTCAAAAGCTATCTTTTCATAGTATTCTGAGCTATTAGCAAAATCCGTTTCTGGTGCAGATAATACGTATATTTGATGACTTTTTTCCGCAAGTCGTTGATAGCGATGGGCTTCTTGACGATAGAATCGCTCTTTTTGGAAACTAGCAATAATCAGAGGTTGGTTCAAGTTGGCTGCTAAAACCTGATCTTCCATTGCATGGGAGAGCGCCGTTAATGAAGCCTTAAAATATAACTGGGATCGCAGATGGGGATGTGACTTTAATAAATCACTCAGTACGGAAGTCGAAATACTCATGAATATAGTTAAACGCCCAATCTAGACAAGATTCACGTCACAGTTGCATTGTACAAGTTAAAAATGGTCAGTTGTCATTAAACACATCTTACCCATTACCCATTACCAGTAGGAAGAAAATTTATCTCTTTTTTGAACTCCAATATAGTTTTGATTGCTACTAAAGCTAAAATACCATAGCAGGGGCTAATGTGTAAGCCTGACTCAGTGGCTAAAAACTTAGTATTTCTCAAATTCATATCCTTATTTTAGATTATCCTCAAAAGATTGTGCTGGTTTGTCATTTTGTAAATATAGGAATCCGGTTTAATTCCTGATAGCTAAATAGTGGTAAATGAAATCTCAATACAGTAGAATATAAGAGACAGTAGTCAAAAATCAAACTCCGTTGTTACTTGATTTTTGATGAGAATTTTGTGAAGTGGGTATCCTGAGCCGCCACTTTGGACTTTACTAATATTTTATCTCTGGCTAAGTATTCTCTACCTTTAGCATCTCTGTCCATTGAGTCAAGCAGAAACTCTTTAAAAATAGCCAGTTTTCAGCCTTGACTTCTAATTGATAAGGTATACATTTAGAGAAATTCATTGTTTTAGTAGATTTAGTTACTTTCCCTTTTTAACCGCATCAAACTGAGTAAAATTAGACCTTTATAGGTAACTTTGGCTAATGACACCGGATACATTAATTACCCCCGAAAAGATTGTTTTAGATGGAAAAACCTTTACTATCGCAGAAAATTTACCTATCCCAGAATGGCCTTGTGTAGTCAGTGAAAGACCACAACCAACGTTGACAGTTAAAGATGATGATTTGTTTTTAGTAACAGATACTATTGGCAACATTTCTAGTTGTTCTCTAGATGAAGCTAATTCTAGCATGGGGCTATTTTGCCGTGATACGCGGTTTTTGAGTCGTTTAGAATTGCAAATTGATGGGCGATCGCCTGTTTTACTGAGTAGCACAGCTAACAAAGGTTTTGCTTTATCAGTATTGTGTACCAATTCTAAAAGTACGGACGGACTCAAAGCTGATACTGTCGGTATTCGTCGAGAAATTGTCCTCAATGGCGCACTCTTTGAAGAAATCGAAGTAGCTAACTACAGCACCACCAGCATTAGTTTTGAACTGAGTCTCAGCTTTGACGCAGATTTTGTGGATCTATTTGAAGTTCGGGGTTTTGGTCGGGAAAAACGAGGGCAAATTTTACGTCTGATAGAACCCACAGATTCAGAAATTGAGACAGTTCCCAATGTTCAATCTCAACACCAAAAAGAAGAATCCCTCACCTTAGCTTATCAAGGTTTAGACAGTTCGATCATGGAATCGCGCGTGCAGTTCCAGCACCGACAACCCGATTATTTCCAAGGTTATACTGCTGTTTGGCGCATAGAATTAGCTTCTCATGAAACCAAAAAGCTAGGCTATCGTTTGAATGTGTTAATCAACAACAATCCTGCTTCTACAGTTGATGCAGCCATCACCTTGGGACAAGCAAAGGCTTCTGAGATGATGGAAGAACAAAATTGGGTACAACAAATTACCCGCATTAGTTCTGATAAAAGTCTTTTCAATCGGGTAATTGAAAGAGCAGAACAAGATATGTATTTGTTGCGCCAATCTTTTGGTAAACATAAAACTGTTTCTGCTGGTGTCCCTTGGTTTTCGACTTTGTTTGGCCGGGATTCTATTATTACCGCTTCCCAAACATTGATGTTAAATCCACAAATTGCCAAAGAAACTTTGACAATCTTGGCTGACTACCAAGGGAAAACCGAAGATGAATGGAGAGAGGAAGAACCAGGCAAAATTTTACATGAATTGCGTTTAGGGGAAATGGCAAGGTGTCAAGAAATTCCCCATACTCCCTATTACGGAACAATTGATGCGACTCCTCTGTGGTTAATGTTGTATGCTGAATACTACGCCTGGACACATGATCTAGAAACCTTGGAAGCACTTTGGCCAAATGCTTTAGCAGCAATGGATTGGATAGATCGGAATATGCAAAAAACCGGCTATCTTAGCTATTATCGCCGCTCAAAACGGGGTTTAAATAATCAAGGTTGGAAAGATTCTGGTGATTGTATTGTTAACCGCAAAGGGGAATTAGCCACAGGTGCAATTTCTTTGAGTGAAGTGCAAGCTTATGTTTATGCTGCTAAAGTCAAATTAGCCGAAATTGCGAAGATGAAAAAACGGCTAGATTTAGCAGAACTTTGGCTAGAAGAAGCGAGAACTTTGCAGGTTCGCTTTAATGAGGATTTTTGGATAGAAGACCAAGATTTTTGTGCTTTGGCTTTAGATGGAGAAGGAAATCAAGTAGATAGTATTACCTCTAATCCAGGACATTGTTTATCTTTGGGAATCTTTACCCCAGAAAAAGCCTACAGTGTGGCGGAAAGATTGGGAGCGCCTGATATGTTTAATGGTTGGGGAATTAGGACTTTAAGTAGTTTGTCACCAGCTTATAATCCGATGGGTTATCACGTTGGTTCAGTTTGGCCTCATGATAATAGTTTAATTGGGATGGGATTGCGATCGCTCGGTTTAATTGATCAATCTTTGGAATTATTTCAAGGGTTATTCAACATGACTTCCCAGCAACCTTACCAACGCCCACCAGAACTGTTTTGCGGTTATGAAATGACAGGTGATAATGCTCCTGTACAGTATCCCGTTGCTTGTACTCCCCAAGCTTGGGCTACTGGTAGCATCTTTCAACTATTGCAAATGATGGTGAATTTAGTTCCTGATATGCAAAATAATTGTTTGCGAATTATTGACCCGGCTTTACCAGAATCAATCAACCGGTTATCTTTACACAATTTGCGTGTTGGTGCAACTATCCTTGATTTGGAATTTGAACGTTCTGGTAGCACTACCGCTTGTCGGGTTGCCAAAAAACGCGGGAATCTCCGAGTAGTAATAGAAGCGTAAATAGTTTCTGAATGTGGATTTACAGGATAGGTAGAAAATACATAATCAATTATGTTAAATCTTCTATTTATCCTCTAAATTCTCTATAAAGCAGTTACATTTAGAAGTTCATAGAGGGAAAACTTGGCATCGTTATTTAACAAATATCGTGGATGACGAGCAATTATCAGCAGAAGAAGTTTGTGAATTATATCGAAGAAGATGGAAAATAGAAGAAGCATTTTTACTAACTAAAAGGTTATTAGGATTAGCATATATTTGGGTAGGACACAGTAATGGAGTACAAATTCAGATTGTAGCGACTTTAATTTTTTACGCGGTGCTAAATCAATTAGTTTCAGACGTAGCAGTTGCTTTAGGTCAGCCAAAAGAAAAAATATCAGTAGAAATGGTTTTTAGAAGTTTATATTATGTAGCTAAATCCGTAGAAAGGGGTGAGAATCCCGATATCGTCACCTATTTAGTCCAACTAGCAAAATTATTTGGTTTAGTCAAAGCTATCAGGAAACGACATCGAGAAACACAACAAATCAGAAAGCAAATTTGGGAGGCTGTACCGTTAAGTTGACACCAATGAGCAATGCTAAACCCCTACGTTTTGGGTATGGTTTGTAAATGATGAGATAGCGTTTTTTGGAGAATGAAGAGCGATCGCAGTATAATGTAAGTAGCTTTTCACCCATATTTCTATGAAATTAACAGAAATTTTACCCTCACTGCAAAAATTATCTCATCAAGAGAAAATCAAAGCCATTCAATTTTTAGCCACAGAATTAGCTAAAGAAGAAAATTTAACAGCAGCATCACTTGAATATGGAGAGATAAATACAGAATTAAATTTTCAATCTCTTACAGAAACAGAAATGATTGAGCAAAGTAAATCTGCTTTAGAAAGCTACCTGCGTACAGGTTCAGGAGTCAAACATGAACAAGTGCGGAAATGGGCAAATAATTTAGGAGTCCAAAAATAACACTCATGTCTGAGATAGTTTGGACAGAAACAGCTATTAGTGACTTAAATCGGCATTACGATTTTATATCACTTAATAATCCTGATGCAGCAGCACGCGCAGTACAAGCAATAGTTTCTTCGGGTGAAAGTCTACAACAAAATCCGCGACGTGGTGCAATTGTGGATGAAATAGCAGGATTACGAAAACTTTTAGTATCTTTTGGTAAATACGGTTTTATAATTCACTACGTTATTCTTGAAGATGATGTGATTATTTTACGAATCTATCACGGTCGAGAGAATAGACCTATTTAGTCAAACTGTAATTAATTCTCTATGTTAAACCTCACCAAAATTCAAACCCTAGCTCAAGAATATAGTCCCCAGGAACTTTTTGCAGCTTTGGTATGGCAACGTCGCTTTAATCAGTTTAATGGAGAGGAGGTTATCAAGGATCTTAGTCAAAATTCTCATTTATGGGCGAGTTTTCTGTTTACAAAACCAATTTTTGCCCCAGATGAAAATGGTTTAAGTTTTGGTGGTTTGGTAGATACATTATTAGCAATGGCAAATTATCGCCCCATGCCAGAATCAAGTATAATTCATTTTGTCGCTTATCCTGGGGATACTCTCTACATTTTGACAGAAAACCAAGATACTATAGTTTCTCCGCTTTTAGAGTTGGGTAAGAAGTGGCGTGCAGACTCAGTTGATATTACAGATGGTAATAATGAAGAGTATGGTTTGCGACTTCAGCGCAGGTTACAAATTAGGTTACAAGGGGGTTTAGAAAGTGAGTCGTTTTGGGAACAGCGAGATGGTGTAGTTATTGCTTATTGGTGGGATTAAGAATTAAAAAATATTGTCAATGTCAATGCTGTAAATCCTTTAATCGGTGGATATCCTGATTCTGAGAAAATTAATCATCAATCATCTTTAAAAAGATGAATAAACACAATAATAAGGGGTCAAGCACATTGCTAAACCCCTTACAATATTCCGAATCATAAAAAGTGTAAATTAAGCGCCTTCTGGACGTTCAATTTTTTGACCAGGAGAAGATTCATAAAGAGCATCTAACTGTTCCCGTGCATCTTCAACATTAATTGAACGCATTACCAACAGAGGTTCTTTAATCACATTACCTGCGCTGTCTAACAATTCAGGATGGGGTACATACTGCTTTCTAGCTGCATAATAACCAAATCCACCTTTATTACTAAGTGAGGATTGGTTAGTGGGATAAGTTCGTTCCCTATCAAAACTGAACATGATCAGATTCCGAATTAAATTACCAACAGCTATAAATGCAAGAATGGTGAAAGCTAAAATATATAGTAGGTGTAGCATGGAATTTTCCTCCAAAACAGCAAGGGTTAAAATGTTATCTCGTAAAACTTCAAACTCCGTAAATTATTGGTTTACGGAAGAAGTAGATGTAAAATTATTTACTTTTGCGCGTATGTTATATGATGCAATCCTTATATTCAGATTAAGGTAACATGAGACACATTATTTTTTTATGAAAACAATGTTAAGAATCGTCTAATATCTTTACGATTTCTAATTTATTTAGATTTTGTCACGGGGTTCATAATTCCTTTGACTGACCTAAACGCATTCCCACACTCCAACATTCTGTAACTAACTGATGCCAAGGCATTACAGTTGCCATATCAATTCCGACTTTTTGATCAGTTGCTGTAAACAACATCTTGGCCGCATTGAGTTCATCTTGTGCATCTTTGACTCGTTTTAGTAAGTCAAACTGCTTTTCTTCACTCATAAATTGGATTTTCTCATTTTCCAGGATTTGACGGTATCGCCCAAACCAATATTGAAAATCCTCTAGCAACGGCTCTAAGACTACTTTCAGTAAATCAGCACTTGGTAGATTCGAGTCCCCCATATATGAGAAGCATATTTCCTAATTTCCTTTTAATATTAACGTTATTTACGATTCTTAACAATCACTTCATAAGTTTTTAGATGAAAAAAGTTAAGAATCTGTGACTTGAGATACAAAGCACAATTATATAAATTTGGCAATAGTTTTGTAAAGATCCTTGGGAGTAAGCCTGAATATGTCTAAAGGCATAATTTAAAAATTGACAATTGACAATTACCTCGCCCTGGAAGTGCGAGGATTGAGAAATTGATAGATATGACAGAAAAATCATCAGCGTTTATCTGCGTTTATCTGCGGTTAAAATTCTGCTCATAGACTTTTGCCAGAAGCCCATGGTTGGGCTAAATTAGGAGAAACTATAGCCAGTGGACTATTATTTATTTTGTAAAGATATTTTTTGTCAACTTTATTTTTAACACTTCGCCAAAATTTTAACAGCCGATGTCGCCAAATCAAGAAACCCAACCAGCCGAAAAAATTTATTTACCCCGTACCAGCGAATCAGAAACATTAAAAAAGATTCGTCACACAGCTTCCCATATCATGGCAATGGCAGTACAAAAGCTGTTTCCCAAGGCGCAAGTCACAATTGGTCCTTGGATTGAAAATGGGTTTTATTATGACTTTGACAGTCCAGAACCCTTCAGCGATAAGGATTTGAAAACCATTCAAAAAGAAATGCTGAAGATTATTAATCGCAAATTGCCATTAATTCGCGAAGAAGTCAGCCGCGAAGAAGCACAACGCCGCATAGAAGCCATTAAAGAACCCTATAAACTAGAAATTCTCGAAGATATCAAACAAGAACCCATCACAATTTACCATTTGGGAGATCAATGGTGGGATTTGTGCGCTGGGCCTCACCTCGAAAATACCAGTGAAATTAACCCCAAAGCCCTAGAATTAGAAAGCGTAGCTGGTGCTTATTGGCGGGGTGATGAAAAGAAAGCTCAGTTACAGCGCATTTACGCCACAGCTTGGGAAACTCCCGAACAACTAGCTGAGTACAAACGCCGGAAACAAGAAGCCCTGCGCCGTGACCATCGTAAACTGGGTAAGGAACTAGGATTATTTATCTTTTCCGATTTAGTCGGTCCTGGTTTACCCTTGTGGACTCCGAAAGGGACTTTATTAAGAACGATTTTAGAAGACTTCCTCAAAAAAGAACAATTAAAACGGGGTTATTTACCTGTAGTTACTCCCCACATTGCCAGAGTAGATTTATTTAAAACATCTGGACACTGGCAGAAATACAAGGAAGATATGTTTCCTTTAATGGCTGAAGATGAGGAAGCAAGAGCGATAGAACAGGGTTTTGTTCTCAAGCCAATGAACTGCCCTTTCCATATCCAAATATACAAGAGTGAATTACGCTCTTATCGGGAATTACCGATGCGGTTAGCGGAATTTGGTACAGTTTACCGTTATGAACAATCTGGGGAACTGGGTGGTTTAACAAGAGTGCGCGGTTTTACTGTTGATGATTCTCACTTATTTGTGACTCCCGAACAACTAGACAGCGAATTTCTGAATGTTGTAGATTTGATTTTGTCAGTATTTGGAAGTCTGCAACTGAAGAATTTTAAAGCCAGACTGAGTTTTCGTGATCCAAGCAGTGATAAGTATATCGGTTCTGATGAAGCTTGGGATAAAGCTGAAGGGGCGATTCGTCGCGCTGTAGAACAATTGGGAATGGATTATTTTGAAGGGATTGGGGAAGCGGCATTCTATGGTCCAAAACTTGATTTTATCTTTAGTGATGCTTTGGAACGGGAATGGCAATTGGGAACTGTGCAGGTAGATTATAATTTACCGGAGCGGTTTGATTTAGAATATGTGGCTGAAGATGGTTCGCGTCAACGTCCGGTAATGCTTCACCGCGCCCCCTTTGGTTCTTTGGAACGGTTAATTGGGATTTTGATTGAAGAGTACGCGGGTGATTTTCCCTTGTGGTTAGCGCCTGTGCAAATCAGGTTATTACCTGTGGGTGATCTTCAGTTAGATTTTACTAAAGAGGTAGCAGCGAAGATGGTTGCGTTGGGAATTCGTGCGGAAGTAGATACGAGTGGCGATCGCCTGGGTAAGTTGATTCGCAACGCCGAAAAGGATAAAATACCTGTAATGGCGGTGGTTGGTGCGAAGGAAGTAGAAGCCAACAGCTTAAGTATCCGTACTCGTGCTTCCGGGGAGTTGGGAGTAATAACTGTAGATGAAGTTGTGAATAAGATCACAGAAGCAATTACTAATTTTAGTAATTTCTAGTAATGAGTAGGTTGGGTAGAACAAAATCAAACCTAACCTACAACTTTTTTGAACGGTAAATAACGCCATACATATTTAGGAGTCACTCATTGAACCCTACTGGAATGAAACCTTAAATTTATTTATACCAATGAATAAGCAGTTTTACATTTATATCATGACAAATAACCATAATAAAGTGCTTTACACAGGTGTAACGAATGACCTGATAAGAAGAGTTTATGAACACAAAGAAAAATTAATAGAAGGATTTACGAAAAAATATAATGTTAATAAATTAGTTTATTACGACATTTTTACAGATGCTACCAGTGCTATTGCTAGAGAAAAACAAATTAAAGCTGGTTCTAGACAAAAGAAAATTGATTTGATTAATAGCATTAATCAAGAATGGCGAGACTTGTATGAAAGTTTATTGTAATGATAATGGTATGTCATTGCGAACGGAACGAAGTGGAGTGAAGCAATCTCATCTTCACTAAGAGATTTAGCGATTGCTTCCCTTCGGTCGCAATGACAAATTCAAAAACTCTTCTAAGTCATACGTCATACCGAGAGATTTAGCGATTGCTTCCCTTCGGTCGCAATGACAAATTCAAAAACTCTTCTAAGTCATACGTCATACCGAGAGATTTTGCGATTGCTTCCCTTCGGTCGCAATGACAGCAAAGAAAAAGGACTTTTGGGCGTTATCTTCCGTAAATCCCAAAACAAAATTCAAGACCCTGCTAAATTAAAACGTAGTACAGCATTGGAACTGTTCCAAGGGATAACTGAGAATTTAGAAGTGAAATTAGAGGTGGAAGTTTAATCCTACATTCCACAAATATTAAAGCAAAAGTAAGAATTAAAAATTTAAAGAAAGTAAAGCCTGAAAAGATTGCATAGCAAAGATTTCAGGCTTTAATTTGGTAAAATATGGTATTGCTTTTGTGTTTAATTCAGCAAGCCATATTTAAGAAAAATTACGCGAAAGCTGCCATTTTCACATCGTTATTACCAAGAATTTCTTGTAATTCTTCAGCGTCTACGGTTTCTTTTTCAATCAGCATTTGAGCAATTTCATCTAATACCTTGCGGTTATTGACTAACACTTCTTTAGCTCGAATATAAGCAGTATCAACTAACTTACGAACTTCTTCATCAATAGCAGCAGCGGTTTCTTCAGAAAAGTCACGTTCTGACATAATATCTCGACCAAGGAACATATTTCCTTGTTGACGACCAAGGGCAACTGGACCCAAGCGATCGCTCATCCCAAACCGAGTTATCATTTGTTTAGCTACTCTGGCGACTTGTTGTAAATCGTTAGAAGCACCTGTAGTCACTTCCTCTTCACCAAAGATGATTTCTTCAGCGAGACGACCACCTAAAGCCACAGCCATCTGATTTTCCAAATAAGCACGGCTGTATAAACCAGTATCCATGCGGTCTTCGCTAGGAGTAAACCAAGTTAAACCACCAGCGCGACCACGAGGAATAATGCTAATCTTTTGTACAGGGTCATAGTCAGGCATTAAAGCCCCAACTAAAGCGTGACCTGCTTCATGGTATGCAACCAAAGTTTTGCGCTTTTCGCTCATTACCCGATCTTTCTTTTCAGGACCGGCTAATACACGATCAATTGCATCATTAATTTCATCCATCGAAATTTCGGTTAAATTCCGACGCGCTGCTAAAATTGCCGCTTCGTTGAGTAAGTTAGATAAATCTGCACCGGTAAAACCAGGAGTCCGACGCGCGATTTTATCCAAATCTACATCTTTAGATAAAGTCTTACCACGGGCGTGAACTCTCAATATTTCGCTTCTTCCAGCGTAGTCAGGACGGTCTACGACTACTTGACGGTCAAAACGACCAGGACGTAATAAAGCAGCGTCTAGGACATCAGGACGGTTGGTAGCAGCAATAATAATAATGCCGGTGTTACCTTCAAAGCCGTCCATTTCCGTCAGCAACTGGTTGAGGGTTTGTTCCCGTTCGTCGTTACCACCACCCAAACCAGCACCCCGTTGACGACCCACTGCGTCAATTTCATCAATAAAGACGATACAAGGAGCGTTGGTTTTCGCTTGTTCAAATAAATCGCGGACGCGGGAAGCACCCACACCAACGAACATTTCCACAAATTCAGAACCGGAAATTGAGAAGAAAGGAACACCAGCTTCACCAGCTACAGCCCGCGCGAGGAGGGTTTTACCTGTACCTGGAGGTCCAACTAAAAGTACACCTTTAGGAATTTTTGCACCAATAGCGGTAAAGCGATCGGCATTTTTCAAAAAGTCTACAACTTCATTTAGTTCTAATTTAGCTTGGTCAATACCTGCAACGTCCCCAAATGTAACTTGAGTTTGGGGTTCCATTTGCACTCTGGCTTTAGATTTACCAAAGTTCATGGCTTGGCTACCAGGACCACTTTGAGCGCGACGGAGAAGGAAAAATAAACCAACTAGCAGCAACGCAGGGAAGAATAAGCTGCTGAGAGCTTTAAACCAAAATCCTTCGTCGGCTTGAGGTAATACGGAAATATCAACACCTTTAGCGGTGAGGGTATTGATTAAATCTGGGTCGTTAACTAAGGTAACGATTTTTTTGTTGGCATCATATTTGGGTGTTACCAGTGCTGTAGACCGGTCGGAACTCAAACTGACTCTCTCAACTTTACCCTGTTCAACTTCTTGGATAAACTGACTGTAGCGCCATGTTTCTCTGGTTTGAGGTTGTTTGTCAAAAAATGCTGTTCCTAGAGCAATGACAACTATAAAAAGGAGCGCATACAGCCCCGTATTTCTCCATCTTTTATTATTCACCGATGTTTGTTCTCCTGTATTTTTTTGTGCTTATACGTAACTTCTCTGGGGAAGAGGACATTATGATAATTATGTTAACTTATTTTAAGATATCTCAAAATTATCCTCTTGTCATGATAAAAATTATCTCCCACTCTCCACAGGTCTAAAATTTGAGGATAGTAGGAGTTCTATTGTAACGATTCTAGAACAGAAGTCAGGGGGAAGGGGGAAGGTTACAGGTTACAGGTTACAGGTTACAGAGAAGAGGCAGGGGGCAGGGGAGCAGGGGGCAGGGGGCAGGGAGCAGGGGGCAGGGAGTAGAGGAGAAAAATATTCTTTTGCAACTGACAACTGACGACTGACGACTGACGACTGACAAATCACCATTAATCTTTTGGTGGTAACTTAATGCTATTTGTACCGTCGGGATTAGTTTCTACTATTCCTCCCAAGGCTTCAATCTCTTTAATTGCGCGTTTGCGAGTTTTTTCATCAACTTTATTATTCAATACCATAGTCCATGTAGCCACTCGCGCTGATTTGCTATCAGGATTTTTACTTAAAAATTCAGCGGTTTTTTGAGAAATTAATGCTACTTGTTTACTTTCTTCATCACTGTAAGTATTTGCCCATTCAGCAGCTTTGAGAAAAGATGTTTGTGCTGCTTGAGCATCACCTAAAAATAATAACTCATCTGTGCCTTTATAACGCCATATATAATAAGATTTTTGTGGTAATTGTGGAGATAGGGATTTTAATCCTTTGTCCATCAAAGCTATTGATCTTTCGGGCATTCCAGCGTATAAAGAGCTACTTACTGAAAGTCCTAGATAAGCTTCTAAAAAACGTGGATCTCGTCCTAAAATAACTTCAAAGTATTCTGGGCTAAGACTATATCCGGTTTGATCTCTGGCTTCATCATCGCCAAAGAATTGTAAAAAATCAATATATACCCAATTGGCAATTAAGTTGTCATAACTAAAACTAGGGATATTCTGGAGTAAGTTCAAGCGCAGACTTTCTTTTTTCTGGTCTTTTTCTAGGGTTTCGACGGGGATTGATTGTTTACTAATTAATAGTTTTTGCAGTTTCGGGATTTGCATTAAGCTAATGCTGATAATACACAAGCAAGCAACTAAAGGTGTGGTAATAGCTTCACGAGATAAAAACATACTTTTAGTAATTAAAAATTGATAATTAAAAATTAAAAATGAGGGCATATCCTCATTTCTATTGTTGCAGCAATTTGTAACATTGTTGCGCGATGCCTGCGGCGAGCTTTGCTATCGCCCAATCTTCTTGGGTTTCTATAACTAAAACTCGTACAGTTGAATTAGATGTAGCAATATCAACATCAATAGGTTGTTGCTGATTTTTCTCAAAGTCAATTTTCAGCCCCAAAAATCCCAAACTTTCACAAGCAGCTTCACGAATTGCTGCGGATTTTTCGCCTACGCCGGCGGTAAAGACTAAAACATCTAAACCTGCTAAACTAGCCAGCATTGCCCCGATACCAGCCCGTAAACGGTGTACGTATATATCCCAAGCTAGTTGGGCGCGTTGATTACCTTGCTCTTTTGCGGCTATCACCTCTCTTAAATCACTGGATACTCCAGAAATTCCTAGTAATCCAGATGCTTTATTTAACACTTTATCTAATTCTTCGCTAGAGTAATTATACTGTTGCAATAGATAAATTAAAATCCCTGGATCAACTGCACCGCTACGGCTACCCATCATTAAACCATCAAGAGGCGTAAATCCCATAGTTGTATCAATACTGCAACCATTTTTAATAGCGGCTAAGGAACAACCGTTACCTAAATGACAAGTAATTAACCGCAGAGATGATAAATTTTGTCCGAGAATTTCCGCTGCCTTACTAGCACAATATTGATGACTGATGCCATGAAATCCATAGCGGCGAATACCTGCTTCGGCTAATTGGTATGGGATGGGATAAATAGCGGCGGCATCGGGTAATGTGCTGTGAAATCCTGTATCAAAAACTGCGACTTGGGGGATATTTCCTAAACTTTTTTCAATGGCTTCTATCCCTGCCAAAGCGGCTGGATTGTGTGCTGGTGCGAGATTACATAAACGAGCGATCGCCTGTTTAACATCTTCCGTAATTATCACAGCATCTCGGTAATCTTGACCACCATGGACTACTCGATGTCCGACAACATTTATTACTGATAAATCATCAATTACCTTGGTTTTACCTTCTGTGAGGGTAGATAGCAGATAAGCAAATTGTACCTGTCGTGAATCACCCGCAATGGTTTCTTGCAGTTTTGCACCTGTCGCCGTTTTAACTGTAATTTCTGCCTGATTTTGGTCTTGAGTCCAGTTGATTTTCCCTTCCCATAGGGGTTGAGGTGCTAGGGTAGGAATGGGGGCTGTAATATCATACAGACAACTCTTTTGGCTGCTAGAACCGGCATTGAGGATAAGTATTTTCATAAAGTTGGATTGACGCACTATTCTAATTTAAGGCTCAAGGGATGTCTGACATAGTTAAGGATATTATAGAGTTCACCAAGGTAAAATTAATCCAGGGATGCGTAAAGGCTACTACACAAAATGGCAATTAAGAAAAGTGAACTTTATAGTTCTTTATGGAAAAGCTGTGATGAATTGCGGGGAGGTATGGATGCCTCTCAGTATAAAAATTATGTATTGGTTTTATTATTTGTTAAATACGTTTCTGATAGATATGCAGGTGTGGAAGATGCCACTATAGAAGTCCCTGAAGGTGGGAGTTTTCAGGATATTGTTAATTTAAAAGGCAAGCCGAATATAGGGGCAGAAATCAATAAAATTATTACCAATCTAGCTACGGCTAACGACTTGGGTAATATCTTTAATGATGCCGATTTTAATGATGCGGATAAGTTGGGGAAAGGTAAGGAAATGCAAGATAGGCTTTCTAACCTGGTGGCTATTTTTGAAACCCCGGCTTTAAACTTTAGTAAAAACCGCGCCGATGGAGATGATATATTAGGCGATGCTTATGAGTATTTAATGCGGAATTTTGCCACCCAGTCGGGTAAAAGCAAAGGACAATTTTACACTCCTGCGGAAGTCTCTCGCGTTATTGCTAAGGTGATAGGAATTAACACCGCAACCAGTCAAGAACAAACTATTTATGATCCTACCTGTGGGAGTGGTTCGTTATTATTAAAAGCCGCAGATGAAACTGATGTAAAAATTACCATTTACGGGCAAGAAATGGATAATGCAACTTACGCATTAGCCCGGATGAATATGATTTTACATGGACATCCTACTTCGGAAATTGAGCAAGATAATACTTTATCAACTCCCCATTTTAAAGATGATCAAGGTGGTTTAAAAACCTTTGATTTTGCAGTTTCTAATCCTCCCTTTTCTGTGAAAGCTTGGAGTACGGGTTTTAATCCAGAAAAAGACGAATTTAACCGATTTGATGGTTATGGAATTCCGCCGATTAAAAATGGTGATTACGCTTTTTTATTACATTTAGTTGCTTCCTTAAAACCTCACGGTAAAGGAGCAATAATTTTACCTCATGGCGTGTTATTTCGCGGGAATGCTGAGGCAGATATTAGAAAAAAGCTGATTCAACCAAT
>NZ_VIKW01000047.1 GCF_009711975.1 Anabaena sp. UHCC 0204
ATTGATTCTTTGTTTAAGGATACAATTGATTGGGCTAAAATAGAAAACCATTGGCAAGATATTTTGCAGGTTGTTTTGTCAATTCAAACTGGTAAGATTTCGAGTGCAGTGTTGTTACGAAAGCTGGGAAATTATAGTCGGAAAAATAGGTTATACCAAGCTTTTCAAGAGTTGGGACGGGTGATTAGGACGGTATTTTTGTTGCAATATATTTCGGATATGAAGTTGCGACAACAGATTACTGCGGCGACAAATATTGTTGAGGCTTATAACGGTTTTTCTAAGTGGTTTTTCTTTGGTGGTTTTGGGGTTATTGCTAATAATGATCCGGTTGAGCAGGAGAAGATTATTAAATATAATGATTTGGTGGCTAATGCTGTTATTTTCCAGAATGTTGTGGATTTAACTGATGTTTCGCGGGATTTACTGAAGGCTGGTCATTTGATCAATCGTGAAGATGTGGCGGCATTAAGTCCTTATATGACTAGCCATATTAAGCGTTTTGGCGATTATTTGATTGATATGGAGGCTGTGCCGAATTTGTTGGATGACGATGGGCTTTTGGTTTTGGCTTGATAAGAAAGTGAAGGTAGTTCTGGTAAGGGTTGTAGGGTTTTTGTTTACAAAACTTTACAACGTGTCCCATTTTGCAGGTATCCCGGCTGTACCCCAAATAGTTACAAATAATATTTTGTCATGTATTACACGGGAAATTTCAGAAATTACCCCATCTAATGCACCACTTTTTTCTGATTGCTTACCAAGTATTACACGGTATGAGCAGGAGATAGAAAAACTGAAAATCCAAGTACAGAATCTTCAGAAAGAAAATTTAGAGCTTCAGGAGCGGTCAGCCATTACCTTTGTGCATGACGTTATAGATTTTGAGGCAATACGCATACGCGATCGCATTTTATTTGAATTGAAGTTGGGACGGCAAGCTTCAGGTTTTAAAACAGCACAGAAAGCACTTAATCAATTTATTCAGGAAATAAAACTTCTTGTAGCAGTTTCTAACTGGTGTTAAAACTGCTACAAGAAGTTACTCATGATTTCTCCAAATTGATTAGTTTTTATCGTTTTTTAATGTAAAGAAATATTTCGCCAACAGTGTCAGATATCCACCCCAGATTACAGAAGCTACATCATTTACCTTCAAATATAACCATTGCCGAAATTGAGAACATCTTAAAGGATGTCAAAATTTTGATGACTTCAGAGCAAATATTAAAAACTTTAGACCACATTTTTGCTTTAGTTCCTCTGTCTATTCCTTGAGTGGGAAGGGAGTACCCGACCATGGTGATGCCAATTTTGGTTTTTCTTGACAACCAATACCCATTGCTAATAATCCTGGCCAATACAAATAAACTAATATCTCTAAATTCTCGCCAAAGGTATAGAGAAAAAGAATCATCACAATACTTAAGCCAACTTTGGCAGTTTCTCGTCTACTGTCCGTTGACTTAATTAACAAATCAACAAAACTGAACCCCAAGGGAATAGCTAGAGCCATAAACCCAACAATTCCCTTGACAAACAATAAACCTGCCCAGCTGTGGTGTGAACCAATGGGCATATGCTCAACAATGTGGGGTCCTTCTTCAACTACACCATGTCCCCAAATTGGAGCTTCAGTTTTCCAGCGATAAATAGCAATGTCTTTTAAAGCCATGCGTACCCGTGTAGATCCTGCTCTTGCGCCCTTGAAAGCTTCCCAAAAATTATCAAAGGCAACAATGATTGATGGGGAAAAAATGCCAGCAAGGTAACTAAAAAACCCCATTCCGATCAGCATTCGTGGTCGAGTCAAACTAGATAAGACATTTGTCAGTAAGGGGATAATAACAATGCAAACCTGAGCCATACGGGATTTACAAACAAAACACATGACAACTGATCCTGCTAGTCCTAACCTGCGCCATTTTTTATTTTTTTCTTGCAAGGCCAGCATAAAGTTAACATTGCCCACAAAACCTAATGCTGGTCCCCAAGGGGTAAATAGCCGCCAACGCAAGTCACCTGTGCTGCCATCAATTTCATAGAGAGGCACATCAAAAAATTCATTACCTGGTCCCCCTACGGCTTTGAGTGGTGAGACATAGAGAACTTGGGGTAGGTGCAAAGAGGGTGCTAACAGTAAAAAAGGGATAATCAACAGGGTATGAAAACCCACAACACACACGGCTCGATAAATTATCTGGGGGCGGATTTTTAAGCATCCTGCTAAGGGATACAGAGCTAATGCAGCCCAACCTTTAGCCCAGCCAATGGAGGATTTAATGATTAAACCTGTTGGTAAGTTGTAGTCGAGATGTCCGGCTATCAATGCCACTTCCATCATCAGCATTCCTGCTATCCAAATCCACAAAGACCAGGGGATGACGATTTTTTCGTCGTCTGGGGTGTTTTCAGTTTGAGCTAGGACTTTAATTAGTAAAAATATTAGCAGTAGCCAACCCAGGAGAGCGCCGACAACATAAAGCCCGCCGAAAAGCCAGATAAAATAGGTGTTAGCGATCGCCCACCAGACAACTTTTTCTGGCACATTCTCTGGTTTAATATCATCTTTTTTGGTCTGCTTTACCATCTATTTCCTTTAAAAACTCCTGAACTCCTGAACTCCTGTACGGGCGAAGCATTCGGAAAATATTCTTTGGCAAAAACTGATAATTTATCACCCGAATGCTTCGCCCCTACTCCGAACTCCGAACTCCTTGCCCTGAGCGAAGTCGAAGGGCTGACTCCTGCATCATGATATCCACTTAGATAGCTTTTCTATCCAGGGTTTACGAATCCATAGCAAACCAAGACCAAGGGTGGAAAAGACCGAACCGATCACTGCTCCAGCGAGGATAAAGTTCTTCTTGGGAGCAGTAGGTTCATCGGGTAAACTAGGCTCCATTGCCATTTGAATTAAAGGATAGGTTGAAAACACGTCTCCTTGTCCTAAATCTAATTTGGTAAGGGTAGATGCAAATACCGCTTCAGCGATCTGTTGATCTCGCTTCAAGTTTTCTAAGATTGATTGCTTTTGAGAGAGATTATCCAGACGCTTTTCCAGTTGCGCGATCGCTGTGTCTAATCCTTGAACTTGGGCTTTGAGTCCTTTTTGATCTGATTGATAAGTTACCAAACTCTGGAATAATGTATCCCGCCCAGATCCGTTCACAGCTAAAGCTAAACGATTGAGTGTGTTAGGAGTTAGAGGCTTTCCAGATAGATATTCACCACGCTGGAGTAAGGCTACCCAAGATGCATCTTGCCGTTTTGTTTCTTTAATTACTTGGGGATGATTGACTCCAAACTTAGTGATTAAAACTTCTAATGTGGTTGTAGCTTCACTATAATCCTTGAGGTTTTGTTGAAAAATTTGGTCTACGTGGAGAAGAAAAGCTGTTGCTGCTTCTACGGGGGAAAGTCCCAAATCCTCGGACAACTGCTGCATTCGTTTGTTAGTCATCTGCTCTTGGGCATTAGTTTCTGCTCGCAACCGGCGTAGCTGTTCAATATTGGTAGATAAATTACCTACTTGATCAGGAAAACTCAGCCCAGAACGTATTTTGTATTCCGAGAGTCGTTTTTGAGCCTCCTCTAATTTGTGTTGGGCTGAAAGCAAAATTTCCTGGGAAGGTTTTCCTCGCTGACTAATTTCTCCATTTCGTAAAACATTGATGTGGCTGACTATTGCTTGATAGAGAGCCAATGATTTATCCCTTGCTTCTTCTGGACTTTTGCCAGTAACTTCAAACAACATGATCGTTGTGTTGTTTAAAAGTTTGATGCGAGGCTTTGGGAATTTATCAGCCGGAATTTTAGCGATCGCTGCTGCGGCTTTTAAAACGCGGTCACTTGTAAAAATATACTCAAGATTTGCTCTCGGATCATAAGTAGAACTCCCCAAAGCAGAGCCAGTAGAAGAAGACGCTTGACCAATACCCGGCAGGTTGACGCTCACTCCCAAACTACCACTACTGAGGATTAAACCCCATTCGCTGGTGTAGGTAGGTTGGGTGACTTTCAAATACTGGAGGGATGCCCCCCAAATCAAAGTGTTACCTAACGCACTGAGGATGAGATATCGTAGCCAACGCCCTTTGAATAAACTCCCCAAATTGACCATTTTAAAAACTAAAGGTTCTTGTGTCATTTAAACAAATCTCGCAAAATGGGGATAGGGGATAAAATGGTTTGGATGACATCCCGAAATTGCACAACTTTTGAGTCATAGCAGGTAACAATATCATTAGCCTGTAAAAAAGGATTGTTAGCATCGCTGGTGGAATTTGTCAGCAGATCATTGATATGGCGCTGCAAGTAAGTAGTTTTCCCAGTTAACTGCTCAGTAGTTACCAAGATTGCTTTGCGTTCGGCATTTGTTCCCCTTGTCCCCCCAGCACAGTTGGCTGCTGTCACCGCATGAGAAAAGCGAGAACCATAAGGAAATGAAGTGGCATCACGTCCAATCCCAGAAACAGCATTACCCGTAGCTGGTACGGTGAGATTGGAAAGGAATACTTTCACCCCAGTTGGGGTAATTTGCGAAGGACGCACAAGTTCATTCTGCATTTTTCCTGAATCTGGAACAATAATGCGATCGCCTGCAATTAACGCTACATCTGCAAAAGGTTCACCGGTCAAAACCCCAGATAAGTCAACAATGCGGGTTTCTCCGTTACGAATCAATCGAATGTTTTTGATATCAGCAGTAGGTTTAATACCACCAGCATCACGGATAGCAGTTGCCAAATAACGGTTTGGTGGATATTGTCCGGCCACTGGTACAGGAGGCTGTGTTCTTTCACCTGGGGAAGATTCATTGATAAATACCCTTCCTGGTAAAAAGGTCGCCCCACTGACAAACACCTCTACAGGTCCCCACTGCACTACTTTGAGACTCACCTGAAGGAAGGAGCGTTGGAAAAAAGCCCCATCAATCAACACTGTAGTCAAATTCTCCTCAACTTGCTCTGGTTCTAAACCCACAACTGGCAATGGGGTGAGATAGGGAATCTCTAAATTGCCTTCTAAGTTAACTTCAAAAATTCCACTAAACTCTGCTCCTTCTGGAATAGTTACCTTGACGCGATCTCCGGGAGATAAGGGTAAACCAAAACTAGGTGTTGCCAAGGTTAATGTTGCAATTATGGTATTAAAAATTAAACGTTTAAGCATCGTCAGAGAAAATACGTAAGTATGTACTTAGGAAATTCGTGATAATAAAAGTCTAAAGTTAGTAGTATTTACATTTAGAGCATCTAGTTTATATGCCCTAATAACTAATATTTATTGTACGGTATGAATTAAGATGTAAAATGCCTTCTTACCAATTTAACTAACGATTCAGCCAGCAGTCAGGGGTAATATTACGTAATTTACAATTCTACATACTGATATAAATCAGGGTAATTATTGAGATGTACTGACTCAATTATTTATTAGCAATCATACAAAAATTATACAAATTTTATTTGACAACTGACTCACATTAAGTATATAAAAATAATACAGGTTTTTTAAAAGAAAGCATTTCTCTTCAGTAACGGTGTTAGCCATCTCAAGAAGTGCTGGAGATATAGTAATGGGTTGACATCAGGAAATCCAAATAATCGAAGCTTTTGTTGGGTGGCGTTATTGCTTAACCCAAACTACTATTATCGGGGCATCTACCAGTCAATTAATTCTGAGAATCACCATTATGGGACTCACTATTGGTCTGGTAAACACTTATTCAACGCTCAATATTGGTGATGCAGCCATTTATAGCGCCTTAACTGCTCTAGCATCTGAGGCTGAAGTTGTTGCTCAATTCCAAGATTCAGAACCGGATTACATTCCCGGTTTGCAAATTGTGCCGCAGATTAGGCATTGTGATGCCTATATTAGTGTCGGTGGCGATATTTTTAATAATGCTCGTGAAGGTTTAATTACCAAAGCGTTCATCAGGAATTTGCTTCAGTTAAGGCGATCGCCCAAACATACTTTTTTGTTTGGCCAATCAATTCCCCGTTCCTGTCATAGCTTGAGTTTTCAGGCTTTGTCCTTGTGCTTGCGTCAATTAGCGGCTGTTTGCGTTAGAGATACCGAAAGCCATCAACGGTTAACTGCATCTGGTATCCCAGCAATTTTATCTTTTGATGTGGCCTTTGCTTTATCAGTCAGTGAGCAAGCCAAAGAAAAAGCTAAACAAATTTTGCACACATTGGCAATTGAACCAGATTCAGCAGCTTTGATTTCTCTGCGGACATTTGATTCTATGTATCGCCATGATAATCAGCAATTTCAAAGGCAACTGGTGGCTTTGAGTCGGAAATGCTGCCAACAGGGATATCAACCTGTATTGCTAATTCAGTCTCAAGCTTACGGCGCTGATAATGACTTAGCAATGGCAGAAGAAATTAGGCAACAAGTACCGCAGATCAAGATATTTAATCCCTTTGTGGTGAATAGTGACTTTGCTAAATGGGAATTGGTAATGGGTGCATTAGCTATTTGTCGTCTGATTGTAGCAATTAGATATCATACATCAGTTTTAACCTTGGCCAGTGGTCGAGTTCCCTTTAACTTGTACTACTCAAATAAAGGTAAAGATTTAACAAAACGGTTACAAATTCCTGGTTGCAGCTTGGAAGAATTTAACCCAGATATTCATTTTGATGCGATCGCTGCTACCTCTGCTATTAACTTTGACCATGAAGCAATTCGGCAACAGGTCAAGGAAGATTTTCAAAACTGCTATAGCCGAGTTATTGCTTAAACCTTTAAGTTGCACATTGAGGTAGATGGGGGAGAAGTTTCTACCTATTTTAAAATGAAGAGAATAAAAATCTATGAAACCAAAAATTTGCCATTTTGTAGGCGGTAAAGGCATGGGTTGGACTGGTGGCATTAAAGCCACATTAAAAAGTTTAGAAATGTCCTGGCTGTCGGAAAAATTTGAGTTTATTACTGAGCCTTTATCAGCAGCATCTTCTGTGATCTCAAAACAACACCCTGACGTGATTGTAGTTCATGGTGCCTCCTCCTGGCGGGGGTTATTTCCGCTATGGAAACTACGACGTTCAGCCAAGTTAATTATTAATGAACATCACTACAGTGCAGGTTTTGAAGCCTTTAATGTGCCGTCAGTGAATCGGTTTCATGGAATGTTAAAACTGGCTTATGGGATGTGCGATCGCTTAGTTACTGTTTCCCAAGGACAGCAGAATTGGATACTCAAAAACCAATTAGCGCCGGCTGACAAAATTAGTGTAATTCCGTTCTCCAGATTGATTGAACCCTTTTTCAACATTTCCCCCAAACCGAGATTGTCAGATCAACCATTTATATTAGGTGCTTATGGGCGATTTTCCCACCAAAAAGGCTTTGATATTTTGATTGATGCAGTTAAACAAATTCCCGGTTCCAGAATTCAATTACAAATTGGTGGAACAGGAACAGACGAAGACAAATTAAAACAATTAGCTGCTAACTGTCCCAAAATTGAATTTGTGGGACGCATTGATGATGTCCCTGCTTTTTTAAGTCAGTGCGATGCTGTGGTTATTCCCTCCCGTTGGGAACCTTGGGGTAATGTTTGTTTAGAAGCTAGGGCTGCTGGTAAACCAATTATTGCTTCAGCAGTGGATGGTTTGAGTGAACAAATTCAAGATTTTGGCCTACTTATTCCCTCAGAAAATTCTGTAGCACTAGCTAAAGCAATTCAGGAATTAGTCAATTTACCTGCGGACAAATTAGCAGAAATGGGACAACAGGGAAAAGCTTCAGCCATCAATTCTTGGCACAATTACTTATCTAATTGGGAAGGGTTGCTGGAGGAATTGACATGAAAACAATAGCCCAAACTTTATCCTCCTTCAAAAAAGACCGCTTTATCCGCAACATTGGCTGGATGGGGGCTTCTGAATTAGTCATTAGAGTATTTCGTCTTATTACCACAGTCATTCTTGCTCGTTTTCTCAGTGCAGAAGATTATGGTTTAGCTGCCATTGTCTTGATGACTTTTGAATTTATTCGTGTCTTCACCCGCAACGGTATTGCTGACAAAATTGTGCAAGCAGAAGCGGAAGAAGTGGAAGAGTTATGTCGTACTGCTTATGGGTTAAACTGGGTAATTGCCTTAGTTTTATTCATAGTTCAATGTTTGGCATCATTAGCGATCGCACAATTTTATAATAATTCCCATCTCATTGTTCCTATCTGTCTCATTGCCATTACTTACCTAATTTATCCTCTGGCAATGGTACAAACAGCCTTAATTAGAAGAGAAAACCGCTTAAATATTCTCGCCCTAATTAGTTCAGTCCAAGTATCTACAGATAATGTACTGACGGCAATTTTCGCCCTCTCTGGTATGGGAATGTGGTCAATTGTTTTACCGAAGTTTTTAGTTGCACCGATTTGGATTATTCTCACCTTTAAATATCATCCTTGGCGGATGACCAAATCTTTAACATTTGATAAATGGCAACAAATTACATCCTTTGCTAGTCGGGTACTTGGCATTGAACTACTAACAATATTTAGAGAAAATATTGATTATCTTTTAATTGGTAGATTTGTCGGTGTGGAAGCTTTAGGAATTTATTATTTTGCTTTTAATGCCGGATTAGGAATTAGTTTAAGTGTAATTAATGCCATCAGGGTTTCACTATTCTCTGACCTCTGTGATCTCAAATCTCAGACAGAGTTATTTACCCAACGCTATACCCAAAGTCTCCGCAAAATAGCTGTGATGATTTTACCTTTGGTGGTGTTGCAATCTAGTTTAGCTCCCTTCTATGTTCCCCTAATATTTGGGCAAAAATGGGTAGAAAGAGGCGCAGTACCAATCTTAATCCTAATTTGTATTTCGGCTTTATCTCGTCCCTTTGCTGATGCTGCTTCTTTAATGTTTCGTGCTTTTGGCCAACCAGAAATTGAATTGCGTTGGAATCTCTTGTTTACTGCTTGTTTAGCTACTGCTATTTGTGTCGGTACAAACTGGGGAATTTTGGGTGCTGCGGTGGCTGTGACATTAACACACCTGACTTTGCAACCAATATATACGTTATGGGCAACTTTGCAAAAATTACCTAAATTCTTGCAGGAGGTAAATCCATGACAAATATTAACCCAATGGTGTCAGTAATTATTCCCGCTTACAATGCTGCTCAGTTTCTACCAGCAGCTATAACATCTGTTCAACGACAAACTTGCTCTGATTGGGAATTATTAATAATAAATGATGGATCTACGGATGACACAGTTGCAGTTGTCAGACAATATCAAGAAACAGATAATTGCATTCATTTAATTCATCAACTAAATCAGGGAGTTTCTACGGCTCGTAATTTAGGAATTGAAAAAAGCAAAGGTCAAATTATTGCTTTTCTTGATGCTGATGATCAATGGTTTCCCGATAAACTTCAACAACACCTGCAACATTTTCAATCTCATCCCCGTTTAGGAGTGAGCTTTTCGCAAGTCGAAATACTCAACCAATCAGGTGAACCAACTGGACAGGTTTCGAGTTCTCGTTTAACTGATTTAAAACCAGAATATTTACTATCAGAAAATCCCACCACTACTACTTCTAATTGGGTAGTTCGTAAGGAAGTATTTGCTCAAGTGGGAGGCTTTTCTCCTGATATGAGTTATTCGGAAGATTTGGAATGGTTACTGCGGGTAATTTGCACTGGTGTTTGGGAAATTGCGGGGATAAACCAGGTATTAACTCGTTATCGTACCAGTTCTGCTGGACTGTCATCGAATTTGTATCGGATGGAAACTGGTTGGAATCAATTGGTGGAAAAGGCGAAAATTTATGCTCCACAATTGGTTGAAAATCATTTTGCTTTGGCTCAAGCTCTGCATTTACGTTATCTGGCTCGACGGGCTTTTCGGTTGAAGTTACCGGCTGCGGTGGGGGTGGATTTTATGAGTCGTGCTTTGGTTTCTGATTGGCGTTTGTTGTTTCATCAGCCGCGACGAAGTTTATTGACTTTGGTTGCTGTGTTTGGCTCTTTGGTGATGGAGAAGATTTTTTTCACGCAAAGGCGCAAAGAAAGAAATTAATTAAAAACTAAAAAACTCCTGTCTCTTCTCTTTTTCCTACTGTCACCTGTCACCTGTTCCCTGTCACCTAATTAATATCATGCCTAAAATATCTGTGATTATTCCTGTTTATAATTCTGAAAAAACGGTTGCTGAAACGCTGGAGTCGGTTCTGGCGCAAACCTACGGCGATTTGGAAGTTATTATTGTTGATGATGGTTCAACTGATAAAAGTATTGAAATTTGTCGGCAGTTTAAAGATGAGCGAATTAAGATTATTCATCAGCAAAATCGCGGTTTAGCTGGGGCGAGAAATACAGGGATTCGTCACGCGCAAGGGGAGTTTTTAGGTTTTGTTGATAGTGATGATTTATGGTTGCCACAAAAGGTGGAAAAACATCTTCAACATTTGGATAATTCGCCTAATGTTGGGGTGAGTTTTTCCCGTTCTCGATTTATTGATGAGCAAGGTAAACCTTTGGGTATTTATCAAATGCCTAAGTTAACAAATATTACTCCCGAATATCTGTTTTGTCGTAATCCTATTGGTAATGGATCTTCGGTTGTAATTCGCAGGGATGTTTTGACAGCTATTAAGTTTGAAGCCAATCTTCATGGGGAGGTGGAAGATTTCTATTTTGATGATCGTTTTCGTCAGTCTGAAGATATTGAATGTTGGTTGCGTATTGCTTTACAAACAAATTGGAAAATAGAAGGTATTCCTGAAGCACTGACTCTTTATCGTTTAAATAGTGGTGGTTTGTCGGCTAATCTTCTCAAACAATATGAATCTTGGGAACAAATTCTTGTGAAAACCAAAGTTTATAATCCTGAATTTATTGAGAAATGGGGCAATAAAGCTAGAGCCTATCAACTACGATATTTGGCACGACGAGCTACAAGACAAAGAGCCTCACAAATGGCAGTTAGTTTACTAAATCAAGCTTTGGTTACTTATTGGCGGATTATTTTGGAAGAACCTCGACGCACGTTCATCTCTTTGATTGCTGCCTATCTATTATGGTTACTACCGCAATCAATCTACCAGTGGTTAGAGAAATTAATCATGCAAATTACAGGAGCAACTCAGCGACAACGTATTCAAAAGGAACAAATGAGTTAGGAAATAAACTCTTTTTAATCACCAATTACCAATTACCAATTACCAATTATGACAGTTTTATTAGTTTGTTCTTCTGGTGGACATTTTAAAGCTTTGCAACAATTACGTCCTTTTTGGGAAAATCAAGAGCGAGTTTGGGTGACTTTTCGCACTAAAACTACAGAAGCAGAATTAACTGAAGAACAGGTGTATTGGGCTTACAGTCCTACTAATCGAAATCTTCCAAATTTGTGCAGAAATCTGCTTTTATCTTGGCAATTAATTAGAAAAATTCGACCAGATGTAATTATCTCTACTGGTGCTGGTGTTGCTGTCCCTTTTCTGATTTTGGGCAAATTATTGGGTAGCAAAACTGTATTTATTGAATCGGTAACGCGGGTTAATACTTTAAGTTTATCGGCGAAATTAGTTTTACCTTTTCTCAGTGTTTTATATGTGCAGTGGCCGCAATTACAAGCCCGTTATCCTCAAGCTGAACTTGTGATTCCCCAGGAGGTTTTAAGTTATTGAAAAAAGCTTTATCTGTTCAATTAAGGAAAAGTAGGTTTGGTTAAGCGACAGCGCAACTCAATAAAAGCATTGATAATGTTGGGTTTCCTTCCGTCAACCCAACCTACAAAATTTCAGTTTTTAGCTGAACTGTATTACTTCATACCCTATTCCCTCTTTAATTTATGATTTTAATCACTGTTGGTACAGAACAATATCCTTTTAATCGTCTGATGCAATGGGTTGAGGTGTTGTTACAGTCGGAAATGATTCAAGAAGAAGTGGTTGTTCAGTACGGCAACTCCACTATTTTACCGGCTGGTGCAAAGGTTTACCGTTTTCTTAAGGAAGAAAAGTTTCAAGATTTGATTCAGCAAGCGCGAATTGTGATTGCTCATTGTGGTGAAGGAACTTTACTGCTTCTGGATTCTTTGGATAAGCCTTATATTTTGGTTTCGCGCAGTCAAGAGTTTAAAGAACACGTTGATGATCATCAGGTAGAACTTGGTTTAGCACTATCGCAAATTAATGTTCCTGTTGCTTGGTGTCCGGGAGATTTGGTGCGGTTTATAGATGCCCCTAGAAAGGTTTCTATTGCTGATGTTTCTCATGCTAGTGCGCTCGCTCTTTGTCAGAGTTTACAATCTCGTTTTGGTCAAAATCTTAACTAATTTTAAGTAGGTAAACATGATGGCTACTCATACCAATAAAACAATATCGTTAGTGACTTCTCGTTTCAACAATACTCTTTTAGTGCAGTTACCACTGCGATTAACTGTGATAGAAGCTGTATCTTTTCGGGAGTCTTTTAAACAATGGGTAGAAGATACTACTGTTACGAAAATCATCTTAGATTTTGGACAAACTACAATTATTGATAGTAGTGGGATTGGTTCACTTATTACTAATATCAAATCAGCAAAAGCCAAAAATATTCAATTAAATGTTTGGAGTCCTAATCCCCAAGTCAAATTGGCTTTTTCTATGGTTGGTTTGGATAAAATTTTGCATATTGAACCCGATACTGAGGCAATTATCCCTACTGTCAGTCGCAAATCTCAACAGCGTCCACCTTTAACCCATCCTTCCGTGCGATCGCCTATTAAACGGACAATTGACATTGTAGGGGCAATTCTGGGCTTGGGTGTGACTGCTGTGCTGTTTGTTCCCATTGCGATCGCAATTAAACTTGATAGTCCTGGTCCGATACTGTTTAGTCAAACTCGTTGTGGTTGGATGGGGAAACGGTTTCGCATTTGGAAATTCCGTTCAATGGTGACTAATGCTGAAGCTCTCAAATCTACTATTAATAATCAAGCTTCTGGGGCTTTTTTCAAAAATGATCATGACCCCCGCATTACCCGTGTTGGTCGCTTTCTTCGCAAAACTAGTTTGGATGAATTTCCCCAATTTTGGAACATCCTCACAGGAGATATGAGTTTAATTGGTACTCGTCCACCTACTCTAGATGAATTAGAACAATACGAAATCTTTAATTGGCAAAGGTTGGATGTCAGACCAGGATTGAGTGGTGAATGGCAGGTGAATGGGCGCTCAAAAATTCGCAACTTTGAAGATGTGATTAAGCTCGATTTGCGCTACCAAGAAAACTGGAGTCTTGGTTACGATTTTCAACTCATCTTGAAAACATTTGTTGTGGTTTTTAACAAAGATTCAGGGGCTGTATAAGAGATTTTTTTAATTTAAAACAGCTTACCTTTTTACGAAATTTTCATGGACACAAATTTATTACTCCATAATTTTAGTCTACAAGTTGTTAGCGATATTGACGCAATGGCAACAGTTGTAGAATGGTTCGATCAATTCAAAAATACACAGATACCTTATCAAATCTGGCTAGAAGGACAGACTGCTTTACTAGAAGGTTTTACAAATGTAGTGCGTCATGCTCACAGCCACCTTAGTCCTGAAACTCCTGTTGATTTAGAAGTACAAATATCTTCTGAATCTTTCCAAATTCGGATTTGGGATCAAGGTGATATTTTCGATTTAGAAGCAGCCATAGAAAGTTTCAATCAAGAAATCAGCCAAAGCGAATTTAATCCTTTAGATCATGAATCTCAATGGGGTTGTATTTTTTTACTAAGGCTCAGGAAAGACTATGGCTGGATAATTGGTTATACCCGTGATTTGGAAAACAGAAACTGTTTACTACTGCACAAAAAATTGGCTATGTCATGATGCTAAATTGCTTAATTTTCTGCTTTTTGTGATGGGTTTTAAGTACGCTGTAAATTAATACCACCAAATTTCAAGATGTCTATTTCAAGCAAAGTTATGAATTCGCAAGTCAAAGTGATTCAGCCCCAAGGCATTTTTAATAGTAAAAAGGGTAATCAACTCCGCGAAGAAGTGGATGAACTGATAACATCAGATATCAAAACTATTTTGATTGATTTTAAAGATGTTACATTTATGGATAGTTCTGGTTTTAGTGCCTTGCTGATGACGCTAAAAATAGTTCGACAAAAAAATATTAGATTGGTACTTTGTTCTATTAACCAGCAAATAAATATGATCTTTGATATGACTAACACAAATCAATTTTTTGAGGTGTTACCGGATCAGGCATCATTCGTATCTGCTTAATACAGCACTTCCTACTGTTATAAGGTACAAGCCTAGCGGGCAATATGCCCGCACCACAAGGGTTTTATTCTTCCAGTTTGTACCTTTCATGAACAAAATATGCTGCATTGTTTCTGGTTTACCTACGATTTTATACTGAGGAGTTTAAGTTAATGTACGGTTTAGTCAACAAAGCAATTGAAGATATGATTTGCAAATACCACGGTGAAAATACCTGGGAAAGTATCAAGCAAAAAGCTGAACTGGAAGACATAGACTTTTTTATTGGCATGGATGCTTATTCTGATGATATTACCTATCGCTTAGTTGCAGCAGCTTGTGAGGTTTTAGGCATGGAGGCAGAAGAAATACTGCAAGCATTTGGTGAATACTGGGTGACATACACCGCAGAAGAAGGCTATGGAGAACTTTTAGATAGCGCCGGTAACTCTTTAGGGCAGTTTATGGAGAACCTTGATAATCTGCACGCACGAGTCGGCTTGAGTTTTCCCCAACTCCGTCCCCCATCTTTTGATTGCGAACACACCAGCGAAAAGTCAATGGAACTGCACTATCAATCAACTAGGCAGGGTTTAGCACCAATGGTGATTGGTTTAATTCATGGATTGGGAAAACGCTTTCATACAAAGGTAGATATTACCCAAATTAGTTTTCGTCAACAAGGTGCATCTCACGATATTTTTGCTGTTGAATATGACAATTCTCAAGCCTAACCGCTTTCGTGACTATCGGATAAATTAACGAAGTTGTGTTATTGCAAACAACAAAAAATTAAAGTTTTATCCCCATTTAACTAAAGTAAGCTAAGTACCTGTGTACAATTAATTAAACATTTTTAAAATCTGCTTTCTTGCTTTGCTAGAGCAATTTTTTAGGTGTGCTGGTGTATGCAGTTTATAATGGCTATTTATGACAAATGATCGGGTGATCGAATCAAAACAATTCAGTCTTAATCCAGACCAATTTGCAGCTTTGTTTCCCTTTCATTTGGTCATAGATCGAGATATGAAGATTGTCCAAGCAGGTGGAGTGCTTCAGCGCATTCTTGAACCTATCTTAATGCTTGGTAGTTTTCTTGAAGAACATTTCCAAATTAATCGCCCCAATTGTCCAGTCAACTTTGCAGCTATTAGCCAGCATACGCGCTCATCAAAAGCGGGTTCTTCTCCATCACTGTTTCTGTTGCAATCCCATCACAAGGAAATGCAGCTAAAAGGAGAGATAGTGTATTTAGAGGCATCCGATCATCTGCTGTTTCTTGGTTCTCCCTGGATTACCGAGATTACCGATTTAAAAAAACTAGACCTGAAGCTCGATGATTTTCCTCTCTACGACTCGGTTGGAGATTATCTGTTTCTTTTGCAGTCCAAGAATTCGGCTTTGACAGATGCCAAAAAACTCACCGCCAGACTTACATCTCAACGGGCTGAATTACGAGCAACAGCATCAAGATTGAGAACGGTGATTGAAAGCTTACAAGCTGGTGTGCTATTGGAAGACGAAACCCGACACGTTATCCTATCAAATCAGGAATTTTGTGATCAGTTTGGCATTCCCGTTGCGCCAGAAGCTTTACAAGGCGTGGATTGTCAGCAAGCAGCACAGACGAGCAAACAACTCTTTGCTGAACCAGAGAAGTTTATCCAGCGTGTGGATGAGATTCTCAGCCAGAATCAAATAGTTCTCAATGAAGAATTGCCACTGCAAGATGGGCGAATCTTTGAACAGGATTATATACCTATTGTGGTTGAGCAAAAATTTTATGGACATCTGTGGAAATACCACGATATTACCCAACGCAAACAAGCTGAAAATGCACTTCGATTAAGTGAAGAACGGTTAAAGCTGGCTTTAGATGCTGTAGATGAAGGACTCTGGGACTGGAATCTGGTGACTGGGGAAGTTTATCGCAGTCCACGTTGGTTTACAATGCTGGGTTATGCGCCGGAAGAACTAGAAAACAATATCAAGCTGAAAATTCAGCTGATCCATCCAGAGGATCTGTCCCTCATGCAAGAGCGACTGATAGCACATCTCAAGGGTGAGACACCTTTTTATGAGGTAGAAGTTAGGTTTTTAACCAAATCTGGAGAATGGAAGTGGATTCTAGATCGGGGTAAGTTAGTTAGCCGCGATTCTCAAGGTAGAGCGATGAGAATGGTGGGAACCCATCTAGATATTACCGAACGCAAACTTTCAGAAGCTGCACTACAGCAACAATATGAACGGGTGCTACTGCTCAAGCAAATTACTGAAGAAATTCGCCAGTCTTTGCAATGGGAAAAAATTCTACAGACAACAGTGACGGAAGTGCAACGGATTTTGCAGTGCGATCGCGTCGTCATCTTCCAAATTAACCCTGATGGTAATGGCAAAGTTGTCCAGGAGGCAGTAGTTCCCGGATGGTCAGTCACTCTAGACCAAGATATCAATGATCCTTGTCTGAAGGCTGGATACTTTGACTTTTATCGTCAAGGACGGATTACTGTTATTTCCGATGTGGAAACGGCAGGATTTCAACCTTGTCATCTGGAATTTTTACGGCAGTTTCAGGTGAAAGCCAATCTGGTTGTCCCGATTTTAGTGCGGGAAGATTTATGGGGATTATTAATTGCTCATCAGTGCGATCGCCCTAGACAATGGACCCAATTAGAATTAGATCTCCTCAAACACTTGGCTGATCAAATGGGTGTTGCTCTCACCCAAGCACAGTTACTAACTCAGGAAACCCATCAAACCAATCTGTTAGCACTGCAAAATGAAGAACTAAACCTGGCCAAGCAAACAGCAGAGACTGCCAACATGGCCAAAAGTAATTTCCTGGCTACGATGAGCCATGAAATTCGCACCCCTATGAATGCCATCATCGGCATGAGTGGAATGCTCTTGGATACTAGCTTGACTCCTGAGCAACTTGACTGCGTGGAAACCATTCGCAATAGTAGCAATGCACTACTGACGATTATTAATGATATTCTCGACTTTTCTAAGATTGAATCTGGCAAATTAGAGTTAGAAGCACAGCCTTTTGATTTGCGTCTTTGTGTGGAAGAAGCCCTAGATTTATTAGCTCCCCAAGCCGCTTCCAAAGGGATAGAATTGATGTATCAACTAGAACCAAATATACCATCAGTTATTACTGGTGATATTACCCGTTTGCGCCAAATTCTCTGGAATTTAATGAGTAATGCCGTTAAATTTACCAAAATCGGCGAAATAGTGGTGACAATCACAGCTAGGCAGCTAGTTTCAAGTTCTGGACGCTATGAGTTGCAATTTGCAGTCAGAGATACAGGTATTGGCATTCCCCGCGATCGCTTACACCGACTCTTTAAACCCTTCAGTCAGGTTGATGTCTCCATGACTCGACGTTACGGTGGCACAGGCTTGGGATTAGTCATCAGCAAACGGCTGTGCGAGATAATGGGGGGGAGGATGTGGGTAGATAGTCAACCAGATCAAGGTTCGACTTTCTATTTCACTGTTATTTTGCCAGTTGATCAGTCGGCTATTAATAGTCTCACTACTGCTGATCCTGAATTAGTCGGTAAGCGGTTACTCTTAGCAGTCCATAACACCAATTTAAGAAAATGCTTAACGTTGCAACTTCAGAGTTTGGGATTGGATGTCCAAGTTGGGGAATCTAATACTACTATCCTGCAATATCTCTGGCAGCAAAAACCCTTTGCTCTGGCTATCTTGGATATTGATCATCCAGATTTAGATTGTCTCGACCTCACAGCTAAGATTCGTGCTATACCCAAACAGAAGGATTTACCTTTGGTGATGTTGAGTTCTAAAGGTAAGCACACCTTAGAAGTGAAACAGATAGCATCTGAGTTTACTGCTTTTTTACATAAACCTGTGCGTCAGTACCAGTTACACAATACGCTGTTACAAATTGTTCGTGGTAGCTGGTTTACCCAAGGTACTCCCCAGTCTATCATTCCTTCTTACTCTCGGTTGCCTAAACCCCATCTCCCCACCGTTGATAGGAAGTTTGCGGAAAGCTTACCCCTAAAGATTCTGCTAGTTGAAGATATATTAGTTAATCAGAAAATTGCCCTGAAGATGCTGCATCGGTTAGGTTATCGGGCAGATGTGGCTAATGATGGATGTGAAGCCTTAGAGGCGTTGCAAAGGCAACTTTATGATGTGGTATTTATGGATATCCAGATGCCAGAAATGGATGGGTGGGAAACGACTCGTCGTGTTCGTGGGGACTTTTCCCAGGATGCTCAACCTTGGATTATTGCTATGACTGCCCATGCTCGTCCAGAAGATCGCCAAGAATGCCTGAGTATCGGGATGAATGATTATATTAGTAAGCCGATTAGTTTGGAAGGGCTGGAAGCAGTTCTGAAACAGTATGGCACTCAGCAGCATCAAGCCACAAAACCTGTTACAGATGGGGTATTCACCTCCTCTAACCAGCAATCAGTCATTGACCACAGTGTTCTGGAGGGCTTGCGTAGTATGGCAGGGAGTGAAGGCGACCAGTTAATTAGGGAACTGATCCAAGCTTATTTAGAAGATACCCCAATCAGAATTCAGGCAATTAAAAATGCTTTTGCCTCTGAAAATCGAGCTAATCTCAAGAAAGCGGCTCATGCTTTGCGATCGCCCAGTGTTAGTATAGGTGCAGTCAAATTGGGTAAAATCTGTGAAACTTTGGAATATAATGCACAAAATCAATCATTAGCACAAATCGCTGATCTGGTTAATCAAATAGAGAGCGAATATAAAAATGTCATTTCGGTTCTGGAAAGTTTTTATATCAATATCATATCCGATTAAATACTTAGGGAACACAAAAAAATAAATTACCCAACAATAATTTTATGGTGGGTTACGCTGCGCTAACCCACCATAAAAATTAGAGATTTTTTTATTAGGAAGTCTCTTACAGCACATTACAGATAAGTGAGGTAAAGAATCTAAATTCAAAGCCAGACACCAAGCCAATTTTACCCCTGACTCCTGATAGCGTAGCGTGGCGTAAGCTATATTCTTCTGTATCATATCTATTAGGGTAGGTAATTACCAATTATGCTAGAAATATCTGATCATAAAATCAAAATTTTAGTCATTGATGATGATCGAATTATCCAAATAGTTCTTAAACAAGCACTGCAAGGACAGGGATATGAGGTTATTATCGCTTCTAGCGGTGTACAAGGTGTAGAGCAAGCTTATCAGCATCATCCTGCCCTGATTATTTGTGATTGGCAAATGGATGAAATGGATGGCTTAGAGGTATGCCGTATTATTAAATCTGAACCATCTTTATCAACAACATTCTTTATCCTCCTTACCTCACGCACAGCCGTTGAAGATAGGGTTGAAGGTTTAGATAATGGTGCAGATGATTTCTTGAGCAAACCCATTGATGTGAGTGAACTAAAAGCACGAGTGCGAGCAGGACTCAGGTTATATCAAACTAATCAAGAGCTTCAGAGATTAGCTGAAGATTTACAAATTCAGAAACAACTTTTAGAAACGGAATTGCATGAAGCCGCTGATTATGTTACATCTATTTTACCTGAGCCAATGTCAGGATTAGTGACTATTAATCACAGGTTTTTACCTTCTCATCAATTAGGTGGTGATTGCTTTGATTACTACTGGTTAGATGAAGAAAACTTAGTTATTTATCTTTTGGATGTTTCTGGACATGGATTAGCCGCTGCACTCCCTTCCATTTTCGTGCATAATTTGTTGCGTTCACAAACTCTCCCTCAAGCAAATTTCCATCAACCATCTGAAGTTCTCAACGCTTTGAATGAAGTTTTCCAAATGGAAAAACATAACGCCCGTTACTTTACCATTTGGTATGGGGTTTTTAACATTGAGTCTTATCAATTAACTTATGCTACTGCTGGACATCCACCAGCTTTATTGCTTTCTCAATTAACTGACTCTAGTATAGATATCAAACAGTTAATTACTCCCAGTATGCCCATCGGGGCATTTGCAGAAGGAGAATATGAAAATGCTGTGTGTCAAATTCAACCATCTAGTAAAATCTATGTTTTTAGCGATGGAGTTTATGAAGTTGAACTGCCTGATGGTACACTGTGGAAATTGAATGATTTTATCAATTTATTGACTAGATGTAATCATCATTTTATGAATTTAGACGATGTTTTAGCAGCTATTAAAATTGCTACAGCTAGTCAATCATTTACAGATGACTGCTCTTTATTAGAAATAAATTTTGTTTCTTCAGTCTCAATAGACTTATCCTTAATATAAATAGAATGAGATAATAAAAAGCTAGAGTAAAAATTATCTGTAAATGTTGCGGCTTGCAATCATAAACCCTCCGGCTCACAAACAAGAAAATTTCTGACTCACATTAATTGCAATTAAGATTGTGTTCCGGCTCAGATTAATTGCAACCAGGCTCAGATTAAATGCAAATGGGCTTGCAATTATAAATATCGACTCACATTAATTGCAACTGAACTCGCACCAGAAAACTGGTTACAGAATATTCTTTCCGTTGCGAGTGTTAAAAAAGAATTGAAGGTAAAATGGGCATCTCACCTTCCTAGTCCCATAAAATGATCAACTAAAACTCGCAACAGAAATTTTGGATTGACAAAATGCACCTGTTGGATCGCATTGTCCC
>NZ_VIKW01000048.1 GCF_009711975.1 Anabaena sp. UHCC 0204
AAAATTCACTACATCTTTTATCTTCCATTGCTAAAAATATGACTGGTAAAACTCCAATACCTTGGGGAATATCATATTCCATATCAAATGTTTCTTTATCTTCTGTTTCTAAAAAATGAATTTCACTAATACTTATGTTTGCGGGAAGAGTGATAAGTAAGTTTTTCTGTGTGGTTGCGTTTCCTAAGTTGATATATTTCAAACAGTCTTTAAAGTTTCTTCGCAACGCATCTTGAAATATTGTTTCTCTTTCGTTAATAGTATCAATGTCATTTTCTAAAATACTGTTTTTGACGGAAATATGTACAGGATAGTGTCTACTAGGAAATGGAGTTTCACGTTTAATCAAATTTATTAAAACTGTTTTGAGGGTTTTGATTTTTTCTCTCACGTTTAATTTACTAAAACCCCCTATCCAACTTCTAAATAGTTTCCTTTTCGCTTCATCATCACTACCTCTTAATATTGGTAGTACATCTTTTTCAAATTTTTCAATAGGATTGTATTCTAACTCACTTTGGGGATGATAATTTTCTGCTTGAGGATTTTGACGAGATGCAAATATGAAATAATATAAAAATGCAATTTTCAAGATTTTATTCACAAAGGTGAAGTTTTTGGAATCATTTGCAATTTGGGCTTGATGTTCTTTACTATCAGGATCTAAAAGATTGAGATGATAATCAAAAACTGTTTTACCTCCATAAGCTTGTACTTTTCCATCAAATTTCAATTTTAACCCAAAGGTAAATTCTATTTTTTCTCGATTTGGATCTTCGGTTTCTCCTAAATAACCTTCGATGTTGGGAATAATTGGTAACATATCATAAGCATCACTGCGGGAAAATATAGTTTGATAATTAATTGATATTCCCCCATAGTTAACTTGATAATCTCCATCTGCTTTATTACTATCGTTAATATAATTTTCTAATAATTTCAATCTTCTGATTAAGTCTTCTAAATATATTCTACCTTGAACATTTTCGTCAATGTTATCTAGGAGAAATTCCAAATATTTAATCTTGGCTAATTTTTTGATTTTCCCTAATGTTTCTTGGTTAACTAGATTTTGTAAGATATAAATATCAGAGTTAGTATTTTTGGCTAAATTATCAATAATATCCTCTAAATCCTCTCTATCTTGAGAAGTCACATCAGCAAATTTTATATTAAAACAGTTATGAATTCCGGTTAATAAGGTTGTTTGGAAATCACGGGGTTTATCTACAGAAATTTTGACTTTATGTGCTTTTAGTAGTTGTTTCTGTTGACTATTTTCGATTTTATTAACTGTTAATCTTTGCTTTTGTAGGTTTTTCGCATTTTGAAAGGGATAGGTAAAATCTAAAATAGGTGTTTTAGTTTTTTCATCTTTTAGAATTTCTCCTTTAAATGTCTGCAAATCTGGCATGAATTTTTTAATAAATGCAACTTTATCTATTGATTGATTTTCTGGATTTTTCTGAATAGCTGTTGCTAAATCTTGCTGAAGACAAGTAGTAATTTCTTTGATTTGTTGAATAAATGAATCTTGAGAACCAGAACTAAAATTCAGGGTAGCAGCACGCACCGATCTTTCGTTTCCTAAAGGATTATATGGATTTAATTTAATAACTTCATTGACTATTTCATTAATATTAATTAGTATCCTTTGATTGTCTTTAGAAATGTTAAATATTTGCTTTTGTTTGAGAATTAATAAGATTTTGGTTAATAAATCAGTATAATCCACATTGGCTAAGTCTGGATTTATTGTTATTTTATTCATTTGCACCCTTAATAATGGTTTTAAAATTTACAAGTAATTAATTATAAAGCTTTGCGTCTTGACAAGTCAAGATAAAATCAGAATAAAAATACCCGACTCCGCTCAGAAGCCGGGAATGTATTAACATAAGTTGCGAGTTAGAGAAATTGTCAGAATCAGGTGGTTATCGAGTTTCGACTACGCTCAACTACCGCGAAGTCGAGATAATGTCCAGGATTTAAGGATGTACAGGATGAGAACAGAAATTGTCAGAATCAGGATGTCCAGGATTTAAGGATGTACAGGATGAAAACAGAAATTGTCAGAATCAGGTGGTTATCGAGCGAAGTCGAGATAATGTCCAGGATTTAAGGATGTACAGGATGACAACTGGATTTTTATTACCAATTACCAATTAAGTAGGTAGATGCTAATCAACCCAACTATGTAACGAACTGTAAATTACCCAAAACTCTTGGGATTGCTGCGTTCCACTCCGTTCCACTCGCAATGACATAGTTATAAGTTTTCCCACCTACCTACTTACCTAGATATAGCAACTTGGGTTACTATACCAAAGCCGCTACCTTCCCCAACAAACCCTGAAACAAGCGCAAACCATCGCTATTACCTAACGCTTTATCTGCTGCTCTTTCTGGATGTGGCATCATGCCCAAAACATTGCCTTGACGATTACAAATCCCCGCAATGTTGTTGAGTGAACCGTTGGGATTTTCTTGATAACGAAATAGAACTTGTCCGTTAGCTTCGATTTCTGCTAAAGTGGATTCGTCACTGTAGAATCGCCCCTCTCCGTGAGCAATGGGTAAAGTGATAACTTCCCCTTCAGCATAACCTTGAGTCCAAGGTAAATTATTGCGCTCAACTTTCAAGGGAGAGCGATCGCATATAAAGTGCAAATCTTGATTTCTAGCCAATGCCCCAGGTAATAAACCAGCCTCAGTTAATACCTGAAACCCGTTGCAAATACCGAGGACAAATTTACCATTTTGTGCATGGTCAATCACTTGCTGCATCACAGGAGAGAAGCGAGCGATCGCCCCACAACGCAAATAATCCCCGTAACTAAAGCCACCAGGGACAATTACCACATCAATATCACTAATATCAGTATCTTGATGCCAAATCATCCGTGTTGGTTGTCCTAGCAAGTCTCTAGTTACATAAGCAACATCGCGATCGCAATTAGACCCTGGAAAAACTAAAATACCGAATTTCATTGTTTGTCAATTGTCCGTTGTCAGTCGTCAGTCGTCCGTTGTCAGTTGTCAGTTGTCAGTCGTCCGTTGTCAGTTGTTGGGGAACAGGAGAGGTAAAAGGCAATCACCAATCACCAATCACCAATCACCAATCACCCATCACCAATCACCTAATGTTAAAATGATCCAGTTTGTGATTCTACCTCAATCAAATCAAAGCGATAATTTTCGATTACCGGATTGGCTAACATTTGGTCACATATTTGATTCAAGTCTCTGAGTGCTTTGGGTTCATCAGGTGCGACAATGATTAACTCAATGTACTTACCAATTCTCACCTGTTCCACATTCTCGTATCCCATTTGTTGGAGGCCAGATTTTACAGCCACACCAGCAGGGTCCAAGACTGAAGGACGAAGCGTTACGAAAATTTTAGCTAAATATTTCCTTTGCATTAGGCTGTTGCTGAAAGCTGCGATCGCTATCCTATAACTTTTATGCTCCAACTGAGTGAAAATATAATTAGGATTTACGCAATCTGGGGGTAATTTATGAATTATCCTGACAACATTAGTACCACATATACAAACTTTACCAATATTTATGAAATCCATACGTACCCGCAGTCAAGAGCGGATTTTAGAACTCTTAAACCATATTAAACAAGGCATTTCCGCCCAGGATATGTATATAGAACTACGTAACGGCAATCAAAGTATGGGTTTAGCAACAGTTTACCGTTCTTTAGAAGCCCTCAAACTAGAAGGTTTAGTGCAGGTGCGAACTTTGGCAAATGGTGAAGCCTTATATACCCTAGTCAAGCAAGATAAACATCACCTAACGTGCTTACAATGCGGTATTTCTATACCTATTCATCAATGTCCTGTTCATGATCTAGAAATCCAATTACAAACCACCCATCAATTTAAAGTTTTTTATCACACCCTAGAGTTTTTCGGCTTGTGCAACCAATGTCAAGCTAAGGCTTCAGGGTAAACGCAGGATTCTTAGGGGCGAAGCATTCGGGCGATAAATTATCGGTTTTTTCCCAAGTTTATTTTCCGAATGCTTCGCCCTTACACCGAATGCTAATGCTTCCAGTCCCGTCAGGGATACGCCCGTACAACAGTCAGAAAGAAAGGAGAAAATTCTCTAACTTCTGGGAAATAGAGGTTGGGAATCGCCCTCACCATCGGAGACAATAGAACGAATACCTTCTAAAGTGGCAGGAATAGTACGAGGGTCCATAAACATGACCTTACTACTATCACTTTTACCAATAGTTGCTCCCATATCCAGATAACTCAAAGCTAACAACACATCAACTGCTTTTTGAGCATCAGGATTAGTCTTCATTTTTTGAGCAAGAATTTCTGCTGATTCCGCGATCGCTTGCGCCTTTAAAACCTGTTGTTGCCGTTCTGCTTGCGCCTTTAAGACAATCGCTTTTTGTTCAGCTTCTGCCTGCATAATTACCGTTTTTTGTCGGGCTTCAGAGTCCAAAATTTGAGCTTCAGCCTTACCTCTAGCACTATTAACGGCCGATTCGCGATCGCCTTCCGATGTTAAAATTAATGCCCGTTTCCGCCTCTCCGCAGTCATTTGCATCTCCATAGATTCTTGCACTGCCTTAGAAGGAACGATATCTCTCAATTCTACCCTTGTAACTTTCACACCCCAAGGATCAGTAGAAATATCTAATTCTCTCAACAATATTTCATTAATTTGAGTGCGGGCAGTAAAAGTTTGATCTAACTCCAATTGTCCCATTTCTGAGCGAATTTGTGTCAATACCAAATTCACCATTGCCGCATGGAGATTTTCTACTTTATAGTAAGCTTTCTCTAAATCAACAATGCGCCAATAAACTACCGCATCAACACTGATAGAAACATTATCACGAGTAATACATTGCTGTGGTGGAATATCTAAAACCTTTTCTCTGATAGTTTGTTTGTAAACAATGTTATCTAAAAAAGGATTAATAAATTTTAAGCCAGGACCTAATTTTCCTTTATAACGACCCAAGCTCTGTACTAAAGCTTCATCACCCTGATTAATCACTTTTACTGATTTGAATATAGCAGTACCACCACCAAACGCAAAACCTAGTAATAACAAAAATTGATACATTTTGATAACTCTCCTCAATAGTGAGTAAATTCACAACTACGAATGCAATACGTTTTCCGGCATGACAATCAACGTTGTTCCTTCTCTTCCAACCACATAAACTCTTTGATTCGGTGGTACACTGATGTTATCATCATCACATCTTGCCCGCCAAGAATTACCCTCGTATAGTACCCGTCCTGTTTGTCCTAATGGAATTTCTGTTAAAGTTTCTCCTATCACTGCATCAATAATTTTCGACTTGCGTCGTTGTGGTTGTAAAAGTCTGCGGGAAAAAACAACTAGCACAATCGCAAGTGACAGCCAAATTAGAACTTGCAACCATAAATTCCCTAAACCCAAGTAAGATAGTAGCGCCACAACAAAGGCACTAATTCCCAGCATGAATTCTACGAAAGCTGTTGGTAACAAAAGTTCCATTAAACACAGAACCGATCCCGCTAATAGCCAAATTAAAGTAGAACTTGGCATAATGCCATCCTAGACAATAGATTTACTTAGATACACTCAGATACCGGATATTTACAGAAAAAATAATCCCCATGACATACAATCTTGACAGCTTTATTCACGAACTTTGTAAAGAATGTTCTATGGAACGTCTCTACTCTACGATATTTAGTTGGGGTAATTTTACATTAAATTGGTACTAACCCTATTTACGTAAATATTGTCTTATAGTTTTCCCATCTTGAATGGTTAAATTTTATTATTCTTTCTTTATTTCTCCTGACTTCTATAAGGGCGGGGAAACCCCGCCCCTACCCCGGATTTCTATAAGGGCGGGGAAACTCCGCCCCTACCTTCTGACTTCTATAAGGGCGGGGAAACTCCGCCCCTACCTTCTGACTTCTATAAGGGCGGGGAAACCCCGCCCCTACCCCGGATTTCTTACCCAAAACTTTTTTAACAAACCCTAATTATGCTTTCTACCCAACGGATCATTAATTGTCCAAATTTAGAATGTGATCAGCCAATTAATGCTGTGGGAGATACTATTTGTGATTATTGTCAAACTCCCCTAATTTACCGCTATCTGTGGGCAACTGGTACTCAAGCAGCAGAAATTCCTCCAGGGACAAAGGTAGCAGATAGATATGAGGTAATCAAGCCGCAAATTTGGCTAGATACCCAACCGGCACTATTACCAGATATACCCGCAGAATTACCAAGTCTAGTAATTCCCTATTTGCGTTTATATTCAGAACACTTGCATATTCCTCAAGCTTATGGATTTACTAATTCTTTAGCAGAAGCAGAAGCTGATATTTTATTGCTGGAAAATGCCCCTATAGATGAAACAGGCAGCATTTACCCAACTATTACCGACTCTTGGGAACAAGCATCTCCAGTCAGACAGGTTTACTGGTTATGGCAAATTCTCCAATTGTGGACACCTTTGTTAATATTGGGAGTTGCCGAAAGTTTACTTTTGCCAGATAATTTATGTGTGCAAGGTTGGTGTATTCGGTTATTAGAATTGCATCAAACTCCAGAACAACCGACTTTAAAAGATTTAGGTAATTCTTGGCAACCTTGGGTAAAAGTTGCAAAAACCACCATTGCCCCAAAATTACAAAGCATAGTTGAGTTAATGTGTCAACCAGAAGTTGATTTAGAAATCATTAATACTCAACTCAATGAATTATTACTGACAACAGCCGCAGATTTACCTTTATTTTTAACTATAGCCGGGGCGACCGATACAGGACCTATTACTAAACACAATGAGGATGCTTGTTATCCTAACGATGCGAGAGATATAGATGATAAAGTTCAACCGCGTTTATCAATTATTTGTGATGGTATTGGTGGACATGAAGGTGGTGAAGTTGCTAGTCAATTAGCTTTACAGTCTCTTAAGTTACAGATGCGGGCTTTACTTGCTCAGATTGCAGAACAAACAGAACTGTTAACGCCTGATTTATTATATCAACAACTAGAGTCTTGTTTGCGAGTAGTTAATAATGTAGTATGGTCGCGCAATGATGAGCAAAACCGTCAGGGTAAAGAACGCATGGCCACAACTTTGGTGATGTCATTGCAGATACCCCAAAGAGTGGTTAGATATTCTGGAGAACATTCAGAAAATTCTCATGAACTTTATTTAGCGCATATTGGTGATAGTCGTGCTTATTGGATAACTCGTAACTATTGTCAACTACTGACTGTAGATGATGATATGGTGAAAAGGGAAGTTTCTGCAACTAAGAGTTTATATCGTCCTGCACTACAAAAACTAGGGGCAAATGCTCTTACCCAAGCACTAGGCACAAAAGAAGCTGAATTTCTCAACTTTTCTATTCAAAGGTTTATTATAGAAGAAGATGGAATTTTGTTGTTATGTTCCGATGGTTTAAGCGATCGCAATTTAGTCGAACAATCTTGGCAAGATTACGCAATTCCGGTACTAACTGGTGATTTATCAGTGGAAGATGCTACCCAGGAGTTGATTAAGCTGGCCAATGAGAAGAACGGACAAGATAATACATCTGTAGTGCTGACTCTATGCCGTGTTAGTGAACCCTCTTCAATGGCAATTGTCCCTGCACCTCCAGCCGAAATTATCCCTCCCCAACCTTTAGCTGTTCCCGATGCCGAAGCCTTAATTATCGCTACACCGTGGGAAGAAGATTTAGCGGAAAGTTCCCAAGCCCTCCTGGATTTAAGTCTCACGGAAGCACCCACTCCCGCACCTATAAAACCAACCAAAGGTAAGAGTTTAGGACTATTTGCAGGATTATTAGTTTTGTTGCTGGGAAGTACCACTCTCGGTTTATTGGCTTGGTGGCAATTATATCCCCAATCTTTCCAACAAGTCTGTCGGCAACTTCCCCAAAAGATGCGAGAATTCTGTCCAGGAAAGGAATAATCGCTCGATGTGTTGTAAAATTGGGTTTGGCATTAAATCATGCTGGATTTTGCACTAGCCATCTATAGTTTAAAAGCAAATTCAGTCACAAATAGCCAGATGGTTGTGGAAGAACAAAAGTTAGATACATAAGATATTATGAAAGTAGGCGATCGCGTGCGTGTTAAAGAATCAGTAGTAGTTTATCATCATCCTGAACATCGCGGTCAGGCTTTTGACATCAAAGGTACAGAAGGGGAAATAGCCGCTATTGTCACTCAGTGGCATGATAGACCTGTAAGTGCTAACTTTCCTTTTTTAGTTCAGTTTAATAAAAAATTTAAAGCGCATTTACGCGATTTTGAACTAGAGACAATCTAAATCACCAATTAGCGGCGACAAAACCATGCCATAATATTAAGTTCGCCGCGCATTTTCGCTAAATCTCGACGGTTTTGGGCTGCGGTTGTATGATACCATTCACAATGCTGTTTAAATTCTGAACGGGTATTAACTTCCTGGTAAAATTCCTGGGCTGTTTGATGAACACCAAAAACTTCCTCCGCTTCAGGTTGGGGTGATGGGACTATATATGGTAATTCTTTACTCATAAGGTCATTGGTGATTGGTAAGTAGGTCAAACCCAAAAGTAAACTTAAATTTTATGCTATCTTAATTGTATATACAAAATGTATTGTAAATTTCATGGAATTTGAATGGGACGAAAATAAAAACAGGCAAAATCAGCAAAAACACGGTATCAGCTTTGAAGAAGCTAAAGAGATATTTTATGGAATTGTTTTTACCTCGATTGATGAACGATTCTATAATGAAGAAATTCGAGAAATTAGCATTGGTACAATACAAGGAGTTGTGGTTGTCACTGTTGTTCATACTGATAGAAACAGCAAAGTTCGTCTAATTTCTGCCAGAAAAGCTACACCTAAAGAAAGGAGACAATATTATGAGTATATCACCCAAGCGACTTAAAGAAATTCAAAATATCCCCGACGCTGCTATTGATACATCAGATATTCCTGAATTAGATGAGCAATTTTGGGAAACAGCAAAAATGGTTAAACCTATTACTAAAAAAGCTATTTCTATTCGTTTAGATAGTGATGTCTTAGAATGGTTTCAACAACAAGGAAAAGGTTATCAATCAATGATGAATAATGTTCTTCGTTCCTACATTAATCATCAACAAAAATTGTGATATACAAGATTTTTCTGTTACAACCAACCGCGCAAGGCATAAACAAAATAACCAAGATATTCTTTTAACGCACTGGTAAACTGGTTCAAGTTATTAGTATCAGGTAATAAATTTAGTATAGCGGCTTTCGGACTGCTGACAAGTTCTTGAAGATCAGCTTGACTGACGATAAAATCAGTGGGTGTGGGAATGACATCAATACCTTGACGTTGGAAAATTTTAAGCGATCGCGGTGTGTGCATTGCAGAAGTAATTAATAATACTTTTTTAATCTGACGTTCTTCGAGAATTTTCCGGACATTAACAGCATTTTCATAAGTATTTAGAGAATCAGGTTCTTGGATAAGTGCCTCAGCAGGAACACCAATAGATGTGAGAATAGTTGCCATATCTGCTGACTCTGGAGAACCACTACCACGCCAATCAATCCGGCCACCACTAAGGATAATTATAGGGGCTTTTTTTTGAAAATACAGTTGAGCGGCATAAATTACGCGATCGCCTGGTTCACTTAAATCCACAGTTGGACGTGGCCAAATTGCTGATTTAGTTGCACCCCCTAAGACTACAATAGCCTCTGCATTAGGGATTTGGGCAGTTGGGATATTTTGCCATTCTAGGCTGCGTACCATGTATTTTGCCACCCAAGCATTACTAGAAAGCAGTAAAACAGCTAAAGATATAGAAATAGCTATAGTCGCAATTCGGGGACGTTTCCGCAAAGTCACCAAAGCCACTATTAAACTAACACTTGCCAATCCTAAAGGGTAAAAAAATAGAGGTAGGATTTTAGATAAATACAAAAACATAATTATTCTATTCAAACATAGGACTAATATTTGATTTCTGTTGGCATTGAGCGCCCCTGTGCCTACCCCGGTATTTGGGGCAACCACAGGGGGTTTGCCCGGATTTCTGAAATAACAGCTGCGTGCTGCTACCCCGGTATTTGGGGCAACCACAGGGGGTTTGCCCCTACAAAATTGATTGGTTTAGGGATTTTTAAAATGTTCAATTTATTTTGCACTACTACTTATCAGTAGGGGTATCCTATCCTTTAGGGATTAATGTACAAACATCAGCTACGTTATTAAAAGACCCAGTAGTTCTATTAGGTTCTTTAGGTTATAACAAATCTTTTGAATTTGATCAGGAAAATTTTCTACATTATTACAACGTTTTTCTAATTGATTTTGATATTAATTCATCCATTGATAGCAATAAGTTATTGTAATGCCCAGCATATTTGTGTTGGTATAATGACACAAAGTTATGAATATGTAAATTTTCAGCATCCAGGGTAATGTGCTAAAATTCACCATCTTCCAAGATTGATACCTCAGCGAGAGTAAAAATAACCTACAATGTTCACTAGAAATATTACAGTTTATTTTAGAAGTATCAATATTTGCTGCGGGGGGTAAGATGGATTAATGTTAATGCTACTGTTCCAAATTAATAATGAACGCTATGCTATAGCTAGTCAGCAGGTTGTAGAAGTTATACCCCTTGTGAGTCTGACAACCCTTCCCCATACACCTGAGTATTTTGCTGGTGTTTTTAATTACCGAGGGCGGATTATTCCCGTAATTGATCTGAGTCAGTTAATGAGTGGTAAAAGGTGCTGTGAACACTTAAGTACGCGCATTATTTTAGTTAATCATTGGGGAAGAGATACCACACATGAAAATTTACCCCAAATTATGGGTTTGATGGCCGAAAGAGTCATAGAAACTTTACAAAAATCCGATGTGGATTTAGTGGATGTAGATATTCAGATAGATAAGCCTCCTTACTTGGGTAAAATGATTGTAGATGAGCATGGTATGATTCAGTGTCTGCACGTAGAATATTTGTTATCCGAAGTGCAACAAGCCTATCTTTTAGAAAGTGTCTGAAAAGAGGTTGTTAATGATAAGAAATGATATATCCTGATGGTGAAGCTTTACTAAGAAAAAAAATTGGGTTAGATCCAAATTCAATTGGTTCTGATGCTATATCTCGCGCATTTGAACAGCGGATGATCGAGTGTGGAATCAGAAATATCAATAGTTATTTAGAAAAAATCCAGGAATCTCCCCAAGAATGGGATGCACTAATTGATAGTTTAATTATTCCAGAAACGTGGTTTTTTCGGGAACGTGAATCTTTTAAATATTTACAGCAATATGTAATATCTGAATGGTTAACAAATCACAAAAATACTGTGTTGCGGGTTTTGAGTGTACCCTGTTCCACTGGTGAAGAACCTTATTCAATAGCGATCGCTCTTTTAGAAGCAGGCTTAAAGCCAACAGATTTTCACATAGATGCAATTGATATTAGCAAAAAATCTCTACTAACTGCCCAAACAGCTATTTATTATCCCTATTCATTTCGTGGGAATCCTCTTTCTTTTCAAGAACGATATTTCCAACATCAGGAAATAGGATACCATCTGAGTGAAAAAGTTAAAAATCAAGTGCATTTTCTACATGGTAATCTAGCAAAAACAGATTTTTTAATGGGAACACCAGCGTATGATATTGTTTTTTGTCGTAATCTCTTAATATACTTTGATATTGTCACTAAAGAACAGACAGTTAAGCTTTTTGAAAGGTTGTTAAATCCCGAAGGTTTGTTATTTGTGGGACACGCAGAAGCTGGTTTATTAGTTAATTCGAGATTTGCATCTATCCGCCATGCTTTGGCATTTGCTTATCGTAAATCAACTGTTACTAAATCACCAATTAATTTTCATGATCGGCAAAATAATAAAAAAAATTCTTCACCCAATGGACAAAAAAGAATAATAAATAGAAATTACCAGCCAAAAACAAAACTGCAAACCCAACTTATTGCTATTCATAATAATCATCTATCTGAAAACACTAAAAATGATTTATTAACAACTTCTAGAAAGTTAGCAGATCAAGGTCATTTAACAGAAGCCATTGAACTATGTAACAACTATATTAAACAAAATAGGGTTAGTGTAGAAGGTTATGTGCTACTTGGACAACTACAGCAAGCAATGGGAAAAAACGAAGACTCCTTACAATCCTTCCAAAAAGCAATTTATCTCCAACCCACTCATAAAGAAGCCTTAACTCACTTAGCTTTACTCAAGGAAAATCAAGGAGATATTATTAATGCTAATTTGCTTTGGCAGCGAATTCAGAGACTTAATAATAATTTATAATTGGTGTTCTGTATTTTCAAATATGTATCAATTATTATTAAAGGAATCATCAATATTTTCATACTATGTTTAAAAATACAAGCCTAAAAATACGATTAATGTCCGCATTTTCATCAATAGCAATTCTAGTTTTATTTGTTGGTGCGGTGGGGTGGATTGGAATTTATAAATTATCGAACCACATCAACACCCTTACGAATGATAATATACCTAGTCTGGATGGTATAGGAAAAATACATGAAGCTCAGAGCCGAATTGATGGCTTAGAAAGAACACTATTGAACCCATATATAACTGGAGAAAAAAGACAAGCTACATTAGCAGAAATTAATAAAACTTGGAATCGAATTGATGAAGGATTGAAACAATATGAATCTACTCCCAAACATAATAATGAAGAAGAATTGTATATAAAATTTCGTAACGAATGGGATAATTGGCAAAAGTCTCATCAGCTATTCATGCAGTGGGAAGCAGAATATAATCGTCTAGGTTTCAAGAATCCTTGGGAAACTGCACTGGAATTGATGAATCAGGGAAAAGCTAATTCTCCAGAAATGGCATCTGTAAAAAAAGCAATAGAAGCACATAAAAGGTTAAATCAATACAGCTTGAAAGAAGGAGATATCGCTTTTAGGAAAGGTGACGAAGAAATTTTTGCTCTTTTAAGCTTCAATCAAGAATATGCAACACTTATTCGTCAGGAATCGGAAAAAGATGTTATTGCAGCGATATTTTTTATGGCAACTGGTATTTTGTCTTGTTTAATTATAGCTATTCTTTTAGGAATGATAATTTCTCGTCAAATTGCCAATCAGGTTATTCGGCTTGTGACATTGGCAGAGGAGATTTCCGCAGGTAATTTAAGTACAAAAATTACAGTTGATCCTAGTAATAAAAATGAAATAATCAAGCTAATGTTCTCTTTTCAATACATGACAAATAACTTAAGTAACCTAATTAGACAAATTCAACAATCAGGCATCCAAGTTACCTCATCAGCCACCCAAATAGCAGCATCAGGAAAACAACTAGAAACAAGTATAACCGAACAATTAGCATCAACAAATCAAGTCACAGTAGCAGCAAAAGAAATATCAGCAACATCAAGAGAATTAGTGAAAACAGTAGAAGAAGTAGCATCCCTATCCCAAGGAACAACAGTAGCAGCAAGTGATAGTCAAAAAGACTTATTGCAGATGGAAACGACGATGAGACAATTAGTAGCAGCAACTAATTCGATTGCGGGAAGATTGGGAGTAATTAGTGAAAAAGCCAATAATATTAATAATATAGTAGTGACAATTACCAAAGTAGCAGATCAAACTAATCTACTATCATTAAATGCAGCCATAGAAGCAGAAAAAGCGGGAGAATATGGTTTAGGTTTTGCGGTAGTAGCCAGAGAAATTAGAAGATTAGCAGATCAAACAGCAGTAGCAACCATAGATATTGAACAAATGGTAAAACAAATGCAATCATCCGTTTCTACAGGAGTAATGGAAATGGATAAATTTGCAGCAGAAGTGGGAAGAAGTGTAGAAGATGTGGGGAATATCAGTACACAATTAGGAGCAATTATTGATCAAGTTCAAGAGTTGACACCAAGATATGAAGCAGTGAGTCAAGGAATGGAAGCACAGTCTCAGGGAGCATCACAAATTAGCGATGCTATGTCCCAATTAAGTAGTAATTCTGTGCAAACTGCGGCTTCTTTGCGAGAAATTAATCAGGCTATTTCTCAACTTAATCAAGTTGCTCAAGGGTTACGTCAAGAAATGAGTCGTTTTCAAGTTAATGATGTAACAGAGCCATATATGGAGAAGAGTAATAGATTTTTGGGAGATAATTAATTATGAATTCCATCACTGAACTATCAAAAATAGAAAGATGTTGGAATACAATTGGGATTGTAGGCGATCGCACTTGCTCGGAATTATCCCATTTTATTCACTGTCGCAATTGTCCCGTTTACTCTTCGGCTGGACGCAACTTATTAGAACGTTCTCTCCCAGAAAACTATCAATCTGAATGGACTCAGTTCTTTGCCGAGACAACAGTAAAAGCAGATAATGAGTTGGAACTTGTTCCCGTCAAGTCGGATATTTTAACTTCCACGAAAGCGTTAACAGTGGCTATTTTTCGGTTGCAAAGAGAATGGTTAGCGCTGCCGGCTCAAGTTTTAAAAGAAACTATATCACCTAGTTTAATTCACACTATCCCTCATCGCAGTAATGAAATTTTAAAAGGGTTAGTAAATATCCGAGGAGAACTACAATTATGTATTTCTTTAAGTCATCTATTACATTTAGAAACTGCGGAAACCACACCTGAATCATTAAGTCCTTTAGTCTATTCCCGCATGATAGTAATTGAAAAAGCCGGGAATAGTTGGGTATTTGCAGTAGATGAATTCTACGGATTACATAAATTTGATGATAGTGAATTAAGAGATGCCCCAAATAGTGGTACATCAGCCGCCCACACCTATATAAAAGGCTTCTTTCACTGGCAATCACGCAGTCTGAGTTATGTAGATGATGAATTATTATTCATGTCTTTACGGAGGAAGGTGTTGTCATGACTCAAGAGCCAGATTTCCGTAACCTTTCCTTGCTGGACTTATTCAGTATGGAAGTAAAAGCCCAGGGAGAAGTGTTAAATAATTGCCTGTTAGCACTGGAAACCAAAGCCCATCCCTCAGAAGAACTAGAAGCCTTAATGAGGGCAGCCCACTCTATTAAGGGTGCAGCAAGGATTGTGCAGTTAGATCCAGTTGTCTCCCTTGCTCATCGCATGGAGGACTGTTTTGTTGCGGCTCAATCAGGCAAACTGATTTTAACGGCTTCTCATATTGATGTATTACTGCAAGCCGTAGATATGCTCTTGCATCTGGCGGAATTTTGTGTGGGGAATACAGCACCGGAAATTGATGATGGGAATATACAAGTTTTAGTGAGTGCTATAAGTAATATCCTCTTACCGCCAATTGTGCAGGAAGCAGGGGAACAGGGGAACAGGGGAGCAGAGGAGCAGGGGAGCAGAGGAGCAGGGGAACAGGGGAGCAGAGGAGCAGGGGAGCAGGGGAGCAGAGGAGCAGGGGAGCAGGGGAGCAGAGGAGCAGGGGAACAGGGGAGCAGAGGAGCAGAGGAGCAGGGGAGTAGGGAGCAGGGAAGCAGGGAGCAGGGGAGTGGGGAAGGTGATTTTTCCCAATTACCAATTACCAATTACCAATTCCCAATCCCCAATTCCCAATCCCCAGACACCATCCAAAATCGAGTAGTGCGGGTGAGTGCAGATAACCTTAATCGCTTAATGGGATTGGCTGGAGAATCCTTAGTTGAAGCCAAGTGGTTAGAAACATTTGCTGACTCATTATTAAAACTTAAAGCTAATCAGGTGAAATTATCCAGCCTATTAGATGGACTACAGCAGTCGTTGGGGAATATAGATGGACAGGATGCAGTCGAGGCTAAACGTTATGGAGATAGACAAATAGAGGAGCAGATTAGTATATCGCGGCAAACCACCGGGGAATGTCATCAATTATTGAGCGATCGCCATAATGAATTAGAACTATTTTGCCAACGTTTCTCCAACCTTTCCGACCGTCTCTATCGTCAAGTTATTGCCACCCACATGAGTCCTTTTGTAGACAGAGGACAAAGTTTCCCCCGTCTAGTCAGAGACTTATCTAGGGACTTAGGTAAACAAGTCAAGTTGGAAATTATCGGCAAATCTACCTTAGTAGACAGAGATATTCTCGAACGGCTAGAAACTCCCTTAATCCATATCCTCCGCAACGCCATAGATCATGGCATTGAATCACCCCAAGAGCGGCTGTCCATGGGTAAACCAGAAGCAGGTACTATTCGCATTGAAGTCATCCATAGAGCCGGAATGCTATTAATTAGCGTCTCTGACGACGGTAGAGGCATCAATATGGAAGTTTTGCGTCAAGAGGTGATCAGAAAAAATCATACCAATCCTGAAATTGCTGCTCAACTCACCGAAACGGAGTTAATGGATTTCTTATTTTTGCCTGGTTTTTCCACAGCCAATACAATCACCGAGATTTCTGGTAGAGGTGTAGGATTGGATATAGTTCATAGCACAGTTAAAGAAGTTGGTGGGACGCTACGGGCTGTTTCCCAGCCAGGACAAGGAATGACTTTGTACCTCCAGTTGCCCCTCACTCTCTCGGTACTACGAACCCTATTAGTAGAAATATCTCATGAATCCTATGCCTTTGGTTTGGCACGGATTGATCGGGTGATCATGCTTCCTAGATCGGAAATTATTATCTGTGAAAATCAACCATTTTTCATGCTTAATGATCAACCTGTAGGCTTAATCTCCGCCCATCAAGTCCTAAATTTAGCAGCACCAAATATTAATCAAGAAAGTCTGCCAGTGGTGGTCATCAGTGATGGTGCAGAACGCAATTCTCGTAGCAATCACATCAACCATTATGGCTTAGTGGTAGATCGCTTTCTCGGTGAGTGCAGTTTAGTCGTCAGACCACTAGATCCCCGACTCGGTAAAGTTCCTAATATTAGCGCCGCTGCTTTAATGGATGATGGTTCTCCGGTTTTAATTGTTGATGTGGAAGATTTAGTCCGTTCTATTACTAAAATTCTCTCTAGTGGGCAACTAAGTCAGGTAAATCAATCCACCCATCAAGCTGTCACCAAAACCTATAAACGAGTTTTAGTTGTTGATGATTCTATTACTGTGCGAGAAATGGAGCGCAAATTGTTAGAAAATAATGGTTATAAAGTAGATGTGGCAGTTAATGGTATGGATGGATGGAATGCAGTTCGCAGCGGTGATTATGATTTGGTGGTGACAGATATTGATATGCCGAGAATGAATGGTTTTGAACTGACTACTCAAATTAGAGCTAATACTAAATTGAAGCAGTTACCTGTGATTATTGTTTCCTACAAAGACCGGGAAGAAGACCGCATTCAAGGTTTAGAAGCAGGAGCAAACTATTATCTAACTAAAAGTAGTTTTCACGATCGCACTTTGTTAAAGGCTGTGATTGATGTCATTGGTGAGGGGTAATTAAGGAGTTTATCATGGAAAACGCATCTAAATTTTATTGACAAAATACCGTCTTAAGCTATCAGCCAATAAATCTCTATTTATCGGTTGATTGATTTTTCCAAAGTCATACTAATGGACTAAAATATTCTCGATAAGTGGCATTAGTGATACCAAACTTGAGGAGTTAATGACTATATTTTCAATCAACAAGGGATTTTACTTGTGTAAAAGGCAAGGATTGTAAAGTTTTGTTGCAGGATTCAATACTTCTGTGTTTTCATAGTATTTTTCTTTCTATCTATTGGTAATTATTCATACAATACAGTAAAATTTCAAATGAGACTTATAAACATTTGGGCAATTTTTAACTGGCAAACAATGTTTATAATTAAGTACCTGAGCAAAATTAATTTAACATTTTTGGAACAAACAAAAATCTCTGTAGTTCTTCCCTGTTCCCTGTTCCCTGTTCCCTGTTCCCTGTTCCCTGTTTCCTCTCCCAAATATAAAATTTATTTTGCACGACTACTTATTAAGCTATTTTATAACAAACAAGATCATGTACTATTCTCACATCAATACTCCTGCTGAAATTTTAGATGCTTTTAATTCTTGTAAATATCCTGGAGAGCAATTAGATTTATTTGAAGGTTTAGCTATGCGCTCCGACCCTCCTATTTCAGCTTTTTGGGAAATACTGAAAGGAATAAAACTTGAACCTATTTTAGCATTAACTATTCAAGCATTTGGTAAAATAAGCGATATTAAAGTCAAGACTCAATTACAAAATAGTCGAGATTTACTAGATATACTGGGTCAATTTTCTAAATTTGGTTCTAGCGATTTAATTCGTTGGTCAGCTACAAAAGCCATTTCTCAAATTGGCTTTAGTTTTTTAATAGTTTCACAAGTAATGCAAGAGAAGCCAGAAGTATTGTGTCAAGAACTAGAAAAAAGAATAGTTCAGCAATTAGAACAAAAATCCAGAGAACAAAATTTTAATTTAGGAACTACTTCATTTTATTATTGGATTGCGTATTTTGGAGAAGTTCAGAATATTAATTATAATATTTCTGTTTTCTTATTTGATTCCTCAAGTACACAAATGTGTAATTTTAATTATTTTTCTAAAAATTTTATTTTTAATAATATTTCTACAATAGCTTTTAGATTTCCTACAACATTTATAGCAGAAGTTGGTGCAAAAATATCATTTAAACTGTTGAATTTATATGGATCACTTCCTGTAGAAAAATATGCTAAAGATAATTATAGTAATTATTGTAGAATTCAAAATTATAAATGTTGGATTATAGACTGTTTAATTCAAATTAACGCCAAAGATATAATACAAAAATTACCAAAACAAGAAATATCTGTCTTTATACCTAAAATAATTAATTTTTATTCTGGCTTAGATAGAACTACATCTGCACAATATTATTGTGATTATTCAAGTGGCTATTACGATAACAAAGAAATTTTTAAGAAGATTATCAACTTTGCTTTTAATTTAGGATATCTAGAATTAGAAATAGAAATAGCTAAAAAATGTGTAGTTGCTACTGTTGTATATGAAGATTCAGAAATTAGGGAAAATGAAGAAGTTTT
>NZ_VIKW01000049.1 GCF_009711975.1 Anabaena sp. UHCC 0204
GGTCTGCATTATCAACAGAATCTAGAAAAGTTTGTATATTATTCAAAACACCAATGTTGCGAGCAGTAGCAATCGAATTATCACTGGTGTTTAGATCCTGCCGCTCTACTTGAATAGCTTGCCCATCAATCACAATAATTGCATGATCATCTTCAGCCTTTAATGCCTGTAAAGTCTCATTATCCAGACTCTTACCCTGTACCAAAGCCGAAAAAATAGCCCCTTCATCCCCTGGGGAGTCTGTTTTATTAATAGAATAATCAACAAAATGTCCATATTCTTCCAACAACACCCCAACAACTGCATCTAAGTTGTTAACATTGGCGATCAGAAACTCTTGCGCTAAATAAATAGTATTAGTTGCCCCTGCAAACGCCCCATTTGCCCCATTGATTTCGCTACTCGAACGAATCTCAATTGTCGGTAGTATCACTACCCCATTCGCCCAAGTACCTTGTAAACCTGCTGGCGATGTACCAAATGCCAGTATCATCTTTCCACAAAAATCCGGACTTTGAGCAAACTGCTGAAGCTGTTTTTCAGCAGATCGAGTTGCTGTTTGCACAACACCTAATAGATCATCATGAGTTAGCCAATGCAAGTTCAGTCTTTCAGAGGATTTGATAAGGGTCATCGTTTTAACTGGGTGCTTGGTGTAGATGTTGTCAAATTACCTGTAATTGACAATACACTAAAGCGTAGCTATAAGCAAGTTATACTTTTAACAACTTATATCTGTTTGCTGTAGTCCCCAATCACCCATTACCCATTACCCATTACCAATTAATTACTAATTACCAATTACCAATTTTTGATATTCTTCCTCACTAATTAAATCGTTATTGTTTTCTACACGATCTAAAAATACTAATCCTTCCAAATGATCATACTCATGTTGAAAAATTCTGGCGACAAAATCAGTTAATTCTTGTTTTTGTAAATTACCATTCCGGTCAGTATATTCAATTTCAATTGTTTGATATCTAGGGACTAAACCCCTAATTCTCGGAACACTTAAACAACCTTCCCAGTCTTTAACTATTTCTGAAGAATGGGCAATAATTTGGGGATTTATCATTGCTGTAGGTTGCATTTCTGGTGCATGGGGATATCTGATATTAGGACGAGAAGCGACGATAAATAATCGGTAAGATGCTGCTACTTGTGGTGCAGCAATTCCCACTCCATTGGTTTGAGCGACAGAGATAATTAATTCATCAATGAGGTTTTGAATTTTTTCCTCTTGAATATTCTCAACCCAAATAGCTTTTTGTCGTAATACCAGATTACCTAATTTAATAATTGGCGCTAATTCATTCATTTTTAGAATAGGGGAAATTAATAACATTTATAAAATCTTCAGCAGTGATAATCGGGCAAGAAAAATTATCTTTTAAACTGAGTAAATCACGATCGCCTGTCACGAAATAATCAGCCTCACTGATGACGCGCCCAAGCTACCGCATCAGCCACATCCTGCTCACTCAGGTCTAATTCCGCCAGTTTAGATCGAACCGCGTCAGCCCTCTGAATTTTCACAGGAGTGAGAATAATTTGCCCATTCTCTACCTTGACCTCAAAATACTCAGACTCTCCCATTATTTCACGGGTAATACTTTTAGGCAGCGTTAGCTGATTCTTAGAAGTTAATTTGGCGAGCATGACTTGTCTCCTAGCCTTTACAAAAAATGTAAGGAATCCTTACTTGAGTATATACAAAAAACATCTTTTTTTACTAACGTAAGTTGCTAGTTAGAGAAACTGTCTGATATGGTTTACGCTCCCGTAAGGGATACAGGATTTCCAGGATTTAAGGATAAACAGGATGAAGTCTGGGATTTTATCACCTTGTTCCCCATTACCAGCCTCAACTAGATAACTAGCAACTTGGGTTAAATATCAATTTTCTTTGTTAACAGGTAAAGGTGCAGGTTTAACCGAGACTTGGGAAATTTTGCCATCACGTAATACCTGAATTTGTAAAGGAACGCCAACTTTGCTATTTTCTACTAACTTTTGTACTTCATCAACTTTCAGGACTGATTGATTATTAATACTTTTTATAACATCCCCTGAGCGAAGTCCACCAATAGCTGCCGGTGAGTTAGGAACAATCCTCACTAATAAGACCCCTTGATCTGTAGATAAATTAATGCGATCGCCAAATCTCGCAATTATTCTTTCCTTAACTTCAGGTGTTAGTGTTACCATTTGTATTCCCAAATAGGGATGATCAACTCTACCTTTAGCTATTAATTCATTGGCAATTTTTTGGACAGTATTAATAGGAATTGCAAATCCCAAACCTTGAGCGCCTTGAATAATTGCTGTATTCATCCCGATGACTTCACCACGAGCATTTAGTAATGGTCCACCGGAATTTCCAGGGTTAATAGCTGCATCTGTTTGCAAATAATCAACACGCTTATCACTTGCACCAATATCACTACTAGAACGATCTGTAGCACTGATAATTCCCGATGTGACAGTATTATTTAAACCCAAAGGATTACCAATAGCAATGACGGCTTCTCCTGGTTGTAAAGTATCGGATTTACCTAAAGCTAGGCTGGGTAAATTGTTCGCATCAATTTGAATTACTGCTACATCTGTTACCGCGTCTTCACCTAATACTTTACCCTTAAAAGTTCGGCCATCTTTGAGGGTGACTGTAACTAAATCAGCACCGTCAACAACATGGGAATTAGTCAAAATTTGCCCAGATGAATTAATAATAAATCCAGAACCGCTACCTCTTTCCACTCTTTCTCTGGGTTGCGACGGAATTCTATTCCCAAAAAATCCGCGAAAAAAGGGATCGGAAAATTCGTCTGGAACTCTAGTAGTGACGGTTCGAGTAGAATCAATACGAACAACAGCACTTCCCACCTTTTGTACTACTTTAACAACAAAGTTTGGATCTCCAGAGGAGAAAATGGCGGGAGGAGCGATTTCTGTTGTGGGTACTGTGTTTTTTTGTGCTTGAGTATCATTAGATTGAGCTTCTGACGTGAGTTTATTCAGACTACTGCAACCTCCCAGCATTAAAACCCCTACACTGCATACTGTTAACCATTTTTTACCTTGATTTCTCAAGTTTTGTAGTAAAAATCTGGTATTAATATTTTTAGGCGCTAGGTTATGATTATTAATCTTCATAGGTAATTATTGCTCCGTATTAGTTAGTAGGTGTTAGGATCTTAGATACTTGGTTTTTACCAGAATGATCATACGAGACAAGAAGTAATTACGAATTAGGAATTACGAATTACGGATAAAGGTGGTGTTGATGGAAATTCCCATAGATGGTTTGTGGAATCATGTATTAGAGCGTTTACAGTTAGAGTTAGCTCCTCCTACCTTTGAAACTTGGATTAAGACAGCTTATGCACAGCAGCTAGAAAACAACTGCTTGGTAATATATGCTCCTAATCCTTTTGCTCGCAATTGGCTTCAGAAATATTACATCCATACTATTGCTAATGTAGTTCAAGATATTGTGGGTTATCCAATAGAAATTTATATTACTGTAGCTGAAGATGAGGAAGTTTCTCATTTGGGTAATCAGGGAGCGCGAGGAGAATTTCCAGCAGTAAATCATCTTTACACAAATGCGCCTAAAAATACCCACAAAACTTCAGATTTAAACTCTAAATATGTTTTTTCCCGGTTTGTAGTTGGTGCTAACAATCGCATGGCTCATGCTGCTTCCTTAGCTGTAGCAGAATATCCTGGTAGGGAATTTAATCCTTTATTTTTATGTGGTGGGGTGGGTTTAGGAAAAACACACTTAATGCAAGCTATTGGTAATTATCGCTGGGAAATTTGTCCTAATTCTAAGATATTTTATGTTTCTACAGAACAGTTTACAAATGATTTAATTACAGCAATTCGTCAAGATAGTATGCAAAGTTTTCGAGAACATTATCGCGCGGCTGATGTGCTGTTGGTTGATGATATTCAATTTATTGAGGGTAAAGAATATACTCAAGAGGAATTTTTTCATACTTTTAATACTTTACATGAAGCGGGTAAACAAGTTGTTATTGCTTCAGATCGTCCTCCTAACCAGATTCCCAGTTTACAAGAACGTCTTTGTTCACGGTTTTCTATGGGACTAATTGCAGATATTCAAACCCCTGATTTAGAGACAAGAATGGCAATTTTGCAAAAAAAAGCTGAGTATGAAAATATTCGTTTACCGAAAAATGTGATTGAATATATTGCTTGTAATTATACTTCTAATATTCGTGAGTTAGAAGGGGCGTTAATTCGAGCTTTGGCTTATATTTCTATTTGGGGTTTACCTATGACTGTGGAAAACCTTGCTCCCATTTTAGGAACTCCTAGCCAGAAAATAGAAACGACTCCAGAGATTATTTTAATAATAGTCGCAGATGCTTTGAATGTTTCTATTGAGGATCTCAAGAGTAATTCCCGTCGTCGAGAAATTAGTTGGGCTAGACAGATAGGAATGTATTTAATGCGACAATATACCAAACTGAGTTTACCCAGAATAGGCGAGGAATTTGGTGGTAAAGATCATACAACAGTGATGTATAGTTGTGAAAAAATTACCCAGTTACAGGAAAGTGATCAGACTTTAATTCAAACTTTACACCAATTGAGCGATCGCATCCACATGGCTACTTCCAAAAATAAAATTAACCCTTAATCATGTTTTCCACAACCAGAAAACCTAATTTCTCAAATATCAATCTTCGCTATTAAGCGCAAATATTAAGTAAAGTCTAAAGATTAATTAATTTTGACTTAAAATTGTCGTAAAAGTATAACTTTTTGGGGAAAAGCTGTGGAAAACGTAACTTTATTATTCATCAGGTTCATATATTATCATGACGCTATAAAAATCTAGGCTAGTTTTTCCACAGTTTTTCCACAGGAAAACATTGATAACAATGATTTTTTTATATCAGGAGCATTGACAAATGGACGAATTTATGAATGCGGCGATTTTTGAAGCTAAACAAGGTAGACAAGAAGGGGGAATTCCCATTGGGTCTGTATTGGTTAAGGATGGTAAAATTGTCGGTAGAGGACACAATAAGCGTGTACAAGAAAGTGATCCTGTCACTCATGCAGAAATTGATTGCCTCCGTAATGCTGGTAGAATTGGTAATTACAGAGGGACAACACTTTATTCAACACTAATGCCGTGCTATTTGTGCGCTGGTGCGGTAGTGCAGTTTGGTATTAAAAAAGTCATTGCTGGGGAATCACGAACCTTTTCGGGAGCAAAGGAATTTATGGTATCTCATGGAGTGGAAGTAGTAGATTTAAATCTAGATGAATGTGAACAAATGATGAGTGATTTTATTCAAACAAACCCCGAACTTTGGAATGAAGATATTGGTAAATGAAGTTTCGATGTAATTTGATGTTAGTTTGTTTAACTGACACTCTGCGCTCAAAAAAGAAGTTAGTTGATTTTAATTTTTTCTAACCTAAATTTTTTAACCTAGACTATGAAATTTTCTAGATAACGGTAAAATATGTACCTAATTGATCTGCAATCTCCTATAAGAATTAAAAAATTGAAATTAAACAACTATATTTTCAGATAAATGACGAATAATTCGGCAAGGATTACCCGCAGCTACAACATTTTTGGGGATATCTGTAACTACTACACTACCTGCACCAATACTAGTATTATCACCAATAGTCACACCTGGACAAATTATTGCGCCACCACCTATCCACACATTATGACCAATTCTAATTGGTGCTGCTAGTTCTCTACCCGTTAACCGGGTTTCTGGATCTGTGGGATGATAAGCTGTATAAATCTGTACATAAGGAGCAATCAATACATTTTCGCCAATATGAACAGTATGGCAATCTAAAATTACACAACCGTAATTTACATATAAGTTATTACCAGTGTAAATATTACTGCCATAGTCACAGTGGAAAGGTGGGACAATTTTGATTTTTGCTCCTATCTCAGCAAATAAGCCTTGTAAAATTTGCTGTCGCTGCTGTTGCTGTTCTGCTGTGGTTGAGTTGTACATTCGCAGTAAACGACTAGCACGCTGACTTTCAGTAGTTAATTCCGAATCTTCTGATGAATATAACTCTCCTGTCAGCATTTTTTGTTTTTCTGTTTTTTCCATAACAGGGTAGTTAGTTAAACTTGCTTCGCGTTAACTCAATGCTAATTTTGCCGTTAAAATCAGGAATAGGTGCAGCGGGTTTACTGAGCAAAACCTGTACTTGACTAATACTGTCGCTGTCCTCTAGAATACCATCAGCGATCGCACCTGCTAATCTTTCTACCAATATAAACTTTGCCGTTTTGACCAAATTTTGAATTAAGCTAATTGTCCGCCGATAATCTACTGTATCTTCAATATTATCTGTTTTAGCGGGTTGAGAAAGATCCAACCATAATTTAACATCCACCTCAAACCATTGTCCTAATACCTGTTCTTCTGGTAAAAACCCGGTATAGCCGTAGCAGCGAATTCCTGTTAAATGGATACAGTCCATAAAAAATAATAAATTATAGTGACAGATGGTAATTTTACCTAATTACCATTATCTAATTAAATGCAACTTACTTTTCATAATCTTAATCAACTTTGGTCTTATGTGTTGACGGAAACCCTCAAACGTTTGGGTTTAAATTGTGCAGTTATTTGTCCTGGTTCTCGTTCTACACCATTAACTTTTGCATTTGTCCAACAAACACCGGATATTGAAGCTATTTCCATTTTAGATGAACGTTCAGCCGCTTTTTTTGCCTTGGGACAAGCTAAAGCGACCGGAAAACCTGTAGTATTAGTGTGTACTTCAGGAACAGCGGGAGCGAATTTTTACCCTGCGGTAATTGAAGCTAAGGAAAGTCGTATACCGTTATTAATCTTAACTACAGATAGACCAGCAGAATTACGAGAATGTCATTCTGGACAAACTATTGATCAAGTAAAATTATACAGTAATTATCCCAATTGGCAAACCGAGTTAGCTATACCTGTTGCTGAAATGGAAATGTTAAATTATCTCAGACAAACAGTAATTTATGCTTGGGAACGTTGTCAATTTCCCAATGGGGGAACAGTACATCTAAATATACCATTTCGTGATCCGCTTGCGCCAATTCCTGATGGTATAGATTTTACCTTAGATGTTGAAAATTTCTTCTCTGGAATAGTCTCGACTCCATTACCAACTACCAATTACCAATTACCAATTACCCATCACCAAAAAGGGATTATTATTGCTGGTGTAGCTCAAACGAAACAACCTCAAGAATATTGTAGAGCGATCGCCCAACTTTCTCAATCTCTCCAATGGCCTGTTTTAGCAGAAGGACTTTCACCACTCAGAAATTACGCAGATTTAAATCCCTATTTAATTTCTACCTATGACATCATTTTACGTAATCAGCAACTTGCTGAAGAATTAGCACCAGAAATGGTAATTCAAGTCGGAGAAATGCCCACAAGTAAAGAATTGCGTAATTGGTTAATTGCTACTAAACCTCAACGTTGGATAATTGATAGTTGCGATCAAAATTTAGATCCTTTACATGGAAAAACTACACATTTAAGGACATCTATAGAGTATTTAAAGACTGAAAATTGGAAACCAGGAAATAGGGATTTAGAATATTTACAAAAATGGTGTAATTTAGAAGTAAACATCAGAAAAAATATTGATGATAACTTTCAAAACATGGAAGAGTTAATTGAAAGTAAAGCTGCTTGGTTAATTTCGCAAAATCTCCCACCAAAAACACCATTATTTATTGCTAATAGTATGCCAGTAAGGGATGTAGAATTTTTTTGGAAACCGAATAAGTTAAAAATTAAGCCTTATTTTAATCGCGGTGCAAATGGAATTGATGGCACACTTTCAACCGCTTTAGGAGTAGCACATCATCAAAAAAGTAGTGTCATGTTGACAGGAGATTTATCCCTATTACATGATACAAACGGTTTTTTAATTAGAAATAAATTTATTGGACATCTGACAATTATCTTAATTAATAACAATGGTGGAGGCATATTTGAGATGTTACCCGTTGCCAAATTTGATCCACCTTTTGAGGAATTTTTTGCCACTCCCCAAGATATTGATTTTGCTCAGTTATGCTCTACTTATGGTGTACAGCATGAGTTTATTCGTTCTTGGGATGATTTGCAGGAAAGATTAAATCCGTTACCAAATACAGGAATTCGGATTTTGGAAATTAAGACAAATCGGAAAAGGGATGCTATGTGGAGAAAGGAGAATTTAGTGCAGTTTGGAGTGGGCATTGGGGGTTATACCTAAGAAGGTCATAACTTGCGTTTTTACATCCATATATCCCCTTTAAGCAAAAGCTCAAATTGTGACCTTGCGAAGTATAACTATTTTTTAATAGCTATTCATCCAAGGGACTTGGTAATTCTTGTAAAATTTCTGATAAATCAGCGTGTCTAAGAAAAAAATAGAACGTTGAATCTACTATCTGTAGATATTTTGTACTTCTATCATAATCAATAATTGGTGGGGATATAGTTTTATTATTTTGGAGTTTTGCAAGATTGTGAAGTAAATTACTCATATCGGAAGCTCGAACATTATTCGATCTATGATGTATATCTTGAATTTTAGTTTGTAAAACAGATCGCTTCATTCCATTAGCTAAACCTTCATATCCTGATTCTAAAATAACTCTTACTAGATAATAAGGAAGAAAAAGAGGAGTTAATCCTTCTGGAGATGAGGAAGCAGAATTAGAATTACCTGATGCAATTGCCTCTAGCGCTCTCTGATGTCGAACTAAATAATCCTCTGCTTTTTTACTGACAGCATTTTTTAAATGAGGATTGTGAGATATATTAGTTAAAGTTTTTTGTTTTTCTGAAATTCCAGCACTAATACATATTTCTTTTAAAATTTCTTGCAGCACTCCTATACTTTTAAAGGAAATATCATGGCATTCATTTAATAAATCTTGTGGGAAACTAATTGAAAGTTCTTCTGCTCCTTTTTTTATTACTTTGAGAAAATCCTCTTCAAGCCAAGGTTCAACTGGAACTTCTTCGATTCTGTCCAATAAGTCACCATTAAATTGAACCATTTTGTTTTTTTCTCTCCACACCCCAAGAATAATAAAACGAATTCCCATTTCTTGGAATGATCTTAAGTCATAAGCGAATTCTTGTTGAAGCTGATCATCAAGATAATGAAAGTTTTCCAGAATAATAAATTTATTAAATTTTATTTTTCTCAATATTTCAGAAATATCTTGAGGAAGAGCGAGATTGAAAGGAATTTCTTCATGTTCATAATCTTTACTAACGCTAGATTTCAGATCATTATTTCCTTCAATTTCACTACCTCCGAAAAAAGGTAATGTAGCTTTAAATTTTCCAACTATTCCTAAACTTGCTTCTCTTGATGTAGATTCACTAAAGTTAATTTGAATACTTACACCTGATTGTCTTAGAATACTGGAGTATATATCTAAGATAGTAGTTTTAGGACTAAGACTAACAGATACATTTTGTTCATAATTAATATATTTAGAAACTAATGCCGTTTTTCCCTGCTTTGAAGATCCATAAACAATAATTTGTTTGTCAGATTTTAGTGCTTCAATAAACCTTTTATCAACTTGATCCCTTTCTACATATGAAAGGACTGGTTTACTACTTACTCCAAAAACATCTTCTAGTTTAGTTTTCATCGCATGAGCCACTTACTTAAGTTTTTGTACTGCCTTTATCTGTAAATGAGTATCAGAGCAAGATAATAAAACGCTAGATAATCACAAGGTATCATGCTTGTTAACATATCATAAAATCTTAGCCTGAGCAATTGCTTCACCCCAAGTCCGCGATAAAATTTTCAAGCACAATCAACCCACCTATAACCATGCAAATAGACTGGAAAACCGTCAAAACCTACGAAGACATCATCTACCAAAAAAGCGACGGTATCGCCAAAATCACCATTAACCGTCCCCACAAACGTAACGCTTTCCGTCCTAAAACCGTATTTGAACTATATGAAGCCTTTTGGGATGCTCGTGAAGATACAAGTATTGGTGTAGTCCTATTTACGGGTGCTGGACCCCATACAGATGGTAAATACGCTTTCTGTTCAGGTGGTGATCAAAGTGTACGTGGACAAGCTGGTTATGTAGATGATGCTGGAATTCCTCGTTTAAACGTCTTGGATTTACAGCGTCTCATTCGTTCCATGCCCAAAGTAGTAATTGCCTTAGTTGCTGGTTATGCTATTGGTGGAGGCCATGTTTTACATTTAATCTGTGACTTGACTATTGCCGCCGATAACGCTATTTTTGGACAAACAGGACCCAAAGTTGGTAGTTTTGACGGTGGTTTTGGTGCAAGCTACCTGGCCAGAATTGTCGGACAAAAAAAAGCCAGAGAAATATGGTTTCTCTGTCGTCAATATAATGCCGCACAAGCTTTAGAAATGGGTTTAGTTAATACCGTCGTTCCTATAGAACAACTAGAAACAGAAGGTATACAATGGGCGCAAGAAGTCTTAGAAAAAAGCCCCATTGCGATTCGTTGTCTCAAATCCGCCTTTAATGCTGACTGTGACGGACAAGCTGGTTTACAAGAACTTGCTGGTAATGCCACTCTCCTCTATTACATGACAGAAGAAGGAGCAGAAGGAAAACAAGCATTTTTAGAAAAACGTCCCCCCAATTTTCGGGATTTTCCTTGGCTACCTTAGATATACAGCAGATTGTAGATTAATGAAGTACATAATCTAAGTTTATTTTCCGAATGCTTCGCCCTTACTTACATCGAATGCTGATACTTCCAGATTCCGTCTGGGATACGCCTCTACAACTCCTGACTCCTGCTGTATATCAAAATCGCACCTTCTTGACAAGAAGGTGCGATTTATAAAGATATCAAAATTGGCAACATTCAAAAATTTAAAGTCAAATCTTATTTCTGGTTTACAGGAAACTAATTACAGTAACACCAGGTAGTTACGGTGGATTGTAGGTCAATCTAGTCAAAAATCTATTTATAAAGACCTTTTTCTCAGTTCTACTGCTGATTGCTAACTGTTGATTGCTGAAATTTTTTGTAAATTAGCGCCCTCTGATTTTCTACCTCTTGTGCAGTGCAAGTAGGAATATCTTCAACAGAGGCCACTGTCAGATTGTCTAACTCGGACGGAAGACTTTGAGCAGCCGATAAAACAGGTCTGGCTACTGGTAAACTCCAAGCATCTTCTAAAGTTTCCCAAGAAGGAGCAAAAGCCGGTAAAGCAAAAGGACAAGCTTTCCAAACCCCTTGTACTGGTGCGCTCAACTTTTCGCACATACCACCACGGCGACCCTCTGGCTGGTAATGACGACAATATCGACAGGTAGATGTTAGACGCTTAATTGATTTCATGTGGCTTCATCTTCAGTGCCGTGTAGGACTAATTATCACACTTATATATTTTGCTGCTTGGGCAAAATAGGCATGAAGGGCAAAAGTTATTATTGGATATGGGTTATAGCCATAATTAGCGATAAATAAACTTTAGGATGTCTTTATATTCTTGTTATATTTGTAAATCATTTTTAGAGTGCGTACATATTGGTTTTTGTCTAAAACTTATTGGGGATCAAGGTTAAAAGTAGGATTTTAGATTTGTTAACGCTTTGCAAACCCTACTTTTGAAAGATGTAAATTCAGTTTTTAGCACCTAATTTATTTAACGATTCCGCAAGCCCTAAATACTGCTATCAATATCTAGGAAGTCTACTCCAACAGCTTAGTAGCACAGAGAGAACAAACATTCCAGCGTTCGATTTCACCAGGTGGAGTGGGACATTGACATTGGGGACATAAAGGGAGACCATGCGATCGCACTTGCATGATTTTAGCCCAATTTTCAAAAGCGCCCAGGGCATTTTCACGATTGGGTGTAACTTTCATCGCTGTCATATCATCAGCAACATAACTGGGGTGTTCTGATGCAGAAACAGTTGTTTGTGTTCCCGTTATTGATGAACTATTCCACTCTGCTGTCGAAAATCGAATATCTACTAAGGACGTAGACAGCTTATGGTTTAATTTCATGAGTATAGTTTTCCGTCCAAAGGTTAAATTTTGCGCCCAAGCAGCACTGGAAGTTGCTACCCACACTACATCACGCTGAATTGATAAAGGACGAGTTTGAGCAGCAACTGGATTACCTACAACTTCTACCCAACACTTGAGTAACCGCGGAAATAGTTGCTCTTGCCATTGTGCTGACCGTTCAATATTACCTAAAACATGATTAATTGATTTAAAAGACATATTGTGCCAGTATTTTTACTATTGTTAGCATTTAGCGGTTAGCGGATACCTCATAGCCACTAACGATAAGTTACTAGTTTGGGAATCAGCAAAAGGCGCATGATGTCAGCCATACTTCTAACTAGCAACTTGGGTAAAATAACTGAATACTTACAAATAATTTTCGTTAGTATATTAAAAATCCACTGACTTATTTACCACTACACCATCTTAACCAATGAATCCAAATCCCCTGATAGATTCGGCTAGATCCTCTCAAAAGGTAGCTTTAAACCCTGTCCTCACTACAGCTCTGGCTAGTTTAGAAGTGCAATTAGATCAAGAATTAACCCGATACAGACGCACACGCAAGACGGCTCGAAAACAAACAGCAGGAAGTGTAGAAAGTTACATTAGATATGAAAAAACAGCCCTGTTAAACGATATTCAATTACCAAATGTTCCTACCATTCCTTCAGAAAATCCTCTACTAACTACTGAGACTGAAGTATTTAATTCTGCTCAGAAATTTCCGTCTCAGGGAATAGAGGAAAACCCAACTTCTCCAAACTCAGAAAAATTGAGCAGCAGTCTAGTTATCACCAAAATTCAACCCGCTGAAAATCCCACGCTTCTGCAAACCAGTGATACTCCCAAAGAACCAGATGATTATTTAGAATCTAGTGAAGCACTATTGCGGAGTTTGACAGCAGAAAAAACTAACATTCCTACTTCTCCCCATTCCCGCGACAGTGTGTTATCACCTGTGGGTATTGGTTCAATGTTGTTGTTATTATTGGCAAGTTTAGCTTTAGGCTATGTCGTTTTAAGTCCCAAAAATTTGCCTCAGTTGAATTTAAGCAAATTTCTTAACAGTGATTCATTACCAACTGCTGAAAATACAGAAATCCCACCTAGCAATGAGTCAAGCGTCACACCCATAGCCAAATATCCTAATTTAGCTACCCAAGAATTTCGCCAAGTCAGAGATCCTAAAGATATAGTAGGTTTAACACCAAAGGTGAGACCAACGCCCCAAATTACATCAACTCCTTTAGCTATTCAACCACCCATAAAGCCTATTTCTCCCTTACCAACCCTTCCCCCTCTACCTAGTAGAGTCCTATCCACACCTCTACCCATGCCCACATCTGCCTCATTACCCCCAATAGAAGATGTGAAACCGTCAGCTAATGGGTACTATTACATTATTGCTGATAATCAAGGTGATCAGACTTTAGCAGCAGCACAACAAGTAGTTTCTGATGCTTATTTATCACCAAATCAAAAATTTATTTATTTGGGTGCTTTAAAAACTAAAGATGATGTTAAGCGCAGATTGCAGGAACTAGAAGCTAAAGGTATCAAAGGCCGAGTACAGCAGCCATAATTGCCAAAAAGGCGATATAGCAGGAGTAATATCCTGTGGTGAGAGGAATTTTTCCATTGAACACCTTGGCAATTGCTATATGATTGAGAATGGCTAGATTAAAAATATCATGCTGGGATTTTCTGAATTCAAAACTGAAAAAAACCTCATAGTCCGGTAAATGGTCAAGGTAGAGCCTACATGGAAGTGATGAAGCGTATTCTGCGGGTGATTCGCGCTAATTTTAATAGTCTAGTTAGCAATGCAGAAGATCCAGAAAAGATTCTGGAAAATACTTTCATGGAGATGCAGGAGAATTTGGTACAATTGCGTCAAGGAGTAGCTCAAGCGATCGCTACCCAAAAGCGCACAGAACGCCAAGCAGCAGCGGCAGAATCCCAATCTGAAGAATGGTATCGTCGCGCCCAATTATCCCTCCAACAGGGTAATGAATCTCTAGCGCGAGAAGCTCTCACCAAACGCAAATTTTACCAACAAACTGCAACAACCTTAATTAGCCAAATTCAGCAGCACAAAGATGTCGTATCTAAATGGAAGCAGGATATGCGGACTCTAGAATTGAAATTGGCTGAGGTAAAAACTAAAAAAGATATGTATATTGCTCGCGCTCGTTCGGCCGAAGCTTCTTATAGACTCCAAGAAATGTTAACTGGATCTTCTGCTACATCAAGTATGAGTGCATTAGAACGAATGGAGGAAAAAGTTTTACAGATAGAAGCACAATCAGAAGTTGCTAGTACACTGGGTGGAGATGATCTGGAAAAACGATTTGCATCTTTAGATTCTGATCATGATATTGATACGGAACTCGCAGCCATGAAAACTTCTCTGCTAGATCAAGGGGAAAATTCTCAACCCAGGAAAAATTTACCGAAATCACCAGAACTATAAGTTTGGTTGGTTAATATAGCTAATTGATAAGTTGATGATTCAGAATAGAAAAGAAGATAGTAATCCAGACTGGAAAGACTACATTGGAATAGGTAGCTATTAATATAGTAAAAAAGCTAACTATCTAACCAAGCGCGTAAACCTCGAAAGGAAAAATAAATTTATGGGATTATTTGATCGCCTTAAACGAGTTGTTGGTGCTAACCTAAACGATTTGGTCAGTAAAGCCGAAGATCCAGAAAAAATGCTGGAGCAAGCCATCCTGGAAATGCAGGAGGATATGGTGAAGTTGCGTCAAGGGGTAGCCCAAACCATCGCTGCCCAAAAACGGACTGAGAAACAGTATAATGATGGACAAAATGAAATTAATAAGTGGCAACGCAACGCTCAACTCGCTATTCAAAAAGGTGATGAGAACCTAGCGCGTCAAGCTTTAGAGCGCAAAAAAACTTATACTGATACCAGTGCAGCCCTAAAAGCCAGTTTAGATCAACAATCTACTCAGGTTGAAACCCTCAAACGTAATTTAATCCAGTTAGAGAGCAAAATTTCTGAAGCTAAGACTAAAAAAGAAATGCTCAAAGCTCGGATTACTACAGCCAAAGCCCAAGAGCAACTCCAAGGTATGGTTAGTGGTATGAGTACCAGTAGTGCCATGTCTGCTTTTGAGCGGATGGAAGAAAAAGTTTTGATGCAAGAAGCCCGCGCTCAGTCAGGAGCGGAGTTAGCAAATGTAGATTTAGAAACTCAATTTGCACAATTGGAATCTGGTAGTGATGTTGATGATGAATTGGCTGCTTTGAAAGCCTCGCTTGCACCTGCTCCAGAACCAAAACTCCTAACTCCAGAGCAAACCAGCACTGCACCCCCAACCCAACCAACCAGTACAGCTAAATCTACTGAACCAGTTGATGCTGAATTGGAAGCCCTCCGCAAACAATTGGATAATCTGTAGTTTTTGCAGATAATTCAATTCAGTTAATCCCACACATCTCACGTTGTGGGATTTCGCTTCATTAGTAATTGATGATTGGTAAATCTAATCCCAATTTTCAAAATGATTTTGACCAAGTTCAAGATAAAAATCTGATAATGTAAGTATTTGATTAGCTAAAATTCAAAATTTAAAATCCAAAATGTTATAACAACTGACTCTCAGATTGGGATAAAGTATTTTGTGAACCAGCTTGATTAATTTGTGCCACTTATGGAGACTATCATGAACAAGGGTGTAATCACTATCACTGATGCTGAGTTTGAAACGGAAGTGTTAAAAGCCGAGCAGCCTGTATTAGTCTATTTTTGGGCTTCCTGGTGTGGTCCTTGTCAATTGATGTCACCAGTAATTAACGCGGCTGCTACAACTTATAGCGATCGCCTGAAAATTGTGAAAATGGAAACTGACCCCAATCCACTCACTGTCAAGCAATATCAGGTAGAAGGTCTTCCCGCTCTGAGGTTAGTCAGAGGAGATCAACTATTAGAATCTATTGAGGGAGTAATTGGTAAGGATAAATTACTCGGTTTTTTGGATAAGCATTTAAATAATAATTAGTTATCGGTTAGTGATCAACACTCCATAGTTTTTGATCACTAACTCATGGCTAATGATCAATGACTAATGGACTAAAATGCAATTTGCAACCCGGTTACAACCCTTAAAATCTAACGTATTTGCCGATATGGACACAGCCAAATCCATTGCTTTGGCTGGTGGAAGAGAATTAATTGATTTGTCTTTGGGTTCTTCAGATTTACCTGCCCAAGATCATATCATTGAAGCGATCGCTCAATCTCTCCATGATCCTAGCACTCATGGCTACTTATTATTTCGTGGTACTCAGAGTTTCCGTCAAGCCGCAGCCCAATGGTATGAGCAAAAATTTGGTATCCCAGTTGACCCAGAAACTGAAGTTTTACCTCTAATTGGTTCTCAAGAAGGAACAGCCCATTTACCTTTAGCCGTGCTTAATCCCGGCGATTTTGCCCTATTATTAGATCCTGGTTATCCTTCCCATGCAGGTGGAGTATACTTGGCGAGTGGTCAAATTTACCCAATGCCATTAAAACCGGAAAATGATTTTTTACCAGTTTTAACTGATATTCCCGCCACTGTTTTAGCTCAATCGCGGTTGATGGTATTAAGTTATCCTCATAATCCTACCAGTGCGATCGCCCCTTTATCTTTCTTTAAAGAAGCCGTAGCTTTTTGTCAACAACATAATATAGTTCTTGTTCACGATTTCCCCTACGTTGATTTAGTTTTCGCAGAAGAAACCCAAAATCCAAAATCCCCTGTTCCCTCAATTTTGCAAGCTGACCCCGAAAAAAGCGTTTCTATTGAATTTTTTACCCTGTCTAAGTCTTATAATATGGGCGGCTTCCGTATTGGTTATGCAATTGGTAATCCACAATTAATTCAAGCCTTGAAGCAAATCAAAGCCACCGTTGATTTTAATCAATATTTGGGAATTTTAAACGGAGCGATCGCTGCTCTCACAGGACCCCAAGATGGTGTAAAATCTGCTGTTAAGATTTTTCGTCAACGCCGCGACACCTTCATTAAAGCCTTACACAGCATCGGCTGGAACGTTCCCACACCAGAAGCCACAATGTACATTTGGGCAAAATTACCCCCTAAATGGAGTCAAAATTCCATAGAATTCTGCACCGAATTAGTTAAACAAACTGGTGTAGCGGCTTCCCCAGGTGTCGGATTTGGTAAATTTGGTGAAGGATACGTTCGTTTTGCATTGGTGCAGAAACCAGAAACATTAGAAACTGCTGTCAAAAGAATTTCTAAATTTCTCTATTAACCCAACTTCCTAGTCATAGTTAGGGCTGGTAATTGTTAATTGGTGATAAAATCTCAGTCTTAATCCTGTTCATCCTTAAATCCTGTAAATCCTGATTCTGACAATTTCCCTCACTAGCAACTTACGTTATTAACCCATTCTCATACTCAAATCCAACCACTTAGACTGAGTAATTGGCGCACTGCTAGAAATATAATCAACACCAGTTTCCGCCACAGCCCGAATGGTCTCCAAGGTTACATTTCCTGAAGCCTCAATTTTCACCCGACTATCTTCTTCACGAATCAACAATACAGCCTTACTCATCATATCCAAAGGCATATTATCCAACATAATAATATCGGCTTTATGCTGTAAAGCTTCCCGCACCTGTTCTAAATTTTCCGTCTCTACTTCAATTGTCAAAGGATAAGGAATTTGAGAACGAATGCGGGTAACAGCTTCTCCAATTCCTCCAGCCGCGACAATATGATTATCCTTAATCATCACCGCATCATCTAAGCCCATTCGGTGATTAATCGCACCACCTAAAGCAGTAGCATACTTTTCCAAAATTCTCAACCCTGGTGTAGTTTTGCGCGTATCCACCAATTGAGCAGGTAAGTCAGCAATTTTTTCTACATATATATTAGTCAGAGTGGCAATTCCACTCAACCGCATCGCCAAATTCAACGCCACCCTTTCACCCATTAACAGCGAATCCAGTGAACCGTTAATTTCCGCTACTACCTGTCCTGGTTCACACTTTACTCCCTCAGCGGTAATATTCAAAAAATCAACTTGATGATTCAAAAGCTGAAACACCCTAGCCGCAATCGGTAAACCAGCAATTATTCCCGGTGCTTTCGTGATCCACTTAGCCTTTCCTCTCGTTGGATTTTGGGATAATAGAGACTGAGTAGTGCGATCGCCTCTACCAATATCCTCCAACAACCAACTTTGCAACAATTGATCCAGCACCAAAAACGGTGGTAGTACAGCCACTGAACTCTTCATATCATCATCTAATCTCTATATCCACTCAACACTACCAATAATTGTTTCTCGTTCCGTAATTACTCAAAAAAATACCAGAGATGGAACTCAACAAACTCAAACAAATCAAAAACACCACTCACCGGGCAGAAATCTCGGAAATCTTAACGCCCATAACCCTTAACCCACAACAATTACAACCAAAAAAAATAACCAGGAGTAAAAATAGTTTGAAAAAAGAGTTGACAAACTAAAGTAGGTTCGATATATTAAATAAGTGCCGGAGAGCGAAGCT
>NZ_VIKW01000004.1:0-178656 GCF_009711975.1 Anabaena sp. UHCC 0204
CCCAGAGTTTGAAACTTTCTATACCAAAAACATTTTGTTGAATGAGGGTATCCGCGCTTGGATGGCTCCTCAAGATCAACCACATGAACAATTTGTATTCCCAGAAGAAGTGCTACCACGCGGTAACGCTCTCTAAATCTGAAAATTAATCCTGGATTAATATCCATTTAGCCTCCACCTGTCAGTGGGGGTTTTTTTAATGGCAAAATTCTATTGCAAATTTTTGCAGTTGTGTTATAGTAATCTCAGGTTACAAACCCAAAGCATTTTGCTTTGCCCCTTTTGAAACTAAGACCGTTTAGGCAACAAGGAGGTGATGCCCATGATAGAAAGTAGTATACGCATGGGTCATCAAGTTGCAGTTAGCCGGCTGTGCGCCGGGGCTGTTCTCTAAAAGTTAGCCTTAGTTCTCTTGAGATACTAAGTTAGCTCAACTAGCTAGGCTTAACGTCGGAGTTCCTTCCGGCAGTCTGGTTGCAACTTGAAGACCCGCTAGACCGCCCTGATTTAGGTTATCTGATCTAAATCAGGGCGGATAGTTTTTATGGGTAGTTTTTTATAAAAATCATTATTATTTGGGAACATTAGCAAATAAGAGAATGTCTGTAAACGGAGTATAGGTTTGTGTCAAGTCCGAACCCTTATCAATAAATGTAGAAACGTTGTGGTTCAAAAACTCTTTTACAACTCAGATAGGATTTTGTCTTCCAAAGCCTGTTGGTGAAAGTAACTTGATACAGGTATATGCTGGCCAATTATTGTTGGTTTCCATAACAAAGGCAAGACCAAGAAAATGGAAATTGACACTCTCAGGGCTAAAGACACTGAGCCTTACGCTTACCGGATGCTCTTGTAAAAGTAACTTAATCAAAAAAAATCTGATCTTGATCATTTCCAAGCAAATACAATATAATCCAAGGATATGATTCTAGCTTGTCGTATAAGTTAATTGCATAGAAGCTTAACGATTTATTAACCAATTATTAGTCTTTTAGACGCTAAAATTGTGATATTGGTGGCATTCATGCCTAATAAACAGGTTTAAACCGAATTTCGCAGTTCTAAGCAGTTAGTTAAAGCGAAGCAAGTTGTCCATATAAAGGTGTGAGGAGAAAAAGAAAAATGTCTAATATTTTGTGGAAATCCCTAGTGGTTAGCCCAGCAGTTTTGGGAGCAGCGTTGTTAGTATCTTCAACAGCGATCGCCGCTCCAACAACTACGGAAACATTATCAGTAGAAGCTGCTTCGACAACAGAAGTATTGGCTAGTGAAACCAAAGAAACTCAAGTTTTAGCTCAAGTTAACCGCTACAGCAACGAAAACAATAATTCGCTGTCTCAGGTAACATCCGTTTCTCAGTTTTCTGATGTTCAACCTACAGATTGGGCATTCCAAGCATTGCAGTCTTTGGTAGAACGATACGGCTGTATTGCAGGTTATCCTAATGGCACATTTCGCGGTAATCGGGCTTTAAGCCGTTACGAATTTGCCGCTGGTTTGAATGCTTGTTTAGATCGTGTGAACGAATTGATCGCCACAGCTACGGCTGATATGGTGACAAAACAGGATTTAGCAACATTACAGCGTTTGCAAGAAGAATTTTCCGCAGAACTAGCTACTTTACGTGGTCGCGTAGATGCTTTAGAAGCTCGCACTGCTGAATTAGAAGCAAATCAATTCTCCACAACCACTAAACTTAAAGGTGAAGCTATTTTTGCTGTCTCCGATGTTTTTGGTAGTGAAACAGGCGACACTAACCGTGCAGTCTTCCAAGATAGAGTCCGTTTAGGCTTAGAAACCAGCTTTACGGGTAGAGACTTGTTAACAACTCGGTTAGCGGCTGGTAATGTCATAGGCTTTGATTTAAAAGACGAAAATAGTGCTTCTATTCCTGGCACAGCCCTTGGTCAACAAACTTTCCAAGTCGGTGGCACAGGTGGTAACAATGTTTCAATTGACAAATTGACATACGAAGCTCCTTTTGGTCCAGCTAGGGCTTATATTGCAGCCAGTGGTGGGCAACACAGCGATTATGCTGCTGTTAACAATCCCTACTTCTTCGATAAAACAGATGGCGGTAAGGGTGCTTTAACAACCTTTGCATCTGAAAATCCCATCTACCGGATTGGTGGTGGTGCTGGTGTTGCATTAAATGTACCTTTTGGGAAACCTGGTGATAGCTTCTTGAAGCCAAGTTCAATCACATTAGGTTATTTGGCCTCTAATGCTAATAATCCTGCTCCTGGTCAAGGGTTATTCGACGGTGATTATGCAGCTTTAGGTCAGTTAAACTTTAATGTTGGTAATCGCCTAGCTTTAGCTGCAACCTATGTACATGGTTATCATGGAGCAAACAGCATACTGTTTGATTCAGGACTTGGTAATGGTGCAATAGTAGGTAGCGGACAAGCAAATATAAATTCTCCATCTGCCTCTTCCAGCAATTCCTACGGTATTTCCGCAGCCTTCAAACCTAGCGAAAAACTGTCTGTAAGTGGTTTCGTTTCTTACCATGATGTTACAGGCTTTGGTGCTAATGATGATAGAGAAGCTTGGAGCTATGGGGCTGGTATAGCATTACCTGACTTTGGTAAGCAAGGTAACGTTTTAGGTATCTTTGGTGGCGCTCAACCCTACTCATTACGTGCGGGTGCTAGTGAAACACCATTCCAAGTGGAAGGCTTCTACAAGTATCGCGTTTCTGAAAATATCTCTGTTACTCCTGGAGTTATCTGGGTTACATCTCCTGGACAAAGCAATAACAGTAATGATGCTTTCATCGGTACACTGAGAACAACTTTCAGCTTCTAGATAGTTAAAAGTTCGTTGATAAATTTGTAATTTATTTTACCCTGCCATTAGGCGGGGTTTTTTGTTGGGAGAAAAAACCCCAGTAGTGACCCGGAGTATACTGAAAAAGAGATGAACTGTAACGTTTTGCTCATCTTCATTAATCTTCTACTTTCATCTTGGATTACTGCTTGTGGAACTATCGTGTAAATCGGAATACGCAATTTTAGCGTTATTAGAGATGGCCAGTCATTATGAAAATGGTGAACCGATGCAAATTCGGCAAATTGCTACGCAACAAAAGATACCCGATCGCTATTTGGAACAACTATTAGCAACTTTGCGGCGTGGAGGTATAGTTAAAAGTCAACGGGGTTCAAAAGGCGGCTATTTATTAGCGCGAGAACCTTGGAAAATTAGTATCTTTGATATTTTAGAATGTTTAGAAGGTTTAGATGTGCAGACGACTGAGCAAGATTCTAATCCCACAAGTCTAGACAATACTCTGGTGGCAGAAATCTGGCAAGAAGCACGTCAAGCTGCAAATTCAGTGTTACAAAACTATTCGCTTCAGGATCTTTGTGAAAAACGAGATTCACGGAAGCAGTTAGATATCATGTACTACATTTAAGGACATAAAAATTTATCATGCAAATTGCTAAAAATATTACGGAATTAGTAGGAAGGACACCTTTAGTAGAGTTAAACCGGATTCCTCAAGAATTAGGTTGTGTGGCGAAAATTCTGGTGAAATTGGAAAGTATGAACCCTTCTGCATCGGTGAAAGACCGAATTGGGGTAAGTATGATTACTGCGGCGGAAAAAGAAGGATTAATTGCACCTGGTAAGACGATTTTGGTAGAACCTACATCGGGAAATACGGGAATTGCCTTAGCAATGGCCGCTGCGGCTAAGGGGTATCAATTAATTTTAACAATGCCAGAAACAATGAGCGCAGAACGGCGGGCGATGTTAAGGGCTTATGGGGCGCAATTGGAACTCACGCCGGGAATTGAGGGCATGAGTGGGGCGATTCGGCGGGCGCAAGAGATAGTGGATAAGACACCTTATGCCTATATGTTGCAACAGTTTCGCAATCCGGCTAATGCCCAAATTCATCGGGAAACTACCGCTGAGGAGATTTGGTCAGATACGGATGGCCAGGTAGATATGATTGTGGCTGGTGTGGGGACAGGTGGAACGATTACTGGGGTAGCGGAAGTGTTGAAGGCACGAAAACCGAGTTTTCAAGCGATCGCTGTTGAACCTGCTAATAGCCCTATATTATCTGGGGGTAAACCAGGACCCCACAAAATTCAAGGTATTGGGGCGGGTTTTATTCCCCAAGTCTTAAAGGTAGAATTGATTGATGAGGTGATTACGGTTACTGATGACGAAGCGATCGCCTTTAGTCGTAAATTAGCCAGAGAGGAAGGACTACTATCGGGAATCTCTACGGGTGCTGCCCTCTGTGCGGCGGTTCGTGTCGCTCAACGTCCAGAAAATTGCGATCGCTTAATTGTTATGATTCAACCAAGTTTCGGTGAGAGATATCTCAGTACACCTTTGTTCCAAGACTTAGAAGCGCAAGGTGGAATTAAAAATTAATAATTAAAAATTAAAAAGCAGATTACACAAGCTGTTTGCAAATTTTTAATCATTGTTGATTTACTTGTCACTTAACAATCTATTGGATTAATGTCCGATTTTAACCACTACGACACCCTAAAAGTTAGTGCCTATGCCAGCCAAGCGGAGATTAAACAAGCATATCGCCGCTTGGTGAAAATTTTTCATCCTGATAGTAATAAAGAAATACCAGATAATGAGCAGATTATTCGTGTTAATGCTGCTTATGAAGTATTGAGTGACAACAAAAGTCGCCTTGATTATGATGAAAAACTTCGTCATAGGCAGCAAAAATTCCATCATTCTCGCCAAAAACGTACAGAATCTGCCCAACAGCATTACAAAGCAACTAGGAAAACTGGCAAAGATGTTGATGAGAAGATTGAAGAATGGTTATGCCGAGTTTATAAACCAGTAAATCGGATACTTTGTACAATTCTCAATTCTTTAAAAGAGCAAATTGAGGAATTAGCCGCAGATCCTTTTGATGATGATCTTTTAGACGAATTTCAAGATTATTTAGAATCCTGTCGAGAAGACCTCAAGGACGCTCAAATTAAGTTTCGTTCTTTACCAAATCCTCCTAGTTTTGCCGCCACAGCCGCGCACATCTACTATTGTATGAGTCAACTTGGAGACGGTATAGAGGAGTTAGCTTATTTTCCATTAAGCTATGATGATCGTTATTTGCACACTGGGCAAGAATTATTTCGGATAGCTAAAAGATTGTATCGGGAAGCGCAAGAATCGGTAGGTTGAATATGTACTCAGATCAATTCTATAATTTCAGTAAAAGTTCTTGATAAGTAACAATTTCAGTATTTTCAAATTTTGTAATCACTAATAAATCTTGATCACCAGTGACTAAAAAATTTGCGTCACTATCTTTTGCTAGTGCTAAAAGATAGTTATCTTTCGCATCCCGACAAATAAAAACTTCGGAGGTTATATTTATAAATACACCAATGGTTCGTAAAAGTTGAATTAACTCATGAACTTTGTTAGACGGAAAATATTTTTGTAACTTAGGACATTGAGTTACTAAAGTAATTTCTTCTAATATTTGCTCAGAAATTACTACTATAATTGTTTCGGCAACTAAAAGGTCTTTTAAATCTTTCAGTTCTTTACCAATCAAGAAACTAATCCAAAGATTAGTATCAATAATGATCTTAACTGCTTTGTTTTCTGTCATAAATTTGAGAACGGACAATTTCAACCTCTTCAGTAATTTCTGCTAATAATAATTCATCAGTTTGAAATACTTCCAATAACTCTGTTAATTTATGATTCAATGTTTCTTTTTCTAGTTCTTTGCTAAGTAACAATTTTTCAGAATCAGAAAGTTGTTTAACTAGAGTCAGAATTTGCTCAAATGTCAATGGTAGTTGATAGGTATTTTGTAGCATAGTATTAATTTGTTATTTCCCTATTTTTCTGAACCTCTACATTTTCAAATATTTTCTCAATTTTATCAACTAATTGAGGATTTTGGTCTAAAGAAATTAATATATTGAGTAAAAAATATTTAATGGCTGAGTAATTTCCTTACTATTTCTTAAACCTAACCCGACTATTCGAGGTGTGGAGGGAAGATGTACTCTATTATAATGAGGTTACAAAAAATATGATGTGAGCATAAACATTAATAGGACTTACGCAAGATTGAACTCAAAACCTGATTCTTGCGTAGGGGTAATTCATGAATTACCCCTACTTCTGTTCTGTTTTGCGTAAGTCCTGATTAATTTAGTTTTTAATGTACTTTTCTGTTATTTTTTATCAGTGTAACAAAATTAATAATGATATTATACAACACAGAATCCGTAGGTAGCGATCGCACCCTTTCCCCAGTACCTACTCAATAGTTACCAGTAAAAAAGCAACTGACCACTAAGCAACAAATTGGTTTATACTGAGAAAAGTGAAAGATTAAGAAATTTTAAGTTCTGTTCTCAGTGTACTCATGCAATGTATTGTAAATCGCCGCGCTCAGTTTTCCGCCAGCCATCGGTATTGGTTGCCAGAACTAAGTGAAAACGAAAATGTGGAAAAATTTGGTCTTTGCTCGAAATTTCCCGGACACGGACATAACTATGTTTTATTTATTTCCCTAGCTGGGGAATTAGATGAATATGGGATGGTGCTAAATTTGTCTGATGTGAAGCACGTCATTAAGCGGGAAGTTACTGGTCAACTAGATTTTTCCTATCTCAATGATGTATGGGCAGATTTTCAACAAACTCTCCCCACTACAGAAAATATAGCGCGGGTAATTTGGCAGCGTTTAGCACCCCACTTACCTTTAGTCCGCGTGCAGTTATTTGAACATCCTGAACTTTGGGCAGATTATATGGGTAACGGAATGGAAGCACACCTAAGTATTAGCACTCACTTTAGCGCCGCTCATAGATTAGCACACCCTGATTTGAGTTTGGAAGAAAATACTCAGATTTACGGTAAATGCGCTCGTGTGAATGGACACGGACATAACTATCATTTGGAAGTGACTGTAAAAGGGCAAATTGACCCCCGCACAGGCATGATTATTGATTTAGGGGCTTTAAATCAGATAATTACAGATTATGTCGTAGAACCTTTTGATCACACTTTTTTAAATAAAGATATTGCTTTCTTTGCTAAAGTTGTGCCAACGGCGGAAAATATCGCTCTTTATATTAGTAATGTATTGCGATCGCCTATTCAAGCATTAGGAGGAACTCTATATAAAGTCAAACTCATCGAAAGTCCTAATAACTCCTGTGAAATCTATGTTGCTGACTCTGAATCAACATCTATCAATGCAGCAGTCAGTCAACCAATATTAGCCAGAGTTTAATTTTGAATTTTTGTAGAGACGTTCCATGGAACGTCTCTAGATGATTTAAGGGTTGGTGCTAATTGCTTGATGTAAACGAGCTTTATCTAAACCGATCTGATTTAATAGTAGCCAAGATTGAATCAGGTCTGGTCCGTGTACATCTCCTGTCAACCCTGCTCTGAGCGATCGCATGACTAAGCCTTTTTTGACATTCTCTGTTTTCACAACTTGCTTAATAATACTCTGGGCGCTATCTGCTGATAACTCTGACTGACTTTCTAAAGCTGTAATAATTGCTTGCAATACAGTCTTGACACCTGCTTGCTGTAGTTGTTGACTGCCTTCTTCAGTCAATTCTACCCCCTCAGTAAAAAATACTTTGGTCATCTCCACAGCATCCACCAACCGCGTCAAACTCGCAGCAATTAACGCCACTAGCTGCTCTAACCAAGGACGTTCTCTCCCACCAGTCAATTGATAACCAGCTTTTTCCCAGCAGGGGATAAGTAAATCTGTGAGTTTATCCACTGGCATAATATGCAGATATTGGCTATTTAACCAATCCAATTTATCCCAGTCAAATTTAGCACCAGCTTTATTCACCCGTTCAAAGCCAAAATCCTTAGCTGCTGATTCTAAATTGAATATTTCTTGGGTAGAATCCGCAGGCGACCATCCCAACAAGGTCATATAGTTTACTAAAGCTTCTGGCAGAAAGCCCATTTCCTGAAAGTCACAAATGGAAGTTACTCCATCCCGTTTCGATAGTTTCCGCCCTTCTTGATTCAAAATTAAGGGTGTATGAGCAAATTCGGGAATCTTCGCGCCCAAAGCTTCATACAGCAGAATTTGTTTAGCAGTATTGGCGATATGGTCTTCACCACGAATGACATGACTAATTTGCATATCAATATCATCCACAACCACCACAAAATTATATAGTGGTTGACCAGTACCATCACTAGCCGCGCGAGCAATGACCATATCACCACCCAAATCGCTACCGCGCCAACTCATTTTACCCCGGACTAAATCATTCCAGACAATTTCCCGGTGATCATCTATTTGGAAACGAATTACAGATGAACGTCCTTGAGCTTCAAAATCAGCCCTTTGTTCTGGGGTAAGATGACGATGACGGTTATCATAGCGAGGAGCTTCACCTCTGACTTTTTGCGCTTCCCTCAAACCGTCTAGTTCTTCTGATGTGGTGTAGCAGCGGTAAGCTAATCCTTGATCTAATAATTTTTGAACTGCTTCTTTATAAAGATGTAAGCGTTGAGATTGGAAAAATGGACCTTCATCCCAGTTCAGTCCTAACCAGCGTAGTCCCGACAAAATATTATCTGTGTATTCAGGACGCGATCGCTCTAAATCTGTATCTTCAATTCTTAAAATAAACTTCCCATCATGGTGACGGGCGAACAAATAATTAAATACAGCCGTTCTTGCTGTACCAATATGTAAATTTCCGGTAGGACTCGGAGCTATACGGACTCTGACGGTCACAGTTGATTCTCTCTTTTATAAATCATAATTACACCTACTGTTGTAAAGACTATGAGTTTATTTAACTAACTCAGTATCTTACACTCAGTATTTTAGAACGGGACTGACGGGGCTCGAACCCGCAACTTCCGCCGTGACAGGGCGGTGCTCTAACCAATTGAACTACAGTCCCTTGACTTGCACTCTCACTATTATGCCTAATCTTTTTCTAGTTGTCAAGTAGTTTGTAGAAATTTTTTTTAAATTCTGGAAAAGAGGGCTGGTCAAAAGAAGCAGGGGAGCGGGGAGCAGGGGGGAGAGACTGGGACAAAGCTTGTATCCCGTACCCATGCTCCCCCCTCTGCCCATTGGTCATTGGTGATAAAGTTCCAGTTCTCATCCTGTAAATCCTTAAATCCTGGACATCCTGATAGCGTAGCGTGGCGTTAGCCATTTCTGACAATTTCTCTAACTTATAAGTAATATTACGCTTCTAAATGCTTTAAAATTTTCGCTTGGAGCTGCTTATATTGCTGCTTTAACCAATTTTTGCTTACCAAAGCTTGGGTTGAAGCTGTGACTTGTTGACTTTGCTGCACCCAATTTTTCAAATTTTGTGATTGTAAGGGAACAAGACTGATACTAAAAGTATTAACGCAGTCATTAGGGGCTTCTAAGGTAAAGAAAAGTAACGAATAGCACGCACTTTCCGCTAATGTCCACACCAATTTTAGATTTTGGGAATTTTGCATATCTAAATAACATGGTAGCCACTTAGGAGCAATTTCTCGATTGTAAAGTAGTGTGATCCATAACAACATTGGATGGGGATGTGTAATAAAAATAAATCGAGTGTAGCGGGTAGTATGGGCATAATTATAGATTTCTAATTGTGGCAACATTAACCATAAAGAAGGTTTAGGAACTTTTTCTATATCTATTAGTTGTGGAAAAACAATTTCTTGAATTGGTTTATTTTTAGGCCAAATAAATTTTTTATCAGGTATTGTCATGGTTTTGGATAATTCTGAATTCCCCAAAACGGGAGGTAAAGATACCTGATGAACAGATTGTTCTATATTCTCCAAAACTTGGAGAATTTTGGTCATATTTTGTGGACGCTGCTCTGGCTTTTTGGCTAAACAATTCATAATTAAATCATTTAGCTGCTGTGGGATTTTAATTTGAGGATTAACATCAGCTATATGTTTTGGTGGTTCAAATAAATGCACTCTATACCAAGCACCAAACGCATCTGTTTCTGGTTGCCAAGGTTTTTGCCCTGTCAGCATTTCAAACATCATCACGCCTAAGCTATAAATATCTGAGCGACTATCTAAATCTCCACCATCTAATTGTTCAGGAGAACAGTAAGGTAAAGTTCCATGAAATCCTTTATTTGTGGTAATTGCGGCTGTAGTGTCTAAAAATTTAGCAATACCAAAATCTAAGATTTTAGCTAGGTTGCCTAATATAGGATCAGGGGTGACGATAATATTAGCTGGTTTAATATCTCTATGAACTAAGGGATGAATTTTTCCATCAATATTGACACCTTGATGAGCGCATTTTAACCCTAAACAAATTTGGCGTGATAGATTTAGAAACATTGGCACAGGTAGAGGAATTAATTTCTTCAAACTCTGTCCAGATAAATATTCCATTACATAATAAGGATTGCCATTAGCCGTCATACCATAATCATAGGCACGAACGATATGGATACTTTTTTGGCTTAAAGCTGCACTTAGTAGAGCTTCCCTGCTAAAACTTTCTTGTACTTGAGGATCAGTAACAGTTTGAGATAAAAACTTAATGGCAACTGGTGTTCCACCTAGCAACATATCCTCTGCTAGGAATACCTCACCCATGCCACCCCTTTCAATTAATGTCTTGATTTGATAACGGTTGGCCACCAACTCCTGAGTTTTTGGAGATTGGTAGGGGCTATTGTTCACCTAAACCTCCTGATAGTTTGGGTATTGGGATTTTGAATCATGCAATCCATAATGCTGTTAATACAGGTAAATATGGAAAAATTTAGAAGTCACCATTAACAATTCAAAATTTAAAAATAAAACATAATTCATTCTGAATCACTAGGATAATTACTGATGCCTAAATTTTTCTTTAACAAATTATCAAACAAGTTACCTATCCATAATTTTACACAACCTCGAACTTTTTTGCCATCTTTAGCTAAATTGTGTAATATTTGTAATTTAACTTTTTTATATTCAGTTTTTAGCAGATTTTTTGCTTGCTGGGTGGAAATTTCTGGATTATCTATGTGGCTAATATTTATACAATCAGTTAAATATTGACGTTGTGTACCACTTAAAGTCAAAGTCATAACTCTGGGTTGATTATTGGGATTTTCTAAAGTAAAAAACAATAAATGATAATATCCTGTTCTTTCTAAAGACTTGACGATTTTCTGCCCTGTTTCATCTTTTATATCTAAATAATGAGATAGCCATCTCGTTAGGGACGATTCTTCATCATATAGCATTGTTATCCATAAAACCATTGGGTATACTGACATTTTACTAATAAATTCAGAATGATGTTTCTTATTAATAAATTGATCAATTTCTTTCTGGGGTAGCATTGCCCAAAAAGTGGGAATAACACCTTGTTGTGTATATAGAAGATGCGGGAAACCAATAAGTTCTATTGGCTTATTTCTAGGCCATTTTTTTTGCAAACATTCTTGTTCTGTGACAGATGTAACGGGAATTAATTCGACTGCCGGTGTAGGTATAAATTTTGGCTGACCAGTTATTTTTTGTTTATTTATTTGATGTTTCGCAATTAATTTTTCCTTGATTTTTTCCAAAGAATTTAATATCTCTCTGACGCTTTGAGGTCTTTTATTTACATCTTTAGCCAAACAACGTATAACTAATTTCTGCAATTCTTCGGGAACTTCTACTTGGGAATTTACCTCAGCAAAGGTTGGTGGATTTTGAAAATGATGAAGTTGATACCAAATCCCGAAAGATTGACTGGTGTTATGAAATGGATGTTTTCCAGTCAGCATTTCAAACATTAAAATTCCTAAGCTGTAAATATCCGAACGTGCATCTATATGTTTTTTTCCTTCCATGTGTTCTGGAGATGAATAAGGTAAACTACCAACAAAAGATTCTGTTAGTGTCATTCCCCCTGTTTCAGTTAAAAATTTAGCAATACCAAAATCGAGAATTTTTACCATCTCTGATTTTGCTCCAGCTTCATTAATAAATATATTTTCTGGTTTGATGTCTCTATGAATTATTGGATAAATTTTACCTTTAAAGTGAACACCTTGATGAGCGCAATGTAGTCCTAAACATATTTGTTGACAAATTTCTAAGAATATTGGTAAGTTTAAATAATTTTTCTTAATAATCCTATTTAATGGTCTACCGCGTAGATATTCCATCACATAAAAGGGAACTTTGTTATCAGTTACACCATAGCTTAATAAGCGGACAATATTTTTGCTTTTTTTACCTAGTTGGGCGCTAACAAATATTTCTCTACCAAAACGTTCCGCTATCTGCTGATTTCTCAGACTCAATGTGAGGATTTTTACGGCTACTAGCATACATCCTTTAGAAACGTCTTCTGCTAAGTAGACTTTTCCCATTCCTCCTTGTCCAAGCAAGTCTCTGATTAAATAGCGGTTATTTAATAGTTTGTCAATGTAAATGTCTGATTTAGCTGTTTTGTTAGTCATATCCTAAATTTCTTTTAGTTGCTAAAATTGTTAGCTTATTTCCTCCCGAATCTTTTTTAAGTAGTCGTGCAAAATAAATTGTATATTTGGGAAAGGGAACAGATAAGGAATACAGAAATTTTTATTTGTTCCGAAAATGTTGAATTAATTTTGCTCAGGTACTTATGCAATTGCCGATCTGTTGTCACATTATCTTGATTTTGCTGTGACTGTTGCCTATTAGTAATTATATGTAATCAGAGTGCAAAGAAAGTAGATATACGTGAATATACGTAAAAAAAGGAATTTTTAATGATTATTGAGCATTAGGCATTCTCAGAAGATTTAATAATCTAGTTAGTGGTGATTCTATTTTCAGTTTAAAGGCTAAAATTTGGGTTTGCTGTAACCCATTGAAATTGTTATCGCTGACAAGAATTAGAGATGGTTTTCCATCTGGTAATTTTGCACCCAAAGTCAATCCCTCAATATTATCTAATGATACATCTAAAGATCGTAGATCTAAGAGGATTTTTTTCTCTACTGGTTTGATTTTGGTGATGTCAGTTTTGATCATGCTATCAAAGTGCTGAATGTCGGTAGCGTTGTCTAAAGAAACCTGAAATAAGAAAACTGTAAATCCTAATCCTGTAAAACTTCTTTCTAGACTGAGAAAGTGTCCTTGGTTATCAAGGGCTAGTAAATCAGGTAAGCCACTGGCAAATTTACCTGTAGGATTAAATAAAGGTGTAACTGGTTGTGTCTGGTAGAGAAATTCCTGTTCTGGCTGTTTAGTTAAGAGGTTATATTGCAAAATCCGACAAGGAGTCCCCAAACCAGGTTTAGCTGCTGAACCATCTTGAATTAAGGCGTTTTCTGTTGCTGTAAATAGGAATTTCTGATTGGGTGTAATTGTAAGACTTTCAAAGGCTAAGTTGTTGCGGATGCCTTTTTGGTTTTGTGGATCTGGTAAAAATTTCTCTGGTATGGGTAGGATGCTAATGGTTTGGCCTGAAGCGAGAGAAAATTCTTGAATGAAGGGATTGATGAGTTGGTTGACATCACCTTCAGATGAAACAAATATAGTATCTCTATTGGTGAGGGCAATTCCTTCTGTATCAGTAGTGGTGGGGGGAAATGGTTGATTATTCGTATCTAATAGGTTGGTGACACTGACGGGAACAACGCCGTTACTAGTTAATTTACCTTTGCTAAGGTCAATTTTTAATGTATAAAAACGAGGGGGTGCTTTTTGCCCTCTATCGTCTGATATGGCGTAGTATAGGTTATTTTGGGCATCATAAGTAATTCCTGATAAACCGCCAATTTCAGTTTTTTGGAAAGATAAACCTGTGGGTAAGGTGGCTTGTCCGATAAATTCTATACTACTGATAGTTAAGGAGGCGGAAGCGAAATTACTAAAGAAGAAACCAATAAGAATTAGTGGAATACTAAAAATGATAATTAGAGAAAGTTTTCGGGGTTTGGGGAGACGGAACATAGATTAACTGTAGTAATATTTTTATAAATGCGATCGCCTTACTCGCTGTAGTCATCGCCAGATTTTGTTTGAAAAAAGCTGACTAACCAATCTTTGACTGTACGGGTGGCGCGACAGTCGTCTTCGTTATATTCTTGAATGATTGCTAATAAGTGGCGATCGCCTGTTTCTAACCACTGATCATACCAGTAAATACATTTAGCCCCATTGGCTTCTTGCTCACGCCATGTAAATCCTAACCAACGAGCTATGACTTTTAAGGCATAACTGTCTATTGGTAAAGCTACACTTTGAATTAGTTGTTCATATATGTCAATAAACCGATTTAGTACAGGACGAATTTGAGCATGAGGTGTACGATACAGTTTAGCCAGACGTTGAACGGTATCTAATTCATAAGCACAAAAATGATAAATTGGTGCTTGGGGATATTGATTAACTAAGTTGAGAAATTGCTGCCAAATTAATTTTTCCTCTTCTGGTGTTTCCGCCAAAAAGGAATAAAATTCTTCTGTGTTAGCTGTTCGATCCACAACTAAAACACCTAAAAGATAATCTAAATTTAAATCTGGCTGGGCTTCAATATCAAAATAAAGTTCTATCGGCGCTGTCAAAGTAAGATACTCTGAAGATAGAGGATCTGGAAGAATTAAGGGTTGTTTAGTAAATACAGATTGGGCTTGAACAACTAACTTAGCAGCTACATTACTATCAAACCCTGTCAGATTTTCTAAAGTGCTGGGATGAGTATCAGCAAGTGATTCTAAAGTGGTGATAGATAGATTTTGCAATTGGGTATAGCGAATAGGTGTTACACCTGGTAATAGAGAAAGATGTTGCTGAGATTGAGCGATCGCATAACAATAATTATACCAAGGACAAAGATTACACTTTTGCCGAGAAATAAATATTTCTGGCGCTTCTAATGACTCAATCACTTGAGTATATTCCGATAAAATATTCAGCATCTGTGGTGTCCATTTATCTAAATCCACCACATAAGTTTTATCTTTATCCCGCAATATTAATCCTGCTTTATCCAAAATCACACCCTGAACCGTCGCCAAAACTTGGGCATGAAAAGCAATAACTACTTGATATTCTTGTTTAGGACGTTTACCCAGTTCAATATTGACTGGAACATAATTCCAATTCCCAAAACAAGATTCTCCGGGTTGTTTGACAAGCAAATCCGGGCGACTCAGCAAAGTATATTTTTCACCATAAGTAGTTAATAGCACACCCCGATGAATATAACTCACTCCCTGCTCCATCAGTTTGACAGTTGCTGCTGTTCCTGCTTGCCAATTTCCGGCAGGATAATCAGGTTCGTAGTAACTTAACTTGGTCACTATCCGCTGATGATGAGCTTTTTTATCCTGTTGTACCTTCAGCACTAATTCATTGGGAATCTCTCGTTGACGATAATCACCGTGAACATCTAAAAAAGGTCGCCGTTGACAGCGTTGAAATTGCAGTAAAAGTTGAGCATTAATTAACATCCTTTTAAACTAACAAGAATTTAGAGGATCTGGAAGTGACTACTACAGCAAAATAAATTGTATTTTTGATCACAAAATAAAAAACAGCAAAGCTAAAAAAATCAGCTTTGCTAAAACCAACAAGACCTTGTGAACAAAAATTAAGAATTGAATTGTTCAGCAAAATATTGTAGGTCTAATTGTGGTTTTTCATGTTCGATCACAAACACATTGGCATAAAGATTGGCCATAACTTGTTTCCCTTGCTGTGTCAAGGATAGATAACGCAAGCCATCTGTAATATAAGGATAAACACTATTCCAATAAAACTTGGCATAGTTCTTTCGTAAATCCCCAGGATTTTTATACCCTAAAACTTTAGTTACCCCTGTTTCTTCAAACTCATAGAATAAACTGGTGATTTTTTTTAAATAACGTGGATCACTCAATTGACCAATTAAATCAGCAGCACGAACTAGACCGGCAAAATTTTGGGAATCATGATGATCATCTACCGTTGGCACAGGAAATCTAGTTAATTCAATATTACTCTTAATGACTTCTGCATCAATTAGCGGATGTCCACCAAAGCGTTCATCAATAAACTGTTTTGCTCTATCAACATGATAAGGAGTGAGACTGGCATCAGAAGCACCAAAGGGAAGAGAAATCATCCCACCATCCTGACCAGTCGCATATAAGCCTTCTGTTTCTTGATCTTGGCGACAAACTCCCTTCACATAACCAATATCATGGCAAAGCAGAGAAATAATGCAATGCAGCCAATCTTCGCAGGAAACACCACCTTCACGAATATGTTTACCCCGCAAAATTTCTTGTCCTACAAGAGTAACCAAGACAGAATGTTCGACGTTATGGTATAAAGCATCACTGTTGGCGATGTTTTCCAACGCCATATTCCCAGCCCAGGCAATAATGTCTTGATAATTAGTGTTTAACCCACCATAGGTGCGCCTGTAACCCTCTCGAACTTGATTAACGAAAGCATCAATTATAATTTCAGTGGTATTGAACATACGGGGTTCTCAAACTATATGTTTAATATATTCAGGTTTTTTGCTGACACTGTAGAAAAACGAATATTTATTTATAACTATTGGCATCTATGCTAATTATGATCAACAGTTATTTCCCCAGCTTACATGATTTTCTTCTGTTTTGGCTAATTTATGCTTACTTACCCAATTGCTAAGAGCTAATTCTTTACTAAAGCTCTTGAATAAGCTGTTGTACATTCAATTTGCCCAATTTGAACAGTAAAATGACCGTACCACAATAGTTTCCTTTCAAAATATTGTACAAATTATAGATTTTTTAAATTATTTATGAAGTTATGGTATAATAGCAAATACTTGCGGGCGTAATTCAGTGGTAGAATGTCATCTTCCCATGGTGAACGTCGTGGGTTCGAGTCCCATCGCCCGCTTTTATTGTGAAATAACAAAATTATTTATCCGTGTTGACATTTCATGAACACACGCGCAACAAAGAATTTCTACGAAAAGGGTTTTCAGTAACTAGTACACAATTGCGTAAGTCAACCATTAAAAATTTGACAAAAGCTTGTTTAATCTGCTTTTTTGATTTTTAATTTTTAATCCCGCAGTGCGCTATTAGTCTTCTGCTACACCCATAATAGTTTTCAGCAACTCCAAGCCCTTCTTAACTTGTCTAGAAACTGTCACAACACTAATACCCAAATGTTCTGCTACTTGTTTTTGGGTTAGATCTTGTAAAAATACACACTCAACCACATCCCTAGTGCGTTGTTCTAACTGGACTAGGGCTTGTTGTAAACGAATTTGATCTTCTTGGGCTAATTGAAAACTTCGGTAGTGGGGATCTGGAACTAATTCACCCAAACAGGTAGAGCCTTCTTCTCCGTCTTGGATAGGGACATCAAGACTCAAGGGAGCGCGATTAATCCATGCTAATTTAATTTCTTGCCATTCACTCAGAGAAATTTCTAATGCAGCAGCTAATTCTCCATCTGTAGGTTGACGATTATACTGCTCACGAAGAGAACGGGATATACCAACAGCTTGTTGTTGGAGTGCTAACCAACGTCTAGGTATTCTTACCGTCACACCTTTATCTCGTAGATAGTGTTGAATTTCACCACGAATATAGGGCATCGCATAGGAACTAAAAGCATTGCCTTTAGAAAGTTCAAATTTCTCGATCGCCCGAATTAAGCCCATAGAACCTACTTGGAGCAAATCATCATAGCTCTCTTGGCACTGATTAATCCAATAATGAGCTTCTTTTCTCACTAGTCCAAAATTAAGGTTTACTAGTTGATTGCGAACTCTCTCCGAGCGACATTGTTGATACTCTCGCAACAACTGTGAAATTTCATGTTTTAGTTCGTTGGTGGCTGTAGTAGGCATAACATTTTTGTTTTTAAACGAGTAAGTTGGTATGATATGAGCGTTTGTTAACTTAGTGGCGATCGCAGCGATCGCTCTAGACATGAGAACTATATTTAGATAAATGCTGAGATTGGGAATTTATAAAACCCTATGTCAAACAAAAGTTTTGACTGTGCAAAATTGTCTTCAGGCTTTTTACTCAACTCAGTTGGGTAAGTTTTGTAGTTTATCAAACAACTGTCCTAGAATTAAAATATACAATTAGCGATCCAATATTAAACCGAGATTGTACCTATATTTAACTAATTAGCCATGAGATTTGCTTATAGGTCTTGAAAATTCGGAAGCGGCGATGATTTCCAAGGTTTAGACTGTGATTATTTTTGTTTATTTGCTCTATTCTCTCTTTCAAGGCGCGATTGACTGAGTAAGATTACGTAATTAACTCCTTAAATTCATCTCAACTTTAAATTCCAAAAAGATAAAATTTTAAATCAGTAAATTTACGCTCATATTAAAAGTCCCTAGTTTTTTCAAAAAAAAACCAAGATGCACTTTGTTCATAATGTGCATCTTGGAAAGGGAATTCCAACAAATAAATTTCTTTGGAGACTGGTTAAAATGCCTGGACTACAAAAATAATCAGAGATTTTTTTACTTGAGATTCCTTAAACCGGATTTGTTTCGCAAGCTTAGGGAGGTAATCTTGAAGATTGACACACTCCCATAAGATTCTAGAAATATTTAGACGCGAGGCTCAATCCGAGCATAGAATAAACCACGAATCTTCACTTCTTTAGGTTCACCAGCACCTAAATCTGTATCAGATGGTTGCTCACTCTCGAAAGTACCAGCTATTTCACCAGAAATATTATCTACTTTGGCTACTTGCAAAGAAATTTTACCGTTGAGAATGTCTGCTTTCTTGACATTAGTACGAGTAAGTTCTTCATCATCAGATTGGGCTGGTAGAGCTACAGCATTGTCGTAACCGCTAACAACACCACGACCTTTAGGATCTAAGAAAGCAGCACCACGATAGGAAGGTACTTTGAAAGTTCCTTCAAAGTCAGTAGATGTATTGATGCTAGTTAAATTAGGTTGTGTTTGGGCAACTAAGTTTTTGATCGTAAACAAGAAAGGTACTAATTCACCACCAGGAAGTTTAACAGTGATAGCCTGAAAATCAAGACCATCTTCTTCTGTAAAGGTAAAGCTATTATCTGGGTTAATGTTGAGCCGACCTTGTACTTGGTCAATAGTAGAAGTATACCTAGTCATAATTTTACCAGGTACAAATTCTGCTTCTTGACGTTTGTTTGCAGGTTCTTCTTTAACAAAGAAATTTGTTGGTTCTAAACACAGTTCTTTGATGGTGTATGTCTGCTTAGGATCAACTGCAATCGAACCGCGACTAGTTTCAGCCAACTGAGGGCATTTGTTAGCCAACCCAGTGCCGCGAATTTGTTCATAAGTTAGGACATCACGTCCACTAGTAGATGGTGCATCACTGCAAGCAGTGATTAAACCCAAGCATATAGCCAAGAAAGCAACAATTAAAGCGCGATACCTCATGGTCAACCTCAATGTCAAAAATTAATATCTAAGTTGTCAAACTGCTTTGCTAAACGTAATTAAACGCATTGCGTCTCTGAGTCTAGAATTAAAACCATAGACTAAGCAGCGAACCACATCCATTTTTGATGATGTATATGTTGCCAGTAAATACATCAAGAGTATTTGGATAGGGAAATTAGCCTGATCATACGATTTTTTTTAACTCAAAATCAAAGCACTCTAGTGGTTAAATTTTGCTGTTATGCAGCACAATTTATGGGAAAGCCTTCTCTACATTACCACCAAGGATTCTTGTTACTTGAGAATCGCCAGAAAGTTTAAATTGCTAATTAGGGTATAGGTAACTCAACAGCTTTGTGTACTGGTGATCAAGTTGATGCTGGTATGCAGCAATTCTGACTTTTTTATTGATCAATTTCGTAAATTTTCCAGTATTGTATTAGTTTTATGGAGTACAGCGTTCCATGAACCATGATCAAAATTGGGAATCTAGAGATTTATCCCAACAGTTACAGGCTATTTCCACTACGGTTCAAGATGCAGCACAGACCTGCGAAGGCGATGTAATTGCACTATTGGGTTTATTGCGTCATTTAGAAAAGTTACACAAAGAAATTCGGGATGGAGTGTTTCAGGAAAATTTACCTGATAATCGTCAAAGACTCTACTCACTTCTAAAAGATATTGAGTCTGAGGGGGGATGGCCTTATATCGCCCGGATGCGAATACAAACTTTGTTAGTTAATTTATTGGAGGAAGTTAATAATGAGGATGCTATTCCCAACTACACCCATGATGTTTTCCGGATTGATAACTCCTCAGAATAGGGCAACCTTGAAAACTAACCAATCAAATATTTCTGGATTTAATGGTGATCACATCATCATTAAATATAGATTGCTTCCAAATTAAACTAGTATCGCAGGGCGGAATTAAAAATTAACAATTAAAAGTTAAAAAAGCAGATTGAACAAGCTTTGTGCAAATTTTTAAGGGTTGGTTTATTTACGCCGTTGTGTACTAGATTATCTTGGATAAATTCAATTTCTCTTATAAGCAAAATAACTCGTACTAATATTTTTAAGAAGAGGATTATATGGCGGGGATATTATCAGTTTCTCGGACAAATCTTGCTCAACGTCGTAAAAAATTGCGTCGGCAGCGACAAATTAAAATTATCCAGGCGATTTGGCGAACAGTTGCTGTGACTGGATTTGCATCTGCTTTGTTCTGGGTGGCAATCCAACCAATGTGGGTATTAAAGGATTCAGAGCAAGTAGTTATAAAATCCGGTGATCAAGTCTTGACACAAGAGGATATTAGTTCATTGTTGGAGCTATCCTATCCCCAGTCTTTATGGCGGATTGAACCCTCGCATATTGCTGAAGCTTTGAAAAAAGAACCCACTATTGCCGAAGCAAATGTTAGTCGTCGTCTGTTTCCACCTGGATTAATGATTGAAATTCAGGAACGAGTCCCGGTAGCGATCGCTGTACGCGCTGAAGACATCAACCAAATCCGCAAAGTTAACACAGTAAATAATTGTATAAAAGCCAATTCATCTAAGAAGTCCCTGAATATCAACCCTTGTTTACAAAATCTTAGTGGAGCAAATCAACAAGGTGAACTAGGCTTACTAGATGTTCATGGAATATGGATGCCCATCACTAGGTATATGTCAATTAATCCCCAAGCAAAATTGCCCCAGTTGATAGTGATTGGCTCTCCGGCACAATACAAAATCTTCTGGACTCAACTGTATGAAGCTATCAACCAAAGTTCTCTAAAAGTTACAGAAATTGATTTTCAAGATCCCACAAATTTAATTTTGAAAACTGAATTGGGAACTGTGCATTTAGGTGTCGCTAGTAACAAATTACCTGAAAAAATTCGGGTACTTATGCAAATGCGCCATTTACCCACTCAAGTTAATTCTAGTAATATAGATTATATTGATATAAAAAATCCGGCTGATCCATTAGTACAAGTGAATCAGAAAAAACCAATCTTAGACATCAAGAAATCAAAGAACTGAACAAAATACCAATCCGTTGAAGGTAAGAATCTTTCTTTCGGCTGTGCTACTCCTCTTTTTGCCTCATCCAGATGAATGTTCCTAACTAGTAATTGAAGAGACTAACTTTATATTTTGGCAAATGGGTATATATTATACATAATATAGATACACGATTTTTTAGTCATTAGGTTCAGATATATTGCTAGGGCTGAACCTTATTAAGTTATGGTGCTGTCTGCACAGGATTTGAGTTAAGACTATTGTCGAAATTATCTGGTACTGACAAAAAGCATGAGATAAATAAACATCTATGCTTTTTGGAACTATACTTTTTAGGAATGGGGGTTATCAAAATCAGCGGCTGATATCATCAACTATACAGCTAATCATCTAAACAATGCACCAATAAAAGAGTCAGAAGGCTAACGGGCTTAATAAGCTGTTATACAGCTTAGGTTTTATACCTAGCTCAGTTATGAATTTTCATATCTTACCTGCCATAATGTAGGCTGGGAAGTAATAAAAACAATAAATAACAGTGCCATAAATTCTGGCAATGTCAAAATATAGTTGACTCTTAGGTGAATCACACCGAGAAAAGTCGTTTATCTACCTTTCACAAATCCAATGACACTTGATAATAACCAAGAGCTTACCTATAACTCTCAAGCTGCGGGACAACCAGGGTTTTCTCTGGCAGTTAACTCAAACAATCCCTTTAATAATTCAGGGCTAAACTTTACCCAAGGTCAAGATCACAAGCGGATGTCTACTGAAAATAGCGGTATTGGTGAAATTGTTCCAGGGCGTGTTGCCAATATTAAAGTGATTGGTGTCGGTGGTGGTGGTGGTAATGCCGTCAACCGCATGATTGAGTCTGATGTATCTGGAGTAGAGTTTTGGTCAATTAATACTGATGCTCAGGCGCTGACTTTAGCGGGCGCTCCTAGCCGATTGCAAATTGGCCAGAAATTAACTAGGGGATTGGGTGCGGGGGGAAATCCTGCCATTGGTCAAAAGGCGGCTGAGGAATCTCGTGATGAGATTGCTACAGCTTTAGAGGGTGCAGATTTAGTATTTATCACTGCTGGCATGGGGGGTGGTACAGGTACAGGTGCAGCCCCAATTGTGGCAGAAGTAGCTAAGGAAATGGGCGCTCTTACTGTTGGTGTTGTCACTCGTCCATTTATTTTCGAGGGACGTAAACGCACGGGACAAGCGGAGCAAGGTATTGAAGGGTTAAAAAGTCGGGTAGATACTTTAATTATTATTCCCAATAATAAGTTGTTAGAGGTGATTCCTGAACAAACCCCTGTGCAAGAAGCTTTTCGCTATGCCGATGATGTTTTGCGTCAAGGTGTGCAAGGTATCTCTGATATTATTACCATTCCTGGATTAGTGAATGTTGACTTTGCTGATGTTCGGGCTGTGATGGCAGATGCGGGATCAGCGTTGATGGGAATTGGTGTGAGTTCGGGCAAATCTAGAGCCAGAGAAGCAGCGATCGCCGCTATCTCTTCACCTTTATTAGAATGTTCTATAGAAGGGGCTAGAGGAGTGGTCTTTAATATCACTGGTGGTAGTGATTTGACTCTTCATGAAGTCAATGCTGCTGCGGAAACAATCTATGAAGTTGTTGATCCTAATGCCAATATTATTTTTGGCGCGGTAATTGATGACAGACTCCAAGGAGAAGTCAGAATTACTGTCATTGCCACTGGTTTTACTGGTGAAATTCAAGTTGCACCAGCACAAACAGTAGTTACTCCTAGAGTTATCACTCCCACGACAACTACTAGAAAACCCACACCCCAAACACCATCTAATACTCCAAATCCAGTTGCTGAACCAAAGGAAAAACCATCTTTGGATATTCCTGACTTCCTGCAACGCCGACGCACACCACCCAGAAATTAAATGATTGTGGATATGAGATTTTAGATTAAATTCCCAGTCTCATTTGAGGCTGAGTGCTGTATACAAGTTGTTAGTTTCAGGGTTTTATACCAGTAGGGGCGCAAGGCCTGCGCCCAGTCAGGAGTCAGGAGGAGTCAGAAGGAAGAAGAAGGAAAAAAGTAAAATTACGTATTAGCTTCTATCCATTTAATGACCTGATGGGCAAGATGAGTACCATCGAGACGGTCAATTTCCCGAATCCCTGTGGGACTTGTGACATTGACTTCCGTGAGGTAGCCACCAATTACGTCTATACCCACAAAAATTAGGCCATCTTGACGGAGTTTTTCGGCTAAATGGCTACAAATTTCCTGCTCTCTTGGAGTAATGGTAGTTTGAGCCACTGTTCCACCGGTGGCCATATTATTACGAAAATCACTACTACTAGAAAGACGATTAAGCGCACCTATCGGTTCTCCATTGAGTAAGATGATTCGTTTATCTCCTTCCTTAGCTTGGGGTAAATAGTTCTGTACCATCACCGGAACTTGACCTTGGAGCGTGCTAAGTTCGACAATAGAGTTAAAATTGCGATCGCCTGATTGTAAAAATAAAATTCCTTCTCCAGCTTTATTCCCCAATGGTTTGAGAATTGTTGCCCCTTTAGCTTCCACAAATTGGCGAATTACTTGCTTATCAGCACTAACAATTGTTTCGGGAATACATTGGCTAAACTGGAGGGCATACATTTTTTCATTAGCCCCACGAATTCCGGCAGGATTATTAATAACCAAGGTTTTATTTTGGTTAATATAATCCAGAATGTAAGTTGCATATAGATAAGCATCATTAACAGGTGGATCTGTCCGCATAAATACGGCATCCATTGTTTCTAAAGGAATGAAGGCACTAGGGTTTAACTTAAACCAAGAATTCACTGCTAACCAACGTCCCTCCACCAATTCCACGGGAACAAGTTCTACCTGCTGCAAGACAGCCCAAGCTTTGCTATCAATAACACTGAGCAAATTCGCCTGAGTTATCCAAATTTCGTGTCCGAGAATTTGCGCTGCTTCCATTAGAGCAACACTGGTATCATGACATGGATCAAGCCGATGGATGGGATCAATAATAAAAGCCAGTTTCACCCTTTATGCCTCTCTTCTCTATGAATTTTAATATTAAAGAATATTAAAGATCCCCGACCTCTTTGCTCCATTTTTTCCGAAGATAAATAAACTAATTTCAGAAGTCGGGGATCTGATAACTTTTGCTAAATTTTTGGCTGAGATAATGCAATTAATTGCAGAAGTCGGGGATCTGATAAGTAGGTGAACAGAAAAAATTAAAGGTATGTGAAGAAAAGTAAAATCGTCCAAAACTCTGTTCCCTGTTCCCTGTTCCCTTGCCCCAACGACAATTTTTAACGCCAACCTACTTACACAATTTTTTACGACACTAGCATCTGATCTAATTTACCTTGACGGTCTAAAGAGTAGATATCATCACAACCACCAATGTGAGCATCATTGATGAAAACTTGTGGCAAAGAGCGTTTTCCATTAGCTCTTGCCGACATTTGATTTCTGGCTATTTCATCTCCATCAATGTTGTATTCGATAAAATCAATACTTTTATTTCTGAGTAGATTTTTGGCACGGATACAAAACGGGCAAGTAGTCCAAGTGTAAATTTCTACTTTTGCAGCCATAATGTTCTCAACTAAATGTAATACTTTTTAATTTTAGACCTAAGTCCTATGGTAATAGGTAAAAGCTTTTCCTTTTCACCAATTACCAATTACCAATTAAGTAGGTAGATGCTAATCAACCCAACTATGTAACGAACTGTAAATTACCCAAAACTCTTGGGATTGCTGCGTTCCACTCCGTTCCACTCGCAATGACATAGTTATAAGTTTTCCCACCTACCTACTTATCTATTCCCACTCAATAGTTCCAGGTGGCTTGGAAGTAATGTCATAAACCACACGGTTCACACCCTTCACTTCATTGACAATGCGGGTAGAAATTCCTTCTAGTACATCGTAAGGAATACGCGCCCAGTCTGCCGTCATGCCATCTTCGCTAGTAACTATCCGTAAAACAATGGGATAAGCATAAGTGCGTTTATCACCCATGACACCAACGCTGCGAATAGGTAATAAGACAGCAAAAGCTTGCCAAACCTCGTGATATAAACCGCGTTGGTTAATTTCTTGACGGACAATTAAATCAGCATCTCGCAAAATATTTAAGCGATCGGCGGTAACTTCACCTAAAATCCGAATGGCTAAACCAGGTCCAGGGAAAGGTTGACGTTGGACAATTTCTTCTGGTAAACCGATAGAACGTCCAACTTTGCGGACTTCATCTTTAAATAGTTTTCTGAGTGGTTCTACCAGTTTAAATCTCAAATCTTTTGGTAAACCACCAACATTATGATGACTTTTAATTTTTACTGCTACCCGTTCACCAGTTTTTGGATCAACATTGGTATCAGCGGATTCAATCACGTCTGGATAAAGTGTGCCTTGAGCCAAGTAGTCAAAATGACCAAGATTTTTGGATGTTTCCTCAAAAACACTGATGAATTCGTGTCCGATGCGGCGACGTTTTTCTTCAGGATCTGTTACTCCAGCGATCGCGGAAATAAATCGCTCACGGGCATTGACATATTCTACAGGAATATGAAATTGTTCTTTAAATAACTTGAGTAATCGTTCTGGCTCTAATTTCCGCATAAAGCCTTGATCAATAAATACACAAGTTAATTGTTCCCCAATGGCTTTATAGAGTAGGAACGCGAGAGTAGAGGAATCCACTCCTCCAGAAAGTGCTAATAACACCCGTTTATCACCAACTCTAGCGCGAATTTCCCGAATGGATTCTTCGACAAAAGCTGCTGTTGTCCAAGTCGGTTCACAATCACAGACATGGTAAACAAAGTTACGGATTAAAGCTAAACCACCCTGAGAATGTACAACTTCTGGATGGAACTGGACACCATACAATTTCTTTTCATGGTCAGCGATCGCAGCACAAGGAGTATTATCTGTATGGGCAAGTAACTCAAATCCTGGAGGCATGGTTTTGACTGAATCCCCATGACTCATCCACATGGTTGTACCATCTTCGACATTAGTTAATAAATCGGTGGGATCATCTATATACAAAGATGCTTTACCGTATTCACCTCTATCTGCCTTAATAACTTCCCCACCCAGTTGATTAACCATGAGTTGCATCCCATAGCAAACACCGAGAACGGGTATTCCCAATTGCCAGATTTCTGGGTCACAATGGGGTGCGTGGTCACTATATACGGAATTTGGACCACCGGAGAGGATAATTCCTTTCGGATTAATTTGACGTAAATCTTCTGCTGTGGTGCGATAAGGAAGAACTTCCGAATATACTTGAGTTTCGCGGATTCGACGAGCAATTAATTCAGAATATTGAGATCCAAAGTCTAAGATTACAATTATTTGACTATTAAGTTTTCCCGATTTTACCTGTGTTGGAGATAATTCGACCGTTGGTAGAGTCACCGCTGTATTCATGATAGCGAAAGTAAGTGTGTCGTTAAGGGTAGTAGAAGTCACAAATTGTGATTTTTGTGATTAATGGTGATAAAAGATCAATTAATCATCTAAATCAAATTAATTACGCAAATCATAGTTAAAAATATTTATTTGACGTACTGACGATAATTCATATTAAGTTAACACAATTTATCCAGTAACATACAACCAGTTTTGCTTTTAACGAGGATTTGGCGATCGCGATCGAAAAGCACAGAACCACAAGCTATGATGGTTTTACCTTGCTGATTGTGACTACTAATATATTCATGACAACGAGTATCAATTGTTTCGGCAATATTGCTATAAACTTGATTTACCCAATTACTACCAGTGTTGTTATCAAGGATTCTCAGGTGTTTTAAAGCTGCTTCTGCTGTCGGACTCTGAAAAATAGCTTGAATATCTGGAGACTGTAAACCTAGCATGGCACAATGGGCTGTTAAAATTTCCCTCCGACCATCAGCTAAATGATGATGAGTGTGAAAAATTCCCCCTGCTAGTTTCATCAATTTACCGTGATAACCAAATAATAAAATTTCTTTAATACCTAAGACATCAGCAGCAACTAACATTGGACCCAACCAGTTAGCAGTTTTGACCAATTGTGCGGGATTGATACCGAGTTTCTGCGCTAAATCTAGGCCATTTTCCCCAATACAAAATACCAAATTTGTAAATTGATTAGCTTTATCTGCTAAATCAGCGCGGAAAGCTGCTAATTGATCTGGTGTACTTAAAGGTTGAGAAATACCTGTTGTTCCTAATAAAGACAGTCCTTCCACTACCCCAAAAGCAGAGTTAGAAGTACGAACAGCGAGCGATCGCCCCTCTGGTAAAATAATTGTGATCTTGATTTTTTCGGTCGGTGTTAATAATCGCTGTAAATTCTCTGTTAATAATCTTTGAGCATAACCATAAATTGCCGCTTTCCCCTCACCATTAAACTGCCTCCCAATCCCCTCTCCACCCTCAATAATTACCGTGTTCCCCTCTCCCTTGTACCATTCCACCACAACCCAAATTGGTGTATTCCTAGTTAAATCCAGATTATCACCAGGATCACTACGAGTCATAGCCAAAGCTTGATTTTCTGAAATTCCCGCTACTTGTTCAATGGGTATTTCTGCAAGTTCAGCAGGTTCAATCAAATCTATAGAAGCCACACTTAGGGATTGACGATTACGTAACCAATGCAAAGCCGCAACAGCAGCAGCACAAGCAAAAACTGGTAAAGTGTATCCAGATCGGGACATAGTGACAATTAAAAATTAACAATTAAAAATTAAAAAAACTATAGCAATCCTATTTGATTTAGGACTTACGCAAAATATCTCGGAAACCCTCTTTTCTATCCCTAACGGGACGCTTCGCGAACGTGTCCTTCGTTCCTTCGTGGTTCATTATTCCGTGACTTGTGCGTAAGTTCTATGATTTATGAACGGAGTTTTTAAAACAAACCGCTCCAGACACAGAGAGCGCAGAGGTAGAGAAAAAGAGGTATTCATATCTTATTTAGGATTGCTATATTATCCATTTATACTCCAACCTCTAATAACAAAACTTCCATCTCTTCCCAAGAAATATCCTGTTGAAGATAACGGGGTGAATCAGGATTATAGGGACTTGCTATCCTGTCAATAGTGATAATTGTAGCGGTATCTGGCAACACAGGAATGTCTGGATCAAATGCTGTGGGACGCATTAAAGAACTAGAAAATCCTTTAAACACAGCAATTTTATCTGGTTCATCATCAATTTCCACGGTGACAATAAGAACTTCTTGCGATTTTTTGACTGTATATTGTTCCAGTCTTTTACCAATAGAGTTATTCATTGATTATTTATACTAAGCTGTTGTGCATTCAATTTACATAAACTGGACAGGCAGGATGCCCGTCCCACAGGAGTTTGATTTTAATTTTGTTAAAAATCATAGCTCTTTCTTATTACACAAAAACGTCAAGAAATCCTCAATCAAAAAATCTCCAAAATCTGGTGCAATCTACTTTTTTAATTTCTAATTCTTAATTGCTTAGTGCGTCGCTGAACGTCCATATTTACCCAACTTCACAGCCACAAAATAACTTAAATATACTACGTAAAATCCTAAAGCAACTATGCCCAGAAAACCGAGAAAAGCAGGTTTACTGTTGTGGTGGAAGTAGTCCTTAAAAATTAATGGTGCTTCTAACCAAACACTACAGTAAGGAGTTTTTAGTCCATTTGCTGAAAAAGCACAACCTAAAAAAGGTAAAAGGGCAACTGCTCCTAAACTACAATAAACTGTTGTTGCCCAACGCCAAGAAGTAAAAACCAATTTCAAGGGACTAGTAGGATGATACTCAATTTCATCATTGATATCTACCCAAAACCATAGCGTAATAGGAATCAGAATCCTTGCCATTAAAGCAGAGATAAAACTCACTCCAAAGCCGCCAATCATCAAGTAAATAGTAATAGCCAATAAACTAGCCACGCGCCAGTAAATTATCAATAAGCGTTGCATTGCTTCTGCTTTTTGTACAAATGCCCAAATTAGAAGAACTAAAGGAATCATCAGCGTAAATAATAACGCTAGGCGATAATCCATCCAAACATAGGGGCGAAACCATACTTGTGTCATAAAGTCAATAAAAAATAGAAAAATTTGTGAATAGATATCAATACCTTGTCCAAATCAAAAAAAGTCTTGATTTCTAGGTTGGGTTGTTCGCGTTAGCGTTGCGGAGCAATCGGTAGGAACCCCAACAAATGCGTCGGGTGGCGCTGTCGCTTAACCCAACCTACAAAAAATGGACAAGGTATTGTAGATATCTGATAGCGTAGCGTGGCCTTAGCCATTCCAGAAAAAATTCAGCTTCTGGATTTTGTTCAAAAGTGAAAGACGGGGATTTTATTCCCCGTCAGGTTTAAATCCATTTATTTGTTAATGGAGCTTAAAACCATTGATATTCCAGTAATTTGTCACTTAGGCAAAAAGTACAAGTGCTGGTTTTAGTCTAGCGAGTCCAAAATAACTAACAATTGAAAATTCGTAAAAAGTTTTGGGAATCTACATTTTTTAATTGTTAATTCTGTCCAACGGTTCTAGTCTTCGTAAAGACGGCACTCGTCTGCTTCTGGATTATCATCACAATATTTTTCTAAAGCATTTTTAGGCTTGACTTGACGTTGGTGAGAAGCTTCAGCTTGCAATTCTTCGACGGCATCCCAAGCAGCAGCACATTCAGCCGAGTTGCTACCTGAGATATCACATACAGTGCGAGCTTGTTCTACTTCTTCTTGGATTTTTTCTTGGATATCGTTATTGGTTTTTTCTTGGATGTTGGTCATGATTCTGTCTCGTTATGTTTTGTTTATACTAATATAGAAAAACTTCGGAAAAGGCAGTTTTCTCTTGATGGCTGACCATTGTTACACTTTTGGGGATAATTCCGTTAGGTACTATCTGCCAAGATTTGAATGCAAGCTCTCAGTTTATGGAGAAAGATATGGCCAGGGTATTATCCCATGAATATACTATAATAAGCCTTTCTACTTATAAGTAGCTTGATTTTCATTTTGAATACAGACTTTAAATATCGCTTTTAAGCTTATTAGAGCTTTTTATGCCTAATAGATTTTATTATAAGCATCATACTATATTAAAATCTGTAATATTGTAATTAAGCCAAAAAATATGGCTAAAATAAAAAGAAGTAAACACTTCCTTCTAAGTGTCTAAGAGTGTTCCAAACAATAAATGATCCAAAACCAGAGATTGCTTCATTCCGCTCCGCTCCATTCGCAATGACAATTGGGCATTTTTTTACTTGGAATACTCTAAGTATTGTCATCTCAAGTTGATATCATTTCTTGCGAGGCTCATTATGACAGCTATCACCGTCAACTTAAACCCTATTATTCAACTAAGCGACAACCAATTTTATCAACTCTGTCGGGAAAATCCTGAAGTTAAATTTGAACGCAATGCAAAAGGAGAAATATTGATCATGTCACCTACCGGAGGAGAAACAGGAAAACGTAATGTGGAAATTGCCGCAGATTTTGTATTTTGGAATCGTCAAACTAAACTAGGAGTTTGTTTTGATTCTTCCACCTGTTTTAAATTTCCCAATGGTGCAAATCGTTCTCCTGATGTTGCTTGGATCAAAAAAGATAGATGGGATACACTTACATCAGAAGAACAGGAAAAGTTTTCACCAATTGCCCCAGATTTTGTTTTAGAATTAATGTCACCTACTGATAGTTTGCAGGAAACGCGAGCAAAAATGCAGGAATATATCAATAACGGAGTTAAACTAGGTTGGTTAATTAATCGAAAAATGCGTCAAGTTGAAATTTATCGTCTTGGTAAACCCGTGGAAATATTAGAATTTCCTCAACAATTATCAGGTGAAGATATTTTACCAGGATTTATTTTAGATATGCAAATTATTTGGGGATAGATATTAGTCATGACTTACGTACAAGTTAGGAAAGAACGAACCACGAAGGAACGAAGAACACGAAGAAAGGAGGGTTTCAGAGAGATTTTGCGTAAGTCCTATTAGTATTATATTAATATTATTTATCAGAAACTATTGAGCCAAAAATCTCAACAACAAATCTTGTTTTTCCAAATCTGTATTTCCTTGAGACTGATTATTTTCGACTACTTTCCAAAAATAGTTCCGGATTTTAGAAATATGTTTAGTCATTTTATCAACTCCCTTTAAAGTATGAATATTTTTAGGTAAACGGCCACAAAAAACAGATGGAACAACATCTAATAACCACCAATCAAAAAGTTCTCGTCTACCTTGTGATCCTGGAAAAATGGCATAACCCTGAAAGCAATCATCTAAAATATTTAATATGGCTTCTCTAGTTTTCACAGATTCCAGTGCTTGCAGCATATTCTCAAAAACATCAACAGCTTCATCCAGAGCCTGATATTGTCCCAAATAATTCTGATAATTCCGAAATGAAACGTTAAAATTTGGCTGATAATTATCTTGAGGATATATCCAATTTTGAAAAAGATGCTGAAATATATTACCAGTTATTGTCTCACGAGGTAAATAAGTTTTAATCGTTGGTTGCACAGCAATTCCCATAACTATAGCCATAAAGAAATAGCAATAACTTATATCTAAACTATTTTTCTCTTTTTCTATTGCATCAAATACTGTGATCAAAGAATCTTCTAAACTTATTCCCTGAATATCTTTTTCTTCATATAATTCTGCATAAGAATATCCCTGAATTCTCTCTATGACTAAACGTAAAGAATCAGGAATTTTAGCTAAAATTAGAGAAGAATTTTTAACTTCAGGCAATACGAATTTCATTTTTAATTGCTACTCGGAGGATAAGGATATGTCAAAGAGATAGTTATTATCTATTCTTTTGATTGTGAAATTCAACAAATTTAATATTGAATATAAATCTTGATCATGTATAATTCCTGTAGTTTTGTAAGTCGGTTTCAGAAATTTGATCTGCTGGAACAAACTTGTAATGTTTCTCTTGTACAATTCTTACTTCACCTTCATATATTGTCAGTTCAAACATAGCAATGAGAGCATTTTTCATAAACTGTGCCGATATAGAACGACAAATTAAATTGGGAAATTTCCCAAAACAGTAACTAATATCCTTCTTTCATTATGGTGATTCCTTGGTATTGATAATTGATATTACTAATACAATTTGCTGTATTAGCTAAATGCTAAACATTCATTTTTTTCTAGTTCTCGGTTCTATAACATGGGGATTAACTCCAAAATATTTGGCTGCTCCTGACATATCAAGTGATAATAAGCTAATATCCCCTAAAACTTTAATTCCTTGAGGTATTGTTTGCGTCACTTTTTCGCTATCAGAAGATTTAATCTCTAAAAAGTTAATAATTTCTGCTGCTACTGCTTGTGCTAAAAGTGGGGGAACAGAATTACCAATTTGTCTAAAACCATGCCATTTTGTGGGATGAAATCGAAACCAGTCAGGATAGGAATGTAACCGCGCAGCTTCCCTGACAGTAATACATCTGGGAATAAAAGGATGTATGGGACGAGGAGAAGTAAATGCACCTTTATTGCTAGGTGTTCCGGCTCTTAATGTATTACATAAACCATCAGGATTAAGTTTATGAAAACGACTAATTGGTTCGATTTTACCATGAGGTGTAGAAGCAAATCTTTCCATAGATTCAGTTGAATGTTTGCTTCTTAAACTTGATGTGAGTAAAGTAGGATCATATTGACGTTTATAGGCATAATTATTTTTTGCAGTTGTGAGATTACGCAGTTTTTTAGCATAATTACTAGGTTTTCCAAACTCTGTAAATACCCAATCTTGTTGATATAATTCTGGATAATCTTCTATTTCTGGTAGATCTTGCAATGCTTCCCAAACTGTGGGAGATTTTTGATGAGGGAATGTAATTTTTTCTGGATAATTTGGGAGTTCTAAATCTTGACGACACCCTAATAAAAATAATCTTTCTCGATTTTGGGGGACTCCATAATTAGCTGCATTTAAAACTTGATAATCTGCATTGACTTGATAACCATTTTCTGAAAATTGACTAATGATTTCAGCAATAAATTCCTTATGTTTACCTACTGTCATTCCTTTGACATTTTCTAATACAAAAAACTTGGGTTGCAATTCTACAACTAATCTAATGAAATGAAAAACTAAAGAGTTTCTTGGATCATCAAAAGAACGTTTTCCCATTAATGAGAAACCTTGACAGGGGGGACCACCAAAAACTACATCTATTTCTTGATTAGCTATTTTAGAACTATTCCTAATTTCCTTCCCTGTTGTCTCTTCTACACTTTTACATAACACCGTCCAAAAAGGAAAGTTAAATTTATGAATTGCACAATGAATTGGATCTATTTCTACAGCAGCTAGGACATCAAAACCAGCTTGTTCAAAGCCTAATGTCATCCCTCCTGCACCTGCAAATAAATCAACTGCTATGGGACGTTTGTTTACCATTTTAATTCAATATCTTGCTATTTTTTCATTTCTAATATTTCCTTGGCAGTGCGATCGCATACTCCCTCTTCTCCTAAACATTGCCGCATTTCTTGATAATCTTTCCGTGTTTCTTGCTGTTTTTCAGGATTCAATAATAATTCCATTGCAGCTTGAGTAATATTCTCGGCTGTAGCTTTTTCCTGTAAAAATTCTGGGACAATTTCCCGCATGAGAACTAAATTTACTGGAGAAGCAAAAGGAATTGAACCTTTGAGAATATGACGCGCAATCCAAGCGGTAAGAGGATGAAGACGATAAACTACAACTTGGGGGACATTTAATAATGCTAATTCTAAATTGACAGTTCCAGATTTAGTAATTGCAAAATCAACCGCTGCAAAAACTTCTTGTTGTTGACCTGATACTATGGTTGCTTGTAACCCATAATCTTGAATGGCTTTCTCAATTGGCTGTCTAAATGTTTCCAACGATAGAGGAATCCAAAAATGTACATTGGGTAATTTAGATTGGATATTTTGAGCAGCTTTAAAAATAACTGGTAAAAGATATTTTAATTCTTGATGACGGGAAGCTGGTAAAAGAGCGATAGCGAAGCGCTCCGTAGGAATCGCTATTTCTTCGTCTTTAATTCCTAATTTCTCTCTCGCATTTTCTCTACTGGGTGCATTTTCCATTCTATCAATCAAAGGATGTCCTACCCAACAAACATTTGCGCCTTTTTGTTGATAATATCGAGCTTCTTCTGGGAAAATTGCCAATAACTTATCTGTAAAGCTAACAATCCGTTTTGTTCTCTCAAAACTGATTGACCACACCCACTCTTGGGGAGCAATATAATAAACTACAGGAACATCAGGAAAATGCTGTTCCATATAACTACCAATGCCAATATTGGGAGTCATGTAGTCTATGAGTACCACTAAATCAGGTGGATTTTGCTTGAGGTAGGCGATCGCTTGCCGTTGCACCTGAATAGTAGGTATAAAGTAAGGTAGAGCCTCAATAATACCCATTGAACCAATACTGCTAGTATTGCCCAAAATTCTCGCCCCAGCTTGCGCCATTTTCTCCCCACCCAAGGCAATAATTTCTAATGTCAAACCCGCAGCTACAGCTTGTCTATGAAGTGCCGTAATTAATAACGAACCCTGTAGATCCCCAGAAACTTCACCAGTGCTAATAAATATCCGCATTTTTAGATTTTAGATTTTAGATTTTTACTTCCTTTCCTACCCACTTCCCCGTGGAAGATTACCTATTTTTCTCTTCTTCTTATAGCAATTCCCATTTAAGTGAGGTACAAGAAGAAAGAATTAACCGCAGATGGAAGAGGATAAACGCAGATGAACGCAGATCAATTTGTACCTCGTTAGACTAAGAAATGCTATATTTTCTTCTTCCTTCTTCTTCTTCTTTTCTTCCTTCGCTACCTTCGCTTCTTCGTGGTTCATTCAATCCATATTCATCCAACAAAAACAGAGTAAACTTTGAGGACGGGGAAACCCCGCCCCTACATTTGACTGACTATTCATTATTCATCATTGACAGATTTTTTGCCTTTTCCGGGAATTAAACCCCGTCTTCCTGGCATTTGAGAAAGGAGTAAAAAACGGCGGAGGTGTGTTAATTGTTCAGTATCTCCTAAACTTTCTAACTCTTGCAAAGCATCTTTAAACAAGAAATCAGAACGGTAAAGAAGACGAAAAGCTTTTTTAATTAATTGGAAATCAGCTAACGGCATTCCTGAACGTTTTAATCCTACCAAATTGAGCGATCGCACTTTAGCAGGATTTCCTTCTACTAACATATAGGGGGGTACATCTCGATCAATGCGTGTCATGCCGCCCACCATTGACATTCCGCCAATATGGACAAATTGATGGACACCTAAAACACCGCTGAGTCTAGCTCGTGATTCAATATGTACATGACCAGCTAATGCAACAGAGTTAGCAATAACTACGGAATCATGAATCAGGCAATTATGTCCTACATGAACATAAGCCATTAATAAATTACCATTACCAATCACCGTCGCTTCACCTCTACCTGTGGCGCGGTTAATTGTTACGTACTCACGGATAGAATTATTGTTACCAATTTTTACCCAAGTCGGTTCTCCCACATACTTGAGGTCTTGGGGCTGCATACCAATAGCTGCACCCGGAAAAATCTGATTTCCCGTGCCTATTTCACAAGGACCTTCGAGGACAACATGAGAACCAATTACAGTGTCTGCACCAACTCTAACATTCTCGCCAATCACAGCATAAGCACCGACTTGCACTGTTGAGTGGAGTTCCGCGTTAGGATGTATGACAGCAGTTGGATGAATAAGTGTTTTCAAGGGTGAATCTCCAAAACTAAGTGCTGTGTATTAAATATTTCACTAAAGAAACCTGTCGGGCAAAGTAAGTTATGTGTGAGGGCGAAAATTCAGAATTTAGCTACAAGATGTCTAAATATTAACCATTGAGGTTAAGTATTAATGACTAATAACTAATGACTTTTAACTAATTAGAGAAAACATTAATTCCCCTTCAGCAGCTAGTTGTCCATCAACTTCTGCTCTTCCTTGCATTTTCCCGAAACGACGCTGCTTGACCCACAACAGTTCCACGGTCATCACCAGTTGATCTCCTGGTATAACTTGACGACGGAAACGGACTTTATCAATGCCAGCAAATACGAATAATCCTCCTTTTGAGTCCGGCATTTGCGTCATAACAATCCCACCGACTTGTGCCATTGCTTCAATAATTAGCACACCCGGCATCAGCGATCGCTCTGGGAAATGCCCTTGAAATTGGGGTTCATTAAACGTTACATTTTTAATACCTACGGCTTTTTGACCAGGTACATAATCAATAATCCGATCTACTAGTAAAAATGGATAACGATGGGGTAATAGTTCCTGAATTTCCTCAATAGTAAAGGTAGTTTTAATTGTCGGTGTATTCTCTTCTAGAGATATATTCACTTCCGTAGAATTAGCTTCGGTAATAGTGGACATTAGTTGTAATTGATGTAAATTATTAAGTAAATGGCGTTCAAAATTGTCTTTATGACAAGGGAATAAGAAGGAAGTTTTGGGAATTTTAGATTAGCCCCTCTGTCATCTTGAGGAACGAAACATCTAATATCTTCTGTGCTAGTTGAATGTGTAAATTATGACTAGCTTTGTACGCCAAAAAATGAGCAATTGGAAAATTTCCCAGTAAACTCAAATCTCCGACTAGATCCAAGATTTTATGACGAACTGGTTCATTTGCAAATCGTAATGGTGGATTTAGCCAACCTTTGTCCCCACAGACTAGGGCATTATCTAAACTACCACCTTTAATTAATCCTGACTTTTGCAGATGTTCAATTTGATGCTGTAAACCAAAAGTACGCGCTGGAGCAATTTCTGTAGCAAAGTCAGCAGAAGAGATTTCTAGATTGGTGGTTAATAACCAACTATGCCATTGATTACCAATTGCCGGTAAATTAAAATCTATACCATAGCTAAATCGGGTTTCGGGTGCAGGTAACGCGCAAACAAAAGCATCACCTTGATAAATCCAGATAGGTTCGGTAATTACCCAAGATTTTGGTGAATTATTCGTTGTTTGGCTAACTAAGCCAACTTCCGCAATCCTTTCACACCAAATCTGAGCCGAACCATCTAAAAGTGGCACTTCAGGTCCATCAATTTCAATTCTGGCATTATCCACCCCCATAGCAGCCAAAGCGGCTAACAAATGTTCTACAGTGCGGACACAAACTTCATCCTTACCCAATTGAGTAGAAAGCACAGTCTGACTCACAGCACCAACTTGGGCGGGAATTATCGGTGAGTTCGGTAAATCTACTCGCACAAAAAAGCGTCCACTGCGATCGCCGTAGGTATCGCTTCCTGGTGGTGCTGGTAATATTCGCACTTGAGTTTTGACACCACTATGCAACCCCACCCCAGTCTGAGAAATTTCCCCAGCTAAAGTATGTTGTTGCATAAATTCACAATCCAGATATTTTGGTTATTATTGCTCATATACCGTCTTAAGTAGAAACCCTGATTGATCTTGTCTGAAAAATAGATAAAAGCAAAGGATGTAGGGGCGCAGGGCCTGCGCCCAATCAGAAGTCAGAAGTCAGAAGTAAAATTCTCAAAAGTCCTTATCCACTGACCACTGACAAAATTAAAATCTTTCTCCAATCCCAAAATTGATGCGGCTATCACCATCATCAGTGATACCGTAATCTATACGAATTGGACCTAGTGGAGATTGAACACGCACACCCACCCCATAACCGTAGCCACTACCATCTTTATTTAATAATTGTGCAGCTTTGGTACTTGTTCCCAAGTCACTACCATAATCAAAAAATAATGCGCCACTAACCACAGAGAACACAGGGAAACGATACTCTACAGCCGCTTGAATATAACTACGTCCTGCGGCTAATCTGCCTTCCTCATAACCTCGAACAGAATTACTACCACCAAGGGTAAAGGCTTCATAAGGGGGTAAATCACCAAGAATTGTTCCCCCTTGGATGTTAAATGCTAAAGTTTCTGGTTGTTTGCTAAAGTTAGTAAATTTCACAGGTATATATTGGCTGTAGTTACCCCGTAACTTAGTCAGAAAAATACTACCTTCGCCAATGGGGACAGATTGATCAACTCCCAAGGTTAAGTAAGAACCATTTGTGGGTTGTAAAGCATTATTACGGCGATCGCGTTGTGCGCCCAGTTTTAATAGTAACAAATCGTCTTCCCCGGACGGCGAAAGCGTCAGAGGAATTCTTTCACTGAGGATATTTCCATTGTCATCAAAGATTGCCCCCTCTTTGCGAAGATTACCATCAGCATCACGACCAGACACCCGTTGATACTGCAATCCCGCAGAAGCAAGCCATTCTGAACTTTTGAAGGGATTGGCAGAAAGAGGACGGGTAAAGGTAACACCACCACCTAAACGGGTAATGCGGGGACTATTCTGCTGATCTGTATTCGTAATATTGTTCGGATCAAAAGTTTCAATATTTTCGTCTTTACCTTCAAATATCAAGGAAATAGAACGACGACGGAAAATATTAGCTGTATATGAAGTCCGATAAGGATCATTACCAATCCAAGGATCTGTAAAGCGGAAGTCAAAAAGTAGTTCTCGTTCTCCTAACTGGACTTCAGCACCCAATTTTTGGTTTCTTCCCCCCAAGTTTTGCTGCTGATAGCTGACAGTCCCAAATAAACCACTAGCAGAACTAATCCCCGCACCTGCGGCAATAGAACCACTACTTCGTTCTGCCACATTTACTACCACATCAACTTTACTAGGATCAGTACCAGGATCAAGGGAAACGTTCACATCTTCAAACAGCCCTAGTCCAAAAACCCTTTGTAAGTCTCTTTGCACAATATTCCGGTTAAATACCTGCCCCGGTTTTAACTCTACTTCCCGCGTGATTATATAATCTTTAGTGCGCCCGCGAATTGGTTCTCCCTTTTCGTTGACCTCTTCTCCTTCTTTATTGCGAAATCTCACTTTAACGTTTTCTACCACCCCTTCGGCTACTTGTAGGGTGACAACGCCATTTTTTTCAACTTTCGGCGCTCCAATTAAGTTAGCCAGTACATAACCTTGATCTTGATAACGTTTAGTTAGTTCCTTGATGCCCTCTTGCAAATCCCGCAAGTTGAGGATTTTGCCATATTGATCCTTAAATATTTCGTTTGCAGTATCAGCAGGAAGTACAGAGGCTACATTTGTACCAGGATTAGCTTCTAATTCTACTTTGGTAAGTATGGGATTGGGAGCAACTATAAAACTTACCCGTACACCAAGAGGGGTATCTTCTGGAGATGCTTGCACGTTGGAGAAAAACCCAGTTCCAAAAATCGCATTAATATCTTCTTGCAATTGGGAACGGGTTGTTGTTTGTCCTGCTTGAGTCCGAATTACTCTGTAAACTGCGCTTTCTAGTTCGGGGGTGATTATTTCTCCTGTTTCTGATTTGACAACTACCTCAGACACCAACACACGGGATTCAGTGGTTTCTGGTTCGGCAGATGGTACAGGTGCTGTGGTTTGGGAATTAATATCTTCCCCATTGGATTCCGCTTCAGGTGAGGTTGGCGGCTCTGCTTGTGGCGCTTGGGCGGTAATGGGAACTATTGTAGATTTTGGGACAATAGCCACCGCTTTGTCTCTTGATTCTAAATTGGTATTTTCTGCCTCTGGTGAGGTTGGAATCTGTGCTTGTGGCGTTTGGGCGGTAATGGGAATTATTGTAGATTTTGGGACAGTGGCCGCCGCTTTGTCTCTTGATTCTGCATTGGCCTTTAAGACTTTAATTAAAGGAGAAAATTGGTTAGATTCTGGCTCGATAACGACTGTAACTGGTTGAGAATGAGATATTTGAGTGTCATTCCCATCACTTTTGACAGCATCCTGTTTTTGTTGCACTGTCTCTGCCGTCAAAACTTCTGTTGTTTGTGAAGCAATAGGTACAGCTTCTTGGGCATTTACTCTGACAGAACTTGCTAAAGGAACTGTCATAGCTAACATTGCCATTAATCCGGGAGTTAAACTTGTTTTAATCATATTCCTCTTCACTACCACACACCATTAATGATTATTTGTTAGTTATCTATTTTTGGGCTTCTACTACTTTTAAAACTCTGTGTAGAACCTCCTGGTACGCATTTTCTACGTTTCCTAAGTCTCGACGAAAACGGTCTTTGTCCATAATCCGGAGGTTAGGATCAGCTTCTGCTATATCCCACAAACGGCAGGTATCTGGACTAATTTCGTCTGCTAAAAGTAGTTGCTGTTGTGAATCCACACCAAATTCCAGTTTAAAGTCCACTAGAGTGATGTGACATTGTTGCCAAAACTGCTGAAGAAATTTGTTGATTTGCAATGCAAGATGGGTAATTTGATTAACTTGTTCCGTTGTGGCTAGTTTTAGGAGTAATAAGCGATCGCTCGTCAGTAAAGGATCTCCTAAGTGATCGTTTTTGTAATAAAACTCTACCAATGGTTGTGACAAAACAGTACCTAGTGCTAACCCAGTTTGCTGACACAAACTACCAGCCGCAATGTTCCTCACCACTACTTCTAATGGAATAATTTTTACGGCTTTTACTCGCATCTGGTTGGGGGCTGGACTATCAATAAAATGAGTTTTAATACCCTGTTTTGCCAATTGTTGAAATAGTTGGCTAGAAATACTACAGTTGATCATCCCCTTATCCTGAATACTGCCCCGTTTTTGAGCATTAAAGGCCGTAGCATCATCTTTGAAATCAGCCAGCAAAACCTCTGGATCGTCTGTTGCGTAGAGAATTTTGGCTTTGCCTTCGTAGAGTTTAGAATTAACAGACATGGTAGTAGATACAGTTTTCGATAATGAACGGGTTTGCTCTTTGTCAGTCTCACCATTTTATCTTTAGTTATTAGTCATTGGCTAACAGAATATTTCCGCGACTAAATTTCAATGGCGAGTACCAGATGGCAGAATTTAAAGTTAATAATTGAAAATTTCCAAAGCATCTACTTGTATACAAGTGCTAAGTTTTATTTCCTAATATCTGTCTTCAAATATACTTTAAGCCCTGAGTATTCAATTTTGAATAAACAAGTGAAAAAGATTGTCGAGATAGTCTATGTAACTTCTCTATAAAGTTTCTATATGAATATAGGTCTTGTGTCCAATCATTTTCTTTTGGAGAAAATTTTGCAATACTTTGCAAAAAGGAATATATTAGTAGACTAAGGAAGATAAAACTCTTTTTTAATTTCTGTTGGCGTAGTCCGCGCTGACAATATTTAATACATACATCATACCTTGTTTTCCTTCTTCCCTGTTTACCCAAGTAAATATACCTTACTCTAGGCAAATTATCACAAATTAAATCAAATCTATATATATTAATAACTAATTGAAGTTCATGCAATTCGTTGTTAATGAATAAAGTAATAATTAAACGTGATTAATTGCTCTGAATCTTCGCCTATGGTTTGCGCCAGGTTTTACCCATCTATCTTGATCAACTAATAGGGGAAATAAATAGCAATGTATGGCTTGCGCCACACTGCACTATCAGCAGCAGATAAGTTCTATAGAGTATTTGAATAAATGGAGAAAAAATAGTGAGCAAAGACGATTTTCTCTACCCCCGTGGTCGCTACTATGGTCATGTAAAACCAGAAAATTTGGTATTCAACGCCAATTTACAGGAATTTGCCCAAAAAATTAGCTATATCTGCAATTTAGAAACAGGTGGAAAAATCCCCCCCGATGAGGCTTATAAACAAATCAAGTCACTGTGGAAGCAGTTAAAAAATTCCAAAAAAGAACTAAAAATAGGTGAAAATCCTTCTCAAAATCACGATTCTGGAGAAAGTTAATAAAATACAGGAGGTAGGGGCGCAGGGCCTGCGCCCAATCACAAAGGAAGAAGGAAGAATCATCAATTGTTAATTGTTATTTTGTAACCATTGTCCAGACACCATCCCAAGATTTTGGCGGTGGTGTTTGTTGATATTTATAGGAGCGTTCTAAGTGGATATCAACAGCTTGATCTGTGGGATAAATACCTTTGGCGGATTCAAAACAGGCGATCGCTTTGGTAAATTCCCTTAATACATAGGCATTTCGTCCCGCATGGTAATGATGCAAAAATTCTTGGGTGTTAGCATCTAGGGGAGTAGAGCGATCGCCAAGCAACTCATAAATATTCACAGCTTGGTGTTTACCTTTAACGCGAATTTTATCTAGTTGGCGCACCCACAAGCGATCGCTACACAAATTGTAAGTAAACTCGCTGATAATAATATCACAACCGTATTCTTTCGTCACTCCTTCCAGGCGGGAACTCAAATTCACCCCATCACCAATCACTGTATAATCCATCCGTTTTTGAGAACCAATATTCCCAGAAACCACTTCTCCGGAACTAATCCCAATTCCAATCCGAATTTGTGGTTGAGATTGAAAAATGCGTCTTTGGTTAAATTCCTGTAATCGCTGACGCATATCTAATGCGGATTGGATTGCTCGCCAAGCGTGATTTTCTGTGAGTGGTAGCGGCGCACCAAATACCGCCATTAAAGCATCACCAATAAATTTATCTAAAGTCCCTTCATAATTAAAAACCGCCTCTACCATTGTTTCAAAATACTGATTTAGGAGTGATACTACCTCCGTCGCTCCCAAATTTTCCGTCAGGGTTGTATAACCCCGGATATCAGAAAACAAAATAGTGACTTCCTTACGTTCCCCAACCATTAAAGCATCTTGTCCTAGAGCCATCACCTGCTCGGCTACGTGAGGATTCAAATAACGGTACATAGTGCTTTTCATGCGTTTTTCCCGACTGATATCTTCTAGCACGACTAAACCACCACGCACTCCACCTTCGGGGTTAGTCAAGGGATTGACAGTCAGATTAATACTTCGTTCTAACTTCTGGACATCATCTGCACTCAGTAATTCAGATTGGGAAGTCAGAGATTGATTCCAGGGAATAAAAATATTGGGATTATGGCGATCGCTAACAGCTAAAATTAACTGTTCAATCCCATTATTTACCTTTTCATATAATCCCACCAGCAAACTTTGTTCAGGAACATAATGTTTAGCTCCATGCTTCAAACTATCTTCTATTCGCATTTGTAAATTTTCAATTGGCACAACATCCCAAACTTGGCGACCAATTAAATTTTGTTCCCATAGCGGCTTATTATTTTTATTATTAGCCTTTCTGACTGGACAGCCTAATAATTCCAATGCAGCATCATTAATAGTGACAATTTGACCAAGCATATCTGTAGAAATTACCGCATCAGATAAACTCTGAAGAATATCTTTTTGATATTGTTTTTCTAATAAAACACTTTCAAATAAGCGAGCATTCTCCAAAGCAATCCCGGCTTGGATATTAAAAGCTCGCATAAATTCTTCATCTGAAGCCGTAAAACTACCTTGTTGTTTATTAATTAATTGCGTAACACCAATCAATTCATTAGCGGAATTAAATACTGGTAAACATAAAATATTACGAGTTACATAACCCGTTTTTTTATCTATTGAAGAGTCAAATCGAGGATCTGTATAGGCATCTGTAATATTGAGGGCTGTACCATTGGAAGCAACATAACCAGCAATCCCTCGACTCGCACTAATCCGAATCTCTATCAGGTTTTTACCATTAACCTCTGCCACCTTTGTCCACAATTCGTCTAATTCTTTACGATATAAAAATAGGGTGCTACGATCTGCTTGCATCAAGATTCTAGCTTGTTCCATCACCATCTGCAAAGTAGCTTCTAGATCCAAACTTTGTCCTAAAGTTTGTGTGGCTCGTAATAAAGCTGTTGCTCCTCGTTGATGACGAGCCGCTACATAAAAAGATTGACAACTTTCTAGAATAATGCCAATAGCAGCAGCAAAATCTCGAAACCGTTCTTCATCATCTTCATTGAAAGGAATATCCCCTGCTTTATTTGCCAGTTGTACTACCGCTACAATTTGGTTTTTACTACTCAAAACTGGCATACATAATAAATTGCGGATTTTATAGCCCATTTGTTTTTCCAACTCTGGGCTAAAAAGAGGATGATTAGTAGTTTCAGCAATATTTAAACAGTTACCTGTGCTGGCCACATGGCCAGGAATACCAACATTAATAGAAGTCCGAATTTCGAGAAACTTTTGACTATTATCTTTAAGAACTTTTGACCATAATTGTCCTTTATCGTAATCAACTAAAAAAATAGCTGTATGTTCTGCTTGCAGAATTTGACCAATTTTCAAGGTAATTGCTTCAAGTACCTTTTCCAACATAGTTTCTAGAGCTTCATTATTGATTAAATCAATAGCTCTGATAAATTGTTGGAATTCAGCCGTAATGAAGTCTAGCAAACATACAAATTCATTAACAGAAAGGTCTTTAACTCGACTTAGTAAGGCATGAGTCCGGTTAACTTGAGTGAGTTCAGTTAATGTAGCCAAGACGCTACCAGGGTTAGGAAGTGTCATGGGAATTTTAGATTTTAGATTTTAGATTTTGGATTGGAAATTTCCGTAATATAGCCCTACATTTTTCCGAATCAGGACTTACGCACAAGTCACGAAAGAATGAACCACGAAGGAACGAAGGACACTAAGAAAAGAGGGTTTCAGAGATATTTTGCGTAAGTCCTACGAATCATTTGCCCCAACTATTCCCGATATCATGATTTAAGACTATTTTTTGATAATAATCTTGCAGTTGTTGTGTAGCAGAAGCCCATCCCCATTTTTCTGCTTCTGTCCGGGCATTTTTACGGATAATAGTTATTTCCTGTCTTTGTTTTAACAGACGTATAGTAGCATTAATCGCCTCTTGAATATCAGCTTGTGGGTCAAAAAGATATCCATTAACTCCATCTGTAACGATATCAGGGATACCTCCAGAACGGGCGGCTACGACTGGACAGCCTGCGGACATGGCTTCTAGCAGCACTAAGCCGAGTGTTTCTGTGCGGGAAGGAAAAATAAAGGCATCAGCACTGGCAAAGGCAGATCCTAATTCTTTACCCATTAAATAACCAACAAAATAAGTATTTGTACCTGCAAAATGTTTTTCTAAAGTTGGACGGTGGGGACCATCTCCAACTAAAGCTAATCTGGCATCGGGAATGGCTTCTAAAATGGGTTTGATGCGTTCAATTTCCTTTTCAGCAGAAAGACGACCAACGTACAGCAACAAGGGGCTATCTGGATGATTTTGGGAGAGATGCGATCGCATTTCCCGACTAGCTAAATCTGGAGAAAAAGTTTCTGTATCTACTCCCCTTTGCCACAAATCAACCCTTTCAATACCATGGGCTGTGAGTTCTGTAACCATTGCGGTAGAAGTACAAAGATTTAATGCTGCTTGATTATGACCAGCTTTAAGTAACTCCCATAGTAAACCTTCTAACATCCCTAAACCATAATGTTGTAGGTATTGGGGCAAGTGGGTATGATAAGAAGCCAGCAGGGGAATTTTCAGAACTTTACTATAAAAAATCCCCGCTAATCCTAGAATTGCGGGGTTGACAACATGAATAATATCGGGTTGGAATTCTTCTAAAGCGTGACCAATGGCAGGGCGAGGCAGTGCCATTTTTAACTCAGGATATAAAGGTAAGGGAAAGCCACTAACACCGTAAACTTTCGCACCTTTATGTTCAGTTATGCCACCTTCAGGCGCAAATACTAAGACTTGATTACCATGGCGTTGTAAATGGTCAACGGTATGACGCAAGCGTGTCACTATGCCGTCAACTTTAGGTAAAAAAGTTTCCGTGAATAGGGCGATTCTCATAAAAAAACTGGAAAGCAGGAGTTAGGAGGTAGGGGCGCAGGGCCTGCGCCCAGTCAGGAGTCAGAATTCAGGAGGTAGGGGCGCAGGGCCTGCGCCCAGTCAGGAGTCAGGAGTCAGGGAAAGCAGTGGAGAATTAATCTACCTGTCACCTGTCACCTATTTTCTATGCCACGAGACTTTAGGCAGAATTTGTTTGTGATCAACTCGTTTCTGATACTTGACTGCAAAGTTTAATAATGAATCAAGTAAAGAGTCACAGAGGAGATGAGGTTGTAAACCCAAATCTAAGAGTTTGGTATTTTTAGCGTTGAAGTAGTGTTCTTCTTTTTCCACTCTGGGGTTTTCTATGTGGTTAATATCCACATTTAGTCCCATTGCGTTACCAGCTTTTTTCACCATCATTGCCAAATCACCAACGCTGAATAATTCGGTAAATTGGTTAAAAACACGGAATTCTCCAGGTTCAGCCGGATTAGCGATCGCTAATTCAATACATCTCACTGTATCCCGAATATCCAAAAATCCGCGAGTTTGTCCACCTTTCCCATAGACGGTGAGTGGATGTCCTACGGTTGCTTGAATACAAAAGCGGTTTAATGCTGTACCAAATACGCCATCGTAATCCAAGCGGTTAATTAACAGTTCGTCCATCCCCGTTTCTTCGGTTAAGACACCGTAAACTATCCCTTGATTTAAGTCTGTAGCTCTTAATCCCCAAATCCGACAAGCAAAGTGGATATTATGGCTATCATGGACTTTGCTCAAATGATACATTGAACCAGGCTGCTTAGGATAGGGCAAAGTATCTTTGCGCCCGTTGTGTTCAATTGTGATATACCCTTCTTCAATATCAATGTTGGGAGTTCCATATTCACCCATTGTTCCCAATTTCACCAAATGGCAATCTGGGAAATCTTCCCGCATAATGTACAGCAAGTTCAATGTACCAACTACATTATTAACCTGGGTGAGAACGGCGTGTTCACGGTCAATCATGGAAAATGGTGCTGAACGCTGTTCACCAAAATGCACTATGGCCGTTGGCTGAAATTGGTGTAAGGCTTTGTGCAGAAATTCGTAATTAGTAATATCGCCGATGAACAGATCGATAGATTTACTAGTCAAATCCTGCCATCGCTGGAGACGTTGCTGAATTGGTGCAATTGGGGTAAGAGTTTCAACACCCAATTCATTATCCCAGTGCCTTCGCACCAAACTATCTAAAATTCCAACTTCATAACCTCGATTAGAAAGGTAAAGCGCGGTTGCCCAACCGCAATACCCATCGCCACCAATAACCAGGACTTTCATAAAACTTCACGGTATGCAGGAAACTCAGTCCCTAAAGGGACTAGAGAGAAGCGACACTGGCGGTTTTAACCGCATTGAATCTTAAATTTTAGTCAGGTTTTTTGATTGGAAACCTGAAAAACCAACTCCCATTTCTGGGGTAATGTTAGCTTCGCCAATGTTTTAAGAGCTTTTTAGACTTGCAACACTGTTTCAGTGACTGTAAAACTGTTTAATTGCAAATGACAGAGCAGGGAACTAGCTACGCATTCCCCGGTGTCGTGACTCAAAAAACGTAGTCTAGTTTTGACTGAGGCTGGTCAGTACAGCTTGTCAGATAAATCAAACAAGCTCAGTAGCTTTAGCCCTGAGTTACTGACCTTTACCAGTTTTTACTTGCTGATAGCTAAATTTATCAGGTTTGTGTCCCTTATTCATCATTAAATTCTCGCTAAGGCAGTAAATCAATTAAAAATTAAAAATTAAAAAACACTCCTGCCTGTAACTACTGACTAATTTTATACTCCTGAGCAACGTAGTAAAACAGACGATAATAATTGGCAAACTCTTGACTGCCACTTTGTCCTTGCCAGTGATATTCCAATTGCTCTTGAGTAATGGTCAACTTCATGATAGTTACTTTTTCACTAACTTCTACTACCAGTACACCAGAAACTCCTTGATTAGTCTGAAAATTAGGTTCTGGTTTGGATTTTTGGGATTTTAATAAGGGCTTACTTGCCCAAGACCGAATTTCTACAGTTTTCTTATTTGGTGAAACTAAAGCAATACCATCACTATTGTCTGGAGTTCCTAATTCTTTCCAGGTGTTGGGATAGGGAAACTCAAAACCATAACGATCATTTCTATATATTTTCCATGTCGTCTCGTTAAGTTGGAGGTTAGTATTACACCCCCACATCATCATGCCTATGCCAACGCCTGAAGTAATGGCATACAGTGTCTTTTGTACGTGTATTGCACCCATAATTGCTAACAAGGAAAAGAGGTAGAAGGCTGGGGAAATAATCACCGATTACCAATTTTCTAAGTTTGATAAATTACTCATTTCTATGATTATCTCACGTAGTTATCCTAGTTTTGTTGAGAAATGTAACAAAATCACCGTCAAAACGTTTTACCATCTTGACAACTCAGAAAAGAGCCGATAAGGTGGGATACATACCCGGGTAAGACCACTAAAAAGTGATATGCAAACTAAGCAAAAGGTTACGTTATATTTATCGCCGGAATTGCACAGAAGACTCAAAATTCGTTCTGCTGTTGACTCAGAACCGATGTCAGACCTAGCAGAACGGGCGCTTGATTTCTACCTGATGAATTCAGAATTGGTAGAAGAAATAGAAGCGTCTTCTTATGGGCGAACCCATCGGGTTTATTCCTGTCCCACTTGTGAAACTTCAGTGGTGTTACGTGATGGGGAACTAGTGGATTTAGGCAATCAACCAGGAGTAATAGCTCAGGATCATCTATCTATTGACGCGAGAGAACAAGATGAAACTTATCCCAAGGGAGAGGAAGAATTAGTTCCTTGCTAGATAGAAATTATTAATGATTAATCCATAGTATGGCTTAACACCACGCTATCGCTATCGGTGCTGTCTCTATTAAGGTCTCAAGTAGGTCGATAGTATGAAAGAAGAGCTCAATATACTAATTCAAGCTCAATACCCTTTAATCTACCTTGTGACCTCCGAGGAAGAACGGGCAGAGCAAGCAATTTTTAAAGTCGCCCAAGAGTTAAAGCCCCAAAGGCGAGTATATGTTTGGACAGTGACTCACGGTATTGTGGAGTATGGTCAACCCCGCAATACAACACAACACAATACTGTTTCGCCAGAAGCAGCAATTGATTGGATTTCTCGACAAAAAGAAGCTAGTATATTTATTCTTAAAGATTTACATCCCTTTATTGATGCGCCTGCAACAACTAGATCCCTACGGGACGCGATCGCTAGTTTCAAAGGAACACAAAAGAATATCGTTTTGATGTCTCCCATACAGCAAGTTCCTATTGAACTAGAAAAAGAAGTTGTTGTTCTAGATTTCCAATTGCCAGATATGGCGGAGTTGAATAAAGTTTTAACTTACCATCAAGAGCAAAATCGGGGACGACGGCTAACAACCGAGGCGCGAGAAAAACTTCTCAGAGCAGCTTTAGGTCTAACTAAAGATGAAGCAGAGAAAGTATACCGTAAAGCACAGGTAACAACTGGGCGATTGACGGAAGATGAAGTTGATATCGTCTTATCCGAGAAAAAACAATTAATTCGCCGTAACGGTATCTTGGAGTACATCGAAGAAGATGAAACTCTTGATGCTGTGGGTGGCTTGGAAGAGTTGAAAACCTGGCTTACCCAACGCTCTAACGCCTTTACAGAAAGGGCGAGAGAGTATGGTTTACCTCAACCAAAAGGGATGTTAATTCTCGGTGTTCCCGGTTGTGGTAAGTCACTCATTGCCAAAACTACCTCCCGTTTGTGGGGTTTACCAATCTTGCGGTTAGATATGGGGCGGGTTTACGACGGCTCAATGGTGGGTCGAAGTGAAGCAAACCTGCGGAACGCCCTGAAAACAGCAGAATCAATTTCCCCCACGATTCTGTTTATCGACGAGTTGGATAAATCCTTTGCGGGTAGTGGTGGTTCAGGCGATTCTGATGGGGGGACATCAAATAGAATTTTCGGCTCTTTCCTCACCTGGATGCAGGAAAAGAAATCTCCAGTGTTTGTCATGGCAACTGCTAACCGCGTAGAACGCTTACCTGGAGAGTTTTTGAGGAAAGGTCGCTTTGATGAAATTTTCTTTGTGGATCTGCCCACACCAGAAGAACGTCAGGATATCTTTAGTATTCACCTAACCAAACGCAGGGAAGATATTGCTAGATTTGATCTACAACAACTAGCAAAAATGTCAGACGGTTTTTCTGGGGCAGAAATTGAACAAGCGATCGTGGCGGCTATGTATGAAGCCTTCGCCCAAGATCGGGAGTTCACCCAATTAGATATTATTGCTGCATTGAAGTCTACTTTGCCGCTGTCACGAACGATGCAAGAACAGGTCACAGCTTTAAGAGACTGGGCCAGACAGCGTGCTAGACCCGCAGCCTCCTCTGTTGCTGAATATCAGCGCATGGAGTTTTAAAAGCTTTCCTCTGCAATGTCAGGGGGGAAAGGTTAGTCACAAGGCTAACAGTTTGGAAAAAAGCCGCTCCCAAATCATGCGGCTTGGCTGAAAAGGAAATGTTGTCGTTTTTCTCATCAATCTTCTTATTGGAGGAAACCCAAATGTCTCACTTTAGCACTCTGCGTACCAAGATCACCGATGCTGAAATTCTCAAATCTTCTTTGCGCGATTTAGGTATCAGCGTAAAGACTGAAGCTGATGTTCGTGGTTATAACGGTCAGCGTCTACGTTCCGACATCGTTGCTGTATTGGAAGGCGAGTACGATTTAGGTTGGTCTCGCAACAGTGATGGTTCTTTTGACCTCATTGCTGACCTCTGGGGTGTTGCTAAGAAGCACAACCAGACCGAGTTGATCAACTCCATCAATCAAAAATATGCCGTTAACAAGACTTTGGCTGAAGTAAAACAGCGCGGTCTGCAAAACGCCAATGTTAAGTTGGTATTGCAGTAACAATTTCTGTAGCGCGTTCCCAAAACGAAACGGGTTAACCAAGCATTAGCGGTTAGCCCGCTTTTTTTTGTCTTTATTTGTCTGAATCAGGATATCCAGGATTTAGGATTTGAGTACACAATTTAAACCCAAGAATCTAATGCGAAAGAGTAAACTTGCTGAATACGTCGAAAATCATTGTCTATTTATCAAAAAAATAATAAAATACTCCCAATCTCGTTTAGCTTCAATTATTTAATCATGGTTGTTAATAATTTCCACAGTATTACAGAAGTTTTACCAGCAATTATTGGATTTTCAATTGCTGGAATACTGATATTAAAATTTGTATTTTCTGTTAAAATTCCTCAGTATAATGAAAATCCTCCAGGAGTTTTAATCTCCAGTTTCATTTTTATAGTATCTGGCTTTCTTTTTGAGATTATTTATATTTATTGGTCTTCAATTCAATCTTGGGCTGAAGGTAACTCTAAGATTGCGTTTATATTTACTATCTTAGGAGGTTTCTGTACTAATAGATTTTTAAAAAAAATAGCAGACGATAAAGAAAAGAGAGAAATATCTGTTTTATTTAGAAACTCTATTGATTTACAAGTAAAATCATTACAGGTTATTAATCTTTATTTATCATTTGCTTCAACTGAGGAAAATATCAATTGTATGAAAATCTACAAAAATAATCTTCTCGTTTCTAAAGCCTATGATACAGCATTGAATAAAATAGGTATTTATGATGAAAAAGATATTGATATAATCTCGAAATATTCAAATGAATTACAACAATGTTTCAACTATATTGAACGTTTCTTAATTGAATTTAAATTAGATGAAGATATTAAAGTTAAAGAAACTCATTTTGATTCAATTGAGTACCAACCTCAATATGAAAGAACTTTAATAATTGTTAAAATTGCCATCTTAACAACTTCTCTTTTTGGTATATTCACAAGCTACTATTTATCAAAACATTATTTAAATAATAATTTAGGAAAGTTACAGGATGAGTTTTTTAATGAGTATGAAGAGATATTAGATAAATTTAAAGAAAAATTAAGTTTTATTAGCGAACTCTATATAATGAATGAGGTTATTTCTAGTGATTTATTTGATAAACTAAAATATATAAGAAATAATTTTATTGAAAGTATCAATAGTTATAATGTATCCTCCCGAAAGCCTATATATCTCTATAGAATTTTTATAAGAAAAACAGTTTTTCATCGGGATAATATTGTAACATTTGGTGAGTCACCAGAAGATGCGAAAAATAACTGTGACAGTATAATTGAATATTTAAAGAATACGCTTAAGCTGGAAATAGAAATTCAAGATTCTAGTCCAATTTGTGAAATTATTTCTCCTTGGAAGTAAGTAATTTCTTTAAACCCTAAAGCATGGAGAATTTTCTCAAAATATGTTAGCTTTGCTAAAGGCTATTGTATAATGAATAATTACAAGAATTCTTTATTTTCTTTCAATACTAACCATGATTTTAAATGAACGCCAATATATGATTACTAAAGCCCAGATTAAAAAATTTCAATTAGCAATAGAAAATTTGAAAAAAAAAGTACCCTCACAAGATAATGAAAATGAAAAGTTACGGCATCAATCATATTTAGGTTCACTTAATGGTGAAATAGAAGAACTATCAGAACAAGTCGAAGAATATGAAAAATTGAAAACACAGCAAATAGAAAAGTTAGAATGTAATTCTTTAGAAGAATTACCAGAAGCATTGATTAAAGCTCGGATTTTTCGCGGTTTAACTCAGGGACAATTAGCCGAACGTTTAAATGTGAAGGAACAACAGGTGCAACGTGATGAGGCTAATCAATATGCTAATTCTAGTTTCACAAAAATTTTGAAAGTTCAACGGGCTTTGGATATTGAGATTAGAGAGGAGGTAATTTTTAAATAACTTTCTCAATGTCTGCTTATAGTTTTGTATAAATAAATTTTGTAAATAAAAATTATTTATCTATAGTCTGATGTCTGATGTCTGATGTACTTATAAAATATTCTCATAATAGTTACTAAGGTGCGTAATAGGATAAAAAAATATGTGGGAAGTTGTTGGAGTATCTGTATTTGGGAAAGTAATTAATTATATTACTGATGATGTACTTTATGAAGCTGAAAAAGCTGTTACTATTTCAAAATTTGCACAAAAAGCTATAGAAATTTTAGATGCTGTACCTAGCATATCTCATTGTCATGACAGAGATTTTAAATGGTCTAGACCTATATTTGTACTTAAAGATGGTACTGTAGTTAAAATTTGTAAAAACGTTATTGGACTTAACCATATTTTTCTAGCTGATAATCATGGGTATCTAATTTTTGGTGGGTTTGTAAATTGGAGTAATTCAGGTAATCTAAAAAATGCAATAAATCGAATCAAAAATGAATTAACATAAGTGAAATAAACAAAACTTTGGAAAACTTGATACTAAAGTGATTGCTCACAGCTTTATTTAATCAATAACGAAATGATACTTTATTTATCAACAGAAAATTTATGAAAGTAAAAAATATTAATTGTAATTAGGAGGTCAAAATTATGAACTCTCTTGAATTAAGACAAAAAATCGAACAAAATCTATTAACTATTTCACCAGAAAATTTGAAATTTATTGATGAATTTGTGGAATTTATTAAATATAAACAAGAAACAAGTTTATCAGAAAAAACTAACTATAAGCCAGCTTCAGGACGTTCAATTTTACGTCATGCTGGTACATGGGTAGGGGATGACTTGGAAGAATGTCTGAAGTTAGTCTCTGAAACTAGAGGTAAAGTGAAAATTAATAATCGTATTAATCCTTTTGAGTGATGTATCTTTTAGACACTAATCATTGTAGTTTGATTTTTCTGATTAATCTTATCATCATCCTGTAAATCCTTAAATCCTGTAAATCCTGATTCTGACAAATTATGAATGCCAGTCTTCGCGCCATGTAAAAATAATTTTCTCCTCCGCTTGCCTAAATTCAATATTAAATTTATCAAATACAACTTCTCGCCCTAATAATAATTGTTCTCCACCTGTATTGGTTTGTAACCATGCCACAGAAGCAATAAAATTATGTCCATCAATTGTCATTTCTACGTTACGTAAAACATACTCAACTTTACCACCTATAGTTTCTGCTAATAAAATAGATTCTGCATCAGCTAAAGCATACCCTAAATCTTGACCTACTTTCAAGGAAATTAAACTCAATTCAGCACCAGAATCTACTAACATTGTTGTAGAAAATTCTATATCTCTATGCTTTAAATTAACAGTATAATTTGGTTGCCAATCATGACGGGCAACGGTGCGAAAGCGAATTGGTAAAATTTCTACAGAAGCAGTGTAATGAGGAACTAAATAGATTAAAAACGTTTGTTTTGCAGCATTAGCTAATTCTAAAACTTCGCGTAAGTTTTCGCTATGTGCAATTATCCCATTCGCATTATACGCAACATATTGATTTTTATACAAATCTAATAACATTTGGCGGTTGTGATTCAACCACTTAAGTATTTCATCAGTTTCGCTTTTAGAGGGTGTTGTGTTCATATTCCTTGCTCTGCTCTACAAAGCTAGTCTATACTGAATTAATTATAATAGTTTTTTGTGTTTTCCCTCACAGTTGCAAAAGGTGCGAAGAAACCAAACAACGAATATAGGTTGCATTTTGACATTATAATGCTTAAAATGCCTGTAAATAATTGTAATTCAGTGTTATTCCCCATAATAACAAATTATGAAAACATTCACTATTGGACACTCCAATCATCCAATTGAAACATTTATCGAACTGTTACACCAACATCAAGTAACAGCTTTAGCTGACGTGCGTTCTAGTCCCTATAGTCGCCGATTTCCTCAGTTTAACCAATCTGCTTTAAAAGCAGCCTTGAAAACCGCAAATATTGCTTATGTTCCCCTGGGAGATAATTTAGGCGCTCGTCCCCGTGATAGAAACTGTTATGTAGAGGGTATGGCTCGTTATGATTTAATTGCGGCTACGGAGGCTTTTAAAATCGGGTTAAATCGTCTAATTCAAGGTTCAGAAAAATATCAAATTAGTTTAATGTGTGCTGAACAAGATCCTATTGTTTGTCATCGAGCTATTTTGATTTGTCCACATTTAAAAAATGCTGGTTTGGAAATTAAGCATATTCATAAAAATGGAGATTTAGAAGCAAATGAGGATTTAGAAAATAGGGTATTGAAACAGAATAATTTATATAAACTGTTGACTGAATTGCAAAGTCCGGTTAAACAACTTTCTCTATTTGATTTACAACCTATACAAACCCTAGAAAAACCTCTTTCCCGTGCCGAGTTAGTAGAAAAAGCATATCAATTACAAAGTGAAAAAGTAGCTTATACAGAAATCACAGATCATGAAGAATAAAGAAGTTGATTTATTTACTATTGGTTTTACCCAAAAAAAAGCAGAACAGTTTTTTGAAATTTTAATAAAATCAGGTGTGAAACGAGTAATTGATACTCGCTTAAATAATGTTTCTCAACTTGCGGGATTTGCAAAAAAGTCAGATTTACAATATTTTCTTCAGAAAATTGGTGGAATTGAATATATCCATATTCTTGATTTAGCTCCCACTAAAGATATTTTGGATGCTTATAAAAAGAAAGAAATAACCTGGGATAGCTATGAACAGAAATTTAATCAACTGATTTCACAACGACAGATTGAAAAGAAATTATCTATAGATATCATAGATAAAAGTTGTTTGTTGTGTAGTGAATTAAAACCCCATAATTGTCATCGTCGCTTAGTAGCAGAATATTTGCAAAATAACCTAGAAACAACCATCAAAATTCATCATCTTTGAGTATATTTCCAGATTTATATTTTCAACTTTTTTCAAGAATTCAGTAATATTACTATTCACTAATTATCTAGTCTTGTTTTACTATTACTTAGATAAATAGGGTGTTAATAAGACTAAAAAAATGCAGACTTTTGATATTATTTGTCTTGCTAAATCTACTAAGCATGGCGGAATTTGTCTTGCAGGTATGAAAACTGATGGTACAGGTTGGTTGCGGCCAGTTTCTAATAGAATAAATGGTACTTTATATCCAGAACATTACACTATGAGAGATGGTAGAGAAGTCCAATTATTTGATGTTATTAAAATTCCTTTTATTAGATATGAACCAAAATGTCATCATCCAGAAAATTGGCTAATTCATTATAGTGATAAATGGCAGATTTTAGGAAAAGCTTCTTTAGAACAAGTAAGAAAGTTAATTAAACCAGAAATTGAAAATAATTCTTTTGAACCTAAATTATTAGGTAATTTTGATAAACGTATTTGTTATGAAGATTTACAAGTAACACCAATTAAATCTTCATTAACAATGATAAAACCAGAAAAATTAAAATGGGAAGTTAAATACAATTCTTCCAATAAAAAAACCTTTAGATGTCTTTTTTATTTGTGTGATCATTTTTATGACTTACCCATTACAGATTCAATGTGGATAAATAAACTTAATTATTTAGAAGAGGGAAAATATTCCTGTGAAGAGGTAATAGAAAAACTCAACTTAGAAAATTTTGAACCTGATAAATTTAGGTTAACAATTAGTTTAAGTGAACCTTTCCAACCTTCATTTCAAAGTGAGGAAGAATTTTGTTATAAATTAGTGGCATCTGTGATTAATGTTACCGATATTGCTAAACGTCTAGGATGGAAATAAGCAAATTATCTATAATTGCCAATTTATCCAATCTGTTTGAGATAATTTTTTAAAGATTAAAATTTAGTTTTGGTTATAAAAATAATAACAAAATAATCAAAAATGCACTCAAAAAAAGAGATACTAAAATAGCATATTCAACTCTACGGCTAAAAAATCCCACAGCACTAATCACAGCTATGACGAGGATAATCATGCCAATGTACTGCTCTTTTTCTAACCCATGAGCAATTAGTGAATCTGTACCTAATGATGGATTTTCTGGAATTATGTTGGGAGAAATTTCTGGTTTTGGCAACTCTTGGATGAATAAGTTCAATAAATACATTTACTTCTGATAATATTTTTAATTTGTGAATATTTTATACTTGCTAAAAGTAGAGAATAAATTATAAAAACACCGAATTTACTTAAGTATTTTTATTGTTTACTGTCATTAAAATCATACTTCATTTTTTCTCAGAAATAGATGAGAAAACACTATCTGAGGAATGATTTATTTTTGAATTTTAATTTTATCTATATTTGTACTGTTAATTACGATATCAATTATTTTTCAGAGATAAAATGTGTTTCTAAACAGTTTGTAGGCAAATATATTTTTAATGCTTGTGTAGCTACCATTTCAAAAATAACACTCATAAGGATTTTTTACCATTTTAGGTATTTATATGACTTACAATTCAGAGGAAATGCAACAAATTCTTGAAGTAGCTTTTAAACGTCAGCAAGATGGAGAATATACCAGGGAGCAAATTAGAGAAATTGCATTAGAATTAGGTGTTTCTTCAGAATCGCTACAAGCAGCGGAACACGCATGGTTAAAAAGAGTAGTAGAAGTTAAACAAGGACAAATGTCAAATAATCAAAAACGGAAGGAATTTAAATCACATTTATTTGTTTTTATTGCAGTAAATAGTTTTTTAGTATTGTTAAATCTAGTAGTAAGCCCTTCATATTTCTGGGCAATATTCCCTCTATTGGGATGGGGATTAGGTTTACTATTGCATGGAATCAAGACTTATTTAAGTAATTCCTAAAAAAGATCCCCGACTTATTCAACAAGTCGGGGATCTTAGAGTGAAAATTTCCCAAAGCGCCTTTTTGGGCTTGATAATTACTCAACTATATTAACTATTTCGGAACTAGCTAATGTTGGTGTGGTGAAAATTTGTGAATACAAATTTGTAGGTTGTTGACGAGCGACAACTGGTAAAACTTGACGAGCATGAGCCGCAATGTCTACTGTTTTTACATCATAAGCTTGTGTGATCATCTTAGGATAGAAACCAATACCGATGATGGGAATTAACAAGCAGGCTGTGATAAACAATTCACGAGGCTTAATATCAAAGACTACAGTATCTAAATGTAAATCTTCGTTTTTGTTGCCGTAGAACACTTGACGCAACATGGAAAGTAAATAAATGGGGGTCAAAATTACGCCAACTGCTGATAGGAAAATAACGATAATTTTGAAGCTAGAACTGTAAACATCGCTGGTAGCAAGACCCAAGAATATCATCAATTCACCTGCGAAGCCACTCATACCGGGTAAAGCCAGAGAAGCCATGGAAGCGATAGTAAAGAGCGCAAAAGTTCTGGGCATTACCTGAGCCATACCACCCATTTTATCCATCATCAAGGTGTGGGTACGTTCGTAAGTGACACCAGAGAGGAAGAATAAACTAGCAGCAATTAAACCGTGAGAAACCATCTGTAACACAGCACCGCTGATACCGATTTCTGTATAAGATGCAATGCCAATTAATACAAATCCCATGTGGGCAATTGAAGAGTAAGCCAAGCGGCGTTTGAGGTTGGTTTGAGCAAAGGCGCAACAAGCACCGTAAACGATATTAACTACACCAAAAATGGCTAAGACTGGGGCAAAGGTAACATGGGCATCGCTTAACATTTCTACGTTAAAGCGAATTAGGGCATAACCACCCATTTTTAACAATACACCTGCCAAAATCATCGAACCGGGAGCAGATGCTTCACCATGAGCATCAGGCAACCATGTATGGAAAGGGAAAATTGGTAGTTTTACACCGTAAGCTATTAAGAAACCTGCATATAAGGCTAGTTCTAAGGCTTTGGGATATTCTTTCATTCCCAATTCGGTCATATTGAAGGTGAAGTTATCACCATAAAAGGCCATTGAAAAACCAGCTACCAGAATAAATATAGATGCTGCGGCGGTATAGATAATAAATTTAGTAGCTGCATAGCGGCGGTTTGCACCACCCCAGATAGAAATTAGTAAGTAAACGGGTACTAACTCAATTTCCCACATTAAGAAGAACATTAATAAGTCTTGGGCGAGGAATACGCCTAATTGGGCGCTGTACATCACCAACATTAAGGCATAAAATAAACGCGGCTTGTTGGTTACTTTCCAAGCCGCGAATACTGCGAGTGTGTTAATTAAGCCTGTTAATATTACCAAGGGCATTGATAAACCATCAACTGCCAAAGACCAGTTAAAGCCAATTTGGGGTATCCAAGCATAGCTTTCTGTCATTTGCAGGGCTGAACTTTGGAAGTCGTAACTTTGCCAAAAGGCAAAAATCATTAATGCAAAGTCTAATAATGCAACCCCTAAACCGTACCAACGGATGGTTTTACCCTCTTTATCGGGAATGAGGGGAATTGCTAGGGTGGCCACTAAGGGCAGGGCAATTATGGCTGACAACCAAGGAATTTCTATCGCATTCATCACTGTTAACAATATTTTTTTGGTTTCACTTTTGTTTACATTATATTAAGGAATCGTTACGTTTGTAAACAATTTTTGATGGAGATTTTCGATTTGGGGCATTATTAGTAATAAATACTTACTAAATTATGCAACGAATCTATTCTAAATGTAAATTTTTGCAACGTCAACAAAAAAACAGCGATTAAAACCGCTGTCTTTAGTTATAATTACCCGACTAAGGATAAATTAAATTTTCTAGAAAGTTATTTAAAATACTTAAACGATGCGGTTGACAATTGTCCACACTTGACAGTCTGATCTGACGTAGGGAACAGAAATGGTCTTAAAGCCCGTGATGAAAGGTTTGTAGTAAACTTGCCAATACATGGGGCTAAGTTCATCGGCACAGGTTTTTAGGAGTTTGAGTTCTTTGGCCAGTTCTCCAGCTAGTTCATTAACTCGTTCGGCATGAATTTGAGCAATTTTTTTGGCTTCTTCTAGCTGTTCTTCTTGTTGAGAGATGCGGATAGACATAGGTAGATACCTAGTGAGATGACCTTTTCTTTGTTGGATTTCTTTTTGCAGAAAAGATATCGCATCATCTATGCCTCTGATTTCAGCAGATAATTGAGCGTTTTCTCTGGCTTGACGACGGTAAGCTTCAACTATTGCTAGGGCTGAATCATGTTCACCTGGTTCGACATGATTATTAGTTAGTGCAGCTCGTTCTTGTTGAAGTGCTTGGATTTGAGATTTCAGTTCTGCTATTTCTGACTGAATTTTCTCCATATATATATAATGGGTAATTGGGAATAGGTAATTGGTGATAGGTAATTAGTTTTTTACTACTAATTACCCATAGAAAATCTAATATTTACAATATGCTTGCCCCTTGGGTATCGAGGGGGAGCGATCGCACAATTGATGTAATTCCTTGTTTTTGCCAAGCGTTGGCCATTTCTGTGGCAATAAGTTTAGCCTGATCTGCTTCAGCTAATGCTAAAAGTGTGGGACCTGCGCCACTAATTACCATACCATAAGCGCCAGCCGCCATAGCAGCGGCATTGACAGCATCGTAACCGGGAATTAAAGTTTGGCGATAGGGTTGATGTAACTTATCTTGTAAGGCTGCTTTTAACCATTCTTCCCGATTAGTTGCTAAACCTCGCAGTAACAAACCCAAATGAGCAGTATTAAAAATTGCATCAGCACGACTTACTTCTGTCGGTAAAACCCGTCTGGCTTCTGAGGTTGATAATTCAAAATCGGGAATTGCCAACACTGGAACTATATGCCGATGCCAAGGAATATCGCAAATTTCCCAACCTGTGCGACTAGTAGCCGCGAGACGACATCCACCTAATAAAGCTGGTACTACATTATCAGGATGTCCTTCTAGAGCGATCGCCAATTCCATGATCTGCAACTCAGACACAGGCGAACCTGCTAACTCATTAGCCGCAACTAATCCCCCGACAATCGCAGTAGCCGAACTACCTAAACCTCTAGCTAGTGGTACACCCAACTTAATCTCTATTTTCACCGATGGCGGTGTTTGTTCTATATATTGGTATAATTTAACAAACGCCTGATATAAAAGATTACTCTCATCAGTTTGCACCTTTTCGGCTTCTGTACCAGAAACTTGAATAATTAACCCCTGGTCATCAAGAGTAGTAAACTTAAATTCGTTATACAGTTTTAAAGCAACACCAATACAATCAAAGCCAGGACCCAAATTCGCAGTCGTGGCGGGAACTTTAACAGCAATGTGAGAAACTACAGACATTTAAGTTAATTCAAAATTCCAATTTCAAAATTATCAGCTTATTAGTGACAGCTTACAAGAAAAACGGAAGAGGCAAAAGGCAGAAGAAATTTTTAATTGTTAATTTTAAATTCTACCCTGCGTTACTACCCTCTAGAACTGTACCCACTAAACATACCTGATTTAAATTAGCACCACTTAAATTTGCTGCATCTAATTCAGCACATAGCAAATTAGCTCCTGCTAAATTCGCCCCTGCTAAATTGGCCGCCCGTAAATCAGCTTCTTCCAGATTCGCTTCACTTAGCAAAGCCCCTTCTAAATCAGCACTACTTAAATCTGCACCTTTAAGATTAGCTCCCGTGAGATTAGCGCCTCTTAAATCTGCACCTCGTAAGTCAACACCTTGCAAATTTACATTCATCAAATTAGCACCACTTAAAAAAGCACCGGCTAAAGACGCATCACTGAGAATTGCCCCCATCAAATTACTACCGCGCAAATTGCTACCACGTAAGTCCGCACTTGTCAAGTCAGCTTGCATCAAGTTTGCACCCATAAGGTTAGCCCGCAAATCAGTTTGTTGCAGGTTCGCCCCCATTAAATTTGCACCTTGAAAATGACCACCTTCTAGTTTAGAACCAGCGAAGTTAGTTCCCACTAAAGTCGCCCCTGCGAGATTGATCCTACTTAAATCTACGGAAGATAAATCTTCATCCTCTAAATTTGCGCCAGGAAGTTGTTTGTTTTTTCCTAATCGAATGGCTTCTATATTCATGTGGGGTAAATCTCAATTTTTTCATTGCTTTTGCTGTGGCTATCCCATCGAGAATCAAGTAACCACAAGCCGCTGCTAACTTTGGTTGTCATTAAGGGTAAATCAAGTCCCTGTTGTAAACCCATGACTAATAAAGTTAAAGTATCTACAAGTTTAGGATCAAAGCGGGTAGATTGTTGTTTCCGGCATTGATCTAAAGCTTGAGAAAATATCTCTATGCCACCCTTACTTGAGTATTTATGCTGATTGATAAGTAGCTGAAACTCTGCCACTAATGACAAAATTCGTGATTCTAAGGGAATATCATCGCCAGCTAAACCGGCTGGTTGGCCTGTGCCATTCCACCATTCGCTTTGGTGGGTAATAATTTGAGCTACTGCCCGTAGTCGTGGCATTGTTCGTAATACTTGCGCCCCAGGGACTAGAGGACAAGCCAGGGGACAACTGAGCGCCTCTTCTTGATAACCAGTTGTAGAATTAGTAGGAATAATCAGGCTTTCGGCTTTTTGTAATGGATCTATGCGATGCAACAGAGCCGCAAGACGTAATCTTTTAATTTGCCATGCGGGTAAATCCAATAATTGCCCCATTGTTTCCGCTATGGATGCTACTTCTGTAGCGGCCATAGGATTATTGATATCTGCTAGATCAATTAATTGCGCCATTCGCAAAAATGCTTGGATTTCATTAGATACCAAGTTACGATCTAAGGATTTATGATGCGCGGCTGCGGGAATAGATAAGTTATTTTGTCCGGTTTTGAGGTAATCCACAACACGAGCCACGACTGTAGCCACATCTTCTGGTGAGGATATAGCTGGCTGAATTGCCTGTTTTTGTTGACTAAGTTGAAGTGCTAGTTCAGGATCATAGCCTTGGATATGAGCGATCGCTAACTCTGCGGTTTCTTGCACTAACTCTGGTTCAAATGTCCATAAACCGTAGAATTTACGCTCTAAATCGGAAGTTGGCAATCCACCACTCCCATAATCAGCCTCAGATAGCTCTTGACAAATTACCATTGCTGTGTAGTCAGGAGCTAAAATAATCAAATGCCACTCCTGCGCCACAGGATCATCTGTAGCCAACCCGACTAAATCAATATTAGCTAATTGGCTAGTCGGATGCTCGGCAAAACCAGCATCAGCAGCCGCCATAATCACAATTTCTCGGCTGTGTTGAGCGATATCTGCATATCTAGATGCCTCTTGCAGATACCATTTACCCTGTTGAAAAGCCGTAATTACCAAAGGACCATTATCCTTAGTTAAAATATGGTCTTCTAAGGCATGACACAGAGCAACTAAGGTATTTTTATAGTACACACCAAAATGAATTGGTCTAGAACTATGGCGGTGAGAAGTTTCTAGCTGTTGGAGAATTGAACCTTGTAACATGGAATTAATTGGGGATTTTTAGATATACGGCGGTTGGAAACCACGTCTACAAAGGCAAAACCCTTAAATTTTAATTAGTCCACGCAGGTGGACTTTGTTTGTGTAGCCGTGATTTCTAATCGCCTGAGCTTATGTTTTCTAGGATACGCCAGCCAACTGTTTCTCTGGTTTATCTTCTATTGGTGCAGAAAGTGCATCTTCCAAATCAGCGCAACCTAGTTTGGTTTCTAAGATATTCATCACTTCCCGTCCGAAGTCATTGGGATTTTGTCGCCATGCTTGCAAGCAAACTTCACCAAAGAAAGAACCAAGAGGTTCAGGATTCCATAAAAGTTTTTTAGCAGTCCAAGGCATTAAGCTCATAGGATCATATCCTGGTTTCAGAATACCCTCTTTAAAAGCGTATTCTTCTAAGTGAGTATGGGGTTGTAGTCCAATAAAGAAAATAGCAGGTTCAACTTTATCAGCCCCAAAAATCCGTTCTAGTTCCCGATGATAAGCGATAGTTTGGCGAATAGTTTCGTAACGTTCATCAATCACATTAAAGGAGTAGTTAACAGAAACTACATCATTGAAACCGGCTGCTTTTAAATCCCGACAATTTTGTAAAACAGTTCGCAAGTTATAACCCATTCGCATTTTGCGAACAAGTTCTTGAGAACCGCTTGTGATGCCAATTTCAAAATAATTCATCCCCGTTTTTACCATCAACTCACACAATTGCGGTGTTAAGTTGTCGGCTCTAATATATGCTGCCCAATGGATATCTGTCATCCCAGAATCAACAATTTTCTGGAGAAGTTCCACAGCATCATCAATGAATTTGCGGGCAGGGATAAATTGAGCATCAGTAAACCAAAAGTTACGAATGCCCCGATTGTATAATTCTCGGATTTCGGCAACAACTTCGTCACTAGGGTTAATTCGTACTTGTTTACCTTCGACTACAGTATAGACACAATAGCAGCAATTATGGGGACAACCGCGTTTGGTTTGCACACCAATGTAAAAATCCTGCTCTTGGAGGTAATAATTAAATTCCGGCCAAATTGTTTCGATGTAGTCATAGTTACACACCGTTTTTTCTAGGGGTGTAGGTTGTTCGTGAATCAAGCGTGGGCGTGGTTTATTTTCGCCTACGACATAGCAGCGTTCACTGCTAATATCTTCACTATTGAGCAGTTTTGTGAGTAAGGTTTCGCCTTCACCTACGGAAATAATTGTTCCTGGCGGTAAGCTTTTACCCAACTGTTCATAAAATACGCTAACTGCACCACCACCTAAGACAACACGGGCTTGAGATTGATATTTTTGGGCGCGTTTTAACCCCCGTTTGACTAATCCCAGATTCCGCCATAACTCCACATAATAAGCAATAAAAATTCGTAAGCCGCCAAAAGCACCACGCAATTTAATCAGGGGATTTTTGGCATAGTAAAATTCAAAAGCGTTTTGGAGAGGGTTGCCGCCCCGTCCACCTACAGGGGCATAAATTTGAATATCTCGCCAAGAAAAGACTAATAGCGTTGGTTGAAACTCGTCAACACATCTGTCGAGGGCAGAAGCGTAATCTAGAGGCGGGACTGTCCCTAAGTCAAAAATCCGCTGTTCTACATTGGGAAATTGTTTGTGGATGTGATCGGAAAGATAGACAACCCCAATGGGGAAGATAGGGTTACAGGGAAGGCGAACATAGAGAATTTTAGTTTTGTTCATAGGTGGTTTAACTGTATCTTGCTGTTGTTTAGGTAAAGACTAGAAGCATATTTAGTTTTCTAGTCGGTGAAGTTGTTTCTGAATTTACCAGCATTTTTATTGACATTTAAGTTGTTTTATGGTAAGCAAAGTTTGCTGTTAGCAACTGTAGTGCAAGTAAAAACTGCTGTGCATAAAATTTGCTTGGTTATATATAGATGACGGTTTATGAACAAAATTTTCATATACATTTACCATAACATCGAGTTTATGAATTAAGCGACGATTTTCTCTGGTGATTTCTATAGATAGATACAACAGATAACTTAATTTGCTAGAAAGAATAAAAATCAGGTCAATTTTACAAATAATAGCGACGGACAGAACTCTAAAAAGCTGATATATCGAGACTTTTGCCAATAAAGCGTTAGCTGTGTGCAAACAGGACAAAATCTTCAAGATTATGAGACAGATGAGTAAAAATGCTTATCTAGAAAGAACTTACAGCAATTTTGTCTGCACCAAAAGGGCAGAATTTCATTTGTAATTTGTTTTTTAACTAAATATAGATTTATTTACAAAATTTTTAGAAACTAGATATATCTTTAGATATAAATAATGCAGAAAATTGCAGTTGGTAGTCGGGGTTACAGCAAATGGGGATCATCCGGTGTTAGCTTTACTTATGTAATGTAAAATTGTGGCGCAAATAGCTCACCAGCAGTTATGGCTCAGATATTAGATCCTCTACCACCGGAGCATTCGGGGAAGATTCTCTGCTGCTACGTCAATGCCACGAGTAAGATCCAGGTGGCTCGCATCTCCAATATTCCCAACTGGTACTTTGAAAGGGTTGTTTTTCCTGGACAAAGGCTAGTATTTGAAGTTCCTAAAGAAGCGCAAATGGAAATTCACACCGGGATGATGGCAAGTGCTATTATCTCAGATACGATTCCATGCGATCGCCTCATCATCCATGAACCTAGCAGTGATGAAATACAAGACGATACATCCGCAGGAATAAATCCTACTAATAGTCATCCGATGGAGTCGGAAATTAATACAAAAATTGTAGATACTACAAAACCTTTACCAACTGTTGAATTGGCATCTATTGATTAAAAAAATAAATGTTGCTTAACATGAGGGTTGCTGAATTCAGCAGCCTTTTTTATTAATGGACACGGATTAAACAGAATTTTTTCAGATCATAAACTACTCAATTATGTTGTAATTAATTCAAATCATGATTCAATATATTAAAACCTCCCGTCTGAATATCGCCTATCACAGTTATGGTTTAAATGATGCAGAAACCATAATTCTTATTCACGGCTGGCCTGATGATGCACTTACTTGGAAGACAATTATTCCCCCATTAGTAAATAAAAATTATCGCTGTATCACACCATTTCTTAGAGGTTGTGGATTGACACATTTCCTCAATGCTCAGACTCTGCGGAGTGGACAATTAGCGGCTTTAGGACAAGACCTAGTTGAATTCATTACAGCCTTAAATATTGGATCTGTACATTTAGTAGGTCACGATTGGGGAGCGCGGATTGCCTACAATACATCGGCTTTACGTCCTGATTTAGTCAATAGTCTCACTGCATTATCAGTAGGTTATGGAACTAATAACCCCAACCAGAAACTATCCTTTACTCAGGTGCAACAATATTGGTATCAGTGGTTTTTTGCCACAGAACGCGGACGGGAAACACTAGCAGCCGATAGAAAGGGATTTACTCGCCAATTATGGCAATTATGGTGTCCTGGATGGCATTTTCATGAAACGGAATTTGAAACTACTGCCCAATCATTTGATAACCAAGATTGGATAGATATTACCATTGATTCATATCGCAATCGTTGGGGTAACTCTGCTAATGATCCTGACTATGATTCTATTCATAATCAACTTATGAATGCACCTAAAATTAATGTACCAACTACAGTATTACATGGAGAATGTGACGGTGCAACTTTGCCAGAAACTAGTGCTAATAAAGAACAGTTTTTTACAAAAGATTACCAGAGATTTGTCATACCAAAAGTTGGCCATTTTATGCAAAGAGAAGACCCTCAAACCGTAATTACAGCTATACTTAACCGCATTCAAAAAGTTTAACTCTGTTGAAATTCTGAATTAACCCTAATTTTTGCACCAATCCAAAGTTGCATTTTGAGCTTTTTCCCAAATCCTGTTAAGCTCAATAAGTAACTTTCCTGGACTGAAATTTTTTATGCACCTACCTTCCTTTTTATGGTTATGGAAAATAGCTGCCTGGTCAATGGGTTTATCTTTACTAGCATACTTGTTTTTAGCAATAACTGGTATTTGGATGTTAAGGGTCAGAACTACCTCAGAAGCACCTTTAGGGGTGATATTGCCGTGGAATCGTGGTGAAGTGCGATTCCTACGGAGCGCTGCGCTATCGCTCCATTATATAATCGGTATCACTATGGTTAGTCTAGTCTTGCTACTCCTAGCGGTTGGTATTGTTGGTACTTTAGGACACTTTGGTTCATTAGGTCATTCGCCACATCTAGGGGCTGGGTTAATAGTAGTAATATTAGTCTTAGTATCCGCCTTTAGCGCCACCCAAATTAGTAATAGAAAGCCTTGGGCTAGACCTTTACATCTTGGTTGTAATATTCTCTTATTATTAGGCTTTAGTTGGGTATCTCTCAGCGGTTGGGCTGTAGTCCAAAAGTATTTACCTTAAACTATTCTTTGTCATGTTCAGAAACGAGTTTTAGTTTTTAACTCCTTTATTGCATTGCTTCACTTTCATATTTTTTAATGTTTAATTGCTTATTACCTATCCACCAAGCCAAAATACCCATAAAAAATACACCCATGACTCCCTGCAAAGGATTATTATTAACACCAGTCACCCAATCAGGAACTTGTCCTGAATATTTCGTTAGCTCTCCAACATTAATAATATAATAACCCCAAACTAACCCACTATGTAAACCAATAGGTAAGCCCAAACGTCCCCGTCTCCAGCGTTTTCCCCATACCTGCGTTAACCCTAACAACACTAAAGCCGGAAACTGGGGTAAGGTATGAATAAGGGCTTCTAAAGGTTTAATAAAATGGGCTAAAGCAAATAAAATTGCATTGATCCAGAGAGCGATATTTAATTTATAATCTCGCTGTAACTCATCTAATAACCAACCTCGAAATAATAATTCTTCTGCAAACCCCACACCCAAACTAACTAATAAACCTTCTAAAACTATTTTCACTAACAATACTTGAGGTTGTTGCCATACTAACCAACCAAACAACCCTTCTAAACTAAATAAAACTAAAACACTAATTAGTCCAATAGCCAGCCCTTTCAACATATCCACACCGTTAAGGCGTGTGAATTCCAAGCCATAATAGTTAAATATTCCTGGTTGCTGATAGACTTTTTTCCCCCAGATATTCAGAAGAAAAATAAACTCTACATATAATATGACCATTGTCAAGATACTTTCTAAATTAGTATCTTGAACTAGCCAATAAATTGGTGCTGCTAGTGGTAGCCATAACAATGTTAAAGCTAAAATGAAACAACCCAGCCTCACAGGGACAGGATATTGAGTAAGTTGAGTGAGATTAATTTTCATAGTTAGTCAGTTGTCATTAGTCAAAACTATACTCTATTGACTAATGACTCAGGACTATTCATCGGGTTCAATGGTGCTACTTAAACCGTGATTTTTGAGTGTTTCACAATAAAATTCGGCGTGTTCTTGAGCGCAGGTAATTACTAAAGCTAATCCATTATGGTGAGCTTCCATCATGATACTAACAGCTTGAGGTTGAGTGATGCTATTGACAGTAGTCATTAACACTTGTACTACGTACTCCATCGGATTATGATCATCATTATGGAGCAAGACGCGATATCGAGGTGCAAGCTTGCGGGATGTAGAACGCTTCTCAATGGTTTCGACTGACACGATTCTTAGCTCTTTTACCGTTGATTTACTACAATACAGTTTCTGTTTAGCAAGCGATCGCCAAACAGTTATTTAGTTCTGCATAGCTGACTCAATCTTGAGATTGATGTCCGCTGTATTTTCACCTGAAAATACTTTTGGCATTGCTTACAGATTTTTCACTAAAACATCATAACACAAACCAGCCGTTGCTGATATCTCTCTAAAGTTAGTAAAATTAAGGCGTTACAACACAACAATTGCTTTACAGGGTTATGGATATTACTCCAAAATTTCAACCAAGACAAATTGTGTCGTTGGATTATCAGGATCAAAATCTTTATGCAGAAGTTATTGAAATAGTGGTTTCCCGTCAATTGTGCTGGGTGCGTCCTTTGCTGCTTGTAGACTCTACCCAGGAATTACCACTTGTGATTGATTTACGAAATGTATCTGATTTATTATGGCCGTTGGACTTGTTTAGACCTGCTTTAGATACAGAAGTGATTGCTTTTTTAGGGCAAATTTTTCCTAAAGAACAGCAATTTGAATCTGATTTAGTTGCTAAACAACAATTTAATTTATTTATTCATCAACTTTGGCAAGCATACCAACAAGAACAAACAATATACAGCAGGAGTCAGGAGTAAAACTGGCTTTGTGTATAGGTTTCAATTAAGATTCTGTACCATATGGCTACGCCACGCAAGCTATCAACTGACGCTCACGACGAAGCTTTATTGATCTGTAATCTGCTGTAAATAGATTTAACTGCATAGGTAATAGCAGTAACAATATAGTGTTAGTCAGTGGGATTGATTGATGAAAAGTGATACTGTTGATTGAAAAAATCAATTGTTTGAGTCTTGCTCAAATTTACTAAATATGATTGGTAATAGAGACTTGCAGAAATAAACACTTATGGTAAATTTTCCCAAAAGCTGACGCTGCATTCATTTTAATTCTACCCTCATGTACTGGAATTACCCCCAAGTAGGAACTAACTGCACCCTACCAGCATCCATCTCTGCCATTAATAATTCTAAGGCTTCATAGTCAACGTCAGAGATATGTCCCAGTTTTGTGAGTTCTGAGTTAATTTCATTTTCTATTTCTGGGGTTAATTTCTTGATATGCAGGGCTTTTTCAACCAACTGACGAATAACGTATGGAGTTCTCATAAGAAATAAACCAATTTGTAGTTACTATTCACTTCATTATCTAAGATAATGCTTGGTATAAAATGTGATCTATACCTCTCAAATTTAGTGATTTAGATCACTATTGACTAAACAGGATTAGTCATTCAATAACGCTGTTTTTTGTCAACGGTATGGGTAAAAAAACCAAGCTGACATTGACAGAGAAATTTTGCTTAAACCACCTTTGTTTATAGCTTTAGCAAGGGTAGCTGCTACAGCTATAGATGATTAATCTGCATTGAGGATGTATATGTAGATTGTTTTTTAACTTCCAGAAAAAAAATGTATATATAAATACAGTTTACCATTGACTTATGATAATCTTTAAACAAAGGTAGTAAAGCTATAAAGATTCAGCAAAGAAAGCTAAAACTTGTAGCCAATTGCGAAAAAAGGGTTTATGTTCAATAAAAGCACAAATTTACACGGTCAATAATTTTCATCAGGATGTAAATATGGTAACAACTCTGACTGCTTCTGAAATTATTGTAATTCGTCCTCAAAGATACTTAAAGGCTGTAAAAGCCTCTGAATTTGAATATATGTGAACCTGATTTGAATTTATACAGAAATAACGGTTAATTTATGTCACAAAGTTCTAAGTTGTCACGATTACTGTGATCAAAATCTATAATTAATGCTAGTCTTGGGGTAATTGGCTGTAATTTAGGGTAGCTAGAAGATAGCAAAGTGGCTGTTTTAGTTGAACAATTAATAACATCGGATATTTTAAAACCTGCCCGTTACTTGGGTAATGAGCGTTTAGCAGTCCATAAGCCTTGGGATACGGCAACAATCCGTTGGGTTTTGACATATCCAGAAGTATATGAAGTTGGGGCATCAAATTTAGGGCATATCATATTATACAACGTTTTGAATGCCCAGCCTCGCCAGTTATGCGATCGCGCGTACTTACCAGGAGCAGATTTAGCAGCTAAACTTCGGACTACGCAGACACCTCTGTTTGCGGTGGAATCTAAACGGTGGTTGACGGACTTTGATATTTTAGGCTTTAGTCTCAGTTACGAATTAGGCGCAACCAACATTTTAGAAATGTTGGATTTAGCAGGAATCCCCGTCACTAGAGAAGAACGTTTACAGGGAAATTACCCGCTAATTTTTGCTGGTGGACAAACAGCAACATCTAACCCCGAACCCTATACAGATTTCTTCGACTTCATAGTTTTGGGAGATGGTGAAGAACTACTTCCCGAAATTGGCTTGGTTTTAGAAGAAGGGAAAAAATCCGGCTTAAATCGTCAAGAACTGTTATTAGACTTGGCACAAGTTCCCGGTGTATATGTGCCGCAGTTTTATGAAATGGGTGCAAGTGGAGCTGTTTATCCCCTGCGTCCAGATGTACCCAAAAGAGTTCTCAGACGGGTAGCCACACCAATTCCTGCCTATTCCATTGGCTTAGTCCCTTATGTAGAAACAGTCCACGATCGCTTAACCATTGAAATTCGTCGGGGTTGCACCCGTGGTTGTCGGTTCTGTCAACCAGGAATGCTGACTAGACCGGCACAGGATGTAGAACCGGAAAAAGTGGTAACAGCCATAGAAAAAGGAATGCGGGAAACTGGTTACAATGAGTTTTCCCTATTGTCTTTGAGTTGTTCAGATTATTTAGCCCTACCAGCGGTGGGGATGGAAATTAAAAATCGCTTAAAAAATGACAATATTTCCCTCACTTTACCAAGTCAAAGAGTAGATAGATTTGATGAAAATATTGCTAATATCCTGGGAGGAACACGCCAAGGGGGATTAACCTTTGCCCCAGAAGCAGGTACTCAAAGAATGCGGGATATTGTCAATAAGGGCTTGACTAATGAAGAATTGTTGCGGGGGATAAAAACCGCTTGGTCACAAGGTTGGCATAAAATCAAGCTGTATTTTATGATTGGTTTACCCGGTGAAACAGATACCGATGTGATCGGGATTGTGGAAACTGTGAGGTGGTTACAACAAGAATGTTGGGAAAAAGGCAGAAAAGCCCTGAATTTTAATTTGACTATTTCTAACTTTACTCCCAAACCCCATACTCCTTTTCAATGGCATTCAGTCTCAACAACAGAGTTTGCCAGAAAGCAGAACCTATTGCGACAAGAGTTTCGCGGAATGCGAAATGTGAAAGTAAATTTCACGGATTTTCGCATCTCCGCCATGGAAGACTTTATTGGTAGAGGCGATCGCACTTTGGGGAAAGTGTTACAGCGGGCTTGGGAACTGGGTGCAGGGATGGATTCTTGGTATGACAATGTAGATAAAGCATTTACAGCTTGGGGCGAAGCGATCGCTCAAGCCGGTCTAGACTGGAAATACCGTCAAGTTGAAAATGGCGAGTGGAATCTGTTTGCTGTCAGCAACAAGGAACAAGAAACCTCATCACCTCTAGATATTCCCTTACCTTGGGATCATATTGATACTGGCATTGATAAAAAGTGGTTGCAAGAAGACCTCCAACGCGCTCTAGCAGCCGCAACTGTCCCTGACTGCTCTTTTGAAGGTTGTTCCCATTGCGGAGTTTGTGGCACTGATTTTGGTCACAACATCGTGATTTCTCCACCACCCATTCCCAGCTTTGCTGGTGATTTTGTCCCCAACACCACTAAAGCCCAACGGCTGCGCGTATGCTTTGGCAAAAAAGGGGATATGGCTTTGGTGAGTCACTTGGATTTAATGCGCCTCTTTGATCGAGCTATGCGGCGTGCAAGTTTACCAATTACATTCACAGGTGGCTTTCATCCTGGTCCGCGAATTTGTCTAGCTAGTGCTTTAGCATTAGGCGCTACCAGTAATGGAGAAATTGTTGATTTTGAATTCACTCAAGCAATTGATATCGAAACTTTTCATGCCCAATTAGTGAATCAACTACCTACTGACATACCTGTATATAATGTGGTAGAAATAGATATCAAATCTCCCTCTGCTAACCAGTCTCTGGAAGCAGCCGAGTATTTACTAACAGTGTCTACATCTCAAAGCGAGGTACAACCGACACAATGGCAAGATTGGATTGAGACTATTCAAAATCAAGAGGAGATTCTTTCGGCACATACAACCAAATCAGGTAAGCAGCAATTAATAAATCTGCGCGATCGCTTATGGGAAATAGAATTAATCACAGCCTATAATCGAGAATCAGACTCAACCGCAGTCCTCCGTTACTTGGGTAGCTGTCGTCCTGACGGTGTGATCTTACGTCCTGAGCAAGTCTTGTCTATGCTAGAAATAATCACTAATGCAGAATTTCACCTCTTGCATATTCACCGCAATCGCCTAGTTATTGGATAAATTGCCAGTAATTACCCGAAATTAACAAATTGTGGGAATTTATTTTTAGCTAACAAGCAGAAGCTTCTCACCTACCAGCAAGGGAGGTGATGAGATGAATGGGAGTGAGTGACGAATTGACGAGCGATCGCAATTTAGCAATGGCAAATCAGCAATGTGAGTAAATAAGGAATAAACACTTTCTTGGTTTTTCTCAAAATATTTGATATAATTTTGACCAATAGGTGTAACTCAATTAAATGCTGAAAAGCAGCCTATTGAAAAAGTTAGCAATTATCTCTAAAAGACCCTAAGACATAGGGCTTTAAAGCTCAGTTAATGTCCAGATTAGGAGTCCCTGAGAAATCCACACTCACCTGTAAGGAAGCGTGTGGAGTATGTCACCAAAGTTGCGTTAGAATTAGAATCAAGAGAAATTTTCTGGCGCTGCATTGCATGGCTTGATTCACTACCCTGATCATCAGGGAGCAAAGCCAAAGAGATAAGAGTGCAACTTCTAAGATTGTATTCCAGACAAACTCTGTTGATGATTACAAACCACTCTCCCTATAGCTACCCTGTGAATCAATCACTAACAATAGCTTTCGTCAGCTTCTCTATTAGCTGATAGATTCTATCCCTTAAATAATACTTGCTTTTATTGCGGGCTTATGCAATTGCTACAAAAGTAAGGGTGTTTAACTGTAAAAAATACCACGTAAGTATTGACAGAGATGAAAACGCCGCCAAAATTCTTGTCAAGATAATCCGGTGGGTTATCTGCACTAGCTAAATTTTCTAGTGAAAATACGGATAGTGAATCTAGTGCGAAAAGCAGGTTTTTCTCCGTCAATAAATGGTAAAACCAAAAAGTTGCAGCCTGTTTAAACTCTAACTTTTTGATAAGTGCGTGCATTTAAGCATGGCTAACTTTACCTGATGAAACATTAACTTTGGAGCAGATGTCTACGGATATCCAAAGTTTAGATAGCAGCGTATAGTATGGGAAATCAACCAAGGGCGGTTGATTTAAGTTCTTAAACTATATACAGCTATTCAGGAATAATCAGGCGTGTAAACGAGATTACAGTATCATTAGCTCTCCATAACTTTGCAGAGCCGCTCAAATTTGAAATTTTTATTACTAGTAGCGCCTTGTAGCAGCGACTGTAGGGACAAAAGAGATCACGGAGAAGCTCTTCTTGTAATTCCCCTCAGTGCTGCCAGTTTTTGAGGAAATTGAATGCCAAAACAAATTATCATCGCGGAACAGCATCAAATTGCTGCTGTATTTTCGGAAGATCAAATACAAGAACTCGTTGTAGCTACCGGTCATCACCAAATAGGTGATATCTATTTAGGTGTAGTAGAAAACGTATTACCTGGGATAGATGCGGCTTTTGTGAATATCGGTGATCCCGAACGCAACGGTTTTATTCATGTTACTGACTTGGGTCCGTTGAGGCTGAAGCGTAGTGCAGCAGCTATTACAGAACTGCTAACACCACAGCAAAAAACATTAGTACAGGTGATGAAAGAGCCTACTGGGACAAAAGGTCCCAGGCTGACAGGTAATATTACCTTACCTGGACGCTATGTAGTATTAATGCCTTATGGACGGGGTGTAAACTTATCTAGACGGATTAAGAGCGAAAGTGAGCGTAACCGTCTCAGAGCTTTAGCAATTTTGATTAAACCAGCAGGTATGGGTTTGCTGGTACGCACAGAAGCAGAAGGAAAACCAGAAGAAGCAATCATTGAAGATTTAGAAGTGCTGCAAAAGCAGTGGGAAATTGTTCAACAAGAAGCAGTATCTACCCGTGCGCCAGCCTTACTTAATCGTGATGATGACTTTATTCAACGCGTACTTAGAGATATGTATGGTAGTGATGTGAATCGCATTGTTGTAGATTCCAGCACTGGCTTAAAACGGGTGAAACAGTATTTACAAAACTGGAGTGGTGGACAAACACCCCAGGGATTACTGATTGATCATCACCGCGATCGCTCGCCCATTTTAGAATACTTCCGCATTAATGCTGCTGTCCGCGAAGCTCTCAGACCAAGAGTAGATTTACCTTCAGGCGGTTATATCATCATCCAACCAACGGAAGCATTAACCGTCATAGATGTAAACTCCGGTTCTTTCACCCGCTCCGCTACTGCTAGAGAAACAGTGCTGTGGACAAACTGCGAAGCAGCTACAGAAATTGCTCGTCAGTTACGTTTACGAAACATTGCCGGTGTGATTGTCGTTGATTTCATTGATATGGAATCCCGACGCGATCAAATGCAAGTTTTAGAACACTTTAACAAATCTCTCAAAGCTGATAAAGCCCGTCCGCAAATTGCCCAATTGACTGAGCTAGGTTTAGTAGAACTTACCCGCAAGCGTCAAGGACAAAACATATATGAATTATTTGGCGAGACTTGTCCTACCTGTGGCGGTTTAGGACATACCGTGAGATTACCGGGAGAAACAGAAAACCGATTACCTATCCCGGCTACAGATGTACCAGAGCGGTTTGTACCGATGCCACAAAAAGAATCCCGGCCTGTGACTCGGATAATTGATAGCGGTAGCATATCGCCAGCCATACCACGAGATCCCTACGATGGCTTTGGGGATGGATTTGAAGGAGAATCGGAATTTAGTTCCCTACATCTAACTAATCATCCTAGTTACCAAGAATTAAATGATAGCAAGCGCCGTACTCGTACCCGTCGCAGCCGGATTGGGGTAAATGGAGTTAATGGTAAAGATGAACCCCGCTTAACTACCAATCCCCTAGCTTTTGTTAATGATGCGGATTTAGACTTAGAAGAAGCTGAACTACCTTCTTCAGAAATCTCCCCACCTACCATTAATAAATCGGGTTGGACGGAAAGGCCAGAACGGGCAAAAATTAAACTAGAACCAATTAAGGTCGAACCTCCGGAGATTATTACTGTCGAAATGTCAGCAAAAGAACAAGATACATTTGCTGAAATGGGAATTTCTCCTCTACTCAAATTAGATCGGGAGGGCAAAAATTCTAGATCGGTGATTATTAATGTTGTTCAACCAGGACAATTATCAACTGAACCAACTGAATCTATCCCCGAACCAATTATTACTGAAAAAACAACTCCTGATGTTGTCCCCATTGAAGTACCGACACCAAAATTTGAGATAGAAGAAGAATCTTCTTTTCCACCATTAACAATTGTCCCCGAATTAACAGTTGCAACAGAGGAAAATGAAGCTGAAACAGAAACAGAAACTAATAGTACCTCTGTGCCTAATCGTCGTCGTCGTCGTCGTTCATCAGCCCTAGATAGTGATGGTTTTAGCCAAGATTGAATTTAAGAGGATTTGAGATTTTGGTTTGTGTTCCCTTTTAAATCGGTTGGGGAAATGGGACTGTGATTTTGAGGATTTTTATGATTACTTTGATTAATTAATCATCTAAATCAAATTAATCACATAAATCATAGTTTAGACTTCTGATTAATTAATCATCTAAATCAAGTACACAAATCATAGTTCTGATATTTATGGGAGAAATCAAGCCCACACCCTGGGATAACTTGAGTTGGTTAGAGTTTTCTACCTACTCAGATATGCAGGGTGTGGTTGCGGGTGTTGATGAAGTAGGAAGAGGGGCTTTATTCGGTCCTGTGGTAGCAGCGGTGGTTTTATTACCAGTAGAGGCTTTATCAATATTGATGGCTGATGAGATTAAGGACAGCAAAAAGTTGTCTAGTTCTCGAAGAATTAAGCTGGCTAAAAAAATTACTACTCTGGCTTTAGATTGGAGAATTGGTTATGCTTCAACTGCGGAAATAGATGAGTTGAATATTTTACAGGCAACTTTATTAGCAATGAAGCGTGCTGTTCTCAAGTTAAAGGTAAAGCCTGAACTTTGTTTAATTGATGGTAATCAGTTAGTCAAGGATTTGCCAATACCACAGCAAACGATTGTTAAGGGTGATGAGCGATCGCTAAATATCGCCGCAGCTAGTATCATGGCTAAGGTTTGGCGTGATGATTTAGTGCAGCGTTTAGCATTAAAATATCCTCAATATGATCTCGAACGAAATAAAGGTTATGGAAGCCAGCGACATTTACTGGCTCTCCAAAAATATGGGACTTTACCTCTACATCGTCGCTCTTTTCGTCCTTGTCAAATTCAATCCTGCACTCAGAATGACAATTATCTTTTTGAATAATTCTCAAACTATTCAAAATTTAAAATTGGTAATTCCGGAATGTTATTATCAATTTCCGTGTTCTGAGTTTGTGATATTACCCAATGCCGATAATCTGCTAAAAGGTGGTGTAGTAATCTTTGCTTAATTGTTAACAACACACTTTTGAGTAATCCATTCCCGGTAGTTTCTAAAATTGACTTGGGAGTAAAGGAAAATGGTTGCGGGATCTCTACTAACACTTCTAAATCAGCTTTCCCTTGCAGATGAGTTCCACTACTGAGTTGAACTGGTGACAAATAGCCTTTTAAATTCAAGGAAAAACGTTGGTTAATATACTCAAAACCAAGGATTTCACAACCGAGCGATCGCAAATAAATCGTTCCGCTTGCATCCGCCCAGACTCTCATATCTACAGTAGGCTGAATACTCAGTGACATAAAAGACAGAGGACGCATTTTTAAGCGAAACACTTCTTCAGAAAGCTGTTGAATTCTAGTATTATCAGCTAAGGCATTCACCAAACGTTGAGGCTGACGTAAATAGTGCTGAATAGGAATAGGTTGCTTAGGAACGGAAATTTCAACCGATTGAGAGGCAGTAAACTTGGTAGCCATGAGCAAATTAAACCATTTGTTTTTTAATTGTAATATCTTTTAACAATTTGCATTAAATTGTAAAAAAATCAAACTCTTAATTCATTATCAATCAAATTCGTCAGATTTAAACGTATGAATCTTAAAATTGCACATTTAGGTCCACCAGGAACTTATGCCGAACAAGCAGCTTTTTTCTATCTCAACTGGTTGAATCATCACCAAGGTATGAGCGACAAAAGAAGCTTTGAATTATGTCCCTATCCTACAATTGCCCAATCACTACAAGCTGTAGCTGAAAACCAAAGTCAATTAGCGGTTGTTCCTGTGGAAAACTCTATTGAAGGTAGTGTTAATATGACACTGGATAGTTTATGGAAATTAGAGAGGTTAAAAATTCAACTAGCTTTAGTTATACCTATACAACATACATTGATTTCTTATGCAACTAGTTTAGATATGATTAAAAGTGTATATTCCCATCCTCAAGCGTTAAGTCAATGTCAAGGATGGCTATCACAGTTATTACCAAATGTTAATTTGATTGCTAGTAACTCGACAACTGAAGCACTACAGGAATTAGAACAGGACGTAACAATAGCAGCGATCGCTTCTAGTAGAGCCGCGGAATTATATAATTTACCTATCCTTGCTAGTGGAATTAATGATTATCCAGAAAACTGTACTCGATTTTGGGTAGTTAGCACAGAAGAAAATCAGATGGTTGATTGTAGTCATACATCCCTAGCGTTTAGCGTAGCAGCGAATATACCAGGTGCATTAGTAAAAGTATTGCAAGTATTTGCTCATTCAGGTATTAATCTGAGTCGCATTGAATCCCGTCCCACAAAACGTTCTTTGGGAGAATATTTATTTTATTTGGATATAGAAGCAGATGTTAATTCACAAATCATGAAATCTGCTTTAGGAGAGTTACAAAATTATACAGAAGTCCTGAAAATCTTTGGTAGCTATAGTGTGTTGTGAAACTTCGCAGCATCTATAGACAAATCTGAAAGCTCCCACCTCAGCCGTTAGGTAGGTGGGAGTAGTTTAATTATTCTATATCGTTAAATGTGTCTTTAAGAACAGAACGTGCTGCTAAATGATTACGAGTAGAAGTAAGAATTTCTGCTTCTCGTTCTAAACGAGCAACGGTATCCTGAATTTCTAGTAATGCTTGCTGTTCTGGTGCTACACCATAAAGATTACTGGCTACCCAATAAGATAGTTCTGTTGGTAAATCTGGTAAATCTTGTGGTAGTTCAATATCTTGTTCTGTTAACTTGGCAGAGAGACGGACAACATCCCGCAATAGTTGTTCTACCTCAGAAGCTAAAGGGCGCAAATCTTGAGATGGTGGTTGGTCTTCAATCCATTCTACCAAACCGACGCGATAAGGCTTTTCACGGATATATTCTAAAACGCGAAACCTTTGCTGTCCTAGAGCTAAAAGTTTCATTCTGTCATCAGGTAGCCGTTGATAATGAATAACTTCGGCACAGCAACCAACGTTAGCAATTGTGCCTTTAGCGGGATCGATCATCAATACCCCAAATCGGCGATCGCTGTCGAGAATCGTGTTCATCATGATTCTGTAGCGAAATTCAAAAATATGAAGAGGTAATGGTCTAGTAGGAAACAGAACCACTTCGGGTAATGGAAATAGAGGTAGTTCCCGAACTGCAATTTTAGAGGAAGATGTCATTGTTACTTGAGTATAAATTTTATTCTTAAAATATATTGTTCCCTACTTTTCCCATGCTCCCCATACTTTGTTCATATTTTATCATGTGTTTTATGGCTAATAAAAAACCCTGAGATAAATTTTCTCAGAGCTTAAATAAATGTCAGTTGTCAGTTGTTCTTTGTTTTGACCACTGACCACTGACAAATTTATAGTTTGACTTCGATATCTACACCAGATGGCAAATCCAACTTCATCAGCGCATCAATGGTTTTAGAAGAAGGTTGGTAAATATCAATAATCCGCCGGTGGGTGCGAGTTTCAAAATGTTCGCGGGAATCTTTATCTACGTGAGGCGATCGCAGTACGCAATATATTTTGCGTTTTGTGGGTAAAGGAATTGGTCCGATAGCTGTAGCGTTGGTACGGTTAGCGGTGTCTACAATCTTCTCGCAAGATGTATCTAATAAACGGCGGTCAAATGCCTTTAAACGAATTCTAATCTTCTGCTGCTGTAGAGTTGCCATCTTAAGTTTTCCAGGTTCGGTAAATTTTCGACTTGATATTTTAAATTTTAGATTTTTTAGATATCATCCCCAATCTAAAATTTAAACTTGTTTATGAGAATAGAAAAGAGCAGAGATATGATGATTCATCTCTGCTCCTTTGTGATGAGAGCAAAAAGGTGAGTGTTATTTCAAGATTTTGGAGACAACGCCAGCACCAATAGTCCGTCCACCTTCACGAATAGCAAAGCGCATACCTTGTTCAATGGCGATCGCGTTGATCAATTCTACTGTCATTTTGATGCGGTCTCCGGGCATCACCATTTCTGCCGCGCTACCATCATCAGATGTGAAGGCTGTGATTGTACCAGTTACATCGGTTGTCCGCACATAGAACTGAGGACGATAACCAGCAAAGAATGGAGTTTTACGACCACCTTCTGAGTCTTTGAGTACGTATACTTCACCTTCAAACTGAGTGTGAGGAGTAATCGAACCAGGTTTAGCGATTACCATACCGCGCTCAATGTCTTCTTTTTTCATACCGCGCAGTAGCACACCTGCATTATCCCCAGCCATACCTTCATCGAGGCTCTTCTTGAACATTTCGATCCCGGTAACAGCGGTACTACGAGTATCTCTGATCCCAATTAGCTCGACGGTATCGCCAACTTTAACTTTCCCGCGTTCGATCCGTCCAGTTGCCACAGTACCACGACCTGTGATGGTGAACACATCTTCTACAGCCATCAAGAATGGTTTATCTATATCCCGCTCAGGTGTAGGAATAGAGGCATCTACAGCATCCATCAACGCATAGATTTTGTCTACCCACTCATTTTCACCCCGTTGGGTTTTGGGATTAGCAGTCATAGCTTCGAGAGCTTTCAGACCTGATCCTTTGATAATGGGAATATTGTCACCATCGAAATCATAGCTAGTCAGCAATTCTCGCAGTTCTAGTTCTACTAATTCCAACAATTCTTCGTCGTCCATCATGTCTTCCTTGTTCAAGAAGACAACCAAACTAGGAACGCCTACTTGTTTTGCCAACAAAATATGTTCGCGGGTTTGGGGCATCGGACCATCAGTAGCTGCAACTACAAGAATGCCTCCATCCATTTGTGCTGCACCAGTGATCATATTCTTCACATAGTCAGCGTGTCCTGGACAATCTACGTGAGCATAGTGCCGATTTTCGGTTTCATACTCAACGTGGGATGTGTTGATAGTAATACCCCGGGCCTTTTCTTCAGGTGCATTATCAATTTGGTCAAAACCCTTACCTACAGTTTGGCCATTAGCAGCCAAGGTCATGGTAATGGCTGCTGTTAAAGTAGTTTTGCCGTGGTCAACGTGGCCAACAGTACCGATATTAACGTGAGGTTTAGTTCTTTCAAACTTTGCGCGTGCCATGAATACTCGTTTCCTTTTTTAATTAAGCGTTCCCTTTACTTTTTGAGATGATTCCCTCAGCCACGCTGCGAGGCACCTCTTCGTAGGTACTAAATTCCATTGTAAAGATACCTCGACCTTGGGTTTTCGACCGGATATCAGTAGCATAACCAAACATGGTTGCCAGTGGAACTTTCGATACCACTTTCGCAAGTCCCTGTTCAGTGCTTTGGCTTTCAATCTGTCCTCTGCGGGCGATTAAGTCACCAATCACGTTCCCGATATAGTCTTCAGGTACTTCAACTTCAACTTTCATCATTGGCTCTAAGATGACTGGAGAGGCTTTTGATGCCGCTTCTTTCATTGCCATAGAACCGGCAATCTTGAAAGCCATTTCTGAAGAGTCTACGTCGTGGTAAGAACCATGTACCAAGGTAGCTTTGACATCAATGAGTGGATATCCAGCTAAAATGCCGGACTCACAACATTCTTTCATTCCCTGTTCCGCTGGTCCGACGTACTCTTTGGGAACAATACCACCAACAATTTTAGAGACAAATACGAAACCTGTACCTGGTTCGCCTGGTTCTAAATTGATCACTACGTGACCGTACTGACCCTTACCACCACTTTGGCGGATAAATTTACCATCAATTTTTTCGACGGCTTTGCGGATGGTTTCGCGGTAAGCCACTTGGGGCGCACCAACGTTTGCCTCTACCTTAAATTCCCGTAACATCCGATCTACGAGAATTTCTAGGTGCAATTCTCCCATTCCCGCAATTACGGTTTGGTTGGTTTCCGGATCAACACGCACACGGAATGTGGGGTCTTCTTCACTCAAAGATTGCAAAGCTTTGGAAAGCTTGTCCATGTCATTCTTGGTTTTGGGTTCAACCGCTACCGAGATGACTGGCTCAGGAATAAATAGGGATTCCAGAATTACTGGTGAGCCTTCATCACAAAGGGTATCACCTGTTAAGGTGTCTTTCAATCCCAAAGCAGCACCTAAGTCACCTGCCCGTAATTCGTCTACGTCTTGTCGGTCGTCTGCTTTCATCAGCACTAACCGAGAAATCCGTTCTTTCTTATTCTTGCTGACGTTAAGAACGTAACTACCTTTTTTCAGCACGCCAGAATAAACGCGCACGAAGGTGAGGCGACCATAAGGATCAGCCATAATCTTAAATGCCAAAGCTGATAATGGTTCGTTATCATCAGCATGACGTTCTACGGTATCACCATTCAGGAGTGTGCCTTGAATAGGGGGTACTTCAGTTGGTGCTGGTAGGTAATCTATCACTGCATCCAACATCAATTGCACACCTTTATTCTTAAAGGCTGAACCGCAAAGAACTGGTACAATCGTACCGGCAATTGTCCCTTTCCGCAGCGCAGTACAGATTTCTGCTTCTGTAAGTTCTTCACCCTCGAAGTACTTATTCATCAGCGCGTCATCAGTTTCTGAGACTGCTTCTACCAACTTGGTGCGGTATTGGGCTGCTTTTTCTGCTAGTTCTGGGGGAATTTCTGTTTCTTGGATATCAGTTCCTTGGTCGTTTGCGTACATATACGCACACATCCGTACCAAGTCTACAATCCCCTTAAATTCAGTTTCACTACCGATAGGCAGTTGAATAGCAATAGCATTAGCCCGCAAGCGATCAACCATCTGGTCATGCACTTTATAGAAGTTCGCACCAGTGCGATCCATCTTGTTAATAAAGGCGATGCGAGGTACTTTATAACGGTCTGCTTGTCGCCATACTGTTTCTGATTGTGGTTGTACACCACCTACGGAACAAAATACAGCTATTACACCATCTAATACTCGCATGGAACGTTCAACTTCAATTGTGAAGTCTACGTGACCAGGAGTATCAATAATGTTAATTTGATGTTCTTTCCAAGATGTACTAATCGCCGCAGCAGTGATGGTAATTCCCCGCTCCCGCTCCTGTTCCATCCAGTCGGTGACAGCAGTTCCTTCGTGAACTTCACCAATTTTATGAATTATCCCAGAGTAAAATAGTATTCTCTCTGTTGTCGTTGTTTTTCCCGCATCTATATGCGCCGCAATGCCGATATTGCGTACTTTCTCTAGCGGGTTCGTGCGTGCCACAGTTACCTCCTATCGTTTTGGCCTCATGATATCTTGTATATTACTCTTTGTTAAGATTCTATACTTTTACGGAAAACCGTCTTTTCCGTTAGCGTAGCAAAGCTGTTACCTTTCTTGGGCATCAGCTATAAATCCTTTGATATACCGCATAGCATCAAGCGATATATCTTTTTCTATTTAGTAACGATAGTGTGCAAATGCTTTATTTGCTTCCGCCATCCGATGCGTTTCTTCCCGCTTACGAATAGCACTACCGCTCTCATTTGCAGCATCCATTAACTCATTAGCTAGTCTACCAGCCATGGTTCTACCTGGACGTTGACGCGAATACTGTACTAACCAGCGCAATGCTAGAGTTGTACCACGGTCTGAGCGTACTTCCATTGGTACTTGATAAGTTGCTCCACCAACCCGGCGAGCTTTCACTTCTACTAATGGTGTTGCGTTACGCACTGCTCTTTCAAAGGTTTCTAAAGGACTACTACCAGTCCGTTCCTCAATAGTTTTCAAAGCGTCATAAACTATTCTTGCGGCAAGTGATTTCTTGCCATGACGCATTATCCGTCGCATCATCATGCTGATAAGGCGACTATTATATACTGAGTCAGGCGGAACTGAGCGCCTTTGACTAACACCACGACGAGACATACTTCATCCTTAAATGCGGAATTTGGCAACGAAATTATATGTTATCAGAACGCAGGAGACTAAAAGCGGTTGAATTAGCCGCTTAATTTTCCTGCGTTTTTGTCTATGGCTTGCGCCACGCTATGGCTATTTGTTTGCTTTAATGCCAGGTGCAGTTTGATTTTTTTTAAATTCGTGACTGCTAGATTTTCTGTTTTATGCAGTTTTAGGTAGGACGGTTAATCGTAGTTAAGGCGATAAACCGTCTCTTACCTATTTTTTACCTGCTTTCTGGCGCTTTGTTCCATATTTGGAACGGCCTTGTTTCCGGTCTTTAACTCCGGCTGTATCTAATGTGCCACGGATTATATGATATCTAACACCGGGCAAGTCTTTGACCCGACCACCACGAATCATAACTACAGAGTGTTCTTGTAAGTTATGACCGATACCTGGGATGTAAGCTGTCACTTCAAATCCAGAGGTAAGTCTTACTCTGGCAACCTTGCGGAGTGCTGAGTTGGGTTTTTTAGGTGTTGTTGTGTATACTCTGGTACAAACGCCCCGGCGTTGGGGACATTGTTTCAGAGCAGGGGACTTGGTTTTCTGCCGCGCTAGTTCGCGCTCAGTACGGATTAGCTGCTGTATTGTTGGCATGAGTTACAGCGCGTGAAGCTGCTTTATGATCTAAGTTTTAACAAATCCTGATTATATCTTTTTTTCTGATTTTATGTCAATCATTTTGGAAGGGAACAGGGAAGAGAGAGCAGCGCGGTCTTGGGGTCTCCCCAAGTGGAGCGACTGCGGAGGAACAGGTAAGAGAAAATTCCTAACCATTGACTACTGACTAATCGAGAAAGAATTGCCGCAGCTACAAGTAGATATTGCCTGGGGGTTCTGAAAGCGAAAACCTCCACCCATCAAGTCTTCTGAATAATCTATTGACAATCCATTAATGTAATCTAGGCTTTCGGAGTCTATGACTACAGGAATACCTTGTAACTCTAAAACTGTATCTATGGCTTGCGTCGTGCGATCGCCTTCAGAGTTTACTGTTGTATCAAAAGCCAGATCATAAAACCAATCAGCACAGCCTCCAGATTTCACCCGTAAGCGAAATAAGATATTCGATGGTTGCTTAGATTTTAAGCGCCTGATCTCATTAACAGCGGCTGGACTCAAATGAATCATGGAATTTTTGAGGTAACGAGAATCCCATAATTAATATTACAGGAATTTAGAATTGAAAAACAGGGAGGATTAAGAAATTTTACCATGGGGCAAAGGAAAGAGATTTGGGATTTTCAAGGATTCCATCTCAAATCCCAAATTGGAAATTTAAATTTTGGTTACTAAGTTCCCCATCATTTCTATTTTTCAGAACGAGCGTAGTCATCTTGATAGCGAATAATATCATCTTCTCCCAGATATTCGCCATTTTGGACTTCAATCAAGATCAAAGGAATCACTCCCGGATTTTCTAACCGATGAGTAGTGCATTGAGGTACATAGGTTGACTGATTATTGCTTAATAAAATTTCGCGATCGCCACAAACTACTTTAGCTGTTCCGGAAACAACAATCCAATGTTCACTCCGGTGGTGGTGCATTTGTAAACTGAGGCGATGTCCAGGTTTGACTTCAATTCGCTTAATTTTATATCCGCGTCCTTCTTCCAAGACTGTAAAAGAACCCCAAGGACGTAATTCACTAGCGGCAATACTTCTAGAATTAATTGTTGGTTGCAGAGTGAGAGTATTCGTTGGCACGGTTTCTGATACTTTAGCCATAGTTACCTCAGATGGAGACATAACAAACTCGTTTTTAGTTTTGATAGTTAATAGAACAAATGGCAGGATTTAGCTACCCTGACAAACATAGCAAAACCCAGCCGCAACTGGTAAAATTTCCTGCTCAAATGAATGTGTTTATCAAAGTCTTCATCAAAGAAAAACCTGACTTGTTCTCAACTTCAAAATTGACAAATCAAAAAGGGTTATTTTTTAGCAGCTTTTGGTGATATGAAAATGCCAATAGCGTTGTGAACACGAGCCGCAGTATTGGGGGAACGATCAAGTAATTGACCGCCTAAATAAAGACTGGTAGAACTACCACCGTCTAAATTTAAGGCATTAATACAACCCATTGTCTGCATTAATGTTGCTTGTTCAGCCAAAGTTGGTCCACCACCCCCAGCACGATTATGTACAGCAGCAATCCTTAAATTACCTGTGCTAGTGGTACAAATACTACTACGAACTGCTTGACCTCTCATAAAAGCTGGGCTGAATTTTTCCGCTTCACCATCAAGAATTATTTGCCGATTTTGGATTAATAGGGGACCTGCGGCCATAATGTGGGGATAACGGCTAAATTCAGGTGTGGTAGTGGTGCTGGTAATGTTAACTTTTGTCCCCATAGGCATTTGTGGGGTTTCACTGCGGAAGGTAAGCAGATAGCCATTTTCAGGAATGGGAATAGGTGTAGTCCCAGTTTTACCTCCTGCTAATTGATTAGTGACTTGATTATTTTGAACAACTACGATATTTTCATTATCTGTTAGGGGTGTATAAGTCGCTCCCCATCTAGAGGTATAACGAGCAATACCACGTTGTACATAGCCACTATTGAGGAAGAGAATGGGTAAACGTTGATTATTACTAATTAAGGTTTCTGTGAGTGTCAGACGACCAAAATAGAATTCTCCATTATTATTCCAGGCGATCGCTCCCCGGTTGAGAATTGGTCCTGATATCCATTGATTATCCTGGCGAATTGCCCCTAAAGGTAATCTATTATTGCGGTTAAAATAACCACCATTAATCGCTGCTACGGCTAAGTAATTTTGAGCAGTTTGCATCAAAGGAGCAGTACCTGTTAGGGTTTGACTATTGCTCCATATTGGTTTAATTGTCAATCCCACCGTCCTGGGATTAATATCTAACCAAACCACGGGAAAACGGTCTGTTCCTAAATTTACAAACTGCTGTCGCCATTGTAACCCTTGCGCCCAGGTAATACTTCTTTCTCGTAAAGCATCACGACGAATATCAATAACTATCCGATTTGGTTGGGGAATAGTGCTAACTTGTACAGACTGACCAAAGGGAACACTCAGACGGACAATAGTTTGATTATTCACCACTTCCACTTTTTGCACTAGTGCTTCGGGTGTTGGTGGTTGAGAGTTATAGCGTTGGAGTAAAGCCGGATCAGCAATACCATCTAAGGTAACAGTCCAATCTCGGTTCGGTGGTGTGGTAGATTTGGGGGCAATTTCATCAGGATCTACAACTTTTTTGACTGGTAACTCTTGTCTAACTTGCCAAGGAGTCGGCATATCTAAATCTAGAACAATCCGATCGCCTGTTGGTTGTTTACCCTGACGAATATTTTTAACTTGGGATGGGGGAGTAGAAATTACTAACTTGTTACCATTGGCTTGTATTTGCCATTTAGCTGTTTGAGCTAATTGAGTAATATCTAAATAGCGATATCCTCTTTGTAAATTGGTATTGAGAATAACGGGATTTGTTGCACCAGAAAACCATTGTATTGGTTGTTGAGCAGGATTGTTACTATTCAGTAAATCTATCCCCATTAATTGCTTAACTGCGCTATCACTAAGATAAGTTTGCACTCCTGTTGGAGTCTTGGTTTGCTGTAACCATACCCCTGATAAAGTCCTGCCATTGAGAGTAATTTGATTACCAGCATTAGCTGAGACTGAGGCGGAAGTTGGTAAACTAGGAATTGTTTGAGCGATCGCTCTATATGTAACGGTTAAAGACAGTGCTGTTGACAATAGTGGTAACACAAAATACACGAGTTTCATAGGATGGAGCTTTTTTTGATCGGACATAAAGGATCATTGACTAAATTTTTGGGAAAATGATCGTGCAAAACTTAGACTAACGAAAATTTATCGGAAAATTTTCCAAAAATAATTATCTTTTTGGGAAATAACCGTGATAATATATATATTGGGTTTTTGTCTTTTATCAAGAGTTACAAACAATTATTAGGCTGAAGATACTGGTAGTAATTGTTTTAAATAATACAAACTGCTCATAGACTATGATGGTAGTCTTAGGGATTAAAGCTAAAATTCGCACACTCTATAAAATTTTGGATTTTGGATTAGGAGTTTCAATCTAAAATTTAAAATTCATTTGGTGGCTAATGAACAAGCCGCCAAAATGCAAGCAACATATATTTTAGGAATTGTCAAATGGGCATATAGTGTAAATACGCTGATTTTGTGGCTGCATTAGGAAAAAATGCGGCTTTTAGATAGTGAAGTGTGATATCGCAGCGTGGCGTTCAGCCATAGTCGAGATCCTATTGCAGGTAAACCCAAAATAGGTAATACCTCAAATCCTTGATCTATAAACAGCAAACAGTAGGAAAATTGGCTTCACATTATACAGTAGAATTCTGATATCGCAGCATGGCATCACAGCTTAACACTACGTTATAGTCATAAGCTAAAAAACTTCAAACTTCAGAAACCTTTCAATTTATAAGTCCTTCTGGATTAAGTAGTTTTTTTACAGTGCATAAACAAATAAACAAAGATAGGCATTGGTTACACACTTTTGGCTAAATGTCAAGCCAAAGCTAAAATTGTTATCCCTAAATTTTGGTAATTATGTATTTTTATCCAGTGCCAAATTGAGAAATTTTCCTCTAGCAGTAATAACAACATCTGTACCTCAACATTTCAGGAATAGAGTATGAGTCATCAATCATTGAATCAGGGTCAGCAAATTTCGGATATTAATTCTCAAGACACATACCCAGGGCAAAAGTGGTTAGTGGAAGAAAGAGATGCTTGTGGAGTCGGGTTTATTACCCATCGTCAAAATATTGCCAGTCATGAAATTTTAGATAAAGCCTTAACTGCTTTAACTTGCTTAGAACATAGAGGTGGTTGTAGTGCTGACCAAGATTCTGGTGATGGTGCAGGAATATTAACAGCAATTCCTTGGAAATTATTCAGCCAAGAAAACAAAGAACAGCAGATATTTTCATCTAATCTGATTAATTTTTCTAACTTGAGTAACATGGCAGTGGGGATGATATTTTTTCCCCAAGATCCCATAGCTGCCCAAGCAACAAAAACCGCATTTGAGCAAATAGCAGCGGAAGAAAAACTAACTGTATTGGGCTGGCGAGTAGTTCCAGTAAATCCAGAAGTATTAGGTGTACAAGCCAAAGAAAATCAACCACAGATAGAACAAGTTTTAATTTCTTGTGCTGATAAAAGCGGTGATGAACTAGAAAGAGAATTGTATATTGCCAGTCGCCGCATTATGCAAGCGGGAAGAAAAATTTCCGAAGACTTCTATGTATGTTCATTGTCTAGCCGCACAATCGTGTATAAAGGCATGGTGCGTTCCGCCGTCTTAGGAGATTTTTACCAAGACCTAAAAAACCCTGCCTTTGTAGTGCCATTTGCGGTATATCATCGCCGCTTTAGTACCAACACCATGCCCAAATGGCCATTAGCCCAACCAATGCGGTTATTAGGTCATAACGGCGAAATTAACACCCTATTGGGAAATATTAATTGGATGATGGCCAGGGAAGCTACCCTCAGTCATCCAATTTGGCATGATCGGTTTGATGAACTCAAGCCACTGGTAAACATTGATAATAGCGATTCCGCTACTTTAGACAATGTACTAGAGTTGTTGGTGCGATCGGGACGCAGCCCTTTAGAAGGGTTAATGATGATGGTTCCCGAAGCCTACAAAAATCAACCTTCCTTAGCTGAATATCCAGAAATTGTGGATTTCTATGAATATTACAGCGGTTTGCAAGAATCATGGGATGGACCCGCGCTGTTAGTATTTAGCGATGGTAAAAAAGTTGGGGCGACATTAGACCGCAATGGCTTAAGACCAGCGCGTTATGTGATCACCAAAGATGATTATATCGTTGTTGCTTCCGAAGCAGGAGTTGTAGATTTCCCAGAAGAAAACATCCTCGAAAAAGGCAGACTTGGACCGGGACAAATGATTGCGGTGGATTTAAACACCCAAGAAATCCTCAAGAACTGGGAAATTAAACAACGGATTGCTAAACAACATCCTTATGGAGAATGGTTGAAACAGCATCGCCTAGAATTGAGTCAATTAGTTGAGGGACAGTCTGTAGTTAATGGTAACGGGAATGGGAATGGACACCAAAGCCCAACTAATGGCAACGGACAACTGACTACCAATAAAATTGATCCACAAGTCTTATTACAACAGCAAATTGCCTTTGGCTACACCATAGAAGATGTAGAAATGGTGATTCACCCCATGGCTAGTACAGGTGCAGAAGCAACTTTCTGTATGGGGGATGATATTCCTTTGGCTGTGTTGTCAGAAAAACCCCATTTGCTGTACGACTATTTTAAACAGCGGTTTGCTCAAGTTACTAATCCAGCAATTGATCCTTTACGGGAAAAGTTGGTAATGTCCTTGACGGTGGAATTGGGGGAAAGGGGAAATTTATTAGAACCCAAAGCAGAATACGCCCGCAGACTTAAATTAGAGTCACCTGTACTTACCCAGACAGAGTTAGAAGCCATTAAGTTGTCAGGATTTGGGACGGCTGAATTATCAACTTTATTCCCCATAGCCACAGGACCGAATGGTTTAAAAACGGCTGTGGAATCTTTGCAACAACAAGCTGCTGAATCGGTGCGGGCTGGTGCAAAGATTTTAATCTTAAGCGATCGCACAGGTACAGGCATTGCTGCGGAATATACTTATATTCCGCCTTTATTAGCCATCGGTGCGGTTCATCATCACTTAATCCGTGAAGGGTTGCGGATGAAAACATCCTTAATTGTGGATACCGCCCAATGTTGGAGTACCCATCATTTTGCTTGTTTGTTGGGTTATGGTGCTGGTGCGATTTGTCCTTATATGGCTTTAGATACTGTCAGTGCTTGGTGGGCTGAACCCAAAACCCAGCAGTTTATGACTAGGGGCAAAATTGCTACCTTGACTTTAAACCAAGCGATCGCCAATTATCGTAAAGCTGTAGAATCGGGTTTGCTGAAAATCCTCTCAAAAATGGGAATTTCGCTACTTTCCAGTTATCAAGCGGCGCAAATATTTGAAGCGATTGGGATTGGTGGTGATTTATTAGCTTTGGGTTTTAGGGGGACAACTTCCCGAATTGGGGGGTTAAGTGTCAGTGAATTAGCCCAAGAGGTACTATCGTTCCACAGCAAGGCTTTCCCCGAATTGACGGCGAAAAAGTTGGAAAACTTAGGTTTTGTCCAATATCGTCCCGGTGGTGAATACCACATGAACAGCCCAGAATTAGCGAAGGCGCTGCATAAAGCTGTAAATGGCAAGCAATATGACCATTATGAAGTTTATAAACAGCATCTCCAAGATAGACCAGTGACGGCGTTGCGAGATTTATTAGATTTCCAAAGTGATCGCTCACCCATTCCTTTAGAACAGGTAGAATCAATCAATGATATCGTGAAGCGTTTCTGTACTGGAGGGATGTCTTTAGGGGCATTGTCACGAGAAGCACATGAAACTTTAGCGATCGCCATGAATCGCATTGGTGGTAAATCTAATTCTGGTGAAGGTGGCGAAGATCCAGTCCGTTACAACGCCTTAAATGATGTTGATACTGCTGGGAAATCTCCTACTCTTCCCCATCTCAACGGGTTAAGAAATGGTGACACTGCTGCCAGTGCCATTAGACAAGTTGCATCAGGACGCTTTGGTGTAACTCCCCAATACTTAGCCACAGCTAAACAAATTGAAATCAAAATTGCCCAAGGTGCAAAACCAGGAGAAGGTGGACAGCTACCTGGACCCAAGGTAAGCCCATACATTGCCATGTTGCGGCGTTCTAAGCCTGGTGTGACTTTGATTTCACCACCACCCCACCATGACATTTATTCAATTGAAGACTTAGCCCAGTTAATTTTTGACTTGCACCAAATTAACCCCAAAGCCCAAGTTTCGGTGAAATTAGTCGCAGAAATTGGTATTGGCACAATTGCAGCAGGTGTGGCTAAAGCAAATGCGGATATTATCCAAATTTCTGGACATGATGGCGGTACTGGTGCATCACCCCTTTCTTCCATTAAACACGCAGGTAGTCCTTGGGAATTGGGTTTAACAGAAGTGCATCGAGTATTGATGGAAAACAGCTTGCGCGATCGCGTCATCTTGCGTGTAGATGGTGGTCTGAAAAGCGGCTGGGATGTCCTAATTGGGGCGTTAATGGGGGCTGAGGAGTTCGGATTCGGTTCAATAGCTATGATTGCCGAAGGCTGCATTATGGCGCGGATTTGCCACACTAATAACTGTCCTGTGGGTGTAGCTTCTCAGAAGGAAGAACTGCGGAAACGGTTTACAGGAATTCCCGAAAACGTTGTTAACTTCTTCTACTTCATCGCGGAAGAGGTGCGGAGTCTATTGGCTAAATTGGGATATCGTTCTTTATCAGAAGTAACAGGCCGGGCTGATTTATTAACTGTTCGTGCTGATACCAAACTCAATAAAACCCAAGCTTTGAATTTGGATTGTTTAACGAAACTACCAGATACAAAATCTAATCGTAGTTGGTTGTTACATGAAGAAGTTCACAGCAACGGACCAGTTTTAGATGACCAATTACTAGCTGATGCAGATATTCAAGCTGCAATTGGGCATCAAGGTACAGTTAGCAAAACCTTCACCGTCGTCAATACCGATAGAACAGTCGGTGCTAGGTTAACTGGGGCGATCGCTCATAAATACGGGGACAACGGCTTTACAGGGCAAATTAACCTCAACTTCCAAGGGAGTGTGGGGCAGAGTTTCGGCGCATTTAACCTCGATGGTGTCATCCTCACCCTAGCAGGAGAAGCTAACGACTATGTAGGTAAGGGCATGAATGGTGGGGAAATTATTATTAAGCCCCCCGCAAATGCTACTTATAACCCAGCGGAAAATGTGATTGTGGGGAATACTTGCCTTTACGGTGCTACTGGTGGGGTTTTATTTGCTAATGGTTTAGCTGGAGAACGGTTTGCGGTGCGGAACTCCAAGGGTACAGCGGTAATTGAAGGGGCTGGTGATCACTGCTGTGAATATATGACTGGTGGTGTGATTGTTGTTCTGGGTAAGGTCGGCCGCAACGTTGGTGCAGGAATGACTGGTGGATTAGCTTACTTCTTAGATGAAGCAGGTAATTTCCCTGATTTAGTTAATCACGCCATTGTCAATGTGCAACGAGTTGTGAGTGATGCTGGTGTACAGCAATTGTATGAGTTAATTAAAACTCATGCACATAGAACTGGTTCACCCAAAGCCCAGGAAATTATTGCCAATTGGGCAGAGTATTTACCCAAATTCTGGCAGTTAGTCCCACCCTCTGAAGCTGATAGTCCCGAAGCAAAAACAGAGGCAAAACAATTAAGTTCTGTTTAATTTGTCTGAATCAGGATTTACAGGATTGGATTAAATACTTTGTTTGTATTCATCCTGTTCATCCTTTAATCTTTTTTGTCTGAATCAGGATTTAGAGGATTTAAGGATTTACAGGATTGGATTAATTACTTTGTCTGTATTCATCCTGTTCATCCTTTAATCCTGGTTATCCTGATTCAGACATTTAATCCTGGTTATCCTGATTCAGACATTTAAGGTTTCTTGGATTTTTGAGCAACTACTTGTGAATATTGATTTTGCATTTCTAAAAGTTCGGGAACAGTGACAAATTCATAACCTTGATTGCGAAATCTACTAATGATTTCTGGTAATGCTTTGACGGTGTGAGCGCGATCGCCTCCTCCATCGTGCATTAACACAATTCCTCCGGGTCTTGCTCCTCTAAAAATGTTATTAATCAGTTTTGGTACACCTGGACGAGAGTAGTCTATAGAATCAGCCGACCACATAATAACAGCATATTTATTACTCTTAGCGTAAGCCGCCACCCCATTACTCATAATCCCTCCAGGTGGACGGAACAAACTAGTTTTCACCCCTGTAGTTTTATAAATTATATCTGTAGTGTTGGCAACTTCATAAGCTGCTGCTTGTGCATTCATGTGGTGATACCAGTGATGCCAAGTATGGTTAGCAATAGTATGACCATCTGTAACTACTCGCTTTGTTAAATCAGGATAATTTTTGACATTCTGCCCAACAACGAAAAATGTACCTTTGATATTATTTTTCTTGAGAATATCTAATACCTGTGCCGTACTATTAGGCCAAGGACCATCATCAAAAGTTAAGGCAATTACTTTCTTACCTGCGGGAAGTTTGGCCTCTTTGATCACAGCACCTTGAAAATTAGATGGAACATCAGTCGCAAATCCCTTCGCTTGTGCTTCTTGTTGCCAACTGGTGAGCATTTCTGTTTTAAACTTCTCTAACCGCTGCTGAGTTACTACATTAGCAGTAATATCTTTAACACTGTTGCTTTGGCTTTGAGCATCGGAGGTGTTAGTTTTGAAGAGGATCATTAATGCAATACTAAAAGTGCCAGTTAGTCCCAGCAATGCAATTAATATTCCCTGTGTGCCAAAAAACGACTTATTATTTTCCACAACATAACTCCTTAAGGGGGTGAGCAATCAGTGATAGCAGCGATCGCTCTGACGGTAGGTTATAACACATTTTTCTATATATTGAGATTCTCAGTTATTGATGATAAATTATGCAAATTGCAATACATATTTACATATATTCCTCAATTCAATATATATCTACTCATAAACCAAGTACATATCCCATAATCATTACTATGAATTATCATCTGTATGGAGATTAATCTATCTTTAACTGCTTTTATTCATAGGTTGATCTGACAACAAAGGTGATTTTTCCTCAATACCAAAAAATATTTAGACGATAATTAACGAACTATAGTTTCTCACTTGTGAATAATGGTTAGTAGTTACCTTAGCTACTATTCTAAACTTAATGCCATAAATTTTCATCACCAATTGATGACTTTTGATTAGCTAATTTTACTTTTTCCAAACTACTAATATAACTCCTGTAACAATCAAACCTAATCCAAAAACACGGGTTAGAGAAATAGGTTCTTTTAAAATAAAATACCCCAATAATACGGAAAATATATAACCAACGGAAACAGCAGGAGCAGCAACACTAAGATTTACTCTCGTTAACAGTAGAATATAGGCTACTGCACCAATCCCATAACAACTTAGTCCTAATAAAAGTTCTGGTGTGGTGACAATACTGAGAATATGATTAACAGCATTACCAGTATCAACTTTTCCTAATTTAATCGCTCCCATTTTCAAAAAAAACTGTCCAGCTACACTAATGAGAACTGACATCATCAGTAAACTAAATTCTTGTGGTGACACAGATATTACCCTTAGATACTAAATTTTACACAAATTGTCAATTAATAATTGACAATTGACAATTGATAATTGACAATTGTTTCATTCCAGGTTTTAAACCTCTCCTTTAAAGGAGAAAAAAGCAAAAAATTCCTATTTCTCCATTTTCATATTTAAAGTGCGAGGTAAATTTAAATTTTCCATTGTCCATTGTTGAAGTTTATTGGAGAAATTTAAGCAGCAAATATGAAAATTTCAGTAGTCATTCCTTTTTACAATGAAGAAGCTAACATTGATCAACTATTTAAAAGACTGGAAACAATTATCAACTCCCTTGATATAGAATATGAGATTATATGTGTAAATGATGGCAGCAAAGATAACACCCTTGAATATTTAATACAACATCATACTCGTAATCCAGTTATTAAAGTCGTTAGCTTGTCCCGTAATTTTGGCAAAGAAATAGCTTTAACTGCTGGTCTTGATTATACTACAGGGGATGCAGTTATCCCTATTGATGCGGATCTTCAAGATCCACCGGAATTAATTGAACAACTAATTGCCAAATGGCAAGAAGGTTATGACGTAGTTTATGCAACTCGTGGTTATCGTTGGGGGGAAAGTTGGTTAAAACGCTTTACTGCTAATAATTTCTATGGAGTCATGGAGAGTTTCAGCAATATTCCCATACCCCGTAATACTGGAGATTTCCGGTTAATGGATCGTCGAGTCGTGGAAGCTATCAAGAAATTACCAGAAAGAACACGGTTTATGAAAGGTTTGTTTTCTTGGGTAGGTTATAGACAAACTGCTATAATTTATGATCGTTCTCCACGCTACAGAGGACTAACAAAATGGAATTATTGGAGTCTTTGGAATTTTGCTATTGATGGTATTACTTCCTTTAGTTCATTACCTTTGAGAATGTGGACTTACATCGGCTGTTTCATATCCTTAGTTGCGTTTTTATATGCTACTTATTTAATGATTCGTACCTTAATTTTGGGCATAGATGTTCCTGGATATGCTTCTTTAATGGTGACAATATTATTTGTTGGGGGTATTCAACTCATCAATTTAGGAATTATTGGTGAATATATTGGACGTATTTATGAAGAAGTGAAAGGAAGACCTCTATATTTAGTTAGAGATGCTTATGGATTTGATAATAGTGGAGATAATGATAATATCAAATCAGATCAAGTTTCCTGATTATACTATTTATTAACCTAACCATTTATCTTGACCATATTTAATCCATTGTTCTACTAACATAAAGGCAGAAATCAAACTCATAAATAACAAAGTTTGATATTTAATTTTACCGGGAATACAGCGATATAAATATCCTAAAGCCAAGAAAAAGTAGGGTATAGCAAATGTATGTCTACCTAAACTCATTAAACGATCCCATGTGAAGAAATTAATCAATGAATGAGCAGTAGCAAAGTAAACACAAAACCAGAAAATATAGTTAACAGCTAAATTGTTAGTATAATCAGGAAGTTTTATTTTAGTTACATTGATTTTATATTTTATTGATTTAATCAAGTGGTAAACATATACCAATATTAATAAAGGTGGATATAAATAAAAGATACTCCACCAAATTCGATATTTGGGAACAGATATAATGTTTTGTTGTTGAGTAAACTTGTAATATGTAAAAATCAAAGACAAACACAAAATTATCAAAGGTAAATAAAACCCGATAATATCAATTAAAGGTGATTTGGGAAATAATAGTAACTCTAAATGAATACCTAATTTTCTACCCCACAGACTTTGATCATCAAAAGGTGCAAAAAAATTACCTCTAGTCTTGAAACAAAAGCTCCCATAAACACAATAACCTAGTAATGAAGCAACCCATATAGTTACAGTTGTTTTAATTTCATACTGATATTTTTGCAGATTTATTAACAAATTCTGCCAAGAATATTTATTTATTTTCAACATTTCTAAACCAATAATAGTTATTAAAGTTAAGATAGTTGCAAAAAATATTTGAATTAATATAGGTCTAGTTAAACTCATTAAAAATGTAATAATGAATAAAAAACCAAGTTTAAGATTTTGATTAATTTTGTTATTAGGTAAACAAACCCAAATAAATAATGTACTAAACAGAGAAAATAAGCTTTCTGTGTAACCAATAACTCTAAAAATTGCCATTGGGTTAACAGTATAAGCTAACATCATCCAAAAAGCTAAATATGTACGCTGCAAAGCTATTTTAAAAACCCAATATAGTACAAAATTAGTGATAAAAAATATAACTGTAGACAGCAATAAAAAATAATGTGCTGCTTGTTCTATAGTTTGGGGATGAAAGAGGTTACGAATAATAAAAGGCCACAGGGGATAAAATGCCTTACAACTGGGATTAACTGCCATTTTTGCATAATGTTCTACGTCCCAATAGTAATTTTTATGAAGTCTGACTGGAGGAATGGCACGAAATAATTTTGATGGAGAAAAGAATTTATGAAAAGCATCAGGATAGATCAGCATTCCTATAGCAACACAAAGAATAAATACACTACAGATAATTAAGGGTAGTATCCAGTTAATATTTTTTTGTTTTTGAAACATTTTTATCTGTAATTATTTGACTAATTTTTCACAAATAAGAAAACATCATCTTGTTGATATTGCTTCTGGTATTTTGGATTTCTTTCTAATTTTTGAACCAGATGTTTAGAAAATTCTTGATTGCCTCCTCCAGCAGGATGACGAACATTTAATAAGACATAATCAAAAATATCTAGGTCTTTATTTTGAGAATCTTGATCTGTTAATTTAATTAATTTACGATGACTTAAATGTGGTGCAATAACTGAAGTAGTATAAACCCCTCCTTGACTTTTTACTAAAGCAATAGCTTCTCTTGTAGCTGGTAAATTATCTATATACTCTAAATATTTACCGGTAAAATGAGTAAATTTTGCCAAGCACAAAAATGTTAGTAATGACCAAATAATGATTTCTCGTTTGTTTTGTAAAAATCCTTTACCAAGAGATAGACTAGCAATAACACCTAATATCAAGAATGGTAAAATCGGTAAGGAGTATTGGTGTATTAAGTCTTTTTGTGATTGATCATTAGCAAGTATATTCATAGCTAAACAAGGAATTGCTCCTACTAAACAAGTTATAGTTTGATGTGATAATCCCCAAATTATCGGTAATAAAAGTAAAGCCAAATAGAATAAATTATCAAAAGAAAAGATATGATCTAATAAAATAAATGGGTTTGAAAATAAATTTTCAACTACTTCAGTAAAAGAACTTCCTAAATAATTATAGCGCCCAAGATGGCGTTCTACAGAAGCTACTTCTGTACCAAAATAGGGGATAATTCCTTTAGTAGTAATTACAAACCAAGTAATACCAGAAATAATAGCGATCGCACCATAAAAACGGCGATTTTCGCATAACATTAACCATATCCCCATAGCTAAAATTGTTAGAGAGAATACTTCTTTGCAAGCCAGTACAATAAGAATACTAAAACAAAACTGCCAAATTTTTTTTTCTCTAGCTGCAAAAATCATTGTCAAAAGTGCGGGGATAGCGATCGCATCTGGGTGAAAATCAAACAAGTTAGAATTGTACACTACTGGATATAGTAAGTACACTGCTGTCATTGCTACTGCTTGACTTTCTTTTAACCCTGCTTGCAGTGCTATAAAATATGTCGGTAAAGCACCCAAAGATAAAGCAACAGACTGGATTGCAAATAGCCAATAAACACTAGGATAAATTTTGTATAATAAAGCTAAAGGATACAAAATCCCAGAAGCATGATCACCAAGAATATGAAAATTAAGGAAAGAAGAAATCGGTACTTGCCCCTGACTAATTAAATAAATTGCTTGATCAAAAATTCCTAAATCCCAAGCAGTTGATTGAAATAATAAATGTCGTATACTACTACAAACAAATAAAATAAAAGCACTAATACCAATTATCCGAACTAACGGATTAGGTTTCATAAATTCTTTTTCCATCTCACCTCCCTCCAATTAAACTTTAAATACTTATCTCTAACAATTAGATATATATAGGAAGCCTACATGATTGCTGAAAAATATAAATTTTGGTGGGCAATGTCCATCCTACGTATATATTCAAAAATTAAATAGTAATCCTATAGAAATACAAGTGATGACAGCAGGTTACTTACCAGATGAATTAAGCAAAGGTTTTATTTATTGCTCAAGTATTAGAACTTACCATGATTTGATGTAATTAATCACGCAAATTTACTGAAATATTAGAAAATTAATATTTCACATGGTTAAGCAATAATTATTACTGATAGATGAAGGTTTTGGTAATTTTAATTTTTTATTGAATGATAATTAAGATATATTTCAGGTTTAGCTCTAATCTTTTCTAAAATCTCAAAACTTCCATATTTATAAAAATTTGATGGGTAAAGCAAAAGCTAAACCCATCTCACAAATAGTTATAAATGTCTATTTGGAAATTTAAGGTGTTTCTGGGAATGTTTGCACCTTGCGATCATGACCAAGTACAACTCGTATTCTTAGGCTTTGTCCAGATTTATTAGTAGAAACAAAAGGTTTACCAATTTCAGGAAGGCCGCTATTATCAATATATTCTCTAGCAACTTGATTTAAAGGTAAAATTCTTTCGATTGTGCCATCAACACCCAATACTAAACTATATTCCAGAGCTTGAGAAAGTCCGGTTGGTGGTTGCCAACGCTTGTTAAGATATTCTCTAGCTTCTGCTACTTGGGGAGTATCAAATAAAGTCTGATCCCTAGCAACTTGTGTAACTGAAGAGGTATTAGTTGCGGTTTTTAATCTCCTAATTAAACTCTCTTGATTGTTTTTTAACAGTGCCTGATCTGGGTTAGAAATTCCTAGAGTTCCTGGTTGTAATTCAACAGCAGAAGAAGGAAGATTATTAGGAGTATTACTCAGATTGTTATTAGGAATAGTGGCAATAGATTGGGGCAGTGTGGAAAAATTGGGTGAGATGTTACTATTTGTACGAGGCACATTCTTGGGTTTCGCAGTATTTATCCTGCTTCTAGCGACAATGCTTGGAGGATTAGGTGCAGGATTGGGGACTATAGCAGGTAAGGGGATTTGTGAATTAATAGGAAAGGAAGAGGTATCTGAGGGGATAGTTAATGCAGGTTGAGGTGATGCCGGAATAGTTGCATTAGGAAAGGCTAGGGGGGCTGGAGGTGTATTAAAATTAGGAAGTGGTGGTGTGAGTTGGGTGGGAGGTGGAGTTAAATTTAGTGTAGGTATTTGTGTAGCGTCTGGAAAAGAAGGTTCGATAGCAACTTGCGTTTCTTCAGCAGAATTCTTTTTAGCTACTTCTTTTTGACTTTGCTGAATATTGTTGGCATATTGCCAGGTAAATGGAGTTAAACCTGCGGCTATGGCTAAAACTGCGGCTATTGGGGCCCATCGAGGCAAACTGCTCTGGGAAGTTTGAGGGCTGAAAGTTGGTAGAGCAATCATATCAGATGAGTATTCATCTAAAGCTGTAGCTAAATCAAATAGTTGCAGTAAACTCAATTCAATTACGGGTCCAGATGTTTGGTTAGCAAGAGAACCGAGAAAGAGTTTATGAGTTAAATTATTGCTGGGTTCTAAATAAATTTTGGCTGGGGAAGATTGAGTATTAAAAGATGATATGGGTTGGGTAGGAAAGATAGATGGAATAGATGGGGGATCGTCTTTTAATTCTGATTCTGATGCTAGGTTTGCAGAATCTGAATCTGATAAATTAATACTAAAATCTTCGGCTGATTGTTGGAGAAGTTGTTGAACGTAACTGGTAACGATATTACATAAAACCTCTAATTCTTCTTGATTACCCCGAATCAAAATTTTACGTTCTTCTGGTAGTCGTGGATCATCAAATTGCAGGCGAAAATTAAGATCCCTGGCAATGGTTTTATCCATCCAGTAGGATAGAGGGGAATTTTGCGCCCAGATTTCTAATGTACAAGTGGGGGGGGTGTAGCGACGAATGACAGAATTTGATGGAGACATAGCAAAAATTGCAAAAAAGATGGGGAATTTTGGATTTTGGATTGGGAATAGAAATCTAAAATCTAAAATTGTTTTGTGGAAATATCTATTAGTGCTAACCACAAACGGCGATGTCCACCAGGGGCGCTATAAAAAAGTAAATTGATTAGCAGTTTTAGGGCTAGGTGGGTAAGCACATCTGTTGAGGTTATTTCTTCCTCTTCCATCCGTTCTTGATAAGTATTGCAAAAAGCATCTATATATTCCCCCAATAAAGCAGTGTGATGAGGTTTTTGGTTATTTGCGGTTATTTGTTCTAATAAACCTACAGCCCGGCGAATTAATTCTTGGTGTTGTTTGGCGAGATAGCAGATAATTAGAACTAGCGATCGCGCTTCTTCTACATCTAACTTTTTCCGTCCTCCTTGGCCTTTGCGGAGGGGATTAGATTGACGCAATCGCCATAAGGCTACCCTGTCTGGTACTTTTGATTCTAAATTCAAATTAACTGCCGCTGAAAGCATGGCTTCTGAACCAATGCCTGTTAATGTTTCCAGTGCCAGTAATACTAAGTCTAACTGAGTTTTGATATTTTCCCATTGAATTGTATTTGGAGCTGGGAGTTGGCTTAAATCCTCCCAAGGTGATTTTGGTATAGAGGAATTAGCGGTTAAGTGCATAACTTTTAGTTTATGTAATCAGGCTGAAAGAATCTGTTGCTGTTACCTATTTTGAAACGAGATTGGTAATGGGTGACTTGCCCTGAGCGTAGCCGAAGGGTTGATAATTGGTAAAAATTTTTGCCTCTTACCTCTTGCCTCTTGCCAGTTCCCTTTATATATGAGCAATTGTGACACCACTACCACCATCGGCTTGTTCTGCTGGTTCGTAGTGGGTAACTCTGGGATGTTGATGTAAGAAGGCATGAACGCCTTGCTTGAGTTTACCTGTACCGTGTCCATGAATAATCCATAGGGGACCTGCGGCTTCAGAAATAGCTTTGTCTAAGATATATTCGGCATCAGCTACCCGTTTTCCGCGCAAATCTACAGTATTTTTGGAAGTACGAATGGCTGGGGCTGGTGGTAGTGTGACTACGGCTGGGGCTGGTTTGGGTTTAACTATGGTTTCTGGCTTTTGTCCATCTAGTGATTCTATATCCTGGAGTTGTAACGTCATTTTCATGATGCCAAAGCGCACGGTAAAATCGCCGTCAGTATCGGGAATTGTTAAAACTTCGGCTGTTTGTCCTAATTTGGGAATCCGCACGCGATCGCCTACTTTGGGCATAAACCCAGGTTTAGGTTTAGGTGGGGGTGCAGGTTCATATTTTTGGGCAATTTTATTCAGGTTTGTAGTAGCTTGTTGGGCATCTTGGGCGTTAGGTGTACCTTTTTGCAAACGACGGATAACTTGGGCAATTTCTCCTTTGGCTTGGGTAATTGCTTGTTGGACGGCAATTTCTTGGGAAACCCGTAAATGTTTTTCTCTGGCTTCTAAAGCGGCAGCTTTGTCAGAAACTTCTTTATATAATCGTTCCGCTTGATGTAATAAATTTTGAGCTTCTGCGGCTTTGGTTTCCTGATTGCGGCGTTGAGCTTCTAAACCGGCAATAACTTGGTTTACCTCGTCTGTGGCTTCTCCAACTTGAGTTTTTGCCTCTGCTACTACTTCTGGTTTTAAGCCTAAACGCAAAGCAATACTCAAGGCGTTAGAACGTCCAGGAATTCCCCACAGCAGACGATAAGTAGGTGAAAGAGTAGTTTCGTCAAATTCTACCGAAGCATTTTCAAATCGGCTATCTTCATATTTTAAAGCTTTGAGTTCGCCAAAGTGGGTACTAGCCATCGTTAGCTGGGCATGATTGGCGAGATATTTGAGTAAAGCGATCGCTAATGCACTACCCTCTGCCGGATCTGTACCTGCACCAACTTCATCTAGTAAAACTAGGGATTGGGGACTGGGGACTGGGGATTGGGGACTGGGGATTGGTAGTTTTATTTCTTCTTCTTGTTCCTCCTGATTGTTGGGCGCAGGCCCTGCGCCCCTACCTCCTGACTCCTCATTCTCCAATGCTTCTAAAATTCGACTAATGCGGCGGATATGTCCTGAGAAAGTAGATAAACTTTGTTGTAAAGATTGTTCATCACCAATATCAGCTAAAACTTGGGAAAACCAAGGCATTTCTACGGGTATACGGGCGGGAATAAATAAACCCACTTTGGCCATGACGGCTGCTAATCCCAAGGTTTTTAAAGTTACAGTTTTTCCGCCTGTATTTGGTCCAGTAATTGTAACTACGCGAATTTGGGGATTGATAAACAAATCCACGGGTACGACGGGATTTCCTTGTTCGTGCTGCTGTTGCCATACTAACAACGGATGACGCAGATTTCGCAAGGTGATAATTTCGTTTTCTGCTCGATTGACAAAGCGGGGAGGATTAGCACCTATCCACAAACTATAACGAGATTTTGCCACTGCCAAATCTAAGGTAGTGACAATGGCTAATAACCTTTCTAAATCCGGTGTAACTGCGGTAACTTGTTCAGTTAATTGACGACGAATGGCTTCTGCTTCCGTTTGCTCTTTTCTGACAACTTGACGCAGTTGATTACCCATTGGCACGATGCTGTTAGGCTCTATATAAAGGGTTGCGCCACTGGTTGAGGTGTCGTGTACAATACCGGGGATCGCGTCCTTTTGGGGGGCTTTTACAGGGATGACATAGCGATCGCCTCTTTGAGTAATTAATTGTTCTTGAATTGCTCCTGATTTAACTTGAATAATATTTTGCAGTTTTTGAGTAATTTGGCTACGAATCCGCCGCAATTCTACCCGAATTTCTCCCATTTTCTGACTAGCGCGATCAGTTACTTGCCCGCGTTCATCAATACAACGGTGAATTTCTTGCTCTAATTCTGGGTAAGTCCGCAATTGAGAAACTAAATCGGACAAAACGGGGACATTTTCTTGATTATTAATAACACGGCGTAAATTTCTTGTCCCTGCTAGGGTGGTAGCGATCGCTAACAATTCTTCCCCAGACAAAGTACCTTGGAGTGCTGCTCGTTCTAGGGAATCACCGATATCTTGAATTCCCTCAAAGGATAATCCTGGATGTAAACGACTTTCCAGTTCGTAAACTTCTTTGGTTTGCGCTAATAATTGTTCACTTTCTGCCTGATTCTCAGGAATTGGCAGGTTACGCGCAACTATTGCCCCTAACTTAGTTGCCGCAAAGGTGGAAAGGTGCTGGCACAGACGGGGCCACTCTAGTAATTCTAAGGTTTCAGATTGAATCAAGGTTTCAACAACTAATCTGAAATTATCGTAGCAATTTTAGCCGCTAGAAAACTAAATTTTCCAAGATAAAAAATTTTCTGGTGTTAGTTTCTGTAGAAGCGCAATATCTACACTTTCTATTGTATTATATATGTCCAAGGAGCAGCCGCTACTTTGCACTAATTAACTATTATTTACGCCAACACGGGAAAAAGGGCGATCGCTTTTTTTTCTGATATAGCACTTCCCTATTTCATGAGATACAAGAATACCACCCCCTTCATCGCAAGAGATGAAGGGGCTATGGTGTACGTTGTATAATTGGAAACTGCTGTATATTTAATCAACTTTAAATCTAGCTAATAATTCCTCACGGGAAAGATTAGATAAATTGAGTAATAACTGAGTTCTTTCTGTTAAAGTAAGTTCCATAATCGGAGTCACAATAGCAGATAATTCCTCATCTAAATTGCCAAAACGTCCTGTTAACAAACTCACTATTATCAAACGCTGTCCGTCTAAATTACCTTCTTGTCGTCCTTCTTGTCGTCCTTCTTGTCGTCCTTCTTGTCGTCCTTCTTGTCGTCCTTCTTGTCGTCCTTCTTGTCGTCCTGCTTCCAGTCCTGCTTGTCGTCCTGCTTCCAGTCCCTCTTGTCGTCCTGCTTCCAGTCCCTCTTGTTTCCATTCTTCTCGTTGCTTGAGATACGCTGGTGATAAACTCATGATTAACTCCTTTTCTTCATCATTAACATTACTATTCAATTCTAAATTTTTACGCCAAGACGCAAACATTTCTAGTAATTGCTTCCATTTGTCATTCTCTTCTGAAAGTTGAACTACTTCGTTTATTGCTTGGGTTTGGGTTTTGCCTTTTCCCAGTACCCTTAACCATAGTGTATCCTCTGTCATCGGTAACTGATTGATAGCAACAATGGCCGCTTTCAATAATCCTGACAGAAAATAAACTCCTTTTTCCCAGTCCTCTTTGGGTTTTGCTCCAAATCCGTTGAGGATTTTTTCAGAACAAGTTGGTGTTAAAATCCATAAACAGGGTAATTCGTCTTCAGAGATAGAACTTTTTTCTCTTTTGGCTTGTCGTAATAAATCTCCATGCACACTATACAATTTTAACAAACAACTTCTAATTTCTACTTCACTGGGAGCATTACGATAAGGCTCAAATAGACAGCTTGTAACTGCCATTCTTGCTAATAATCCTAATTCTGAAGTAGCTCTTGGAGATGATGTTGTAGGAACAAACCAAACATCAATTTCTTGAACTTCGCTTTTTACATCTTTGCTGGTTTTGACATTACCTAAAGAGGTTAACAATTCTTCTAAATATTCTTTAGCAAATTGGTCATGGGGTTGTCGAGTCATAAAATTAATAAATTTACTGTCGCTAAACTCAGATCCCCTCTTTAGTAAGAAGTTGGGATCTTTTTTTCAGTTTACCTTAATCTGGTGCAGATCAGAATTTAAGAATCTAGCTTAGTTTCATAGATAGCTAAATATTTGTAAATAGACAATTTTCCATAATTTAAGTTATTTATATTCACCTGGTTATTAAATTTAAATTATCTAATTTGTTACTATTCTTAACAAGACCTAAATATACTTATTTTTAATCTAAATTTATCCAAATAAAAGAGATTTGATCTTGACATTGCCCCAAAAGAGAGAATAAGATATATGCAAATAACAATATAAAAATACCTGCCACATATCTGTAAATAAAAATATGCTGTTTAGTCCAGCTAACTTGCCCTATTGGATTTTCCTGGGGATAGGAGGGTTACTTTTTTTGTTGATGATTTTTATGGGTGGAGGTGGACAAGATGTAGATATTGAAGCAGATTTAGATATAGAAACAGACGGTGATTTTGCCTTTGAAGACTTTTTGGGATGGGCAGGTATTGGCAAAGCTCCATTGTTGTTATTATTGGCAACAGATTTAAGTCTGTGGGGGATTATTGGTTGGATAATAAATGTTGCGTTAAATAGCATTTTTGCTATCAAAAACTATCCTTTATTAAGTGGTTTTGTTCTATTTATTTCTCTGATAATCAGCTTATGTATCGGCAGATGGATAGCACAATCAATTAGTCAAATTTTCTCTGAATTTGGGGAAGATGTAAGTAGCGATCGCTTAATTGGTTGCATTGGTACTGTTACCTCTGTTTATATTCCCACAGAGAATTTAGGAAAAATTGGTCAGATAGATGTTCTTGATGCCAAGCACAATCTTTTGACAGTGACTGCGGTAATTCCTGATTGGGCTACTATTGCACCACAACGGGGAGAAAAAGTGATCATTGTGGAAATTAAACAGGGTATTTATTTAGTGCTTGCTAAAGATAGTCCCGATGAACAAAATTGGTTAAATAACTCAAATTCCAGAAATTAATTTGGATATCAGGAGAAGAAAAATATGCTTTTTTGGTTGAATTTTATCCAGGCTTTACCAAGTGTACATTTAACTGAAATACCATCAGTTCAATTACAACCAAAACAACAACAAACAACTGCAATTAATCCCACATTTCCAATTATAAATCAACCGACTTTAGCTCAAGTTAACGGTGGTTTAGTATTTCCGGGAATCATTGTGATGTTTGTCATCCTCTTGATATTAAGTTTATTTGCTTATACAAGAGTTTATGTTGTCACACCCAACAACGAAGCTTTTGTCAGAACTGGGGGATTATTTACTAAGAAGAAATCAGTGATTCTCTATGGTGGTTGCATAGTGCTTCCGGGATTTCATCAATTAACAAGAGTACCTTTAAGAGAAATTTCTATTGATGTCGAACGGACTGGAAAATTAGCTGTCAGAACTAAAGATTACCTCAGAGCAGATATCAGAGTCACTTTCTATGTATGTATTAATGCTTCCGAAGATGATGTTTTGACATCTGCTGCTAGACTGTCTCAAAATGGAACAAGAATTACTCCTGAAGATATCAAAAATGCTTTAGAAAAAAGGGCAGATGATGCAATTAGAGCAGCAGCTAAAACTAAGGATTTAGCAGAAATTGATTCTGATAAATTGGGTTTTGCTCAAGAAGTATTGAACTTGGTAGGGACAGATTTAAAGAAAGTGGGATTAACACTAAATAATATTGCAATTTCCGAAATATTAGAAAGTGTTACTTACGATCCTGATAACTTCTTTGATGCTCAGGGTGTGCGGTTGCGAACAGAGATAATTCAACGTTCAGTACAACAAAAACGAGAAGTTGAATTAGCGGCACAGGTAACAATTGAGCAAAAAGAATTAGATGCTCAAAAGCGATCGCTGCAAATTGCCCAAGAACAAGAAAGTGCTAAATTATCTCAAAGACTGCAAGTGGAGGCTCTGAAAGCCCAAAGAGAAAGAGAAATTCAAGAATCTAAAGACACAGAAGCTGCAACAGTCAGACGGACGAAAATTTTGCAGGAAAAGTCAGTTGAAGAGGAAGAAATTCGCAGAAAATTGTCTTTACAAGAAAGTCAAATTCAAGCTGATATTGCATTAGAAGAACGGAATAAACAGCTAAAAGTAGCAAAATCATTGCAACAGCAAGAAGCAGAAATTGCCGAAATTTTGCGTCAACAAAGTGTAGAATCTGGTAAACTCAAAGCACAAGTACAAATAGCTGAATCAGAACGCATAGCCAGACTAGCACAAGAAGATGTAGCGATCGCAATTGCTAATAAGAAACGTGAAAGTTTAGTTGCTCAAGCTGAACAAGCTAAAGCCGAAGAATCTGTGAAAACAGCCAGTGAAGTTGAAAAAGCTGAACGAACCAAACGCTTGTCTTTAATTGCAGCAGAACGAGAAGCTCAAGAACGGAGTATTAGCGATCGCAACGTTGTGGAAATTGACGCTTTCCGTCGTCGTCGTCAAGCCGAAATCTCTCAAGAAGCCGCAGAATTAGAAGCTGAAGCAATTCGTGTTCTCGCAGATGCTAACCGTGATAAAGCCTTAGCAGATGCTGAAGGTATTCAAGCTAGAATTGCGGCTGAAAACACCATTAGTAATGCTAATCTGACTGCCAAAATTATTACGACTATCTGGCCAGAATTAGCGGATAAATTACCAGAAATTCTCTCTTCTTTAGCACCACAACCAGGGGTTTTAGGAGATACTCGCATCTATTCTTTCCCTGGTGCAAATGGCAGTAGTGGCAGTCAAGATATTAACAAATTACTACTATCTACCAGTGGATTATCCTTAATTAACACCTTGTTAGATGAAGGTAAATTAGGAGAACTAATTGGGCAAGTTAGTCAATTAGTCCGGAGTAATAACCACGTTGTTACACCTATTTTGAACCAACCAGATCAAGAAAATAACTGATAATTCCTAATTCATCATTGAATAGGAATTATGAATGATCAACTTTTTAAACAACAGCGATTTCTTGTACTAAAACGTAAGGTTCAACGATCAGGGCATTAAATCGCTTGTTGCGGTTGAGATTCCATTCTCCCACTTGATCTATTGTGGGTTTGGCTAGTAATTGTTCATCAATCCAACGTTGCACAGAGGGGATGTTATCACTAGCGATCGCTTCCCCCACATCTAGTAAATCTAAATTCTCTGCTACCAGAATAACTGCATCTTTTTGGACATGGGGAATTAGCCATTCCCATTCTGCTTCATCGAGATTTTGTTGTAATTCTGCTCTTAAATCAGCCATAATTCCCAGTCTTTTACTTACTCAGTTTGATTTTACATGATTTATTCCCGAAGTTTCTGATTTTATGTCTTCAATTTCTAATAAAGCTACAATTATTGCAGCAATAGGAATAGAGATAAAAACACCTAATAAACCTGCCACTCTAGCACCAACTAACAAGGAAAAAAATATTGCTACTGGGTTTAAATTCATTGTTCCTTGCATAACTCGTGGAGCAATTAAGTTATCTTGAATTTGCTGGAGAATTACACAAGCTATCAATACTTTTAATGCTAACCAAGCATTTTGAGCTAAAATAATTAAAGTAATTATACTAACTCCTAATGTTGCACCTATGCCCGGTATCATGTCTAGAATTCCTACTACCAAAGATAATAATAAAGCAAATGGTACTTGAAATAACAAGAAAACTATAAAAGTTGAAGTTGTCAAAAATAAAGTTAATATTAACTGACCACGAAAAAAACTTAAAAAACTGCGTCTGATGATATTGGTAAATTTTTGTCGGCGATTTGGCGGAACTATTTTAATAATGAAATTCCATAATTTTTCTCCATCTAGCAACATAAAAAAAGCGACAACAGCAATAAATACAAACGTCATAAAATTAGTGAGTATGCTTTGCAAAATTGCCAAACTTGTCACCAATGTTGATACAGCTTGATTCCGCAGTTGATTTTCAACTACACTTAAATCTATGCGGAGATTCCGTGTTTGTAGAAATGCTTCTACTTGTTTGATTAAAGGAATTAAAGAATTTAAAAAATTTGATGTACTATCAATTAATTGTTGTCCTTGTGATGAAACTGTTAAACCTATAGTAATAATCAGCACTCCAATTATCATAATGCTGAGTAAAAAAACCACGATAACTGCTAGAGGATGAGGTAAAAACCGCCGGAGAAAATCTACAGGATAGTTAAGTAAAAAAGCCAAAATTGCAGCGAATGAGAAAATCACAATCACCGCTTGAAAATAATCTAAAAGCTGAACAATTGCCCAGCCAGAAGCAACTAAAAGTAAAAAGCGAACTAAAACTAAATTATTTAGTTTATGCCAGACGTTTTTAGCTCCAGAACCACTCATATAAATTTAAGATTTTTAAATTTTTAATTTGAGATTATTAAAAACTAACAAAATCAGCTTTTAAGAGCCTTATCTGTGTCTATTATTTTCCCAATTATTATAACTATAGTGCTAAAGTTAAAATATATGCAAGTACAGAATTTTTCCATATCTTAAGCATATTCCTTATATCTAGTACACTGCGGTGTAAATCAAGCAACCATTAAGAACTCTCAAGAAGCTTGTGTCATCTGCTTTTTTAATTTTTAATTATTAATTTTTAATTCCGCCCTGCGGTACTAGTGGAAAATAATTATATATTGCCCGAAAAATTTTACAGGAACAATTCATGGAATCGTCCCCACGCTATCTAAAATTACTCTTATCGTCCTAAATCGTGCATTTCATTAATCACCGCAGCACACCTTTGGGTAACTTTTTCCAACTCTTCTTTATTCGTAGAATTAGGAGCATCAATTAATTGACCAATTCTAATAGTTAAAGGTACTGAACGGGGTAAAGAAGAACCTGGTTGTAAAATCTGCTCACTTCCCCATAAACTCACCGGTAAGAAAGGGGCTTTAGCTTTTGCTGCAAGAAGTGCTGCACCTCTTTTGGGGTCAGCAATACGACCATCTGGTGTCCTTGTACCTTCTAGAAATACACCCACAGCCCAACCATTGTCTAAAAATTCTAGAGCAGAACGGATAGCATTGCGATCAGCACTACCGCGACTCACAGGGTAAGCACCGTATAATTTAATTGCTTGCGATAAAACAGGAACTTTAAATAATTCTTCCTTGGCCATGTATGCAACTGGACGGCGGACACAACTAGAAACTATCGGTGGGTCAAAATAACTAGCATGATTACTAACTACGATAACAGCACCACTTTGGGGGACATTTTCCACACCATAAATTTTGCCCCGAAAGTATGCGTGTAGCATGGGGCTAACCACAGACCACTTAAAGGCGTGATACAGTGCCAAACTAATTAAGGGTTCACGAGTTCTAGTCACGGAAAATAAGATAAATAATACAGGAATCAGGATATGAAAAAAGAAGTCAGAACTCATTTTAACCTCTAACTTCCATATCTTAACTTCCTATTTCTTCTACATTAGTTTCCTGATGTTAAAGCTTGCTGTCCTTGGGGCGAAGTTGCATAACCTAGAAATGCTTGAACTCCCACATTAGCAGGATCTTTATAGACGTAATATAGCGATCGCTTGTAAGGATAACTAGCTGCTTCTGGTGTCAAGCCCTCAATAGCAACGACGCGCACGGTTTGCTGGTTAGCAACTTGATCAAAGGTTGCATAGCCAATACCATCTTTTTTTAAAGCTTGAATTAAGGGAGTTGTAGCATCTTGCGGTAATGTCGTAATGTTGGGTGTAGTCCCAAAATTAGATCCTTTGAGGACTAATTCTTTAAAAGTTTGATGTGTGCCACTAATTGCGGGGCGATTAATGACGCGGATAGTTGCAGACGAACCACCCACTGCTGACCAATTATTAATTTTCCCTTCAAATATATCTGCAATTTGGCTGCTGGTTAATCCTCGGTTGAAAGGATTGGCTTTACTGACAATGACAGCGATCGCATCTTGTGTTACAGTAACAGCCTTTAATCCCTGACTTTGCTCCTGTGCTGTCAATGGTCTAGAAGCTGCGGAAATATCAATTTTCCCCGCTAACAAATCCTGAATTCCCCTATCTGTCCCATTCCCAATCGCTTCTACCTTTGTCCCCGGAAACTGTTTCTCAAAACCATTTTTGAGACTTTGGTTAATTGTCACCATACTGGTAGAACCATCTATTTTGACGGTAGTACCGCTGGCTACTGTTGTCGGGACGGAGAAAGCCTCAGTAGTGGTTGTATCACCACCGGAAGAAATGGGGTTTGACGCAGGATTCCGCATGAAAAACCACCAGTAACCACCACCCAAAAGCCCCAAAAACAGCAGGATAAAAACAATAGGCGGCGGTCCGCTTTTCTGACTCATAAATTCCTATTTATTCCGGTAGTTGTTTAGGTTGAGAATCTTGTAACCTTTGCAAACGACGAGCAACTTCGTCATCTAATGTCATATTTTCAATTTCGGCTTGTAGTTTTTCTGTTGGATTTTCCGACAATTCTGCTAAAGCTTCTGTTTTGAGATTGCGACGTTCAACTGCACCTTTAGCTTTTTCAAAGTCACTTTTAGCTGAACCAATATCAAATTCATTATTGACTTTAGCAATCATAGCCAGGGCTTCATTTACCTCTGACATATCTTTCATATTCTGCATATCGGCTTTGTAAGTTTCTAGCTTCATGCGCTCACGGTTGAGTTTATCTTTAGAAGCCTTAACAGCCATTTCTGCTTGTTTAACCATTTCCTCAAGTTTTGGCAAGATTTGCTCCGTTTGAATAGCCTTACTCATGGCCATTCGCGCTGCTTCTTCATTGCCACTACGTTGAGCAATCATGGCTTGCTGCTCTAAGGTTTTGAATTCTCTAATTTTTGTCTCATATTTAGCCTTGGCAGTTTTATAAGCCCCTTCTTGCGCGGCAACGGCTTGAGCCAGTTTTTGTACTGCTACTTGCATTGACTGTAGAGATTCTTCAGCAACTGCGACAGCTACCTTACCACCCGACTCTACAGGCATTCCCCATAACCAGTTCCAAGTCCCAACGATGGTTCTCCCTGCCCGTTCACCCATTATCCAGTAGACAGCTTTTTTCATAACCCAAAGTTATTTTAGTGAGGATGGTTATGGTAATATTTGTACCTTAAAATTGACACACACACCACTTCTATGTCAACTTTTTCACATTTCATTAACCGTCATTTTTTTACTGTACTGACTCTGTTTGCTGCTTGCAAAAGTTCTGCTTCAGAGGGTAGTTTCAGATTAGAACTTAAGTGTAGTCTTTCTAGTAGTCGGATAAATCCGTAGGTAGGATCTATTAAGTAGACAACTTTGCCTTCTTTAACGGAGAAGCCATGACGGGCTGACCACTGAAATGCGTGGTGCATATTGTGCCACCCTTCACCAAATGTAAGTAGTGCTACAAACCAGTTATTGCAGCTATAATCATTGCTGACGAAGGGCTTGTCTCCAAATATATGAGAAAGAGAGTTGACAAAGGCGACACAATGGAAGAGTATCATCGTACTTAAGAAGAAAGCACCGAGAAACTCCAACCCACCTATCCAGAAAGAAATTACCCCTAATAGGATCATAGGAATAAAGTGTAACCGGTCTATGGTTTTAAGAACCCAGTCTGCTTCCACATCAGCAGGAAGGCAGGGGGGAAAAAAGTTTCGAGATAAAAGCCATCCACATTGCGACCAAAGAAAGCCTTTAAAACCTTGAAACGGTGTATGAGGAGAGTGGCTATCGTCTGGTTTATCGGAGTTATTGTGGTGTCCTTGAATATGATGACCTTTCCACCAGTTAGGGCCCATTTGTCCTGAAGAACAGGCAATAATGCTGCCAACCCATTTGATGATCGCCGGAGCTTGATAGGATTTATGAATAATGAGCCGATGGTATATGGCTGTAATACTCATCATTCTGATTACATAAAGAGCAACTCCCCAAAGAATACTTTTCCATGATAATCCTGTGATCAAGGGAACGAAAGCTCCTAAGTGTGTTACTATGATCAGAAGTGGTCCCAAACAGTAACTAAGGACTAAAATCCTGGGATACTTTTTCATATATCGGTGTTTTTGTGAACTGTATTCATGAATATTTTTAGTTTTTTTTGTAGGTTTATTACGTCAATTTTTGAGCATTTTTCAGGAAATGTAAGGTGGATTTTTTGTCATTATCTCACTTAAACCCTTCACAAATTACTGGAGTTTATTAAATAAATCTTTAGACAAAAAATAGGCAACATAGAAAGTTTATGTTGCCAATGTCATCTACAAAAAGACTTATTTAAGTTTAAATTAATTTGCGAAATTATCTATGCAGGTAACTCAGCAGCATTACGAATGTTTTCTAACATTAAGCCAGGAGCAGTCCGTTTAATCAAACCTGTTAAAACGTTACCAGGTCCAATTTCCACAACTTTTTCAATACCATTTTCTGGTAATTGCAAAGAAATTTCTCGCCACCGCACAGAACCTGTCATTTGTTGAGAAAGACGCTGTTTTAAAATCTCTGCTCCTATTGCGGGAACTGGGTCTACATTGGATAAAACGGGGACAGTTGCTGACTGAAAAACAACGGAGTCTAGAACTTCTTGAAATTCCGTTGCGGCTGCTTTCATTAAATGTGAATGAAATGCTCCTGAAACCTTTAAGGGGATAGCTCGTTTAGCTTTAACTTGAGACATAACAATCTGTACAGCTTCTGGAGTTCCAGAAATTACAACTTGAGCAGCACTATTATCATTTGCTAAAACTACATTAGGTGTTTCGCTAATGACTTTTTCCAATTCTTCTCGGTCAAAATTCATGAGCGCGGCCATCATTCCACCAACAGCACTATCCATTAATTCAGCGCGGCGTTTGACTAAGCGTAAACCCGTAGACCATTCAAAGGCACCAGCTACATAAAGAGCGATATATTCTCCTAAACTGTGACCTGCAACTATATCTGGTCGCTGTCCTTTTTCCCGCAATATATCAGCAATTATACTTTCGATTACATACAAACTAGGCTGGGTATAAAGTGTCCTTGATAAAGTTTCAATGTCACTTTGACATATATCTGTGACAGACCAGCCCAAAATTGCCTCAGCTTGAATAAATTTTTCTTTGGCTAATGGTAGATTTAACAAGTCTATTCCCATTCCCAGTGCTTGAGAACCTTGTCCGGGAAACACCCATGCAGTTTTAGTCATTTGTCGGTTGTCAGTGGTCAGTTGTCAGTGGTCAGTTGTCGGTTGTTCGTTGTCAATTGTCAATTGTCAATTGTCAATTATCAATTGTTTATCTTCCCCATTGAAAAATGGCTGCACCCCAGGAGAGTCCTGCACCAAAGCCAGATGTAGCAATTATATCATTTGCTTTAATTTTGCCTTCTCGGACTGCTTCATCTAAGGCTAGGGGAATAGATGCGGCGGAGGTGTTACCATAATTGGCGACATTGCTGATGACTTTATCTTCTGGAATATGTAAGCGTTCAGCAACGGAATTGATAATGCGTTGATTTGCTTGATGTAATACGAGCCAATCTATGTTTTCAATTTTCAGGTTAGCTGCAAATAAGGCTTTGTCTATAACTTCTGGAACTTTCTGCACAGCAAAGCGGTAGACTTCTTTCCCGTTCATGGTAATCGGGTGATATTTGCCTGTAGATACGTGAATATCTGGTGTTAGTTCTTCGGTGGAAGCATTATAGGGGAGGTTGAGAAAATGATTTTGAGAACCGTCGCTTTTGAGGCAAAATCCTAATAAGCGATCGCTCTTATTGGCCTGTAATACAACTGCTCCAGCGCCATCACCAAATAATACACAACTGCGTCTATCTTGCCAATCTACCCACCGGGAGAGGATATCTGCCCCAATCAAGAGTACATTTTTGTAAGCACCTGTTCTGATGTATTGTGCTGCGGTAACTAGACCAAACACAAAACCAGAACAGGCGGCAGTTAAGTCAAAGGCGACTGCTTTGATAGCACCTAATTCACCTTGAACACGGCAAGCAGTTCCAAATAGGTCATCAGGGGTAGAAGTGGCCAGCAAAATTAAATCAATATCTGCTGCTGTAATTCCGGCGGATTCCAGAGCCTTTTGACTAGCAGCAGTAGCTAATGATGTGAGTGAGTCGGGGGGCAATGCTAACCGCCGTTGACGAATGCCTGTTCTTGTGGTGATCCACTCATCTGATGTTTCTACTAATTGAGTTAGTTCCTGGTTATGTAAACAATTTGCTGGGACTGCTGAACCACTGCCGATGATTGCTATGCCGCTGCTCAAAAAATGTTGCACTCTTAATCTCCTCAGTTGTCAATTGTCAGTTGTCAATTGTCAGTTGTCTTGTTTGTAAGCATTAATAACGAGTACCAATGACAATTCCAATTTGAGACGGGGGACTTTAGATTTATAAAAAATCGTAATTTTTCATCTAAAATCCGAAATCTCAAATCGGATGACAAATGACAAATGGCTGTTAGCGTAGTATCTCTACTTTTGAGAACAAATAGCTAACTGCTTTCATTCTGGAGAATTTGATATTGAGATTGGAGTCTTTCTAACACCTGATTATCTACAGCTTCTTTAGCCATACGAATGGCGCTAAAAATAGATGGTGCTTGGGAACTACCATGACCAATAAAACAAATTCCGCTGACACCTAAAAGCAAAGCGCCTCCATGTTCAGCGTGATCCATGCGCTGTTTAACGCGCTTTAAATTGGGTTTTAAAATCGCTGTACCGATTTGACCATGTAGCCCTTGGGGTAATTCTTCTCGCAGAATTTGCAGGATTACACCGCCGACTGCTTCGGCAAATTTTAATAAAATATTACCCACAAAGCCGTCGCAAACAATCACATCAAATTCACCGGATAATACATCACGCCCTTCCGCATTACCAGTAAAATTAATTTGAGTATTTTCCCTTAACAATTGGTGGGCGCGGAGAACTACTTCGTTACCTTTAGTATCTTCTTCGCCAATATTCAATAAACCTATTTTGGGTTGTTCTGTTCCCAAAACATACTGACTGTAAATTGAACCCATAACTGCAAACTGCTCTAAAAATTTAGGGCGACAGTCTACATTAGCGCCGACATCCAGGATCATTACTGGTTTACCGGCTTTGATGGTAGGGAATACTGTGCCAATTGCTGGGCGGTCAATTCCCGGTAATCTTCCTAAACGCAGTAAAGCTGATGCCATCGCCGCCCCAGAATGACCGGCAGAAAATACAGCATCTGCTTGTTTCGTTTTCACTAAATCCATCGCTATGTTGATGGAAGCTTTTCGCTTACGTCTAACTGCGTTGAGAGGCTCTTCATCCATAGCGATCGCATCCTCGGCAGGAACAATCTCTAAATCCGCCATATTAGTTTTTGGCGGCATCACAGCCTCAATTTGTTGGGGATCACCAACCAATAATATTTTTACACCCAATTCTTCGCGCGCCCGCAGTGCGCCGGCGACGATTTCAGTGGGTGCATGATCTCCCCCCATTGCGTCAATTGCGATCCTTACACCAGTCGATCCCATTGCTCAGAGCTTATAGAAACCTTACAAATTTTATCAGATTGCAATACTTAAAATTTGAAAATTCTAAAAAAAACCATAAGAAACTAGACTTTTATCGCAACTAGATAATCTATAACTCTATTACTCTCGCATAAACTAGCTACAAAGCAATTAAGTTAAATTATACAAATAAGCGATTACTCTAGAATCATTTGACATATTCTTGATAAGATTTATAATCTTACCAAGAATGCTGACAAAAAAGGGCAACATCTAAATTTATATTGCCCACTGACTTATCCGTAATTATTTAATGGTTTTGATCTAACCAAGCAACCAAATCAGATATTTCAGAAAAATCTAAAAACTCTTCTCCTAATACTTCTAATTGCTCGGTAGATAATAAGCGAATTCGTTCAACTATGAATGAATCCATTTCACCAAAGCGACGATTTAATTGGCGATTCAAGAAACGAAAAGCTTCTTTTTGTTCTCCCTTTTCCAAAATATCCTGATAAATTACAGATTCTTGCATAATATCCTCGCTCAATAATTGACGAATTAGATTTTTCTCGAATCGTAAACCTGCTAAAATCTCTGTGTAAGCAGCGGTATTCTGTCTGGCTGGTACATCTGCAATTTTAGCAATTTCTGTGGCTACTTGGGATAATAACCCTGGTGCGGAATTGGTTTTTGTTAATGGTGCTAATGGAAGCAATGCTGGGTTATGGAGAAATAAATCTGAATCTTGCTCCCACATCCGGATTACTCGATAGCGATGATTTGTCATTTCATCAATATAAGCTTCGGTAAACGCGATTTCATTACTTGTTTCTTGTAAGAAAATCACTACTTGGGTGACAGGCAGATTATATTGTCTAACTAATCTGACAAAATAATCTAACATTCTTAACGGAATGGGAGTGTCTGATTTGGTGTTAGTCTGAAATTCTAGATGTAGGATTCTGTTTTTCGTTTGCAGCAAAATAACAGAATCTGCGCGAATTGGTTCAATGCTAAGTTCGGTTTTTAAGACTTTGATTGTTTCAACTGTTTCCGGTAGCAACCAGTTGGCAAAATCAAGGGGATATTTTTCAGCTAGGATTTTACAAACATTATCAAAACTCACGATTTACACCCTTTTTTTGGCTGATAGTCAGTAATTCAATATTCAGGTTTTCTTTTACATCTTCTGGCGACTCAAACATGATCTCAAAGCCACCGTTGGGAATAGTTCGACGCAAAAATCTTAAATGGTCTTCTGCATCTTGGCGGTTAGCAAAACGGGCGACGGTGTAAGATTCGGTAATTGTTACAGTTCTGACTATGACCCAAGGATGATTTTGGGTAACAACTGGTTTTATCATGGTGAATGTCTCCTTATCTTAGGAAGCCGGAAGTCAGCAGCAAGCGTCGGAAACTTATTTGCTGGCTTCTGACAATATTTGTAGTTTTGTTGGCGGGTTGCTGTGAGTGTGTTTTCATCGCTTATAAACACTCTCGTTTCATAGCCGTGGCGGTAAAAGCTGGGTTGCGTCATGGTCATGCAGTCCGGGGACGACTAGCCATAGCCACATTCGACACTTGAACAAGCGCAGTAATAGTAGTTCTTCAGGGAATTTTTGATTTCTGTAACCTTGCCAGTGTCCCAGGTTTGCAAGTTGTTGTTTGGCACAGGTGGGGCAAAGGTCGCCTGGTTTTCCTTTGTCTATGGTGTAATTTGCGTCTTCAGATTTTAGGGGTTTGATGCCAGGAAATTGACTGTTTTGAGAATAGGGGCAGGGTTTACCGTCTAGTTCTGCGGGCATGATACCTGTGCAAATTAGGCTGTCGGGGTATACTTTGCCGTCGGGGGAGAGGAAGAGGGCTTTGGGTTTGGTGTTTTTTATATTCATGCTTGACAGTTGCCAGAAGCAGATGCTATTCTGACAATATACGTTAACCGAATAAATGTCAAACATTAACTTAGAAAGTTTAGCTTTCCTCCTGATGTGTAAATCCAACCATCTGAGCAACTAATTCTAAATGTTTTGACGTTGAGCGAGTTGGTTCATAGATTCCGTTTTCCCATTCACTCACTGTTGCTTGCCGCACACCCAATTGTGCTGCAAATTCTGCTTGTGTTAAACCCATTTGGAGACGTAATGCCTTGATTGATTTGCTATTCCATACCACTTGCCCATCTACAAGTTGCACTTGTTTGCTATTAGTAAATTGGCGAAAAGTAACACATTGCTGATCAAAATCAACATTTTCAACCCGATATCCTGCTTCTATCCAGGCAGAAGCTTGTAATGCGCCTTTGCTGCGATTACTCCACCATGCCCGTTTACTTTTTGCTGAATTGGGTAAGGAATCTTTTATTAAACTCTCGATTTCAACAAATGATAAAGTTATTTCATTTTGTTCACTGCTATACAAAAAGTCTAGGAGTGGCTGGTATTTACTACCCTCCTTCATGTTACCTCTTCCTCTACTAACATCTATTATCTTCTATCAATTAGTTAGTTTTCAGTTAGCCTACGACTTTCAAAGTTATTAATATATCCTGGCTGAATAATTAGCTCTTGAAACTCTTTACAAATCAATCTAATTAACTCTTCATTCTCCCCTGTTAGATAACGTCCGTGCATCAGCCTATTCCTTAATACACGGAGGTCATTAATTTTTTTCGTGATTGTATCTCGTGTATTTTTATTAACAGTATTAGCAAAAATTGACTGAGGTGAATTTGATAGCTTATAACCTCCTTCTAAGTCATCAACTATACTAATCATTTTTGATAAATCTGTAAAATCTGCATAATAAAGCCACTGCATAAGTAGAGGATTATGTTGCTGGTAGTTAGCTTCATTTTCCTTATTCTTTAATGCTTCACTCTTACATTCTTTATATTTTTTAAGTCTATCTTCCCATTTATAGCCATATTTCATTTTATATTTTTCAAGATTTTGTTCAGCATCTTCTATATATCTATCAAGAGTATCTTCCCAGAAAGAACCATACTTTTTGAGCATTACAGATATAATAAACTCTCTGACTGCGTTTTCAAAATTCATTACTAAAGGGAATAATCTCTCACTTCTCTCATCCCCATAAGAGTTATAAACAAGTATTAATTTAGGAAAATACGTTTCTGCTGCCTGTGCTAAAACCTTCTCAAGTTCGATAGGTTCAACCGGAACTGCCATTTCAACGTCAAAAGTTATTAAAGTATGAGAATTGATATCGGATTGCCAATGTACATTTAAGAGAAACTCAAAATTTTGGGTAACTGCTGCTTGCAATTCATATTGATTATTTAATGGATTTACAGGTACTGACTCATATTCGTCGTATACAGCACCCAAGTCATCGAAAAGATCATACAAGGCTCTTTCTAATTCCTCCTGTGGCTGTTCAAAAACAGTCAAGTAGCAAGCATGAATCATTTACACTGCCCCTTGAAATAGCTTTCCAAAAAGCTTATGGGCTTCAGCACGGCAATCCTCAGCAGCTTTAGATAATTTCCCTGCCTCTTGTGTCAATCGTTGTGCTTCTGAAATAATTCGTTTTTGTTCATCTAGAGAGGGAAGCATCACAGGCAAATCATTTAGAGCAGTAATAGTTAACATAGGTTGAATGCTACCAGTTGAAAGGGAGTGAACCAGGGTTTGACCAACATCTGAATTAAGATAGAAAGCTAGGTAAGCAGGATCAATCTTGTCTGTTAAGCGCAATCTTGCAAGGTGTGTATCTATGTTGGCTGGTTCGTCAGATTCGTAAACAGCAGCTATCCCTGGACGCATGATTAAACTAACCAGCACATCACCCTTATGAACTTGAGTTGCTTCAAGTTTCTTATGATCATCTGGATTTAGATAGCGTACATGATTAAGATTAATACCCTGTGCTGAAATATTACGTATTGAGAGTAAAGGAATACCGTCAACATTCTCAAGCCCAGTCACGGAATAACCACGCTTAGTAGTTCCTTCAACAACTACAGTTACCAACTTAACCACTGGAAAGGGGCTTTTCTCTAACTGAGCCATTGCACCTGTCACAACTTGTGAGTAAGGTTCAAAGTTCCAGACACCTTTTTGACGTAACTGCGAAAGATTAACTATAGTTTTTTCCATTTAACTACCTTCCTAATAACCCAGCTAAATCTGTAATTGCTTTCTTTACTTCTGGCGGTTCATTAACTTCATCTTTTGCGGCAGAAATACGACCAGATGCGTCATAGCCAATATCATCAATCCTAGCCATGTAAATCTTATCATCCTGCTCAATTTCTAGCTGACTTTCTGCTGTCAAAGCTATATCACGCTTTTCTAGAAGAACCACGCTAGTTTTCACAGCAGCACCATAGGGTCTGAATGTTTCTTGTGGTAAACTCACAATTGCTTTTAATCTTGCCCAGCGTAAAATCCAATCTCTAACGTCCTGCATTGAACTGTTCGCCAACACTCCATCAGGTAAAACAATTGCTAATTTTCCCCCTGGTGCTAAAAATTCAAGACAACGATTAATAAAAGCGACTTCTTCAGGAATACTTCTAACAAGTTTGCCATTTTTCTTTGTCACTCCATCCCGTGAAGCAAAGTCCTTTAAAACACTTTCATTTGTCAACTTAGAACCAAATGGAGGATTAGTTAAAATCATCGTTAAACCTCCCAGATAAAAACCAGGACGTTCTGGAAGTCCCTCCGTAATTCCTCCTGTAATACTACCCAATCTTTCCAGCGAATCCATTACTTTTAAATCGGCATATTGTGCGCCATTCATTAAAGTATTAACTCGCGCTATGTGCATCACATTTCGAGAATATTCAGCCCCAAATAAATGATTATCTCGAAACTTGATAAACTCTTCCGTTGGTTCTTCAGGATTTATCCCTTCAGCACTACCACCATTATTTGCTATTGCTTTTGTATATTCCTGTTTACGCACATAATCCAAAACGTGAGTTAGCATCCGCGCTGAACCGCAAGCAGGATCACCAACATAATCATTTACTGTTGGTTGCAAAATTCCCACCATTAAATTAATTACAGGTGTAGGTGTGAAATATTGCCCCAAATCATCGCGGAAAGTCTTACTTAAAAAGTCCTCAAATACTCCACCTTTGACATCTGCTGAAGATTTCCGCAAACTCCAAGGCTGTAAACGCTTAACTATTTCCATTGTCGTATGAGGCTTGAATTGCAAAACATCAGCTTCATTAAAAGCCAACCTCACACCCAAATCATCACCAAATTTTTGCGCTAGTGTGTCCCGTTCCCACTGCTTCGCTTTTTCAAAAGTTTCTCTGACTTGAACTAATAAACGTTCTGGGTCAGTTTCATTACTGACACTAAATACATAAGCCCGTGATTCTCCTGTTTGCTTTACCAAGTCAATTGTTGCTTGTTCGTCATACCACTTAGCAAACAAAAATTTAACCATTGCATCAACTGCTTCTTGTGGTTGCAAACCCTCGTTATCTCTGAGAATAGAATGACATCCAGAACGGGTATCTCCCAAAACCTCACGAAACTTATCACGGGATAGAGGTGTGAGTCCGGTTTGAATCCCATCTGCTTCACTAGGATTTAAAATTACAGTATAAGGACTATGGGTTGCAGCTTCACGGGTGCTTTCATATTTAGGTAAGTTACCAATTATTTCTAACTTCCGTGGGTAGTCAAGATCACGATGATAGATATCTGTGTGTTTACCACTGGTTAAAATTGCATAACGGGCAAAAGGTGAAGCACTCATGTAAGCATTGAGTCGGTTAAGATGTTCTACCCAACCTTCCGCTTCAGTTCCACCAACTTTTTTATTTGGTTCCATAGCCTCTACCATAATAAAGGCTACATCCAAATTACCTACAGAGTCAGCATAACGGTCATCATAAACTACAACGTCTGCCCGTCCTAGATAGCGTCGTCCACCTTGATAAGTTCCCTCGGCAAAATCTGCACTTATTTCTAGTTCCATTGCTTCTAGTGGAACGCCGTACTCTTCTACTAGAATCTGAAGCGCCCACATTGTCACAGGGTCTTCTGCTGGACGCACATAAGAACCATCAGCTTTAAATAATTTCTGTAGATTTATATCCTGACGATACTTTTCTGGTAAGTCAGCCGGATTTTTATAAGGATTAGTGAAATCAGAGAAAGGCATGAAGTTATGGAATACAGGTTACACCTAGCCTAATAATATGCTATTTTGAGCGATCGCACTTTTATCTAGCTCCCATACAGAAACCGTAGGGGCGGGGTTTCCCCGCCCTGTTTAGGTGAAATTAAATTAACTCAAAACCCAACTAACCAAAGTTCTGACACCAAAACCGGTAGCACCTGCACCGTTATAGCCATTTTCCTTATCAGCCCAAACAGGACCTGCAATATCTAAATGCGCCCAAGGAGTATCCTTAACAAACTGCTTGAGGAACAAAGCCGCAGTAATAGAACCGCCATAACGGGGTCCGGTGTTTTTCATATCCGCAATACCCGATTTCATCCCTTCAAAATATTTGTCTTCCATAGGCATCCGCCAGATTTTCTCACCAGCGGTTTCAGCGGCTGTTTGTAGTTGGGAAGCAACAGCATCATCAGGTGTAAATAAACCGGCAATATCGTCACCCAAAGCCACCACACAAGCACCTGTAAGAGTAGCTAGATCAACGATCGCATCTACACCCAATTTATCAGCATAAACTAAGGCATCAGCCAGGGTTAAACGCCCTTCTGCGTCGGTATTGTTGACTTCGATGGTTTTGCCATTTGATGCTGTTAAGATATCTCCTGGGTGCAGAGCCTTACCGCTAATCATGTTTTCAGTAACGGCTGATATAAAGTGAACTTCTACATCCGGTTTTAATTGGCCGATAGCTTTAGCAGCGCCGAGAGTAGCCGCAGCACCACCCATATCCATTTTCATGGTTTCAATGCCACTACCAGCACCTTTAATGTTCAAACCGCCGGAATCAAAGGTTACACCTTTACCGATAATTGCGAGTTTGCGTTTGGGTGTGGTGGCTGGTTTGTAGATTAGGTGAATGAATTTCGGGGGTAAATCAGAAGCTTGAGCGACTCCTAAAAATGCTCCCATACCTAGTTTTTCACATTCTTCTTTTTCGAGAATTTCCAGTTGTAAGCCATATTCGTGAGCGATCGCTTGAGCAGTTTCTGCCATAGTAATAGGTGTAACACTATTAGCTGGGGCTGCTACTAACTGCCGTGCCAAAATTACCCCAGACACAATTTGATTGGCGCGGGTAATAGCTGCTTCTTGTCCTGTTAAACCGAATAAGTCAATTGTTTCAACGTTGGGACCTTTATCTTCTGGCTCGGATTTAAAGCGCGTATCTTGGTAAAGTGCTAATTCTAAACCTTCGGCTATGGCTTGGGCTGTGGCGGCTGGGTGATTGTTCCACAGTGGTAAACTAATTCCCAGAGTTTTAGTTTTTTGCTTTTTAGCAGTCCGCGCTATTGTAGCCGCCACACGGCGTAAGGTTTCTAGTTGCAGCCCATCTGGTTTACCTAAACCGACTAAAATCACCTTCCGCACTAAATTACCAGCAGAGACTCTTGTGAAGATGGTGCTATTGACTTTTCCAGTAAATTCTTCTTCAGCAATCAATTCTTTGAGAATTCCGCCGCATTTATCATCTAGAGTCGCTAAATCGCCCGTTAACTCGACTGCATCTTCAAATAAGGCGATCGCCAAAGTATCACCAGTCCAGTCTAATAATGCCGTATTTGTAAGTTGAATCATCATTTTTGTAAGTTCTGTCTATCATCCTTCTTGTACAAGTATTGCTCAAATTTTCTTAATCATGGACCTTTCATGCAACGTCTTGACAATCTGGTAAAATTAACGATGGTGTACAAATGACCAATTTACAAAGTTTTATCAGTTTTTTATTGTATTGCTCAAAAAATTATTCAGATGTCTCAAGAAATAAACCAACCCAAATTACCACCCACTAGTGCCATTGAAAGTGTTACTAATGTTACCTTTGAAAATTGGTTTGAATATCCAGTCAGAGCGCAACCACACCACACAGACTATGCTGGTATTGTTTGGCATGGTACATACTTAACTTGGATGGAGGAAGCACGGGTAGAATGCTTGCGCTCTATAGGCATTGAATTTGCTGATTTAGTGGCTTTAGGTTGTGATTTACCTGTTGTGGAGTTATCAATCCGTTATCATCGGTCGGTGCAATTAGGTATGCCAGTCATAGTAAAAACACGCATGGCTGAAGTGACAGGAGTACGGCTTAACTGGGACTATACTATTGTTTCTACTGATGGTCAGGATTTATATGTTACTGCCCAAGTGACGTTAGTGGCTTTAGATCGGGAAAAAGGTAAAATCATGCGACAGTTACCACCTGCGGTTCAAGATGCTTTGGCGAAAATTTCAGCATCTCGCAAGTAAGATTAGGCATTTAAAATCACTTGAATTAATTATCTACTTACTGGTGTTTGTGAGAAAGTTTGAGCAAACTGGGTGATTTGATGCCAAATATCTTGGGGAGTAACACCAAATCCAAAGTATAATAAAACAACGATAGCGCCACAGGTAACTGCCGTTTTGACGGTAGTTTTTACTAATTTCCAGAGGATGACAAATACTATCCAAGCTACTATTAAAGTAATGATCATATATTCAAATCCTTGAAATTGACTCTTATGTTTGAATAAAGAGTAAATTATATCTCAGAATCAAAAAATAATTCACTTTATTAAGAAATTTTTACAGACATATAGGACTAATATTTGATTTTTGTATCCCTTGCTGCGAACCCATTAAGATACTTAGGTAAGTTAGCAATGCCTTAGTCTAAAGTTAATCAAGTTTACTGAAAATATACCCATAATTTGATGAAAATTGGCTTTTATATTTAAATTAATAAAATCATTTGACATCAACATAAATATCTTTTTCAGATTGCTTAAATTCATCATCTAGGTTATAGAGTAAATTTCTAATTTGTTGACGAAGTTCTCTAGCAGGTTCTAAACAATCACGTTGATAATCTTGTAAAGTTAATTCAAGATGAGGATAAAGTAATTTTAAAAATCCTGATGCTGTTTTGAGAATTGCTTGTTGATCTCTAATGGTAGTATGATCATCAAATTGAGTATGTTGTTGAACATATTGGTAAAAACTACCATCTTTCCTTAAAGATAATAATGCTTCCCCAAAAAAGTCCATTTTTAAACCGATTTGATTAGCAATCATCTCCCTTTTAAATTTAGGAATTTCCCAACCAGGTAAAATACCAGCAAAACGATCTAAAAAAGCTGTTTCCGAGAAAAATTTAGGTAACTTAGCCATTAAATTATATTTATCTTTAGGACGTTGATATTCATCAAGTTCAATGTTACCTAATAACACCAAGGAACAATCACTAGCAATATCAGCAAATCCTGAACGGTTGTAACGTCCGTTAGCAAGATAAGTTTTTAACGGTCCAATAATTTCATCAGGATTGTCAAATGTTAAACTTTGAATTTCATCTAAAACAACTACATCATAACGTCCTAATAAACCAACTTCTTTAGTTTTTCCATTAATAAATAATTGTGAAGGAGTTACTTTTCCTCCACTAATAACAGAAACTTTATTATTAATGTTTTCATAAACAAAACTTTTTCCTGTTCCTTTAGGTGCTAGTTCTATGATGTGATAATTAGGTTCAACTAAGGGAATTAAACGAGTTAACATCCAGGTTTTTGAGCGATAATTATAATTTGGATGTTCGGGATTAAAACCCATTGAACAAAACATCAAATTTCGCCATTGTTCTGTGGTAAATTCAGAACGATATTCAGCATAAGTTTTCAGGTTAACTTCAGAACACTGAAAAGGATCAAAATCAATAATTGAGACTTGAGAATTACCATATCTTAAAGTAATCTTACCCCATACTCCTTGTCTAAGTAGCATCTGATAACGTTCGACAATATCTGTAGAAATTTCACAATCTGAGAAATTCAAAACAGGAATATTCGCTAATGGTTCAGGTATTTGTTTAGAGTTTGATTCCAATTTTATTCTTACTTGAAGTAGTGCGATTAATTTATATATTTCTCCTTGTTGTGTGAGTTTAAATTTAATAACTTCTTGATCATCTTTTCTAGGAAATGCTTTTTGGACAAAATTATTAATTTTTTCTAATTCTAAATTATCTAAAATTCCCATTCCCGGAACGATTTTATCTAGTAACCATTCACCCACAAAACTAGGAATACCTAAAGTGGTTAGTCCACTTGATGGTAAACGTTTTTTATCAATACTTAATGATTGAAATATTTGAGTGATTAAATCATTGTCGTAATTAAAAGTCATCTAAATCACCTTGAAAACCGCTACTAAAGATTTGTTGAATGCTAATGAATGATTCTGAATCAATATTTGATTCTCCTGAATGATTATTAGCAAAAAGAAAAGTTAATTTACCGGATAATTTAATAGTTGTTTCATTCTTGTGTGGTGGTAATTCTGGATATTCACTAATAAATATTTTATGAGTAATTTTATCATGAGGTTTAATAGTAATATCTAAGATTTTTCCTGTTTTAAATTCTCGTAATTCATTAATATATAAAGAAAGATGCGTTAAGGATGCTAAATTATGATTATGAATAGTAATTATTAATTCTCCTGGTTGTTTAGGTTTACCTTCTCCACTACAAGTTACTATAACTGGATAACGTTTTAATGATTTACTTAAAACTGAAAATCCTACTACAACTTCTTCGGGAAATAATCCCCCATGAGAACCAATAATTTCTTTATCTTTTGTATAAAAAAACGCACTAATACAATCGGAATTTCTCACAATACTAATATCATGGGGAAGTCCAAAACGTCTAGCTTCAAGAACTACAAAACGAGGATCATCAGTTTTACCAATTCCCATTCTACCTTTTGATTTTAATTCTGCTGGACAATTAGATAATTTTTGTACTTCTCCCATCATTTGTCCATGATCACTAGCAATAACAATTTTTAATTCTTCCGAACTGTTATATTCTTCTAAGTAGTGCTGAATGTTTCTAGCAATTCCTTCTAAACGATTGACCCTTTCTACTTTATATAGAGTGTTCCAATCTTTTTCTTGATGATAAAGTTCATCTAATTGATCAGTATCCCAGCAATAAATTTGATATTTATTTTCTTTTAAATCTTGATTTAACTCATGTTTATTATTATCTGTATAACGATTTCCTGATTTTACCATAGAAAAACCGTCTTTTGCATTAGGTGTCCAAGACGAATGTTCCGGTAAAAGTTGAGAATAAAGACTCCATTTTGCATATTCAGTCTTAGTAGGGAGAATACTAAAATAAGGTTTCATATCTGTTTCTAGTGAAAGTTGATTATTCTTAGTTAAAATTGCAATTAGTTGCTGATGATCTAACCATCCTAAACCATCAACAACTATCCAAAGAATAGGATTGTCTTTAGCTAATTCTTGAACTTGAAATGCTACACTATAATTCAAACATGAATTTTCTACATTATCAATTTTTAATTCTGGGTAATATTTTACTATCCAGTTAACAAAACTATCTGCTAATTGTTCGCTAATTTGTTGTTCTCTAGGAGTATCGTTAATTGTTGTCTCCCAACGTCTAAAGGGTAAATAAGATTCTGTTACCCATTTTAAAGTATCTTCAGGAGTCGCATTAATGGATAAGGGTAAAGGTTGAAGTGGAGGTAGTTTTTGCTCTAATTGAGATTTTTCTATGTTACTTAAATATAAACTAATTTTACTAATTCTTTCTTGAGTTATCCAAATTGGTTGTTTTAATAAAAAATCATAAGCAATGGAAGCAATTATTTTATTACCAGGTTCTTGATGTAAAATCAAATTATCTAAAATTTTAGCTTCTGTTTGATAAATTTTTTGTTCCCAAAAGTTTCTAAATTCCTCTAAACAAGAATTAGGAATATTTAGAGGATATTTACCTAGTATATTAATAAAATTCAAATCTATAGTTAAACCTAACCAATTCTTTAAAAGTTGATTTTTATTCTCAGTTTGATAATAACTAAGTAAATGATCATGATTATGATTTTGACTAATTTGATATTTCCAAACATCCTCAAATATTTGATAGTCTTGGGGAACTTGAACACATAACCATTCAGCTAAATGTTTTATTGATAGTTGATTAATTAACCAAAAATTTTCTTCAGTATTAGTTATATCAGCTAATAAAGATTCAAGAGGATGATTTGAAGCATAATTATCAAGCTGAGTAGCTAATTTTAAAATATACTGATCATCACAATTACAGGGGATAGATAAAGGATCAAGTATAGCTGCTAATTTTGGACGTGGGTGTTGTTTTTTCTCAATTACTAAATCTGATTTTTTCCATACTCTTAACCATTCTTCTGTCCAATTACAAAGGGTTTTACCTTTAATCCAATAATTATCATGTTCAAGGGTGAAATATTGTACCCATTCTACTTCTGTAGTGATAACAATATAGTCAGAAAGAGGTTGATATAAGCCAGTAGGATCTAATATAATTTTACTCATTAATATCCTCTTGTATAGATAAATATTCTTTTAATTTTAAATATAAATCTTGTTGTCTTTCAGGAGAAAGTTGTGTAAATAAACTAATAATTTGATTCTCTTGACTGTCATTTTGTATATTTTGGCATTGATTTTTAATTGTTTCTAATAATTCTTTATCTGAATTACTTAAATAATCAATATTTATATTTTGAGTATTATTAATGTTTTTAAGTAATTCATCAATTAAGTTGAGTTTTTTATCTTCTGTTTCTTGATCAATTTGATTAAATTCTTTTTGTAATTTATCTAACCATAATTTAGTATCAATTTGATATTGAGTTTCAATGGCTTTAATTTTTCGTTCTAGTTTAGATTTACTTTGGTCATATTTAACTTGTAAATTAGGAGTATCATTTTTAATGATTTTGTACCATTCTGTTAACTGTTGTATTTGATTCTGATAAGTTTCAATTGTATTATATTGCGATGATTGAGTAATTTGGAATAACTGTCTTAAAGCATCAATTTCTTGCTGTAATTGCTGGCAAGTTAGATAATGCTTAGAGTCTTGAAAAAATAACTCTAATTTAGCCAACTTAGTATAAAGCTGGTTTAATTCTTGATTAGTTCTAACTTCAGCTAAATTTTCTGTCAATTCCTCAAGTTCTTTTATATAGCTAGAAACTTTATTATTGATAGAATTAGTTAGCTGTTCAATTTCTGTATAAAATCGCTCAGAAAAGTTAAGCTGAAGGTGTAAAGTAGCTATTTCTTCAATTCCTTGCTCACATAAGATAATAGTATTTAAGAATTTTGGATTTTTTTGACGTAGTGCATCCATAATTTTATTATCTTGTTGCTGCTTTCGACTGTCAAATTCTTCTTGATTTTGAATTTCTAAAATAATTGGATTTAATTGTTCTAATATTTGTTTAACTTTTTGAGCAGATTTAGGTTGAGTAAACCGATTTTGTTGCTGACTAACTTCTTGAGATAATTGAAGAGCTTCAGTTTTAGTGATATCTGTTAATCTTTCTGCCCAAATTTTAAGATTTATGTCTAAATTATTTAGTTGAGTTTCAATATCTTTAATTATTCCCTGATAAAGCTTGTGCTGTTTGACAATTTCAAGATTATTCGCTAAGTTTTTTATTTCACTAATAGCTTTAATATAATCATCTTGACTAGCATTACTACTAAGAGATTTATAGAAAAGTTCAACTTTCTCTAAACTGTTTTTTATCTCAGCTTGATGTTTAATTTCAGCAAATTTTCTCGTAGCAACATCAAGAGAATAGTTTAATGTGTGAATTAAATTATGAGTAGGTGAAAAAATATCAGTTATTTGTTTAATTGCTGCTTCAATATCACTTTGATAACGCCCATATTCTTCTTCTGTTTGTAAAGATTCTGATTTTTCACTTAAATCAATAATTATTTCTTCAATTTTATCCAGAACAATTTGTAAAGCATCATTTTGACGTTGGCGTTGCTTTTGAGCAGGATTAACTACAATATTATCAGATTGATTCGATTGAGTAAGATTAATTATTTTAGATAATTTTTGTTGAAGACGAGGATAGATTTCAGTTAAACTTTTTAGCTCAATTTCATCTCCATTGTTAAATAAGTTTTCTGTCTCTTCTACGGCTTTAAACCAATTATTTATTTTCTCAATTTCGCTTAAAATTTGTTTTCTTTTTGGTTGAATTTCTTGTACTTTGGATTGATCTGGATCACCGGAATTAATAAAATTATCAATGTCGGAGATTAATTCTTTAGCTTGATTATAACTTAATATTGGTTCTATTTTAGGACAAGCAATAGCTCGAAGCCGAATTAATTGAGGATTTGTATTTGAGCCTAAAATCCATTTGTTAACAAAATCTTTGGGTTTATCAAATACATTAGTTTCTACCCAATCTTTAATTGCTTTTTCTTCAATATAGGACGGATTTTTTTTCTTAATTAACCCAAAAGTTCCTTTTAAAATTACTTCACTCCGATGATAAACTATCCATGCAGAAAACAGCATGGTAAATGTATATTCATTATATCCAAAAGGTGGCGCAGATAATTCTTGCCAAATTTTAGAAATCAGAACATATTTTTTAGCTTTATCTCCCAAAGCTGTTAATTGATCTATTTTGTCCCATGCTTCTCTGACATTTTTATTAGTAGGAATTTGGACTGAATATTTTTGTAAAGTAGTTTTAAATAAGCCCCAATTATTGAGAAATACTTGATCAACTAAAGTATTATAAGATTGATTAGGAAATTTATTAGAATTAAGATCATCTTCTAGTAAACGGTTAGCAGTATAACCAATTATTGTACTTCCTGAAGGACTTTTTAAAGCCATTTTATCATTTTTAGCAATTGGAGGAACAAAGCGATACAGTTGTTGTAAAAGATGACTAACAATGCTTTGATGATTTTTTTGTTGATGAGTAGTTAATTCTTCTAATCTGATGCAATAATAGTTACAATTATTAGGAGCAATTATTTGTTTAATTTCTCTTTCAAGTTTCTGTTGTATTTGCTTAGTTAGTTGTGTGAAAGCTGTTCCTGAATCTTGTTTTTCTATTGTACTTTTTCTTCGCATAATATCTATCATTAATAAATCTTGACAAATATTATTAACTGGTTGTTCAGGAATGGCTACAACAATAGATTCCTTATTTCTTGAAGTGGATAATAGTTCATTAATTTCATAACGAAAGCTTTGTAATTCTTCAAGAGTATCTGATAAAATATAAGCAAAAATTCCTTTTCCTGTTATATTATCTAAAGTTTTATAACCATTTAATACTTGTTGTTTAAAATCAGGAATATTATAAAACTTATACTCAAAAAACCATTCATCATTAAGTAACTGATTCTCATTAATGAAATGAGTTCCATTTATATTTATACTGTTTAAATAAGTTTCGATTTTCTCATTACAATGTTTGACAGCTAAATTAACAGATATTCTGTCAGATTGTTTACTCGCTTCTTCTTCTATTTCTTGCCGAACTTCTAGTAAATTACTACCAGAATAAAAACGATAAGTATTATCTCCTGTATTATGATGAATAACTTGTTTTTGTTGATCTAATTTATCTAAAGTCTCCTTAGTTTCTTTTAAAGACAGACCTGTTAATTCACTAATAATAACATCATGTTTTTCTGATTCAGGTTTATAAAGTTTATTTTGACTAACATAAAATAGAAAAAGTCCTTTTAAAACTGCAATTTCGTTTTCTGTAGCTGATGCTGATATAGTATCATAAGCTTTTTTATATTCTGAATAGTGACGAGAAAATTCAGTATGAGAAAATTCAGAAAAAGCATCAACTAATGAAATAGCATGAAGATAATTTAATTTACTATTTTTTTCAACGAATTGAGAATTAATAAACTTTTTTACATCTTCTTTTATATATTGAATTGCCGTGCGTCCTTGGGTAAAATCTAAGTTACAAAGTAAATAGCTATTAAGGGGATGAAGGGGAAAACAACCTAGAGTAATATTTATTTGAAAATCTTGTAATGTCCACTGTCTTTCACGATAAATACTAATTCTGTGTTCATGAGAATTTCTACTATCAGCTAATAGAGTATCCCTCCATGTTTGAAAAAATTGATTCCATGAATCAGTATTAATTTGTTGTTCTAATAATCCTTTAATTACTAATTCTAAACTAGAAACAGGTTCATAAGTGCTTTCAGCAATTTCTAAACGAGAAACTAGTTTGTTATAATCATCCGCTGATTGGCTAGGAATAGATTTTGAAGGACGAATTTGGGTAAAACAAACTAAAGCGATTTTCCCTTTATTATTCTCACAAACTTTAGTAATACTTTGTAACGACGCTCCTCCGGCAGCACTTGAATCTGTTGCCCATGATTTAAGATAATAATTAAGTTCATCAAATAAAATTAAAATTCCTGAATATTTGGCAGCATCTCCTGAACATAACTTATTAATTAATTCTTGTAAAATTGTCTCAATACTTAAATCTGTTTCAAAATCGATAGAAAACCCATTGTTTAATTCACTACTTATTTCTTTGACAATAAAAATAATTTTATAGTTGTCTTCTTCTAATAACTCAATAATACTGTTTACATCTCTTTGATGGCTGTGCAATTCTAAATAATCATTAGCAATTTTCTTTTGATTTTCTGTTAATTGCTTTAAATATTTAAGTGGCTTTTCACAAAGTTGTTGTGCTAAATAATTAGTAATTCCTTCTATTTCTAAAGTTTGACGTAAAGATCGTAAAAACATTTGTCTTAAATCTGTTCCTAAATCTCCACTAATACAAATTACTAAATGTTGCTTATTGCGTCTTTTGTAAGCTTTTAAATCTTCTACTAGATTATTTCCTGATGCAATTTTAATTTGATTTAATATTCCTTCAACTTCAGCAGTATCTAGTAGTAATTTAAAGTAATTAGCTGTAACTAAAGCAAAATGAGATTTTCCCTTACCATAATCTTGTACAAATAAATGAATATTAGGTTGATTTTGACTATGATAACTCTTACAAATTGCATCAAGCACACCTAATGTAAAAGCTTTGGGATTAATCGTATCATAATTAAAAACAAATCCTTCACACAAACGTAAATTTTTATCAGGATTAGCCATCATATTAAAATCAACAGCATTAGCTACCATTCCTGATTCATTAACTTTTACAATTTCTCTAATTTTCATAGTTTTTAACTCTTTTTTATTGAAATTTTTCTCTTGTTTGGTTGTAATTTATTTTAATTGTCAACTAATGGTCAACTTTTTGAAAGCGGTTTATATTCCAAGTAGGGGGATTTAGTTTAGTAGGTAAAATAATCCATAAAATACTTTGTAAATGTCTCATATTTGCTAAATTATTCCAAAATAAACTAAGAGGAGATTGAGGATAGCTGTAAAGATAAGTGATTAAAATATCCATATCTTTCAACAACACAATTGGTTTAGTAGTGTCTGTAGAAAATTTTTTAATCTCCTCTAATTCTTGCCCTAATTTATCTTGAAAACTTAAAAACTTTTGCTGAGGTTTAATTCTACTTAGTAAGTTATCTCTATAACTTATAAGTTGAGCATTATTGTTAAATAAAATTTGTTGAATTTCTAAACCGTTAGGGTTATCCCACAATAGTAAATGAGGAGAATCAGTTGGTTTAGCATCTTTAAGATAGAGATTATTTATTGTTAACATAAGCTTTCTCCAATAAAGTTAAAGGATTATCCCAACGACGGATAATTTGATAAGGTGAAACTGTGCGTCTTTGTTCAATAATTCCTAAAGATTCCATCCTATTCAGATGGTCTTGTAAAGTTTCAGATTGAATACCTAAAACAGGGATAATTCCCATCTTTTGAGAAAAAATATCATCAGTTAATACAGAAGTTTCCTGACTAAAATCTCGTTCCCACAGTTTAGCTAGGAAATAACCTATCAAATAGGTATTAGGAAGCTTAGAATTCCCTATTTTATATGTATCTGTTTTGATTTCTTGGATAAATTGACAATTAGCTAATGCTTGTTGTTCAACATAAGCTCTTAAAACATACTTGAGTCTTTCAGGAATGACTTTATCTGGTTCTTCAAATATAGGAATACTATTTTGAAATAAATCATTTTTACTAAAAGTTGAATTTTCTGGTAAAAAAGTATAAATAAAATAAGTCCAACCTCCCCATTCAGCAGGATTTTCTGGGATTTTATTTAAACCCTGATTACCAAAACTTAAATAAAAGTGCATGAACCAATCAGTAGTAATTGATTTTAAATAAGGATCATGTTTTAAAATTATTTTTCCTTCTGGACTTAAATAATTATCTTTAACTAAACCTGCTCTAATTGCCCAACTTTTAATTTTGCCAACTTTGGCATTACCTAAGCCTGTTTTTGTCATCAGATTTGGTAAAGTATCTTTTAAGCCTTCCTTTTCAGAAGCAGCATCAAGTATTCTCTTAATTTCTTCTTTTTTGAGAGAAAAATTACCGTTGAAATGCAGTTGCATTTTAGCCATAGTCTATCAAGTATTGAATAATATGAACTTTTCAGTGATTTTACTTAAAAAAATCAATTGCACTCTAAAAACCGCTCTTTGGCTTTGACTGAGGTTGTAATATTCCCAGACAGATGTGAGTGCTTATGCTGATTTGATTATAGTGTATATAATAACATTCTACTAGTTGAATATTCTATTTTTTATGATAATTTACATTATTTAAAAAAAAATAATCCTACACTGCACCTGATAGGATGAGTGTAAGATTATTGTGATGTTTACCCTACAGAAATTATCTGTGGCTGAGTTGCTACCTTTTCCATAGCTGTGAAAACTTCTTTTCTAGCCCATTTATCTGCTGCTAAGATGTCATCTAAAGAGGGATTTTGTTTGTTATCATTTTGATGGCGATCGCACACAAATTCAATACACTTCGCAATATCCAAATAGTGAATTTTCTCTTCTAAAAATAAAGCCACAGCTTGCTCATTTGCCGCATTCAAAACCGCCGGCATAGAACCACCAGCCCGACCCGCAGCATAAGCCAAACCCATACAAGGATATTTTTGATGATCTGGTTCACGGAAAGTTAAATCACCAGATTTCACTAAATTCAATCTTTCCCAATTAGTGTAAATTCGCTCTGGCCAAGATAACGCATAAAGCAAAGGTAAACGCATATCTGGCCAACCCAGTTGAGCTAAAACCGAAGTATCTTGTAATTCTATTAAAGAGTGAATAATACTTTGAGGATGAATGACAATTTCGATGTTGTCATAATCTACTCCAAATAAATAATGAGCCTCAATTACTTCCAAACCTTTATTCATCAAAGTCGCCGAATCTACAGTGATTTTTCGCCCCATTGACCAATTAGGGTGTTTAATAGCATCAGCAACTTTCACTTCTGGTAACTTTTCCACAGGCCAATCTCGAAAAGCCCCACCAGAAGCCGTGAGTAATATCTTTCTCAAACCATCTTTAGGAACACCTTGCAGACATTGAAAAATCGCTGAATGTTCGGAGTCTGCGGGTAATAGTTTCACTCCGTGTTTTTTCACCAAAGGTAACACCACAGGAGCGCCGGCAATGATAGTTTCTTTATTTGCTAAAGCTATATCCTTACCCGCTTCAATGGCAGCAATCGTTGGTAATAAACCCGCACAACCAACAATGCCAGTTACAACGGACTGAGCATCACCATAACGCGCAACTTCGATCACTCCTGCTTCCCCAGCGAGTAAAATGGGTTGAGGATAGAGGTCTTTAATAGCTTCTTTGAGTTCTGGTAATTTGTCCGCAGCAGAAATAGCCGCAATTTGGGGACTAAACTGGCGAATTTGCGCCGCGAATAACTCCACATTCCGTCCCGCAGCTAATCCGACAATTCGGAACTTATCAGGGTGTTCAGCGACAATATCTAAGGTTTGAGTACCAATTGAGCCAGTAGAACCAAGGAGAGTAATAGCTTTCACAATTTTTTAATAATTAACGCTAATTTTAAATATAAATTGCTGAGGCTACTAATTTCCTGATTTTTTGAGAACAGAATTAATATCACGCTCTATAATTGGGCTACAAGTACCCGGACGCTTATAAATACAAGTTCCTTGCCAACATTTTTGCAAAGTATAGTTTTGATATGGAAATGGTATGGAACGATTACCAATAATGTAGTTAAAACCTGCTTTTAACTCTGCAAAATCTGCTGCTTCTTCTACTGGATATATAGGAACATTCTGATGTAAATAGGTATAGCCTCCTGATAAAGCCCAATGAATACCCCAAAGCCCAAGTCCGCAAATACTATTTGCTTTACTTAAACTTTGTAAAGCTAGTAAATTATTAGTTGCACCATATAAATGTGTATCTTCTAAATTAGTACCAAAAGTAGAAAAAGTCAACGGATTATAAATATTGAAGCGGCTCAATAAAGCCACAGAAGTAGAAGTCCAAACTAAAAGACAAAGTAATATAGTGATTAGTAATTTTGGGATTGAATTCCATCTGCGAGATAAACTTAAAACTAATTCTCCAGTACCAAGCCCTGCTAATATCATCAGCATTGGTAATGCTGGATAAATAAAGCGATATTCTTTATGAGCCAGTAAACTATGGGACAAAATAATAACTAATACCAACCATCCTAGAATCGGGCTACGACGTAAACCTATAATAGCCAGAATTAAGATAGGTATAGAGAACCAAGACCAACTTTTCAGCAAGAAAATAAAATATTCATACCAAGGAGAAATTCCATAAAGTTTACTTCTACCTTCTACAACATTCACCCAAATGTTTAACCAAAAAGATTGAAAAGGATAAGACCAAGTAAAAGCATCAACAGTACCAAAGATAAGTATAGGGACTATCATCCCTGCTATCATTGGCAACCATTTTTGCCGCCAATCTTTTCTACAAATATAGATAACTGCAAAGCCAATAAGTGGTAGAAAATGTATTCTTAATGCTAATGCTATTCCTAAAAAGCAGCCTGCTAAAAATAACCGCTTTCGTAGTTGAAAATGGTTTCCGAAGATTCCTAAATAGACACCAGGTAAAAATAAATGAGTTGCTATAACTTCGGTAAAAGCTTTAGGACTAAAATAAACTAGTTCAAACCAAATAGTACAAATTCCCGCGCAAATAAAAGCTGTAATTATTCCGCCTATCTTTTTTCCCCATAAATAAGCTACTAAGATATTACTGAGAGAAAGTAGAGATAAAAAGATATTAATTCCTAGTAAGTATCCATAAGAACCTTCTCCTAGCCAAGCAGTAAGACGTATGATACCTGCGAGAATTCCTGGTAATACCCAAGAACGAATCCCGTCTCTAAATTCCCACGTCACTATCCCATTACCAAAAACAAGTCGGTGTGCAGGTTCTTGAGTTTGGAAAATCTCATCAGCCCAAAATATATTGGGAAATTTTAAAGCTACACCAACACGAAGTATTAATGCGAATATAATCAGTATTCCCAATAATAAATTATCTATTTTTAACTGGCGATTCATTGCAATTCTAGGTTAAAAAAATTATAGCGGTTTTCAAATTAGCAAACTGTAGGGGTGTAGTGTCTGCGGCTTTTTTGTATGGTATCAGACAGATAACAGCTATATTATATGAGTTACTCTACAATTACTTTATCTTCTAAGTAGGTGGGCGTTAAAAATTGTCGTTGGGGCAAGGGAACAGGGAATAGGGAACAGGGAACAGGGAACAGGAAGAGAGTTTTGGGCGATTTTACTTTTCTTCACATACCTTTAATTTTTTCTGTTCACCTACTTAATAGTAGTCGCTGTTTCTGTTTCTGTTTAGAGTCATGGCTATGTGCAATGACTCAATTACTGGACTATCCTGGTTCGTTCCCTTCGTGCTTCGTTCTTTCATGACTTGAGCATAAGTCCTAACCTCGTTTAACAATTTCCCCTTTTCCTGAACTTGTCATTAATGATCTGGGATGAGTTTCTCCCTACCTTAAATATCGGTATGATATAAAAGTAAACAAAACTTAAAGAATATTTATCCAAATGCCAAATGACTCCCCTAGCTTGCCCAAGGTTAAAGATTCACTAACCCAGAAAATTCTCTTAGGTAACGAACCTAGTGCTGAGTTAATAGCAATTCTTACCATCTATTTTGTCCAAGGTATATTAGCATTATCGCGTTTAGCCGTGAGCTTTTTTCTCAAAGATGAATTGCGATTAAGCCCAGTGCAGATGTCAGCGATTGTGGGCATCAGTACCATTCCTTGGATGATTAAGCCATTATATGGTTTTATATCCGATAGTTTACCATTATTTGGCTACCACAGAAAACCTTACATAGTGCTATCTGGAATCCTTGGATGTATTTCTTGGGTGAGCTTAGGAACAGTAGTTCATACTAGCTCAACAGCAACGATTATGATTCTACTTTCTTCTCTTTCTGTTGCTGTTAGTGATGTGATAGTTGATTCTATAGTAGTAGAAAGAGCCAGATCTGAATCATCAGCAAAAATAGGTTCTTTACAATCTCTTTGTTGGGGTAGTTCAGCAATTGGGGGACTTTGTATAGCTTACTTTAGTGGGTTACTATTGGAATATTTCACCACACGCACAGTATTTTTAATTACAGCATTATTTCCTTTAATTATTTCATCTGTAGCTTGGTTAATTGCTGAACAACCAATTAACAAAGATACTAAAAAAAGCAATAATACAAAACATCAAATTGGACAATTGATCCAAGCCCTCAGCCAAAAAGCAATTTGGCTACCAACAGCATTTATATTTATTTGGCACGCTACACCAAATGCAGAATCAGCATTTTTCTATTTTACAACTAATGAACTACACTTTGAACCAGAATTTTTAGGGAGAGTCCGTTTAGTCACCAGTTTTGCTTCCTTAGTTGGGGTGTGGGCTTTTCAACGTTATTTTAAAACTATCCCTTTTCGAGTGATGTTTACTTGGGGGATTTTTATATCTACAGCTTTAGGAATGACAACTTTATTATTAGTCACTCACACTAACAGACTTTTAGGAATAGATGATCATTGGTTTAGTTTAGGTGATAGTTTGATTATTACCGTTATTGGGCAAGTTGTCTTTATGCCCGTATTAGTATTAGCAACAAAGCTTTGTCCTCCTGGTATAGAAGCTACATTCTTTGCTTTAATAATGTCTATATTTAATTTAGGAGGAACAGTTTCCTATGGCTTTGGGGCAATCATCATGAAATGGTTGGGAATTACAGAAAATCAATTTGATTCTCTGTGGTTATTAATCATCATTACTAACTGTAGCTCCCTGATTCCGATCTTATTTATTAAATGGCTACCAGATGCTAAAATTGATATTGGTAATAGTCAACCACTTATCAATGATGTAATTAGTCCATAGAGAAAAACTTATTAGGAAAATAGATGATATGACGACTCCTGGTTCTTATGATGCCAGCATCATGAATGTTGATTTAGCTAAAGAACTGCAAAGATTACATTTACAAGTTCTTTTAAGTTGGAAAAAAGAAGCCAGGACATTAGGCTGGTTTGGTTTAAATGATCAAATGTCTGTTTTAGAATTGGGCAGTGGTCCCGGATTTTATACAGAACAACTTCTGAATTTGCTCCCCAATAGCCAAATCACAGCCTTAGAAATTGATCCTGTTTTAGTTAAACAGTCTCAACAGTATTTACAAAACAAAGCTGATCATCGTTTACAGATTATTGAAGCTTCTGTTATGGAAACTGGCTTACCAGATAACAGTTTTGATTTTGTTATTGCCCGATTAGTTTTAGAGCATATATCTAATCCTCTTGGTGCAGTTAAAGAAGTATTGCGTGTTCTTAAACCCGGAGGTAAGTTAGTAATTATTGGTGGTGATAGAAATATGATGATGTTAATTGATCCACTATTTCCAGAATTTGATTTGATTAATGAAAAAGCCGCACAATTTCAAATTAATCGAGGTGGAGATCCTTTCTTAGGGCGTAAATTATGGCGCATTCTCCAAACAGCAGGTTTTGAAAATCTCGATTTAGAAACTATTGCTTACCATAGTGATGATGTAGGGATAGAAGCAATCTCTGAACAATTTCAACCAGAACACTTTTTACATTTAGCTAGTTTAGGGATGCTGTCTGCACAAGAAGCAGAAAATACTATTGCTGCCATGAATAAGTTTTTAAATTCAGAAAATCCATTTATATTAATATTGGGATTTATGGCTTGTGGTCAGAAACCATATCTAAATATAGCTGAGAACTAAACTAATTTAGATCCTCGACTTTTTTAATAAGTTGGAGATATTTAACCTTTAACTGGACAATATATTATGCAAACATTAGAACCTCAAGATCATCAAATTTCGGAAAAATCCTATACCCTCAAAGATTGGCAAGGAGGATATGAATCTCTTACCCAAGAATTTGATTATTGGATTGATGATATAGAAGGAGAAATTCCCCTAGAATTAACAGGAACATTATTTAGGAATGGTCCCGGTTTATTAGATATCAACGGGCAAAGATTTCATCATCCCTTTGATGGAGATGGCATGATTAGCCGCATTACATTTACTAATGGACGCGCCCATTTTCGGAATAGATTTGTACAAACAGAAGGTTATTTAGCAGAGAAGGAAGCAGGTAAAATTCTTTATCGTGGTGTTTTTGGTACTCAAAAACCAGGAGGTTGGTTAGCGAATGCTTTTGATTTTAGAATCAAACATATTGCAAATACAAATGTTATTTATTGGGGTGGTAAACTTTTAGCATTATGGGAAGCAGCAGAACCTTATTTACTTAATCCCCAAACGCTGGAAACATTAGGAAATGAATATTTTAATGGTGTTTTAGCTAAAAAAGAAGCCTTTAGCGCCCACCCTCGTATTGATCCCAATGGTACATTAGTTAACTTTGCCGTAAAACCAGGACCATCAACAACAATTACGATATTTGAATTAAACACAAACGGGGAAATTATTAAAAAACAAAATCATAGTGTTCCTGGTTTTTGCTTCATTCATGATTTTGTAATTACAGAAAATTACTGTATTTTCTTTCAAAATCCTGTTAAATTTAATCCCATACCTTTTGCTTTAGGAATATCTAGCGCAGCCCAATGTATTAAGGTTCAAAAAAATCAGCCTACAAAAATTATCATTATTCCGCGCACAGAAAAAAGCAAAGATGAAAAAGTCAAAGTTCTAGAAACTCAAGCCGGGTTTATTTTCCATCATGCTAATGCTTTTGAAATAGAGAATGGAATTATCATTGATTCTATTTGCTATGAATCATTAACAGATGTTGAACCCAATAGCGATTATCGAGAAACTGATTTTGATGCCAATTCTCCTGGACAACTTTGGCGATTTCATCTCAATTTACAAGAAAATAAAGTGCAGAATCAGTTAATAGATGATCGATCTTGTGAATTTCCAACTATTCACCCCCGTAATGTCGGTAAATCATATCGTTTCTTATACGCTGCTGCGACTCATCAAGCAACTGGAAATGCACCATTACAAGCAATCCTTAAACTTGATTTAGAGTCACAACAAAAGCAACTATGGAGTGCTGCACCACGAGGTTTTGTCGGTGAACCAATTTTTGTTCCTCGTGCAAATTCTCAACAAGAAGATGATGGTTGGGTAATAGCTTTAGTTTATGATGCAGAACATGATCGTTCCGATGTAGTAATTTTAGATGCGGGAAATCTGGAACAGGGTGCGATCGCCAAACTACATCTTCAACATCATATTCCCTATGGTTTACATGGGAGCTTTACACCCGAAACATTTATTTAAATGTAGGTTGGTTGGGTTGACGCAAGAAAACCCAACATCGGTTTCCATAAACATACTCCCAAAAATAAAACTGTAACAAAAACTACAAAATTGATGTCTTTTTGAAAAAAAGAGGGTAAGCTAACCATATAAATCCGGTTTACGAATATACCGTGATGAGGAGTGAATATTATGGTTTTAACGTCTCTCCCACTTATGGAAAATCAATCTCCAGCTTACATTTGCCCTTATGATCAAGCTTGTAGCTATTTAGAATGGGCAGCTAAAGAATTAAAATTAGATCCAGGTATAGTAGAAATACTCAGTCATCCCCGAAAAGTTGTGACAGTTTCCATACCCATAAAAATGGATAATGGAGACGTGCGGGTTTTTGCAGGACATCGAGTCCAACACTCGGATATTTTAGGACCATATAAAGGTGGTATTCGCTATCATCCCGCAGTCACATTACGGGAAGTTTCCGCTCTGGCAATGCTGATGACTTGGAAATGTGCATTGTTAGGTATTCCCTATGGCGGTGGTAAAGGCGGAATTCCCATAGACCCCAAAAAGTTTAGTGTGGGGGAATTAGAACGGATTAGCCGCCGTTATATTAGTGAATTAATTAAAGACATTGGACCATCGGTGGATATACCCGCCCCAGATATGGGAACTTCAGCACGGGAAATGGCGTGGATGATGGATACTTATTCTGTCAATGTCGGTCATTCTGTGCCTGGAGTAGTAACTGGTAAGCCTTTATCTATTGGTGGTTCGCTAGGACGAGAAATGGCTACCGGACGCGGTGTAATGATTATTGTCCGTGAAGCACTTGCAGATCATGGTAAATCCCTTGCTGGTGTGCGTGTAGCGATTCAGGGTTTTGGTAATGTGGGCGGGGCTGCTGCTGAATTATTATACCAAGAGGGAGCGAAAATTATCGCTGTTTCTAGTGGTGCTGGGGGTGTCTTTTCGGAAGTTGGTCTTGATATTCCGGCATTAAAAGCTTATGCTGCTGAAAATCGCCGCAGTGTGGTAGGTTTCCCCCAAGCTATACCAATTAGTAATGCAGATTTACTAACTTTACCTTGTGATGTGTTAATTCCTGCTGCTTTGGAAAACCAAATAACTGAGGAAAATGTACATCAGATCAAAGCGCAATTTGTCGCGGAAGCTGCTAATGGTCCAGTGACATTGGAGGCTAATCGAATTTTAGAAGCGCGTGGTGTGACTGTGTTGCCAGATATTTTAGCTAATGCTGGGGGTGTAGTGGTAAGTTATTTGGAATGGGTACAAGGTCTTTCTTACCTGTTCTGGGATGAGGAACGCGTAAACAGAGAAATGGAACATTTGATGGTTCAGGCTTACCATAAGGTGATTAACGAGTCGAAAGCACGGCGGGTAAATCTGCGGTTAGCTGCTTATACTCTGGGTGTGGGTAGAGTCGCACAAGCTTTAACTGATAGGGGTTTGTATCCTTAGTCATGAAGGGTGGGGAAACCCCACCCCTACAAATGTATTTGTTTGATTCTTGTTTTGAGGCGTTGCTGATTAAGAGTATGATTTTGTTTCACGCAGAGGCGCTCCAGTCACAGAGAGTAAGAATTCGCAATTTTTGATTTTTCAATTTCATACTTCAATATAGCGATCGCCATGCAGTCTATCAGCAATGCCAAAGATTTTATATAATGTCTCTATTTCGGGAAATTTATAATTATAAAGTAACGATGTATTAACTGTTTTGGGTTATAACCCGTAATTTTCTACAATAATGAAAAAGACTTTATAAAAGGTGTCCTTAGAAAAAATGTCTAAAACTGTTGCTGATGTGATGAGTCGTGATCCTATTCTCGTTCGTCCTGAAACTCCTTTGAAAGAAGCTATCCAAATTTTGGCAGAAAAACGAATTAGCGGTTTACCTGTGATTGATGGTGCAGGTAAATTAGTCGGTATTATATCAGAAACTGATTTGATGTGGCAAGAAACTGGTGTGACTCCACCTGCATACATCATGTTTTTGGATAGTGTGATTTATTTGCAAAATCCTGCTACTTATGATCGAGATTTACATAAGGCTTTAGGACAAACGGTAGGGGAGGTAATGAGTAAAAATCCTTTGACTATTTCTCCTGAGAAACCATTAAGAGAAGCGGCAAAATTGATACAGGATCATAAGGTTCACCGTCTTCCTGTTCTTGACAATGCAGGTCAGGTCATTGGTATTCTGACTCGTGGTGATATTATTCGCGCTATGGCTGCTGAGTAGAAGATTAGGTGACAGGTTACAGGTGCTACGCCACGGTGACAGTCAGAACGGAATAGGGAGAAGATTTCTGGACTTTAATTGCTGAGTTCTTTTTTGAACACGACAGCCAACGGACAGGTCAGAAGGGAATAGGGAGAAGATTTCTGGACTTTACCAATTACATTTTGAAAATTAGGATGATTAAATGAGTGTTTCTGCTGAGTCGGTGAAAGAATTACTGAGTTCGGAAAATTTGGGCGATCGCCTACGTGCAGTCAATCAAATTCGGGAACTAGAGCCAAAAATCGGTTTAGAATTAGTGCAAATTGCCATCTGTGATCACAGTGCGCGTGTACGTTATTCGGCGGTAAGTCAAATGGATACTCTGGGAACACAGGATTTACAGTTATCCTTAGATATTTTACGCCGTTTACTCAATGATCCGGAAGCTGATGTTCAAGCCGCCGCAGCAGATTGTTTAGGTGCGCTAAAATTACATGAAGCTTTTGAAGATTTACAAGAACTTTATCATACAAGTCCTGAATGGTTGGTGCAGTTTAGCATTATTGCCACATTAGGAGAATTAGGAGATCCCCGCGGCTTTGAATTACTTACACAAGCTCTGGCTTCAGATAATGGCTTAATTCAAACTGCGGCTATTAGTTCTTTTGGTGAGTTGGGAGATATACAAGCTATTCCGCTTTTAGTTCCATACAGCACTAATGCAGATTGGCAAGTGCGTTACAGGGTTGTGCAAGCTTTAACTCGTTTGGGTGGTGATGAAGCTAAATCTATCTTAGCAACTTTGGTGAATGACGAAGTAGAAGCGATCGCCAATGAAGCAAAAAAAGCTTTGCAATTAACTTAATAAAGACTTGATGATACCTTCAACTTGCATTTACTCCACTGACTGGCGATCAGTATTTACTGTAAATAATAAGTAAAGATAACAATAACCAACAGGACTTGCTTCTTCATATTGGTTTTCCGGAAAGTCAGCAAATACTATCTATGTTTTAGGGATACAGCCTGGCTTTATCCCTATTTTATTGTAACTTTAAATAACAACTGCTGAATTTACTAACTTAGACTACTCTAATTTTATAAATATCTATTTCACATCAATGTCTTGTGGGATAAGGATTTCGAGTTATTTATATATGCCATATTTTGGGAGGAACAGACTTCTATTATGAAGTTAGTATAAAGAACACTATTTCTTTTTTTAAAGATTGTGTAAAGTAACCTCAGTTATATTTACTTAGGTAAATATCCGGGTTATAGTTTATATAAGAAACGCATTAAAAAGAGGCAAAAGATAACAGCCTCAAGTATAACACTTACAAAATAGGAATGTAAAAGTCATGACAAAGTTCAACTCTTTAGCAGCAACATTAGCAGCATCCGCTGTAGGTTTAAGCTTATTCGGTGGAGTATCTCAGGCTCAAGCCGCTTCTTTAGTTCCATCTACTGAAGGAGAAATTACTTTTGGTGTTGTAAATTCCTTGGGTTACACAGTAAAAAGTTTAGCCTATGACGGAATGGCAGCAAGCCGTTTATTTGTTGATGATAAAACAACTGACGGTCCTTTTACATTTACGAAGTTAGATGCAGGAACTAACCCCGATGGTCTTTGGTTCCGTCCCGTAGCTGTCAACGGTAGTATCGTTGAAAATGGTCACTTGGAAGTTGGTAAATTCAACTTTGATTTCGGTACAACAATAAAGAAACTCAAGCTAACTTTCTTTGACGTAGAAGAAGTAGGCACTTTGATTGACAACATAAATGGTGGTGTTGGCAGCATAGCAGTTGCTCCCGGTGATGACAGCAACATCCAGTATGTGTTCTTAGATAACGTTACATCATTCGATCTTAAAGCAGGTATAATCGGTGGTGATTTATTTCCCGATACTGGTGATGGTGTTCGTTTCCAAATCGAATCAGTACCTGAACCTACAACTATTCTTGGCTTAGGTGCTTTAGGTGTAGCTAGTGCATTTGGTTTACGTAAAGGTAAGAAAGCTTCACAAGCAGCTTAGATTGTAATTCCACTGAGAGATTTTAACTAAAACTCAATAATTAGATGTTTAGCCTGCTCATGCGGGCTTTGTTTTTTTGTCTGATTTTCAGCAAGCACTAATTAATTTTAACCTCCATATACTTGCGGCCAAGTTGTCAATAAAAATACGACAACTGCGCTGATAGCTAAAACACCTTGAATCAAATTCCCCACAACTGTACCGACAGTAATTCCTATCCCAGCTTTCACAGCAGGCCATAATTGACGCTGGTAAAGGAACTCACCAATAATTGCTCCTAATAGTGGTCCAAATAGAATCCCTAATAATGGTCCACCAAAAGGTAAAGCAGGTAATAATCCAAAAAATCCCAGTAATAAACCTACAAAAGCGCCAATTTGTCCCCATTTACTAGCACCAGCTTGTTTTGCTCCGATGTAACCAGCGAGGAAATCAACACCCATACTCAGGAATAGAACAATAATGGTGACAATTAGGGGAATTTTGATAGCTGTAAAGGAACTACTGACAATTCCCCAGATAATAATAGATATTAAAATCAAACTGCTACCAGGTATGGCTGGAACTACAGCACCAATCACACCTACTAACATTACAGCGACTAAGAGTAAATAAATAATTTGCATAATTGATTTCGTAGGGGCGCAGGGCCTGCGCCCAATCAGGAGTCATTGAGGAAGAAGGAAGAACAAAACTATCCATTACCAAGGGTTACAGCTAATTTATCCGCAATTCCGGCAATCCAGTTTTCATCTTGTTTAGTATAACTGCGGGGAGCATTTGCACCTAAAATTAACACCCCTCCTTTGCCAATTGGTTGACAAATTACACCTTGTGTGTTTTCTGGTAAATAGTCAAATTCAAATCTACCAGGATATACATATAAAGCTACTAGATAAATTGGTTTTTGTGTTTCCAGAACTCTGTTTAAGATAATTCCTGGTGTTACTTCTGATTTAGCAGCCAGAATACCGCGACGTAATAGAACCTTACCTTGATAGTAAACTATGAGCGATCGCGTGACTGTATTTGTTAATAATAACCGCGATGCCCAGGCTAATTCTATTTTTGCCGTTTCTGGTAGATCTGCTGCTAAAAAAAATCCCTCTTCCCCAATTAATTCTACTGTCTCAGGTGTGCGCGGCTGTACCTGTTGCCAAATTAAACCAGTTAAAATCAATACCGCACTCAAAATTACCCCCACCACATCTCCTCGTGCTTGGGAGTTTGTCAGTTCCGGTGTTAACAACCGATTCATCAACAAAAGTACAGCTCCTAAACCCCCAATAACTAAGGGTAAACGCCGTAAAACTCGATTGGGATCAGATTTTGTCATTTGTCATTTGTCATTAAGAAATTCTTTTCCCTACTACCTGCTCCCTGTCACCTAACTTCTTACTGTCACCTGTCACCTGTCCCCTGTCACCTAACTTCTTACTCTTCTCCTGGTTCGAGTATGCGTTGGAAAAGATAACCAGTCCCTCTAGCGGTGAGAATTAGTTCTGGGTTGCTAGGATCATCTTCTAATTTTGCTCGTAACCTGGAGATATGTACGTCCACAACGCGCGTATCTACGTGGCGTTCAGGAGTATATCCCCATACTTCTTGCAAAATTTCCGAACGGGAAAAAGCTTCACCAGAACGGCTAACTAATAATTCTAATAAGCTAAACTCCATACCGGTTAAGCGAATCCGCTCATCACCCTTATAAACTTGGCGCTTATTTGTATCAATTTTGATGGTGCTGACATGAATGACTCCCGAACTAGGAATACCATTTGCACCTGTTTTGTCTACCCGTCGCAATACTGAGCGAATCCGCGCTTCTAGTTCTTTGGGTGAGAATGGTTTAACTACATAATCATCTGCACCCAATTCCAAGCCAGTAATACGATCTGCTACGTCGCCTAAAGCTGTTAGCATGATGATGGGAACATCCGATTCCTTGCGTAATTCTTGACAAACGCCATAACCATCTAGCTTTGGCATCATGACATCTAAAACTACTAGGTCTGGTTCAGCTTTACGAAATATTTCTAAAGCTTCCTCACCATCTCCTGCTGTCACCACATCGTAGCCAATCATGGAAAGGCGTGTTTCCAAAATCCGCCGAATGCTGGCTTCGTCGTCTACTACCAGGATTTTTTCTTTATGACTTTCCAAGTTTTGTAATGCTCCTTAAGTAAAATTTTTCATGATTAATTTTTAATATCATAATAGTAAGATATCATTCTCTCAATTGATTTGGAAAAAGCTCTAACTATTACTATTATTAAATTTTCGTTTTTTCCAAGAATTAAGAAAAAATTAAGATTCTTAAATAAAATTTCAGCATGGCAAAGCCAAAAACCATTTATATCTGTAGTAATTGTGCAGCGGAATTCTCCCAATGGTTCGGAAAATGTTCAAATTGCGACACTTACGATTCTTTAGTAGAACAGAACATTAGTGCTTACATAGGGGATATACCCAGCCGGGGAGGTGTAGGAAATTGGCAAGCTGGAGGTCATAGTAAGTCTCATAATAAACCAGCTAAAGCCAGATCCGCCTTGACTTTTGATCAAATTAGCGATCGCCAAATTGCCCGTTGGGAGTCCGGCTATGGGGAATTAGATCGAGTTTTAGGCGGTGGTATAGTTCCCGGTTCGATGGTGCTAATTGGTGGTGATCCGGGTATCGGTAAATCAACTTTATTATTGCAAGTTTCTCATCAATTGGCACAAAAATACCGTATCCTCTATGTCACGGGAGAAGAATCAGGACAACAGGTAAAATTACGGGCTTCTCGGTTGGGAATGTCAAACACTCCTCTAGTGATCACGGAAGATCAAGATCATAAAAATAAAGATCCTGATAATCTAGCCAAAGAGACTGAGAAACCCATAGATCCTGATAGTATAGGTGCAGATTTATATGTGTTACCAGAAACGGATTTAGAGGAAATCTTGCGGGAAATAGACTCCCTCAAGCCAAACGTAGCGGTAATAGATAGTATCCAAACGGTGTTTTTTCCAGCTTTGACATCAGCACCGGGTTCAGTTGCTCAAGTCAGGGAATGTACCGCAGCTTTGATGAAAGTGGCAAAACACGAAGATATTACCATGTTAATCGTGGGTCATGTTACCAAAGAAGGAGCGATCGCAGGTCCCAAAGTATTAGAACATTTAGTAGATACTGTATTATATTTTGAAGGCGATCGCTTTGCCTCTCACAGATTATTAAGAACTGTAAAAAACCGTTTCGGAGCGACACACGAAATTGGTATATTTGAAATGGTATCCCAAGGATTAAAGGAAGTAGATAACCCTTCCGAGCTATTTTTAGGCAACCGTGACGATCCCGCTCCTGGTACAGCTATTGTTGTTGCCTGTGAAGGAACAAGACCAATCGTAGTGGAATTACAAGCTTTAGTTAGTCCTACCAGTTACCCATCTCCTCGACGGGCTGGTACAGGCATAGATTACAACCGCTTAGTGCAGATACTCGCCGTATTAGAAAAGCGTGTGGGTATACCCATGTCTAAACTAGACTCTTATGTAGCTTCTGCGGGGGGATTAAACGTAGAAGAACCAGCCGTAGATTTAGGAATTGCCGTAGCGATCGTTGCCAGTTTCCGAGATAAGATAGTTGATCCTGGGACAGTCTTAATTGGGGAAGTAGGATTAGGGGGACAAGTGCGATCGGTTTCCCAAATGGAACTACGATTAAAAGAAGCCGCAAAACTAGGATTTAAAAGAGCCATAGTCCCCAAAGGCACAAAATTCCCCGATCTTGGTATAGAGATATTACCAGTAGGTAAAGTCATAGATGCCATTATTGCCGCTGTACCTCATCAGGAATTGACAGAAGAAGATTTAGAACCAGATGAGGATGAGTAAAATATACCCAAAATAAGGGACTTCCAGGAAATAACGATTTTAGGAAGCTAAGTAGGGTTTGCTGATAGCGTAGCGTGGCGTTAGCCATAAAAGTTGTCTGTGAGGAGAGGGAACAGGGAACAGGGAACAGTTTCAACTAACTATCTGGTTCAACTATCTGGATATCCTCAATTTCCCAGATCCGACAAGGAAAAATGGGCGTTGCTGATTAACGGTATGAATTTTAGTCTCACGCAAAGGCGCAAAGACGCAAAGGTAAGAGTTTTCAAGGTTCAATTTAGGAATTTCATACCTCTAAGATACAAGGTTGGGTTGACGTTAGGAAACCCAACATTTATAAGCATTTGTTGGGTTGCGCTGTCGCTTAACCCAACCTACCAAAATCCTTAACCGAACAGTATTGACTTACATATCATTTCCCGTTTTTGCTTGTAACCCTAAATACTTATTTTTTAATGTATAAATAAAGGCAATTTTGACAACAAAAATAGAATATTGTACAATATAGTTGTACAACTTCTTAAAAAAGAGAATGTTAAGCAAAGAAACCACTTACTCTCAAGCAAGGTTGAATTTAGCAACTATCTTAGATCAGGTGTGTGATCAACGAGAAATCGTAGTAATTAAACGTCGTAATGAGAAAAACGTGGCGTTAATTGCCGAAGATGAACTTTCCAGTTTATTAGAATGTGTTTATTTATTAAGATCACCTAAAAATGCTAAACGTTTATTTCGGGCTTTAGAATGGACACAAACAGAAACGGAAACTCCTCAAACATTGGCTGAATTAAAAGAGGAGTTAGGAATTGAGTAGTAAGAAAAAAAAGCCAGATACTCATAATGAAGAAAAAGAATTATCTGGTTATTTTCCTGTTTTCAGTCCTGATTTTAAAGCAGATTTGGCTTGGTGGTATAATCATGATAGAAAAAAAGGAGATAAGATATTAGATTTAGTAGCGGATATTCTTGATGGTCAACCGTTTACAGGCTTAGGTAAACCTGAACCTCTTAAATATATTGCTCCTGATACTTGGTCACGACGCATTGATTTAGAACATCGTTTGGTTTATAAAGTAACACAAAATAAAGTTTATTTTTTACAAGCTCGTTATCATTATGAATCAGATTAAAATTAAAATCAAAATAAGAATCGTAGTGGTAATCTTATCAGGTATTACAGGTAGGACGGATATGGAAAATGACCACGTTGAATTTTAATGCAATTGCACGATCAAGAATAGCAAAGAGTTCTACTTTTTGTTCCCATACCAGATTTCGCGCAAAAAATCTAGCGATCGCAATCTCGATCAAAAAATTCCTCCAAAGCTGTTACTGTTATCACTTGTCCAGTGCGTGAGGTCAAATCAGGCATTTAACAGCTTATGAGAAGCTTAATCAGGACTTAAATAAATCTCAACAATAGACAATAATATCTTAACTTTCGACTGATATGTTAATGCCATGATCTGGAATTTATAATTACCAGATTTTCTTTACTCAAGCCAACTCTGCATTTACTTGAGAAATAAAAATGGCATCTACCACAGTCCGCTTTTCCCAATTTAATGCGTCCCTAAATCGCAACACAGAAGGTCAGTTACTCACTGATTTATCTACCCCTAACAACGCTCAAGCAAAAACAGTTGCGGAAATTATTCAACGCAACAACCCGGATGTATTACTAATTAATGAATTTGACTATTCCCCAACAGCAGTAAATCTTTTTAGACAAAATTATCTCCAAATCAGCCAAAATGGTGTTGTACCAGTTAACTACCCCTACTTTTATATTGCTCCTAGTAACACAGGTATTGCTTCCGGTTTTGACTTAAATAATAATGGTACAACAGTTACAACTCAAGGCACAACAGGATACGGTGATGATGCTTTTGGCTTTGGGAATTTCCCTGGACAGTTTGGGATGTTGTTACTTTCTAAATATCCCATTGATACCACTAATATTCGCACCTTCCAAAATTTCTTGTGGAAGGATATGCCAGGAAACTTATTAACAAATGACCCAACTTTAGATAATTCTACTACTGCAATTGATGAAAATTTAAACGGTTTTTATTCACCGGAAGAAATTAACGTTCTGCGCTTATCTTCCAAGAGTCATTGGGATGTACCTATTCAGGTAAATGGGGAAACCGTTCATGTTCTCGTTAGTCACCCGACACCACCCACCTTTGACGGAACTGAAGACCGCAACGGTAAACGCAATAGTGATGAAATCCGTTTTTGGGCAGATTATATTACTCCCGGTAAAGGTGATTATATCTACGATGATGGGGGAAAAACAGGTAATCTTCCTAGTGGTTCAAGCTTTGTAATTATGGGTGATCAGAATGCTGATCCCTTGGATGGTGATAGTTATAACAATGCCATTCACCAACTGTTACTGAATCCCAGTATTAATACCAATGTTATCCCCACAAGTTTAGGCGCTCCTCAACAAGCTACCTCACAAGGTGGGGCAAACACCAGTCAAAAAGGCAATCCTGCTTTCGACACCGCAGACTTTAATGATACTGCTCCTGGCAACCTGAGAACAGACTATGTACTCCCCTCCACAGACTTACAAATTAGTAATTCAGGAGTGTACTGGCCTAGCAATACAGATGCAAATTTCCCCTTAGTAGGTACATTTAACTCTAGTCTTCCCGGTGGTTTTCCTAGTTCTGACCATCGGTTAGTATTTGCAGATGTACAAGTTGGCGCAACAAAAGCAGGTAAAACCGTTGTCAGTGCAGAATTTACAGGACAAAAAATCTTCAATACAGGATTTATTCCCACTGGTGCAGCACAATCAATTAATGGAGTGGATGTACCTGTTGGTGGGTTGTCTGGTGTAACCTATGATGCGGCTAATAATCAATATTATGCCATTGCCGACGATCGCTCATCCAATGCCCGATTTTACACTTTTACTCTCGATCCTGTCACTAACGCAGTCACGTTTACTAAGGTTGTCCAACTCAAGGATAGCAATGGTAATCCTTTTGCAGCCAATAGTCTTGACCCAGAAGGTATTGCATTAACTAAAAATGGGACAGTGTTTATTTCTTCTGAGGGAGAAGTTAGTGCTAATCGTGTTATTGATCCTTTCATCAAAGAGTTTAACCTGACGACCGGACAGGAGATTAAATCACTCGCTGTTCCCACTAAATTTAAACCGATTTTTAACGACCTGAACAGCAATGGTGTTTTAAATCCCGGTGAACAAACATTAGGGATACGGAACAACTTAGCATTTGAAAGTTTAACAATTTCACCCGACCAAAAAACCCTATTCACAGCGACAGAAAGCGGTCTATTTCAAGATGGTGCAATTGCTACAACTACCACAGGCGCTCGTTCTCGGATTATTCAATACAATTTGGTGACAGGACAACCAGAGAAAGAATATCTCTATGTTACTGACCCCATTGCTATAGCACCTAACCCTATTACTGGGTTTGCTGATAACGGTTTGGTAGATTTACTAGCAATTGATAATCGTGGCACTCTGTTGGCTTTAGAACGTTCCTTTGCTGTTGGACAAGGAAACACCATCAAAATCTATGAAATTAGTCTCCAAGGGGCAACAGACATCAATACAATTGATTCTCTGAGTGGGTTAAGTAGTGAACAATTAGCAGCAATTCAACCAACCCAAAAACGCCTAATATTGAATTTGGATTCCTTGAATTTGCCGAATAGTGACGGAAATCACCCCACAGGAACAGACAATATTGAAGGTTTAGCTTTTGGTCCTAAATTGGCAGATGGTAGTCAATCCATTGTTTTGGTGAGTGATAATAACTTTGGTGCTACCCAATTTACTCAAATTATCAACTTGAGTGCAGATGTAGTTCCCACAGTCACCCCTATTGTAGAAACCCGTCCGGCGCTTTTAGATGATGATAGTTTACCTTTTAGTCAAAGAGCCGATGCTGATGATCCGGCAATTTATGTAAATGCTACCGATTCTAGCAAAAGCCTAGTTTTCACCAGCGTCAAAAATGGTGGTTTGCGGATTTATGATTTAGCTGGAAACCTGTTGCAGACCATTAATCCTAGTAATCCAGATATTCGTTACAACAACGTTGATTTGCAATATGGGTTTACATTAGGTGGTCAGAAAATTGATATTGCTGTGGCGAGCGATCGCAACAATGATAAACTAGCCATCTTCAAAATTAACCCCAACAGCACAAATGGCAATTTCCTAGAAAATATTACTGATAGCAATGCAGCCACAATTTTCCAAGGTCTACCTTTTGCTACTCCTTATTCTGAATCTACTCGCAGTGCTTATGGATTAGCAATCTATCGCAGTCCCGTCACCAACGATTACTACGTCTTCACCAGTCGTCGTCAAACTGGAGATGTAGCCCAACTCAAATTAGTAGACAAAGGCAATGGTACAATCGGTTACGAGCTAGTGCGTAACTTTACGATTCCTGCCCCTACCACACCAGACGCTTCAGCCCAAACAGAGGGAATGGTTGTAGACCAAGAAACAGGATTTCTGTACATTGGTCAAGAAGATGTAGGGATTTGGAAATTCAAAGCCGAACCCAATGGGGGAACAACCGGAACATTAATTGAGAAAGTCAAAGCCGAAGGTGGCAAAAATCTCATCAATGACGTTGAAGGCTTAACAATTTACTACGGTAAAAACGGTACAGGATACCTTTTAGCCTCAAGTCAAGGCGATAACACCTTTGCAGTTTATACCCGTGAAAGCAACAACGAATTTTTAGGAAGATTTGGAGTTGGGAACAATGGAGGAATTGACAGCGTTCAAGAATCCGACGGTGCAGATGTTATTAACTTGCCCTTGGGTCCGAACTTCCCTTATGGTGTATTTATCACCCAAGATGGCTCAAATGATCCCGCCACCATTGTTGATGATGAGAACATCAGCAGCAACTTTAAGTTAGTACCTTGGGAAAATATCGCCAATGCTTTCCCCACTCCCCTAAACATAGATACCACCAGCTATAATCCTCGCACTCCTCAACCTAATTTTGTTGATTTAGAGTTGAGTCAAACTGCAAATGTCACTAACCCAGTTGTAGGACAACAGGTAACTTTTACCTTAACCCTTTCCAACAAAGGTTCTCTACTGGCTAATGGCATTAAAGTCACAGATTTGTTACCACAACAATTAACTTTCATCTCTGCGACACCACAACAGGGAACTTACAACAGTCAAACTGGTGTTTGGAATGTGGGAGAAATTGCTGGTAACACCACCCGCACCCTGACAATTAACGCCAAAATCGCCCAAAGTGGTGCAGTGATTAACAAGGCCGAAATTACCGGACAAAATCAATCTGACTTTGATTCTGTTGCGGGTAATAACAACGCCCAAGAAGATGACCAAGTTTCAACTACTTTAAATATTGCTTCTAATATGGTGACACTCAAAGGTTTTGCTTCTCTTCCTGCTGATACCTTCGCTGCTGGACCCGCATCCGGTTCTGCATTGACTAACCCTACAAATGGTCGCCCTACACCTTTCAATGGTCAACCAGTACAAGGTTTTAGTGGTGTGCAGTTTGCACCTGATGGTGGTGGTTCTGTATTTTGGTTTTTAGCAGATAATGGCTTTGGGGCGAAAAATAATAGTGCTGATTTTCTCTTGCGACTTTACCAAGTTGACCCCAATTTTGCTGGTACAGAAAACGGTAATGGTAGTGTAGCAGTTCAAAGCTTTATTCAACTCTCTGACCCCAATAAATTAATCCCCTTTGATATTGTCAATAAAAACACAGCCAACCGTGAATTGACAGGGGCTGATTTTGATGTAGAGTCCTTTGTCATTGATGCTAAAGGTGATATTTGGGTCGGTGATGAATTTGGAACATACTTACTGCATTTCAATAGTAATGGCGTTTTATTAGATGCACCCTTCGCTACTCCTAACCCCGTCCAACTAAATACACTCAACGGTCAAGATCCTATTGTGATCGGACATCGTGGTGCTAGTGGAGAACTACCAGAACACACAATTGAAGCCTACCGACTGGCGATTTTACGCGGTGCAGACTTTATTGAACCAGATTTGGTATCTACCAGCGATGGTATATTAATTGCCCGTCATGAACCCAATCTCATCAATACTACTGATGTTGCTAGTCGTCCCGAATTTGCTAGTCGGAAAACCACGAAGATAGTAGATGGTGTTGCGGAAGAAGGTTTCTTTGCTTCTGATTTTACCTTGGCAGAAATCAAAACCCTCCGCGCTATTATGCCTCAAGGTTTCCGTGATCAAGTTTACAATGGTCTTCTGGAAATTCCCACCCTGAGTGAAATCATTGATTTACTCAAAGAAGTGGAAGCACAAACGGGTAAGAAAATTGGTATTTACCCAGAAACCAAACACCCCACTTTCCACGATAACTTGGGTTTGTCACTGGAAGAAAAGCTCCTTACAGTCCTTAATGAAAAAGGCTTCACAGATCCAACACGAGTCTTCATTCAATCCTTTGAAGTCAGTAATCTTAAAGAACTGAATACTCTCACCAATTTGCCCTTGGTACAATTGCTTGATGCTTATGATGTGGCAAATGATGGAACATTGATATATCAAGATGTCAATGCTCGTCCTTACGATTTTACCGTCGCAGGTGATACCCGCACCTATGGAGATTTACAAACTCCAGCAGGTTTAGCGGAAATTGCTGCTTATGCTGATGGGATAGGTCCTTGGAAACGGATGATTGTGTCCGTGAAGACGGTAGACAATAATAATGATGGTCAACCTGACGATTTGAATAATGATGGTGTCATTAACGATATTGACAAAGTTACCCTAGCACCCTCCAGCTTAGTTGGTGATGCTCATAAAGAAGGTTTGGTTGTTCATCCATACACATTCCGGAACGAGAGTCAATACCTGGCATCAAATTACAACAACAATCCTGAATTGGAGTTCCGTCAATTCATTAATTTGGGTGTAGATGGTTACTTTACCGACTTCCCAGGGACAGGTGATTTAGTCCGTGATCAGATTACTGGTGATGAAGTACGATCGCCCCAAAATCCCACTGTGCTTTCTACTCCTAAATTTGATACACTCACAGGCAAAGCACCCATTGTGATCGGACATCGTGGTGCAAGTGGCGATCGCCCAGAACATACAATAGAAGCCTACAAATTAGCGATCGCTCAAGGTGCAGATTTCATTGAACCCGATTTAGTGGTAACAAAAGACGGTATCTTAATTGCCCGTCACGAACCCTTATTAGCCGTCGCAGTTCTCAACACTGATGGCACAATTCAACGGGATGCCAATGGTAAACCAGTTATCAATACTACTGACACCAGTACCGATGTTTATTTGCGTGACAAATTTGCCGATCGCCTGACAATCAAAAATTTAGATGGTCGCAATGTGGCAGGTTGGTATGCGGAAGACTTTACCCTAGCAGAAGTTAAAGAATTAAATGCGATTGAGCGGATTCCTGCTTTACGTGGTACGGCTTTCAACAACGACGGGCTAAAAGTACCCACTCTGGCAGAAGTAATTGATTTGGTGAAACAAGTCGAACAAGAAACAGGACGCAAAATCGGTATTTATCCTGAAACCAAACATCCCACTTTCTTCCAACAACAAGGTATCAATACTAGCCAACTATTGGTAGATACCCTTAAAGCCGAAAACTTTACTGATCCATCCCGGATCTTCATTCAATCCTTTGAAGTTGCTAACCTCAAGGCACTTAACAACACGATTATGCCCACAGCAGGGATTGATATTCCTCTGGTGCAATTATTTGGCGGTTCAGGTCAACCTTATGACTTTGTAGTTGCTGGTGATACCCGCACCTATACCAATCTTTCCACCCCCGCAGGTTTAGCGGAAATTGCTACTTATGCCCAAGGTATTGGACCAAATAAACAGCGGATTATTCCCCAGTTGACGGTAGATGCCAATAATGACGGCCAGGCTGATGATTTGAATGGTGATGGACAAATTAGTGATGGCGATCGCGTTTTAGGCACACCTACAACCCTAATTCAAGATGCCCACACAGCAGGTTTAATCGTCCATCTCTACACTTTAAGAAATGACGAGTTCTTCCTTCCCGATACTTACAAAAACGATCCTGGTGCGGAGTTCCGTAGATTCATTGATTTGGGCGTAGATGGTTTCTTTACCGACTTCCCCAAAACAGGGCGACAAGTTCTAGTTAATGATTACCTTGCTGGTACAGGCTACGCTAATCCTAACGCCAATCTTAACAGTCCTTACTTCTCCACTTCTCCCAACTATTTCGATCCTAATCAACCCTACTACGGCGACTTAGTAACAGCCAATCTGAACCGTTCCCAAGGCTTTGAAGGCATGGCATTTAGTCCTGACCGTCAAACTCTTTATCCTCTGCTGGAAGGGACTGTTGTCGGCGATCCTATTGGCTCATTACGGATTTATAAATTCGATGTAGCCAGCGAAAGCTATCAAGGATTAGTAGGACGTTATCAATTAACAAATCCTAGTAATGCGATCGGTGATTTTACCCCCATCAATAACAACGAGTTTCTAATTATTGAACGGGATAACGGACAAGGTAGCACTGCGGCTTTCAAGAAAATTTTCAAAGTTGATTTTAGCAAGATTGATGCTAATGGATTCGTCTCCAAAGAGGAAATTGCCAACTTGCTGAATATTCAAGATCCCAACGATCTCAATGGTGATGGCAAAACTACTTATGATATGCCATTCCAAACCATTGAAGATGTCTTGGTACTGGATAGCAAAACCATTTTAGTTGCCAATGATAACAACTATCCCTTCTCTATTGGTCGTCCCCCAGCGATTGATAATAATGAAATCGTTGTCTTGGAACTAGACAAACCCCTAAACCTCGATTCTCGTTTAGGTGTATCTGCCGCTATTGCGGAAACCGCCCAAGTTGTTGCAGGTACAACTGGCATAGATGATCTATTTGTCAATGGTGGAATTGACGGCATCAACGACATAGTATTTACTGGTGCAAGCAATGACACAATAGATACCGTTTTTGGGGCAAATTCTCCATTCTCTGGCAACAACAACATTGATGCTGGTAGTGGTAATGATAGTATCTTTGTCAACAAAGGCGATCGCGCTTTCGGTAGCGATGGTAATGACATCTTTGATGCTAGAGATGGTAAAGGTGGCAACCGGATGTCTGGTGGTGCTGGTGATGATACCTTCTTCCTCGGTAGCAATGACCGGGCTTTAGGTGGCGATGGTAACGACAAATTCTATGTTGTCCTCGGTGGTGGCAACCTGCTATCAGGTGGTGCTGGTGCTGACCAATTCTGGATTGTCAATGGTGAATTACCCAAAGCTGCTAATACGATTCTTGACTTCCAAATCGGTACTGATGTCTTAGGTATTTCTGGTCAAGGCGCAGGTTTTGACTTTAGTGATCTAACTCTCAATGGTAATAGTATTGCGATCGGTACAACAACCGTTACTACTTTAAGTGGTGTCAATACCTCAAGTTTGACTGCTGCTAATTTCGCTTTTGTATAAAATCAGCAAGTCCTAAATAGACCTCTTGCAAAATTATTGTAGGGACAATTCATGAATTGTCCCTACAACAGTTTCAGGTGATACCTACTTAATTACCGGAGATGTTGAATATCATGATCTAAAAAATAATCTGCGTTTAATTTTTCCTCTAGAGACCTTAATAAATTTAACTATTTACCTATACTTTCTTAATTCTATCTTAAGTTATTTATTCAATCCTAGTTCTAAAAGGTTTTGAGGTGATCCCATGACAGATTTTAGACTGCAAATTCTCCATGCTTCTGACCTAGAAGGTGGTGTAAATGCAATTTCTGATGCACCTAACTTTGCAGCAATTGTTGATAGCTTAGAAGACTCAGTTGACAACTCTATTACCCTATCTGCGGGAGATAACTACCTAGCTGGACCATTTTTTAGCGCCGCAGGAGATATAACTTTCCGTAACAGTGGCTTATTTAATAATATCTACAATCAACTTTTCGGTTTACCCAATGCAACCATCAATAATAGCTATAGTAGTTTAAGAGAAGGTAGTGGTCGAGTTGATATCTCAATTATGAATATCATTGGCTTTGATGCCTCTGCCCTTGGTAATCATGAATTTGATCTGGGTTCGGAAGTTTTAAGAACCATTATAGAAGCAGAATATCGGGGTGCAGGTTTAGCCGATGATAGATGGGTAGGCACTCAATTTCCTTACCTATCCGCTAACTTAGATTTTGCCGCAGATAGCAATTTATCTGGTTTATTTACTCCTAATATTCTCCCTAATACAGCCTTTCAAACAAATCCCACAGCGTCCCTAGCAGGAACAACCACCCCAAAAATTGCCCCGGCGACAATTATTGAAAGAGGTGGTGAAAAAATAGGTGTAGTTGGTGCTACCACCCAATTATTAGAAAGTATTTCTTCTCCCACCGGGACAAAGGTACAGGGAACAAAAGCAAATGATATGGATGCCTTAGCTGCTATTTTGCAGCCTGTGATCAATCAATTGCAAACCCAAGGCATTAATAAAATTATTGTAGTTTCACATCTGCAACAAATTGCCCTAGAACAACAACTAATTACCAAGTTAAGGGGTGTAGATGTAATTATAGCTGGTGGTTCTGATACTATCCTGGCTAATGGTGATGATAATTTGCGTTCTGGAGATACACCGACAAATACCTATCCCATCGTCACTACTAATGCAGATGGAGATCCCGCAGTTATTGTTAGCACTGATGGCGAATATTCTTATGTAGGAAGATTGGTAGTAGATTTTGATGCTAATGGCATTTTAGTAGATGCTAATGGTAGTCCTCTGGATGAAGTCAGTGATTTAGATTTAGTAATTAATGGTCCAGTTGCGACTACAGAGGATCAAGTAATTGCTTTATGGGGTAGTACAGAAGCTGCTTTTGCTGAAGGGACAAAAGGTAATCTGGTTAAACAGCTAACCGACGCTGTTGAAGGATTGGTTGCAGTACAAGATAGTAATGTTTTTGGTCGGAGTGAGGTATTTATCGAAGGTCGTCGAGAACAGGTAAGAACCCAAGAAACAACTTTGGGTAATTTGTCTGCGGATGCTAATTTGTCCTTTGCTAAAACGATTGATGCTACTGTGCAAGTATCCATAAAAAATGGCGGTGGTATTCGGGCAGCTATTGGTGAAGTAGATGCAAATGGAACACTTCTTCCTACCCAAGAAAACCCTTTTTCTGGTAAGCAAACGGGGGAGATTTCCCAGCTAGATATTCTGGATAGTTTGCGATTCAATAATGGCTTATCTTTGTTGACTGTAACCGCAGCAGAATTAGAGCAAATTTTAGAATATGGTGTAGCTGCAACTGCTGAAGGTGCGACTCCTGGACAATTTCCCCAGGTTAGTGGGATTCAGTTTAGTTTTGACTCCAGTCAACAGGCTATTGTCTTTGAACGAAATGCCAATGGTAGAGTGACTGGTGTACAAACAGAAGGCGATCGCATTCGTAGTTTAGCTATTGTTGATCCTAACAATGGTCAAGTCTTAGATGTAATTGTGGAAAATGGGCAGTTGGTAGGAGATGCAAATCGGCAAATTCGCCTAATTACCCTTGATTTCTTAGCAGGTGGTGGTGATAACTACCCATTTCCTGAATTTGGTGAAAATCGCGTTGATTTAACCCAACCTAATAATGCTACTAGAACTGGTGTTGCTACCTTTGCTGCGGATGGTTCGGAACAGGATACACTAGCTGAATTTTTAGCTGCAAACTTCCCCATAGGTGGGAATAAAACTTTCAATATTGTGGAAACACCCCCAGAAGGAGATACCAGAATCCAAAACCTCAATTTCCGGGAAGATACGGTTTTAGGCGCTCCTGGAGAACTCGTTTCCGGAACTCCCGGTGCAGATATATTGATAGCTGGAACTGACTTTAATGGTATCCGTGATATTGTCTTTACCGGTGCTGGAAACGATGAAGTAGACCTAGCAACTGCACCTATTTTAGGGCTTGCGGGTAAGAACAATGTTGATACTGGTAGTGGTGACGATATTATTTTTGTTAATAAGGGCGATCGCGCTTTCGGTAGCGATGGTAATGATACCTTTGATGCTAGAGATGGTAAAGGTGGCAACCGGATGTCTGGTGGTGCTGGTGATGATACCTTCTTCCTCGGTAGCAATGACCGGGCTTTAGGTGGCGATGGTAACGACAAATTCTATGTTGGCCTCGGTGGTGGCAACCTGCTATCAGGTGGTGCGGGTGCTGATGAATTCAGGATTTTTAATGTTGAACCACCAAAAGCCGCTAATACTATCCTGGACTTCCAAATTGGTGTTGATAAAATCGCTATTTTAGGCTCTACTGCATCCCAATTCAACTTAAATCAAGTTGGTGGTGATACAGAAATTATCTTTGGTAGTAACATCATAGCGATTCTGATTGGAGTTCAATCCAATAGTTTGAGTTTAACAAACCCTAACCAGTTTATTTTGAGTTAATTCAAAACCATCTCAATATTGTAGCCAAATTCAAAAATTTCTTGATTCGTAGTAGGTTGGGTTAAGGCACGCAACCCAACGCATTTGTTGGGTTTTGCTCCGCTCAACCCAACCTACACAAAAATGGCGAAGGTATTGCATCTGATAGAAATTAAATCTTTGTTTTCTATCATTCTTGTAGAGACGTTCCATGGAAAGTCTCTACTAAATTCATCCTTGGTTTTAGCAACGCCAGAATTTTTAAACAGATACCAATTATCACAGGAAAACTTTTTCAGCAACACTGATGCTGGCAAAAATAATCCTTTAAATAATGTTTTGATAATGTCCACTTATCAGCATCTTAACCTATTTAGTGAATCCTACTAGATAGGATATAACCAATTATTTGTATGTGATTTTCTAAAATCACAGGGAAAATTTAAATTATGGCACTAACAACAGGAAATATCGCATTTGTTGGATATAATGCAGATGGTAATGACAACATTGCTTTTGTGGCATTAGTTGACATTAATCCCGGTGAAGTAATTATTTTTGAAGATAACGAGTGGAATGGTACGGCTTGGGTTGATACAAACGAAGGTGCTTTTAGTTGGACAGCCACATCTTTAGTCACCGCAGGAACAATTGTCCGCATTGATAACATTGGTAGTGGAACAATTACAGCCAACCAGGGAACAGTCATAGATGCTTCTGTTCTATCACCATCACGGGGTACAAATCGCGGGATTAGTGCAGGTGATGAAGTGATCTATGCTTATCAGGGAAGTGCAGCTTCACCCACCTTTATTACAGCGATCGCTAGTGGCGGATTTAATGCTACTAATGGATTACTAACCAATACAGGCTTAACGGCTGGACTGAATGCGCTGGATTTATCTACTTTAGATGATGATGCCGATGTAGCAGCCTTTAATGGCGATCGTAGTGGACAGGCTAACTTCTCAGCATATTTGCCAATTATCAATAATCCTACTAATTGGATTGTTCAAGATGGTGGAGGGGATCAGAGTATTGATACTATTGCCCCAGATGTACCATTTAGTAGCACAGCATTTACATTAGGTGCAGTATCCAATGCTGGCATTACCCTGAATCAGACCGGTGGTTCAACCAATGTCACCGAAGGTGGCGCAACGGACACCTATACAATCGTTTTAAACAGTCAACCAACCGCAGATGTCATCATTGCCTTAAACAGTGGCACACAGGTGACAACCAGTACAAATTCCCTCACCTTCACTGCTGCTAATTGGAATGTGGCGCAAAATTTGACAGTGACGGCGTTTGATGATGCCGTACTAGAAGGTTCTCATAGTGGTGCAATTACCCACAGTGTCACCAGTGCAGATGCTAACTACAACGGATTGGCAATATCAAACGTGACTGCAAACATCACTGATAACGATGTTGCCTCCCCTGCCAATTTCACCATGCAAATTACCGAATATCTTTACAGTGGTGCAGATGGCGAATTTGTGGAGTTGACAAACCTCAGCCCTAATGCCATTGATCTGACTGGTTGGAGTTACTCTGATAGTGGGCGTAACCCCGGCTCTTTCTCCCTGAGTGCCTTCGGAATTGTCCAACCAGGGGAATCCGTCATTTTTACAGAAACTGCTGACGTTGCTGCCTTCCGCACTGCTTGGGGTCTGGCGAATTCCGTTAAAGTTATTGGTGATTCAAACCCTGGACTCGGACGCGGCGATGAAATTAATATCTATGATGCCAGCAATGTCCTGGTTGATCGTCTCAGCTACGGTGATGAACTTTTCCCAGGTACTGTCCGCACCCAAGAATTTAGTGCTTCCACCGATAAAGCAAACCTCGCTCCTTTAGCAATTAATCCAAATTGGCAACTTTCTGCTGTTGGTGACACTCAAAACTCCCGTGCTTCCGTTGGTGGTGCTGTTGGTAATCCCGGTACTTACAATGCCAATCTAGTTGTTGCACCCACTGTCAGAATTGTGGAAAGTGGTGGGACAACGACTGCTACAGAAGGTGGGGCAACGGATTCCCTAGTATTTGTCCTTTCTGTCCAACCGACGGCCGATGTCACTATTGCCTTAAACGGTGGCACACAGGTGACAACCAGTACCAATTCCCTCACCTTCACTGCTGCTAATTGGAATATTGCCCAAGTGGTGACAGTAACTGCTATAGATGATGCAGTTGTGGAAGGGAATCATGTAGGGACAATTACCCAAACTGTCACCAGTGCCGATGCTCAATATAACAATATTCCCATTGCCCCAATTACAGTCGCCATTACTGATAACGACTTTGGAGTATTACCAACAGTCAATCTTTCTGTCAGTAGTAACACAACTTCGGAATCTAGCCGCAATCAAATCACCGTCACAGCAACAGCTTCGGCGGCGGTATCAGGTAATCAAACCGTTACCTTAAACGTAGGGGGAACTGGGATTACTCCTGGTGATTATTCTGTCTCTACCAGAACTTTAACCATTCCTAATGGTCAAACTACCGCCACAGCTACCTTTGTCGCCACTGATGATGGAATCGCGGAAGGAACAGAAACTGCTGTATTAAGCCTCAGTAACCCAGCTTCAGGAATTACTCTGGGTACAACCACCACCCAAAATATCGCTATTACCAATAATAATTCGAGTCTTCTTACCAAAATTGGTGGTTTCACTAGCAGCAATGGTGGCGAAATTCCGGCTTTTGATCCCATTAGCGATCGCCTATTTGTGGTTTCCGGTTCTGTAGTCGAAATTCTCAATCTCGCTAACCCCGCTAACCCTACGAAAATCGGTGATTTGGCATTTAATACCACGGGTGATCCTGATGGGACAACTGCCGGTGGTTTTGCCCTGATTCCCAACAGTGTCGCCGTCGGTAAAGCGGGGACTGTGAGTGCTGGAATCGTGGCTGTAGCGATCGCTATTACCAATCAAACCACGGCTGATAACAATCCAGGGGAAGTTCAGTTTTTCAATGCCACAACCGGTGCTTTTATTAGTAAGGTGAATGTGGGCTTTTTGCCAGATATGCTCGCCTTTACCCCCGATGGCACAAAGGTTTTAACTGCTAATGAAGGTCAGCCTAACGATGCCTATACCACCGATCCTGTCGGTTCAGTCAGCATCATTAACTTAGCTGGTGGTGTTGCGACTCCTAGCGTCCAAGAAGCATCCTTTACTCCCTTCAATAGCCAAATTGATGCCCTCAAAGCTTCAGGCGTGAGAATCTTTGGACCGGGTTCATCAGTTGCCCAAGATTTAGAACCAGAATATATTACCTTTTCTGGCGATGGTACAAAAGCTTGGGTAACGCTGCAAGAAAACAATGCGATCGCTGTCGTAAATGTCGCCACAGCCACAGTAGAGTCAATTTTGCCTTTAGGTGTCAAAGATTATAACATCACCTCTAATGCCTTGGATGCGAGCGATCGCGATGTGGATGGTACTTCTGGTGGTGGTGGAAAAGTCAATATTCAAAACCAGCCCGTAATCGGATTATATCAACCCGATGCGATCGCCTCTTACACAGTTAATGGTCAAACCTACTATGTCACCGCCAATGAAGGTGATACCCGCGACTATGACGGTTTTAGTGAAGAAGCCACCGTTTCTAGTCTCAATCTTGACCCCATAGCTTTCTCTGATGCAGCTACCCTCAAACTTCCTGAAAATTTGGGTCGTTTGCTAGTTACGAAGACCTTGGGCGATACTGATGGCGACGGGGACTATGATCAACTCTATACCTTCGGCGCTCGTTCCTTCACAATTTGGGATAGTGCTGGTGAACGGGTTTATGATAGCGGTGCAGATTTCGAGCGAATTACGGCTGCGGCTTTACCTGGAAACTACAATTCCAACAACGATAGTAACAACTTCGATAATCGCAGTGATAACAAAGGACCAGAACCAGAAGGTGTAGTTATTGGAGCGATCGCAAATCGCATATATGCTTTCATTGGTTTAGAGCGTGTCGGCGGTGTCATGGTCTATGAAGTCACCAATCCCAACTCCCCCCAATTTGTCCAATATGTCAATACCCGCGATTTCAGCGTTAATGCTGCTTCCGGTTTAACTGATTCAGGACCCGAAGGACTAGCGTTTATTTCTGCAAACGACAGCCCTAACAGCAAACCTTTGTTAGTTGTTGCTAACGAAATTAGCAAAACTACTGCCATTTTTGAAGTCAATACACCGACTCGCATTAGTGACATTCAAGGTACAAGTCATACATCACCTTTTGTCGGTCAAGTGGTAACGGCAGTTCCCGGTATTGTTACTGCTGTAGATTCCAATGGGTTTTATCTCCAAGATCCCCACTCTGACACCAATATTGCCACATCTGAAGCTATCTTTGTCTTCACCAGTAGCGCCCCTACGGTTAAAGTTGGTGACTCCATCACTGTCACGGGTACAGTCAGCGAATTTACTCCTGGTGGTGTCAGCACAGGGAATTTATCAACTACTCAGATTGGTGGCAATCCCACAATTACCATCCTTTCTAGTAATAATTCTCTACCTGCTGCCACTATTATCGGTGCGGGGGGACGGATTCCACCTACACAAGTCATTGACAACGATGGACTGACATCCTTTGACCCCACCACTGACGGGATTGATTTCTTTGAATCTCTGGAAGGAATGCGCGTCACTGCCAAAAACTTAGTTGCAGTTAGTCCTACCAATCGTTTTGGGGAAATTTACGCCGTTGTAGATAATGGTGTGGGAGCAACAGGTTTAAGTCAACGTGGCACAATCAATATCTCACCCAACGACTTCAACCCCGAACGCATTCAAATTGATGCCGACAATGGGGTGTTTGATTTTGCTTTCCCCAATGTCAATGTTGGGGCTAAGTTGGGGGATGTAACGGGGGTAGTGGGTTACAACTTCGGTAACTTTGAAATCATTCCTACTCAAGCTTTTGTCAGCAATATTCAGCCTTCTACCTTGCAACCGGAAGTAACGACTCTGAATAAGGGTGGTGATACTTTGGTGATTGCTAGTTACAACGTCCTCAACCTTGATCCTAATGATGCTGATGCTGATACAGATATTGCCAATGGTCGGTTTACAGCGATCGCCCAGCAAATTGTCAATAATCTCAAAACTCCTGATATCATCGGTTTGCAGGAGATTCAAGACAATAGCGGTAGTACCAATAATGGCATTGTCAGTGCCAGCGTCACCTTACAAACTCTCATTGATGCGATCGTTGCCGCAGGTGGTCCAACTTACAAATTCATTGACAATACTTTCATCACCAACAACACCAATGGCGGAGAACCAGGCGCAAACATCCGTAATGCCTACCTCTACAATGATAGCCGCGTTAGTTTAGTAGCAGGCTCTGTCAAAACCATTCCAGCATCTTCCTTTACAGCTTTTACAGACACCCGACTACCTCTAATTGCAGACTTTACTTTCAACGGTGAAGAGGTGACAGTTGTCAATAATCACTTCTCCTCTAAAGGCGGTAGTAGCCCCCTGTTCGGAGTTAATCAACCCTCAGTTGGTGGTGAATCTGGAGGGAATGGACAAGAAAATAACAGCATTAACGGCTCTTTAGATCAGCGTCGCGCCCAAGCTGAAGCGGTGAAGGATTTTGTGGATTCTGTTTTTGCCACAAAACTCAATCCTCATGTGGTTGTTGTGGGTGATTTAAATGAATTTGAGTTTATTTCTCCTTTAAGCATTCTCGCAGGTGGCAACCTTACCAATCTTTCTAATACTCTGCCAGAAAACGAACGTTATACCTACATTTTCGATGGTAATTCCCAATCCCTCGATCATATTTTGGTGAGCAATAATTTGGGTAATTCCGCCCAAGTGGATATTGTTCACATTAATAGTGAGTTTGTAGATAACGCCCAAAGAGCCAGCGATCATGATCCCATCCTAGCTGCTCTGAAAATAACTCCTAGCACTGCTCAATCGTTAATCGCTGGTACATCTGGCAATGACGATATCTTAGCCTTTAGGGGTCAAAGCTTTGATGGCAAACAAGACATCCTCTTTACAGGTGCAGGAAATGACATTGTAGAGATCACTACCGTATCCGCATTTACAGATGCAGGTAACAATAACATTGATCTTGGTAGCGGTGATGATACTGTTTTTGTCAACAAAGGCGATCGCATTTTCGGTAGTGATGGTAACGACACCTTTGATGCTAGAGATGGTCAAGGTGGCAACCGCATCTCCGGTGGTGCTGGTGATGACCAATTCTGGTTAGGGAGCAATGACAGGGCTTTAGGTGGCGACGGGAATGATATCTTCAGAGTTAGTCTAGGTGGAAGTAACTTGATTTCCGGTGGTGCTGGTGCTGATCAATTCTGGATTGTCAATGCTGAATTACCAAAAGCTGCTAATACCATTCTTGACTTCCAAGTTGGTACTGATGTCATCGGTATTAATGGTGCTGTCAGTTTAGGCATCACGACATCAACACTCAATTTAAATCAAATTGGTGCTGATACCACGATTGTCTTCAATAATCAAACTCTCGCTGTTCTCACTGGCATTCAAGCCAGCAGTTTGAGTCTGACTAATACTAACCAGTTTCTCTTTGCTTAACCAGCATTTAGAAGTTTAGCTATTAGGTAGGGGTGGGTTTTTTAATCCGCCCTTTCCGAGCGGCAAGTGATAGGTAAAAATTGGAAATTCACAGAAATTTAACTACGTTAAAAGTCATTAATTAACTATGGTCGTAAAGAGTAAAATTCCTATCTAGCCAAATAACATAAAATATAGTTCCATCTCTATAGCCAACCATTGGTTTCATACCAGAGAATCGAAAAGCAATAAAATTTACATCTTCTGTAATAAAATTAGGAATTGGTGCTTTGATAGCATCTCTAGAAATTTTCTCATAACCAAGTTTATGTCTATCTTGCGACTGTATTTGACTCCAAGTTAATTTACTCAATCTATATAGTTTTAGTGAAAATGCAGCTTGATCATCTTTTTCACATTTTGTTATGCAATATTCACCTTCTAGATAACGTAGAGAAAATATTGGAGGTTGCTGTTCTGGAGGAATTTCTTGTTTATCAGGTGGAGTAGCTAGTTTATTTCCTCTTTCCTTTGTCGGTGGTTTAAATCTTTTTTTACTACTCATTTGCAATCACAAGCTGAGTCTTAAAGTGTTTCTTGAGAGCTTGATGACCGATAATTAGATTATCTTGACGTGCATCTTTCCAAGGTTCTTCCTCATGAATTAAACTTAATAATTTCCATGCAGAAAACTGACCATAAACAGCATATACTTCATCTAGTAGTTCACGAGTTTGCTGATCATATTTTGAAAAATCAATATCTTCAGGAATAGGAATAGCGTTAGCACCATAATCTTTATATATATGATAAGCTTCAGGCACTACAGGTCCATGTGTCCAAGCCTCTATAGATTCTGAAAATAAGGGTTGATCATACAATGCTAAATGAAACCCTTGAGCATAATAAAGTAACTTTTGCAGCTTGAGATTAGACATTAAATCCCCTGCATCTTCATCCGTCTGAGCTAGAAAATATTTAGCAATATCATGACAATTGAGCATACTTAATTCCTTCCATCTTTAAATTAAAAACTACTTCCACCAATCTTTATTACAAACTCCTCTAATGCTTGCACAGTTCCTACTTCCCAAGCGCGTGCAACTGTAGCAGGAATAATTTGCGTTACAGGAATATAAGGAAAAATGCTACTGCTATCAGATTTAATATAATTTCCATCACTGAATAAATAAATAGCCAGCTTCCCATCATCATAAATCCATAATTCAGGAACACCTATAACTCGATAAGCTTCCAAAGTTGTTTTAGAAGTTACATCTATTTCTATAGCTAAATCAGGTGGCGGATCATTTATTTCTAATCTCCGCTTATTGATCATTATTTGGTAATTTTGAATATAAAAACACGCATCTGGTTCTACAGCGGCTGTATTTTCCCCCTTGAAAGTTGTTGAACCAAAAGGTTCGTATTTTTTGCCTATCTGTTTCAGTAAGATTTTGACAATATCAGAAATTAAGTCTTTGGGCTTTTCGTGTTCAGGTAGGGGAACCATGATTTCTAGAGTAAAATTACTGTACGCAAGTCGCGCAGCCCGCTTTTCTCCCAGTTCTTGCAAAATCGTCTCAAATTCTTGCCAACTGACATCTTGAATAGTCACGACACTACCCGGTGCTAACTGCATTTGGCTAACGGGTTTCATGACAAGGGATAAAGTAGTCATACTTCTAAGCCTGAAACTGCCTTAGTTCCAGATTAACTTAATTAGAGCAATTCAACTTAGAACAAGCAATATACCTGTCATTCTTAGTATTAGCGGTAATAAAATACACCTCTTTTAACAATCTCACCCTTTCTGACAGGCGAATGACAACTAAAAACTAAAATTTCACAGAAATTTAACAATGTGTACCAAGAATTTGATAACTTAGTACATAGTTCGCAACAAACAATTTAGGGAAAAATTACGTTGAGTTACCATCCAGATGCCATTGCCCCCCACGGTGGAGAGTTAATTAACCGGGTTGCTTCCTCAGCACAAAGAGAAATATTTCTCTCTAAGGCTGACTTTTTGCCGCGTGTGGAACTTGATGAGCGAGCAGTTTCTGATTTAGAAATGATTGCCATTGGTGGTTTTAGTCCTCTCACTGGTTTCATGAACCAAGCAGACTATAACCGAGTAGTTACAGAAATGCGGTTAGCTAACGGTATTGTCTGGTCAATTCCCATTACACTGTCTGTAACTGAAGCAGTAGCAGCACCTTTACAAACAGGCAGTTTAATCCGCTTAGATAACCCCAATGGTGAATTTATTGGGGTATTGGAACTGACCGAAAAGTATACCTACGACAAACAACACGAAGCCATTAATGTTTATCGCACTGATGACGCTAAACATCCTGGGGTGCAGGTAGTCTACAACCAAGGTGCTATCAACCTGGCTGGCGATATCTGGTTATTAAATCGTGATTCTCATCCCCATTTTCCTAGCTACCAAATTGATCCCGCTGCTTCACGGGAAATGTTTAGAGAAAAAGGCTGGAAAACAATTGTTGGTTTCCAAACTCGCAATCCTATCCACCGCGCCCATGAATATATTCAAAAGTGCGCTTTAGAAACTGTAGATGGTTTATTTTTACACCCATTGGTAGGGGCAACTAAAGAAGACGATATTGCCGCTGATGTGCGGATGCGTTGTTATGAAATTTTGTTAGAACACTATTACCCTTTAGATAGAGTAATTTTAGCAATCAACCCAGCAGCGATGCGTTATGCTGGACCTAGAGAAGCAATTTTCCATGCTTTAGTCAGAAAAAATTACGGCTGTACACATTTTATTGTGGGACGTGATCATGCTGGTGTAGGCGACTACTACGGCACTTATGACGCTCAGTATATATTTGATGAATTTGCCCCGGAAGAGTTGGGGATTGTGCCGATGAAGTTTGAACACGCCTTCTACTGCACACGCACCAAACAAATGGCTACAACTAAAACCAGTCCTAGTAAACCAGAGGAACGGGTTCACTTGTCTGGGACAAAGGTTCGGGAAATGTTACGTCGGGGTGAGTTACCACCTCCAGAATTTTCTCGTCCAGAAGTAGCAGCAGAGTTAACACGGGCTATGCGAATTTCACCTGTATTAGTTTAGATTAGGATTAGAAACTTTACTCTACAGACTTCAGCCTTTAAGCTATGAGCTAGTAGGCTGGGGTTTAACTGGTAATTATGAAACGGCGTAAATTTTTACACAAAATTAGCGGCTTATTAGCAGTGTTGGGAATTACTGAGGCTGAGTGGTTGACTTTAAGCGATCGCTATTACCAAGCTTTAGCACAACCTAATCCGCGTAAGTTGGCATTATTGATAGGGATTAATCAATATCCACACAGTCCCGCCCTTGGTGGTTGTGTAACTGATGTCGAATTGCAAACAGAATTATTAATTAATCGTTGTGGTTTTGCAGCATCGGATATTCTGACTTTAACTGAAGAACAAGCTAGTAAAGATTTTATTAAAGCGGCTTTTTTAGATCACTTGGGTAAGCAAGTGAAATTTGGAGATGTGGTGATTTTCCATTTTTCCGGCTATGGAACTCGCGTAAATTTGGGAACGGAAAAACTACAAAATGCCATAATCCCTGTTGATGAAGGGACAAAATCGGGAAATTATGTATTAGAAGAAATTCTGCGGTTATTATTGCGATCGCTCCCGACAAATCAAGTCACAGCAATATTAGATACAAGTTACTATTATCCTAGCGAATTAAAACCCTCTGGGTTGCGAATTCGTACCCGTCCAGAATTAGCACCCACAACCTTAGCAACAGAAGAATTAGAGTTAATCCAGCAATTAAAAAACCAAATATTACCTATTAACAGTACAACGGTTTTTAACGCGACATCAGAAGCAAATCAGCAAGCAGGAGAACTACTCTTTTCTAATTGGAGTGCGGGATTATTTACCTATGCTTTAACTCAATATTTATGGGCAACTACCCCAGCCAAAAAAGTACAAGTTCTTTTCTCTGCTATGGGTAGTTCTATGTATAACATGGGTGGGAAACAACAACCAAGTTTATTTAGTGAACAGAAAAACCCTCAAAATGCTTTAATTGTTGATTATTTTCCCATTGATAAATTTGGGGGTGTGGGCATAGTCAAAACAACAGAAGAAGATAGTAAAACAGTCAAATTATGGTTAGGAGGATTACCTCCGCAAGTGATCGCCAATTATAGTGCAAATTCTCTATTTACTCTTAATACAGGAGAAGAGTTAATTGTTAAATCGCACAGTGGCTTAATAGCTAAAGCCCAATTTACGAATAAAGAACTTATTAAGTTACCTCAAGTTGGAGAAATAGTTCAAGAAGCTATTCGTGTATTACCCCGCAATATTCATCTCAACATTTTCTTAGATCAGGGGTTAGAAAGAATTGAACGAGTAGATGCTACCAGTGCCTTTTCAGGTATTAGCCGGATTGCTAACATTGTCACCCCAGAAGAAACCGCTGATTATGTATTTGGTAAAGTTACCCAAACACCCAGCCGTTATGGTATTTTTTCCCTGGGTGGTGAACTAATAATTAATACTTTGGGGGAAGTTGGGGAAGCTGTGAAAGTAGCAGTGCAACGATTAACACCAAAATTTTCTACTTTATTAGCAGCAAAGTTATGGCAACTAACAGCAAATGAAGGAACTTCCCGTTTACCAGTTAGGGCAACTTTAGAGGTTATTAACCAAATTTTACCTCGTGTTGTCATGGTAAGGGAAACCGTGGGAATTGCCAGTACAGCTTATTCTGATCAAACACCCAGCTATCAAGGAATAATAGCTATTCCTAAAATTCCCGTAGGTAGTCGCTTGCAGTATAAAATCGAAAACTTTAGCGATCGCCCTATGTATTTAATCTTATTGGGATTAAATAATAATCAAAGTCCCTTAGCTTTTTACCCTTGGGAAGTTTTTCCAGAAACAGATATTCCTCCTACCAAACCCCAATTAAGAGAAATCCTCATTCCTCCCGGAAAAACCATCAAAATTCCAGACAATCAACTGCTATCAGGCTGGTTAGTTCCCACCCGTTCTACCTTTTGTGAACACCAACTTATTCTGAGTACAGCATCTTTTAAAGAAACTCTTACAGCATTAGCGATCGCTAAATATCCCACCACAGATCAACAAGCTATTAGTCCTCTAGTCAACCCATTGGAAGTCTCACAAGCCCTGTTACAAGACTTACATAACGCCAGTAAAGTGAAAACGGATATTAACGGTATTGCCACTGATACTTATATTTTGGATGTCAAAAACTGGGCAAGTTTGAACTTTAGTTTTCAAGTTGTTTAGATGATGAGAGATTTGAGATACAATAAATTCAATCTCTAAACTTGGGTTTAAATTATGACAATTACACTCATTGAACGAGAAGCAGAACCAATTTTAATTAGTGACTTAACCTGGAGAGAATTTAAAGCTGTTGAACAGCTAATTGAGCGCCCAGGGGTAAGGTTGTCTTTTTTAGATGGAGTCTTAGAGATTCGGAAAATGCCAGGCAAAAAACACGAAACTATCAAAGAAAGTATTGGGGCTTTACTAGAAATTTATTTAGAATTTTTGGAATTAGATTTTACTCCGACTGGTTCTGTCACCTTAGAAAGTGAATCTGGAAAAGTTAAACGCGAAGCAGATAAATCCTATGAATTAGGATTAAATAAAAAACGCCCTTATTTAGTGATTGAAGTGATTGTTAGTAGTGGAGGTATTAACAAACTGGAAGCATATAAACGGTTACAAATTCCTGAAATTTGGTTTTGGATTAATGATCAATTATCCTTTTATAGTTTAGGAAATGAAGGATATGAATCTGTTACTAAATCGCAACTTTTACCTAATTTAGATGCAGATTTATTGATGCGTTGTATTAATATAGAAAATCATGCTCAAGCACTGCGGGAATTTCGAGCAGGAATGAGGTATACAGATCAATGATAAAACTCTTGTATGCAGATATATTACTCGCTTTAATATATTTCATTCAGATGAAGGGTGAGAAATCTGGTTTACAAATAATTCATATAATCATCTATATAAATTCCGATAACTTATTGTGCATACGTAATTATACATATAAATGTCTGTGAGCTATAAATAGTCAGGGTTTTGATTTCCATTTTTAGCGTTAAGTCAATGCCATAAGGTATTGAAAGACAAAGATAATGTGGATTTTTTTGGCGGATATCCATAGAAATACATACTAATAAATGAATAAAATTCATCAACTCTTTAAGATAAGACACATTAAATCTGATACCTGGGCGCATAGAATGTTGTGTAACAAGACTACTAATCTTTACACGAGAGGGCATCTATGTTTGAGCTATCCTTAGACTCTCAACAATCAGGGACTATATCTACCCCCCTATACAACCATTTAGGTTTGAGCGATTATCAAGATCCGTTATCCGCTGTCAATCCCTCTAATTCTTCTCAGTTACTTCCTGTTCCATCGCCCATTATTGATACAGTTACTCAGTCAATTGACGCAAGTAAAAATATTCTAAGTGACTTAAGTAATAATTCTCACATCAATGAGATTTTGAATACTTCTTTTGGTCAGGATTATCAAAAGGATTTGGCTAATCAAATACTGACACATTTAGCACAAAATAATTTTACTGGTACACCAGATATTCAGTTGGTATCTACTCAATCTTTTAATGGAGCGTATGCAAAAGAGAAAAATACTATTTATCTATCTCAGGAATTTGTAGCGGCTAATTCGGGTAATGTTGGGGCTGTTGCAGGGGTGTTATTAGAGGAATTTGGGCATTATATAGATGGTCAAATTAATGTGGTAGATGCTGTTGGGGATGAAGGAAATATTTTTTCGCTTTTGGTGCGGGGGCAAAGTATTAGTGCTGGGGAATTATTATCACTAAAAACTGAAGATGATCATGGTGTTTTTGTTGTTGTTGGGTTAAGTGTTGGGATTGAGAAAAATGTAACCGTGTACGAACATGATAAGTTTGGTGGAGCGAAAGGAACTCTTAGTACAGGTTCTTATGAATTAGGCAATACTTGGTGGAATGATAAAATTTCATCTATTTCTATTGCCAAAGGATGGGTAATTAGAGGATATGAACATAGTAATTTTGGAGGGCAGGAAGTAGTCTGGACTAGCTCTACTAATTATGTTGGTAATAACTGGAATGACAAGATTAGTAGTCTGAGAGTGTATCAAACAGATATTATTTTGGGAAACAAGGTTGATTTTAATGGTGATGGTAAAACTGACTTTATCCGTCAAGAAAAAGGTGCTTTTGCTGATGATGCAGCCAGAATGTTAGAAACTTATCTTG
>NZ_VIKW01000004.1:179040-210026 GCF_009711975.1 Anabaena sp. UHCC 0204
GATTTCCTGCGACAAGAAAAAGGTGCTTTTGCTTCTGATAACTTACGAATGTTGGAAACTTATACATCTAACTCGAATGGATCATTTACCAAGCGATGGCAGGTTGATGATCGTGCAATGCACGGTGATTTAACGAATTTGTTTACCAGTAATGATGCACGTTATCGGTCCGGTTACTTCAGTGACCTTTTCTCATTAACAGATAATGATTGGAACTATCAAAGTCGTGACAACTTATTTTTTGATGGTAACACTCAAAATGGTGAAAGTCTCGCATCTGTCAAGCAGGCTTACTCTGATCTTTCAAACGGCATTTTCGGTTCTTACAAGGCTATGACGGCTGGATATTTTGATACTACCAATTACAGTGGCAAACACTATGGCATTGACATGGCTGGGCTTGCTGGTAATACAGTAAAAACAGTAGTTGGTGGTACGACTACCTTAGTTCAGAACCTTGCTGGTAATTACTTTATCGGGGTAAAAGGTGATGATGGTAATCTTTGGATCTATGGGCATTTAGAAAACTACTCTGTGGCAATTGGTAATCGTGTGGAAGCCGGAACTACAATTGGTACAGTTTTTGATGGCGCTTACCATAATGGATACTGGATGGCTCAACACTTACATTTAGAAGTTCATAAGGGTCATACTTACAACCGTGATAACTCCATGAGTCCTCTGCAAGCTTATTGGAAACTAAGAAACCGATAAATAATTTGTCTGTATGTATTATCGTTGATCTACCGTCAATGATTGTAGGGGTTTAGCATTGCTAAACCCCTACGGTTATATGAAAATGTTAAGATTGATATATCGCATTTCTGTGATTATGGAGGATAGAATGCGATCGCCTTTTTCTTGTTCTGAATATGTGATCACTTTTCTGTAATTATCGAAAATAGAGAACGATCGCTCAAAAAACCTTATGGTGTCACTTTCTGGACTAATAGAGGATGGGAAGCGATCACCTTTTAAGTATTTTTTGTGAAAATGATAGAGATAGAGTAAAATTGAGTTATACCCTCAGTCAAAAAAGAGGTATAACTCAATGACAAATACAATGAAAATTCCTCGCAGTAAATTATTTGCTATAGCAATGGAACAATTTTTGCGTCGTCAAAAAAATCGCCAATTAGTAGACAGTATTAATGAAGCTTATGCAGATAATTTAGATGAATCAGAAGAAATCATGTTAGCAGCAATGCGACACCATCAAGGACAATTACAAGCAAAAGAATGGTAATTAAGCAAGGTGATATTTATTGGATTGATTTGTGAGAACCAATAGGATCAGAACCACAAGAAATAGATTTTGATGAATAAAAGCTGCATTTTATTTCCCCCTCATCCCCTATCTCCTATTCCCTTACAAATACTTATCCAACAACAAACCCAGCTTCTCCTTCGTCGCTGTTGGTGCTTTCTCCAAATTCGTTAAAATTGCATACTTCAAAGCCGAATGAGCCTCACTAGCAGGGGGATTTGCACTCAAACGCTTCACCGTTTCTTGAATTACCTTTTGAGCATTTGCCGCATTCTTGTGTAAATTACCGATCACCATTTCCACCGTCACACTATCATGATCTGGATGCCAACAATCATAATCCGTCACCAGCGCCAACGTAGCGTAGGCTATTTCCGCTTCCCGTGCTAACTTCGCTTCCGGTACATTCGTCATCCCAATTACCGTTGCATCCCAGCTACGATAGAGATTAGACTCAGCCTTAGTGGAAAAAGCCGGTCCTTCCATACATACGTAAGTACCACCATTATGTAAAGTTACATCTGGTAAATGTAAAGAAGCGATCGCCTCAGCCAAAACCCCAGCTAAATTTTTACAAATCGGCTCACCAAAAGCAATATGCGCCACAATTCCCTCACCAAAGAAGGTAGAAATGCGATTCTTGGTTCTATCAATAAACTGATCGGGAATTACCATATCCAGGGGTTTAGCTTCAGCCTTCAAAGAACCCACAGCACTAGCAGAGATTAGGTATTCCACCCCTAATTGCTTCATGGCGTAAATATTAGCCCGAAACGGTAACTCAGAAGGTAATAGAGTATGATTACGACCATGACGCGCTAAAAACGCCACTCTTGTTTCCTCTAAAGTTCCGAGAATAATCGCATCCGACGGTGAACCAAAAGGTGTAGAAATTTCTATTTCCTCCACATCTTTAAGTGCTTCCATCTTATACAACCCGCTCCCACCAATGATTCCAATCTTAGATACCGCCATAATTATCATCCTTATTATTAATTTACCTAACAGGTAATTTTACTGGAAATCTGCCTCTTGATAGATGCACAAATACATAAATACTGATTTTTTGATAATTCCGTAGACATACGAGTACAAAAAATATCTAAATTAATATACCTTAGTTTTATAGGCGATAAAAAATAAATTTTTGGTAAAGAATATGCGGAATAATAGTAATTCAGGTCACACACTCTTGGAAACAGTATTACAGCGCATATTTTCTATTCGCAGAATTACTCGACAAGATCAGCATCTACTCATGTCTACGTTATTATCAAAAGAAGGACTAGACGAAACTGAACGGACACAAATTACCCGTGTATTTGACGGGTTACGCAGTGGATTTATTAAAGTAGTAGATTGATTTAGTTGTATTACCGAGTAAATCAAGGAAAATATGTACAGCTATCCTCAATCATTCTTCAACAAAAAGATCCCCGATTTCTTTACAAGTTAGGGATCTTATATTTTTGACTTTTATAAATTTAGACTTAAGTAATGTAAAAAATATTGAGATAATTTGGTAGTAAGGGCTTCAGCCCTTAAATGAGGACTAAAGTCCTCACTACAAAACTGGAATTATTTGGTCTGTTCTACTTATTTTAAGTAAATCAATAAATTCAATCCGGGAATAGTTCGTGAAAGAGTCCAACCAGCTAGAACAATATAAAGTAATCCTAAACTCCATTGATACCACGCAAGTGCAGAGATGATTCCTGGTAAGTGTTCATCTCGCAGACGAATATCATTAAATCCTAATCGCACCAAATTATTCAGACTAAAATCATAATAATTCAGCCAATTCCAGCGTCTATCCCATAATAATGGCATATATCTTTCCCGAAAACTAGGATTTCTAGGAATAACCGGTAATCTCCCAATTAATAATCTTAACTGTCTTAATGTTCCATCTTCTGTAAAATAGGATCTATCCATTAAATCATGATAACGTCCTTGTTGATAAAGTCGCCATAATAAAATTCCTGGTATGGGAAAAATGATCATAAATAAACAAAGTAAAGTTACCCAAGGGCTAACCGAATTCCGAAAAATGGCTAATAAACTACCAGATATTAAACAGGTAAAACTGAATAAAGTACAAACAGTTTCATAATATTTAGGAACAATAGGAACAGGACACAAACGCCGATAGCGATCAACTAACCAAAATAATACACCAAAACAGGAAATAACTACTCCCCCAACTCCAAATACTAACCAAAAGTTAGTACCATAACCACTTAACAATAATAATAAACTCAACAACAACCAATTTAAAGACTGCACTATCCACCCACTTAAAACCATAGGTTCAGTTGCAATTAATCTATCACTTAACTTATTATATGTTTCTAAATCTACATCTGCTAAAGCCAATAACTCACTGATATTCCGAAAATGTTTTATTTGACGACGTTGGTTAATTTCAGATGCTTGAGTTTCCGAAAAACCCAAATTAATTAACCTATTAACAGAAGCAGTATTAATATTAATAGCTACCAAACGATGACTTAATTCAATTAACTTTAATCGCTGTTTTGTATATTCCAACTGATTTGCATCACCAACCTGTTGTTGTAAACGGAAATTTTGACTTAAATTCCGCAAAATATTTTGATTACCATGCAATGTCGGGACAATAAACTTTTTGCCAATTTCCCCCACATTACCTAAAATCTTTGCTTGATTGGAATTAAACACCAAACCAGGTACATTTAAAAATGCTGTTTCTGCAAACTTCGCATCACTAAAATCAGCTTGATTAAGAATACTTGCACCCAGCAAATCTACTGATTGATTAAACTCAGATTCTCGAAAAATCAGCACTTGTTTAAAAATAGCATCTTTCATCCATAAGAATTGATGAAAATTAACTTTATTAAAATTAACTTGATTAGTAAAAACTGCACTAGAGAAATCAGCATTATCTTGCCAATAACTACTATTAAACTTAACCACTTGCCGAAATTTTCCTAGATTAAACTTGGCAATTTTGCAAAATACATCACCCTGAAAATTAGCAGCTTCTATAAAAGTTACTTCTTGGAAATTAGCCTTATCAAAAAAAATACTCCCTTGAAAACTACTAGAAGCATGAAAAATTGCATTGTTAAAACTTACAGTTCTACCAAATCTAGATTCTTGCCAATTAGTAGCCTTAAAAAAATTAGTCCCTTGAGCATTTACAGATTGGAGAAAAAACGTATTGGGAAATTTTACTTCCCCATTAAAACGACTTTCCACCATAATTAAAGCCCCGCGGAAAACAGCAATATTACTAGAAGTAGTTGACTGATTACCCAACAAAGATTTACAATCTTTAGAATCAGGAAAAGCCATTGCTAAAGATTGTAAACATACAGAACGAAGACTTTCTAATTGATCCCGTTCAGTTGGGGTAAAAATTTGGGCTATACCTTGAGCATAAAGGGGAGTTCGTAAACCCAACTCACTACCCAAAAAGTCACCTTCAATAATAGAAGCACTCAAATCTAAACCCAAAGCCTTTGCACCAGTTTTTTGTAATTCTTTTCTGAGTAATTGGTAAAAAGCATCCCGAAAAATAGCATTTTCAGGACGTAAATCAATTACCATTCCCCTTAAATTTACTGTTAAATTACCCTCTCGCAAAACTGGTGATTTGACTCGTTCTTGTAACAATTCCCAAGTTAAATTTATGCGGTCATTTTGGACTGCAAACGCAGGAATAGGAAATAAAAATAGAAATGTAGCGAATATGGCAATAAACCCCATTAGTGCGAATTTAGGTATTATCCTTTTCCTTAATACCGCACAGTATATATTTATTGATTTAGCTGTGTTCTTTAATTCAGAAGATTGAGTTAATTCCCACCTGTTTAAACATCTAACTTGATTAAATAATCTCAACAAATTTCCTACTTAATTATTAATTCAATAAAACAACTTTACCCAACATAGAACCAGTCTCAATTAAAGTGTGTGCTTTTGCTGCTGACGCTAATGGAAACGTCTGACTAACTTCAATTTTTAACTTACCTTCATCTATCCAAGTAGCACACTGTTGCAGAATTTCCCCATGATGTGTTAATACTTCCACATTTTCTAATAGCATCGGTGTCAGCATTAATTCTAAACCTATCCGGAGATTTCTATTTCTAGCAACTTTCCAAACAGTATTAGCTTGAGGTTCCAGAATAGTCACAATATCCCCATAAATTCGCACTGCGGGAAAAGATTTTTCAAAAGTATCACCACCAACAGTATCAAAAACTAAGTCTACACCTTCACCATTCGTCCAGTCTAATGCAGATTTTACAAAATCAGTTTCTTTATAAAAAATGACTTGATTAGCACCAATTTCCGTAACAAAATTGGCCTTTTCTGGAGAACTAACCGTAGTTGCTACATCTGCACCTTTAAGTTTAGCTAATTGAATAGCTACATGACCAACACCACCAGCACCAGCATGAATTAATACCTTCTCTCCTGGTTCAAGTCTTCCTCGTTCATACAAAGCTTCCCAAGCAGTGATTAAAACCAGCGGTGCTGCTGCTGCTTCGGTGAAAGAAATAGATTTGGGTTTAAAAGCGACAAATCTTTCATCAACAATGGTATATTCAGCATAATTTCCTTGGTGTGCGCCCAAACCACCATAGCAAAAGTATACTTCATCACCAACGCGAAATTTGTGAACATCAGTACCTACAGCTTCCACTATACCCGCACCATCACATCCTAAAATAGCCGGCATTTGTTCAGGGTAAAATGTCCCCCGCTGACGTAATTTAGTATCAATTGGGTTCACACCAGCCGCTAATATCCGCACTAAAATTTCTTTATTTGTGGGTATAGGTTTAGTAACTTCCTGTAACTGTAAAACTTCTGGTTTACCCGCTGCTGTCATTAATATTGCTTTCATGGTTTTCTCTCCTAAATTTATTTCTTTAAGTAAGACTACAAAAAATGAATAACCGGCAATTTAAAATTAAACCTGTTTCTACAGAAGCTGATATCAAAACTTTTCTTGATGTTCCTAATAAAGTATATCAAAATGATCCCAATTGGGTAAAACCGCTACGAAGTAGTATCAGCAAACAATTAGCACCTAATAATTCTTTTATAGAATATGGAAAATTCCAACAATTTATTGCTATTTCTAACAATTCAGGAGAACCTTTAGGACGAATTGTTGCTGCTATTAATTACCGACTGATTGAAAAAGAAAATCAGCAAATAGGATTATTTGGTTATTTTGAATGTATACCTGACTTTGCAATTACTGAATCACTTTTAAATAGTGCTTTTGAATGGCTAAAAGCAGAGGGAATAAATAAAGTTAGAGGACCAATTGATTTATCTACCCATAATAATTGTCTGTTATTAGTAGATGGTTTTAATACTCCACCAATGATGATGATGCCATATCATCCGGCTTACTATCATCAATTTTTAGAAAAATATGGATTTGTGAAAGCTAAAGATGCTTATGCTTATGATTTCGATGTTTGTAAACCACTAGATGATAAATTTGCCAGAGCATATAAAATAGCTTTACAATCTGGTATTACCTTTCGTCCTCTACATACTAAAGGAGAAGAATTTTTAGAAGATGCTCGGAAGTTGTATCATTTATTTACCACAGCTTTTGCTAATAATTGGAGTTCTACATCTCGCACAGAAGCAGAGTTTTTAGAAGAAGCCAAAGATTTACAACAATTAGCTGATCCTGATATTTTCCATATTGCTGAAGATAAAGGAGAAATGATTGGTTTTTTCATGGGTTTACCTAATTATAATATTGCCTTAAAACAGGTAAATGGTCAACTGAATTGGTTAGGAATACTCAAATTTCTTTGGTATCGCCGAAAAATCAATCAAGCCAGAATTATTGCGATCGCCTCTTTACCAGAATATCGGCGGCAAATGGTATCTTTAGCATTAGTTTATCTAGGAATGCAAGGAGGAACTCGCAGATATAAAACAGCAGAACTTTCGTGGGTATGGGAAGATAATCATCCCTCTCGAAAAATTATTGAAGCTGCCGGAGGTAAAATTTATAAAACATATAGAATATATGAAAAAGAAATTTGAATTATTTCATAAATTAAGATTATTATATCTTCTTCTCTTCTCTTCTTTCTTCGTGTCCTATCTCTTCGAGACGCTTCGCGAACGTGCCTTCGTGGTTCATTTAATATGAAAATATTCATCACCGGTGCAAATGGATTTACAGGTTCTCACCTAGTCAAAGCCTTAGAAAATCAAGGACATACCATTAAATGTTTAGTGCGTAAAACAAGTAATTTGTCAAGACTAAATAACTGTAAAGTAGAACTAATATATGGAGAAATTACAGATTATGAAATAATTACCAAAGCCATGGAAGGTGTAGATATAGTATTTCACCTTGCAGCTTATGTAGAATTAGGACTTGTGAATGCAGCAGAAATGGAAAAAGTGAATGTAGAAGGAACGCGGACAATTTTAGAAATTGCCAAAGCAGCATCCATATCCAAAATCATTTATTGCAGCACTATTGGTATTTATGGAAATAGTTTTGGTAAAGTTATTAACGAAACATTTCAACGGCAACAAATTAACTTTTCTTCAGCTTACGATCGCACCAAATATTTAGGACAACAACTAGTAAATCAGTTTGTTAAAGCAGGTTTACCAGTTGTCAGTATCATGCCATCTGGGATATTTGGTATTGATGATCCCCATTTTGGACCCGTGATGCAATTATTTCTGCAAAAAAAGCTAAAATTTTGGGTAGGAGGCGATCGCTTAACAGGTATTGTTCACGTTGATGATTTAGTCACAGCCATGATTTTGGCAGTAGAAAAAAGTCCAGCAGGAGAACATTATATTATTTCCGCAGGAGAATTAAAAACCAGAGAAATGTTTGCTTTTCTTTCTCAAGAAACAGGTATTCCCATACCCTTAGAACTTCCTGAACCCATAGTCAGAGTTATCGGTAATTTACTAGATTTAATCGGCAGAACATTTGCCTGGAATCCTCCCCTCAGTAATGAACGTATCCATTACCTTTATGATCGCTGTGTACGGGTAGATAGTACCAAAGCCCGTCAACAATTAGGATGGCAACCCCGTTCTATTAACGAAACTTTACGATCCCTGCTATCAATAAAGTGAGGGGAACAAATCAGCGCAACAGATATTATTTCTTTTGTACTTTTATCATATCTAAAGTCAGTTTATCAAACGTTTTTAAGCTTCTTTGCAGTTCCTCTTTAAATGGATCAAATGGTCCTTCAGGATACTTGCCAATATCAATATTGGAAGCATTTTCTATTTCTGTTCTAATTTGCTTAATATCGTCAAACAATAACTTCATTTTGGATTTATAATTATCTCCCCGCGCGTAATAAGATTGCTGACTTTCATGGAAAGTCAGTTTTAAATATATAGAAACTATTATTTTGAGAATCTTTTCAAAATGTTCAGATTTAAAACCCTTTGAGCCACTCACAAGTCTTTCTATTTTGTTTGGTTCGGAAATTTCCTCAATTATTATTTCAGCTTTACTGTTGAAATCCTTGATCTTAATCTTATTAATCTCATTGTTAATAATATCTGTGATATATGGTTTACTTTGTCCCTGGTTATCAATGCTCACAAAAAATATTTGATATATATATATTCCTATCATATTGAAATAATATTTGCAAGGATCTATATATTTATAGTATACGTACTCTTTGTCACTAGATATATTTTTTTTGATATCTATATCCTTAGCGTCTTGGTCGGCAGAAACTACTCTATACTTGAGTACAGTATGAGAATTTTCTCCTATTTCTTCAATTTGTAACAATGAGTGATCATTGTTTTTTGACTTTAATATAATCCAGTCATGCTCTTCAATAACGTCTCCATAAGGTGAAGAATCAAGAAACTGATAGATTATATTATTGTTCTCACTATCTGTTATTAAACGTATTTTTCGACGCATAAAAGTTAAATAATTAGGAACAAAAGGATTTCCTATATCTCGTGTAATTTTAGTGTACACAAAATCACTTCTCAAATCTCTCTCATAGGAGTCTTTGGTTTTATATAGATTAAACTTAATATTTAGACTATCTGGTTCACCAGTAATACTCTTTTGAGAAATCGCAAAATTTATTGGTAGTAGTTCACTAAATGAAAACTGATTAGGTTTAAGTAAATCTTCTACTAATCTAGATATTTTTTCTAGATACCAAACTCCTTCCGCAAAACGCTTCCATAAGTTATTATTTTCGATGTTTTGTAACATCTGGATCGTATCTAAAAATCCAGGATTATTTGAATGTTTTGCAGAATTCCATCTCCGCAGCAGAAGATGATTCTCTATTATTTCAACTTTATACTTACCACCACGACCATTAGTTTCAGTCAAGTTCAATAAGCTGTTGTGTAACATCTCCGCTGCTTTCTGATCTTGATCAGACTTACTTACAGAATAAAACGTATTCTCGGCCTTATAAAGCATACACTGCAAAATGATTTTAACAATATCGGAGGGAGCATAAGATGACGAAGTTTTATTAAGTTTAAATGGCTCAAATACTTGAACTAAACTTGGTTCGGTAGACTGAAAATCGGAAACTTTCAGATAGTCTTCCATTATGTCATCAACATTTTTTCCTTCTTGATCATAAATAAGTCTAATATTCTCATAAAATCGCTCTGGTGATTCCCCACAAGTAAGTAAGTCATATACAATAGCTCCAAAACCGAACAAATCAGTTCGTTCTTCTTGCCTTTTGTACAAGATCACCTGAGTTTTTTTATCATTACTTAAATCATTTATTGTTGTTTGGAGAGTGATATATATAGGTGAATTTTCACTCTTATGATCAATCTCAATTGACTGAATAGGATACGCTTTTTTATTTTTACTGAAAACTATATAATCATCTTTTTCAATAATTGTATCACGCAGTTTAGGATCGTAAGTAATTAACTTGACATGACAATTTATTTGATCATTTTCAAGAGTTGAATTACATACTTCAACATCTACATCACAAATATCAAAATAATCTTTTTGTTCAGGTGATCTATAATGCCGAGTACCCAGAGGTAGCTGTAAATTAGCTACTGGCAAAGCTTCAAATGGTGGATTTTCCCCAGGATAAAGAAAACCTAAATCACCAATTACACTCTGAACATTATTACCATATTTTTTAACAAAGATGTTTGCAGGTTTCAAATCAAGATGATATAAACCTGCTTTATGAAGAGTTTTAAGACCTTCAGCAATATCGAGAAGATATGGAAGTATAGTAGCTATACGATCTTCAAAAGTCTTTTGTCTGAGGATATCGTATCCTCTAAGTTCATATATATTTTTTTCCTTTTGTATTTTCTCTTCTAATTCTTCACGAGAATTTGAAGGTTCACTCTCATTTCCTGGATATGTCCACAGTTCAATACCTCCTTCTAAAAGAGTTTTAAGTGTATGATCATACTTTTCTGTGACAAGAGCATAGTTTGAGAGTTTCAATGAATTAAACTTATTTTTTAGTTCTTGATATAGATTAGATTGTTGAAACTCTCTTGTCCAACCTAATACCTCAATAATATGCGTAGTCTTTGAATCTTCTGTATTTTCACTAAATTCTACAATTTTTTTTGTAGATTGAATTTCATTATTAAACCGAGTTTCTATGCTATTTGGTGTAACTTCAATATTTTCTTTATTTATACCAGGGGTAGAATATTCATAAAGAATCTTCACAGCCAATTTCTTATCTGGACGGTTGGATGTTGAAGCTGCAAATACTATACCAAAAGTTCCATCACCCAGCTTGATAGGTTCATCATTATGGAGATCCAAGTAAAATTCTTGATTACTTTCTTGATCTAAGAATGAATATTTTTTCTGTTCTTCATTTAATTGGAATGTCATAGAAATTTAATCCTGTCCTAAGATAAATACAAAATATTCTGTCTTGCTGTTTTTCGGTTCATATTTAACCAAAATAGCTTTTTCAACAACCTTTTTGTCTAATGAAATTACTATTTTAGGAAAAGTTTCAAATCTTATTATATCACCAGATTGATATTCTTCAAACTTAAATAATTTCGATTTTTCTGGTGGCAATTCTGTCACCATTATTGGATTTTCGTTGGCATTTGCCCATATTTTTACATATACTTCTCCACATTCATTTATTTGCAATCCAAACCGATTTTTATCTATAAATGTTTTCACATACTTTAAATTGTTCTTACTCTTACATATAGGAATTAATTTAATGTATTCAATGACAACTGAGTTATCCTTTCCTTTATTCCACCAATCACTTTGATTAATTATTAAATGTAATCCCCTGTTAATGCTAAAAGGGATTTTTTGAATGTCAATCAGTGATTTTTTTGCTTTTGCTGGTGTAGTTGATGGGAGAATTTTTTCTGATTCAGAAATGACTCCAGATAGACGCTTGTTCTGACCGTCTTTTGTCTCAATATTAATATTTATCGCATTGTATATATTTTTTGTATTTCCTACATTAAGTTCTTTAACTAGAGTAAATTCATCAAACTTAATATCCACTTTTATCTCAGGTATTAATCCTTGAATGAATTGACCTATTTTGTTTAAATCTTCTGGGCTAAACATGATTTTTTCTGTATAATCCGCTATATTTTGAATTCAATAATTTAATAGGAAGCAAAATTACCATTTTGTGAGCATATACAAATATTTATAGCTACACTATGCTATACAAATAGTAATTAAACTGAATTCCTATATTTGGTTACGCAGTGAAAAAACAACAGCATAACTATAACTGCATAAATATACATTACTTATATTTCCGATCAGGGATTTTTCAAATCACATTATTGCGGATTGTTCACAAATAAATCAAAAAATGGCTAAAAACTACGAAAATTTATACAAGTAATCGTGCCAAATAAATTGCAGATTTTGGGAAGGGAATAGGGATCAAAGAACAGGAAATAGCACAAGATGACAAGGATTTCTTGTTTTTGACAAAATGTATAATTAATTCTGGGGAATTGTCTTCTACAGTATTTGAATATTTGTAAAGCATGACCCCAGGGGGCAGTAGGGGGGGGAGAAAATATTGCCCAGTCTCCAATCCCTGATTTTTTAGAGTCAGTCATGACTAGCGAAAGAAATAAGCTACACTCATGTTAGGGGCGAACTAATGCCAGTTCGTCACAAGACTTCTTGGAAGATATCCCTATCGCAGGAAGTGGGTTGAAGCCCACTTTTTTTATTGAATTTTCCCATGACTCATCCTTTAATACCACAAATTATTGATTTGGCGACACCAGTAGCAGCAGAACTGGGATTGGAAGTTGTTGGTATAGTTTTTCATACGAACCAACGTCCGCCAATCTTGCGGGTAGATATCTGTAATCCTCTACAGGACATTGGCCTGGATGATTGTGAAAGGATGAGCCGTGCCTTAGAAGCCTCATTAGATGCGGCAGAGATCATTCCAGATGCTTATGTATTGGAAGTTTCTAGTCCTGGTATTTCCCGGCAACTGGTAACAGACAGGGAATTTATTTCCTTCAAAGGATTTCCTGTAGTTATTTCTACTTCCCCACCCTACGAACAACAACAAGAGTGGATAGGTCTATTGATTCGCCGGGACCAGACTACCGTTTACCTTAATCAAAAAGGTCGTGTAGTCACCATTCCCCGTGACCTCATTACCAGGGTGCAAATGGATGAGCGTCGCTAATCAATTTTAGATTTTAGACTTTGGATTAGGGACTGGTAATTGGTAATTGGTAAGGAGTAATTGGTTATGGAACAACAATTACCTATTACCCATTATCTAATTGTGCTGACTGCTTACATAAAATTTTAGGAGACTGCGTATGTCAATGGTAACTTTATCGGGATTAAAAGACCTAATCGAAAGTATTAGCCAAGAACGAAATTTACCGCGTTTAGCTGTACAAGCGGCCATTAGAGAAGCATTAATTAAGGGTTATGAACGTTATCGTCGCGCCCAGAATTTAGAACGCAAACAATTTGATGAAGAGTATTTTGATAATTTTGAAGTAGAACTGGATATAGATGGTGAAGGCTTTCGGGTTCTTTCCACAAAAACCATAGTTGAAGAAGTTAGTAATAACGATCATCAAATTTCCTTAGATGAAGTACAACAAGTAGCTCCAGAAGCCCAATTAGGAGATTCTGTAGTTTTAGATGTCACCCCAGATCAAGGAGAATTTGGGCGCATGGCTGCCATGCAAACTAAACAAGTATTGGCGCAAAAATTGCGAGATCAACAGCGCCAAATGGTGCAAGAAGAATTTCAAGATTTAGAAGGAACGGTTTTACAAGCTAGAGTCTTACGATTTGAACGCCAATCTGTAATTTTGGCAGTTAGTAGCGGGTTTGGACAATCAGAAGTTGAAGCAGAATTACCAAAGCGAGAACAACTACCCAACGATAACTATCGGGCTAATGCGACTTTTAAGGTATATCTGAAAAAAGTTTCCCAAGGACAACAACGGGGTCCACAACTGATGGTATCCCGTGCTGATGCAGGTTTAGTTGTCTATCTCTTTGCGAATGAAGTTCCGGAAATTGAAGATGAAGTAGTAAGAATTGTGGCTGTAGCCAGAGAAGCTAATCCACCTTCTCGTTATGTTGGACCCCGGACAAAAATTGCCGTTGATACCTTAGATCGGGATGTAGACCCCGTTGGTGCTTGTATTGGTGCGAGAGGATCACGAATCCAAGTCGTAGTTAATGAATTACGTGGTGAAAAAATAGATGTGATTCGCTGGTCTCCAGATCCAGCTACTTATATTGCTAATGCTTTGAGTCCAGCGCGAGTAGATGAAGTGAAACTCATGGACCCCGAAAGTCGCCAAACTCACGTTTTAGTAGCTGAAGATCAACTGAGTTTAGCGATTGGGAAAGAAGGGCAAAATGTCCGGTTAGCAGCCCGACTCATTGGTTGGAAAATTGATATTAAAGATCAGGCTAAATATGATCATGTAGCTGAGGATACTAAATTTGCAGCCGTGAGGGCCCAGTACCGACCGGATAATGATGAAGAGGACATGGAGGAACTAGAAGATGAAATCCAAGAAGAATTAGAATTAGAAGAAGATAGTTATGACACCAACGAGTAATTAATTTCTCTTCCCTGTTCCTGATCAAAACCGCTGTTTTAAAGGAGAAAAAGCCAGAAAATTCTTCTTTCTCAATCCTCGCACTTCCAGAGCGAGGTAATTGTCAATTGTCAATTGTCAATTGTCAATTGTGGAAGTTAATCACTTATGATATAGCTGGGCTGGCTGCTAATTAATTTTTCCTAATTACCAATTACCAGCCCAGAAAGATATGATAGGTCTTTAACAAGACACTATATCAATATCGGCATTGAAAATTTTGACGATATCTGAATTAATCTGGCAAAAGACTGATGAAACCGAATTATCGGCGTTGTATTAGTTGTCGCCAAGTCAACTTGAAACAAGAGTTTTGGCGGATTGTCCGCGTCTTTCCATCTGGAAAGGTACAATTGGATCAGGGCATGGGGCGTTCTGCCTACATTTGTCCTCAAGCAAGTTGCCTCCAAGCGGCTCAGAAAAAAAATAGACTAGGGCGATCGCTGCATGGGACAGTTCCAGAAACACTGTATCAAACATTGTGGCAACGTCTCAATCACAGCAATCCCCAAGATCGCATTCAATCGTAACAGCCAAAATTGCGATAATCTCTAAAGAGATTATGACAAAAGTCGAATTATTCGTACTCTGATCATAACCTTTAGTATCGCTCAAGTTAGTGCCAAAATAGTAAATGGGTGTAAACAGCTTTTTCAATTTCCCTTTTCTGGGAAAACACAAAGTATTACTCCCCACAAGTTTTTCTTGATCGTGTTGTGGAAAACTCACCAATCAGCAAAACAAAAAAAATCAAGAATGGCAACCTGGTAGCGCCAAGGCGCAGTTAGGCATCAACCATCATTTCTGGTGGAGATGCCAGCATTAACCCGAAACATCTCTCTTTCCTAACTGGAGGCACCGGCGATATCACCAAGGGCAACCGAAAAAACAGTGATCAAAGGGTGGAGATGTCACAAACCAGGCAACCATCCGCTAAAACTGTAAATTAAAGGGGAAAGAGTGGATGAACAACGGCAAAGTTAGAATCTATGACTTATCAAAGGAATTGAATTTGGATAACAAAGAGCTACTAGCAATTTGCGACCAGCTCGATATTGCGGTCAAAAGCCATAGCAGTACGATCTCTGAATCTGAAGCTGAACAAATTCGTACCGCAGCCGAAAAAGTTGCGGCCACGAAAAAGCAACAAGGTACAAACGGCCATAAACCAAATTCATCTCACAGCGGCTCTCAAGATATTAAACTAGCTGCAAATCACAAACAGCAAATTCTGGAAATTCGTAAACCCAAAATATTGAGAAACACTACTACTAACACCCCAGATGCTTTAGTTACTACTGAAGCTAATAATCCTGCACCTCCACGGCCTTTCGCTACACCTGTCTCACCCATGAAGCCGACGGCACCAACTCGACCAGTACCCCGGAATCAATCTGAAAGTCCGCAAAAACCTAATGTTACTCAACCGGAACAGATATCTAATTCTCAACCGGTAGTAGAAAAAGTAGCAGCGGAAAAATCAGAAAAATCAGCAAATCCCAGACCAAGACCAGAGAAGCCACAAAAACCACAATTAGCTTCTCCACCTCCTAGACCGGATGGGACAAAACCGACCGAACCTGAACAGGTAGGATCATTAGAAAAACCAGTCCTGAAACGCGATCGCCCACAGCGTGTAGAGGAAGACCGTCAACCAGTCCGAGGTAAAATTAATAAACCCTCAACTGACCAAGGTTCACCATCTGCACCATCAAAACCGAGTCGCGCCCCATCCCCAGCTAAACCAGAACAGCGGGGTGGTAGACCATCTCCTGGTGGTTCAGACATCCAACGCCCCAGACCATCACGTGCCGGTGAAGCAGTGGCAGCTATGCCAATTGCTACTCCACCCAGACCTATGTCGGCAGGAGCGAAAAAGGAAGCATTAGACAATACACCAGTCGCTCCCGATCTCCTGGATTTAAAACGCCCCACACCCCCACGTCTCAATAAAGGTGGGAAAAAATGGCAAGAAGAAGAAATCATTGACGAAATCAAAGAAAAGGCGAAGATTGGACCCAAAGGCAAACGGGTCAAACCAATCCTAGACGATGATTTAGATGAAGATGATTTACTAGATGAAGACGGTCTAGAAATTTCCACAGCCGTTCAAGTTAGTCTTTCCATTGCCCGTCCTCCTAAACCAAAAGGGACTCGCTCCAGTGTTGCACCAGTGGCTGTTGTCGCTGCTCCCACCAGAGGCAAAAAATCTAGTTCTTCCCGCGAACAAAATCGTCGTCAAGAAGTAGACCAAAAACCTGATCGTCCATCACAAATAGTCATCACTGGTCCATTAACAGTCCAAGAATTGGCTGATGTCTTAGTAATTGCCGATACAGAGATTGTCAAAATCCTGTTTATGAAAGGCATGGCCGTCAGTATTACCCAAAATCTGGATATTCCGACCATTACCCTAGTTGCCAAAGAATTAGAAGTAGAAGTCGAAATTGCCGAACGTGAGGCTGAAGCGCGGAAAGTTACGGAAATGATTGACGTGGCCGACTTAGACCACCTCATTCGCCGTCCCCCAGTTGTCACCATCATGGGTCACGTAGACCACGGTAAAACAACTCTTCTCGACTCGATTCGGAAAACAAAAGTCGCGGCTGGTGAAGCTGGCGGTATTACCCAACATATCGGCGCATATCATGTTGATATCGTACATGAAGGTAAACCACAGCAGATTGTTTTCCTAGATACTCCCGGTCACGAAGCCTTTACAGCTATGCGTGCCAGAGGAGCTAGGGTGACAGATATTGCTGTTTTAGTTGTCGCTGCTGATGACGGTGTTCGTCCCCAAACTATCGAAGCTATTAGCCACGCTAAAGCCGCAGATGTTCCCATTGTTGTCGCCATCAACAAAATTGATAAAGAAGGCGCACAACCAGAACGGGTGAAACAAGAACTCACCAATTACGGTCTTACAGCCGAAGATTGGGGTGGTGAAACCATCATGGTTCCCGTCAGCGCCATTAAAGGCGAAAACCTCGACACCCTGCTAGAAATGATTATGTTGGTGTCGGAAGTTGCCGAACTATCCGCTAACCCCAATCGGGTTGCTAAAGGAACAGTCATTGAGGCGCATTTGGATAAAGCTAAGGGTGCAGTTGCTACCTTGCTGATTCAAAACGGTACTCTCCACGTTGGAGATATGCTTGTTGCTGGTTCAGCCTTCGGTAAAGTCCGAGCCATGGTGAACGATCGCGGTAAGCGAGTAGATATTGCCAGTCCATCCTTTGCTGTAGAAGTATTGGGTTTAAGTGATGTCCCCGCCGCCGGTGATGACTTCGAGGTTTATGAAAACGAAAAAGAAGCTCGTTCCATAGCCAGCGATCGCGCCGACAAACAACGTCAATCTCGCCTGTTACAAGGTCGTGTTACCTTGACAACCCTCTCAGCACAAGCACAAGAAGGCGAGTTGAAAGAACTCAACTTAATCCTCAAAGGCGACGTGCAAGGTTCTGTGGAAGCTATTATCGGCTCTCTCCGCCAAATTCCTCAAAACGAAGTCCAAATTCGGATGCTCCTGGCTACCGCTGGAGAAATCACCGAAACAGACATAGACTTGGCAGCAGCTAGTAACGCTGTCATCATTGGATTCAATACCACCTATGCCAGTGGCGCTAGACAAGCCGCTGATGAAGCAGGTGTAGATGTCCGGGAATACAACATCATCTATAAACTTTTGGAAGATATCCAAGGCGCTTTAGAAGGTCTCCTAGAGCCAGAGTTAGTAGAAGAATCCTTAGGACAAACAGAAGTCCGTGCTGTCTTCCCCGTCGGACGTGGCGCAGTTGCCGGTTGTTATGTACAATCTGGTAAACTTGTACGTAACTGTAAAGTACGCGTGCGCCGTGGTAACAAGGTTGTGTTTGAAGGCGTTCTCGATTCCCTAAAACGGATGAAAGAAGATGCCCGTGAAGTCAATGCAGGTTATGAATGTGGAATCAACATTGATAAGTTCCATGACTGGGTTGAACATGACATTATCGAAGCCTACCAAATGGTAACTAAGCGTCGTACCCTGACTATGACGAAATAGTGCTGTGCAGCCAGCGTTGAGTGCTGAGTTGATGAGTGTTGAATTGAGACTATCGAGGATTCAACACTCAAAAAAGTAAACTCAGCACTCCGTAAAAAGGACTGACATAGCAAATGACAGAGTTGAACGTTTGTTTGGATCTCAGCTTGATCATCCATTGATATCTCACCACCCCAGCAAGTTCCATAACTTTTAAAAAAATTTCCTGTTTAATTAAGAACAAGTTGTTTTTATAAATTTGCCGCCACAAATTCGGCTTTTAGTAATTAATGAGACAGAATTGCCGGGTATAAAACCATTATCCTCAAAAGGATTAAGCAAGATTTAACAATTTTAGGTTTAGGTGACGAGATTTACGTCTTGAGTATGAAATAAATTATCAATTTGAAATCTAAAATCCCCAAACCCAACAAATTGTCCAACTCTGGAAGTAAAAAATCAGGAATGAGGAATTATGGCTCAATTTCCAACTTCTAGCAATTATGCACATAGCACCAATCTCAAAAGCGATGCCAGCAATGAGCGTAGCTATCGGCAATTTCCTAGTGATACTCCAATTTGGCACAACCTGAAACACGCAATTTCCGCTAGTTCCGGTTTTCAGAGATGGCAACTAGAATGCAATGCCCAATTACAAAGTTTACGCCTCGATCAGCAAGTACAAATGTATTTACGAGAGACCTTAGAAACTTTAGCTTATTAACCATTTGGCAAATATTGATAACTTGCTTTCAGCAGGGGGATTGAGGATAAGAAATCTTATCCTCAATTTTTATGTATAGCAAATCACAAAGAATGGAAAAGCAGGATAAAAACTAAAAACTTCAAAAACTAAAAATTTTGCCTTTTTTGGCTTTATAACTACTTACAGCCTCAAAAATGGGACTCAAAGATACTGAATTGTGAAATTATTTTATTTTTTTAATAGGAATTTTATCTGAAAAAGTGCTAATCATCCGGTATAGTTTCTCATGGGTTTTACATATAAACATCTGTTACCTTAGACTTTTGTGAAAGTACCATCATTAAGCACATAATTTGGTAATAAAATGAAACATCAGGGTTTTCACATTTCTAATTTATCTTTGCCTACCAGCCTAGCAGCTTTGTTATTAATTACTGGTAGTTCTACTCTCATACCTAGTCAAGTTAAGGCTGATACTACCCCCAACTTAATAGCCCAAGTTCCTAGCAATACCTCTGTAATTTACGTTAACTCAGCTACCGGACAAGATACTTCCGGTGCTGGAACTACAGAAGCACCTTATAAAACGATTTCCTTTGCTCTTTCCCAAGCTCAACCAGGAACAGTAATTCAAGTTGCCCCTGGTAGTTATACTAAAGATAGCGGTGAAACATTCCCCCTCGTCCTTAACTCAGGAATCACACTTCAAGGGGACGAATCTAACAAAGGTACAGGAACTTTAATCATCGGTGGCGGTTATTATACCAGTCCCACTTTTGCTAGGCAAGATATTACACTACTAGCAAACAATAACACTACCATTACAGGTCTAACTTTGACTAACCCTAATTCACGGGGAACTGCTGTATGGGTAGAATCTAGTAACCCTGTCATCAAAAATAGTACATTTAGCAACAGTCTCAGAGAAGGAGTTTTTGTTACAGGTACAGGAAATCCCCAAATTGAAAATAATGTCTTTTTGCAAAATAAGGGCAATGGAATTTCCGTTACTAAATCTTCCCAAGGCGTGATTCGTAGCAACTTATTTCAGGATACTGGTTTTGGTTTAGCAATTGGTGGTAGTTCTACACCTTTAATAGAGGGCAACAACATCACCCAAAACACAGATGGCCTGTTTATCTCGGAAACTGCAAGACCTATACTCCGTAAAAATGCCATTCGCAGTAATAAACGGGATGGTGTAGTTGTGACGATTAATGCTCTCCCTGACCTGGGGACTAATGAAAGTCCTGGTGGCAACCTTATCCGTGATAATGTTCGTTATGACTTGAACAATGCTACTAGAACTAATAGGATTGTAGCCATTGGTAACGATATTAATCAGAAGCTTATTTTCGGGGCTGTAGATTTTGTAGCTGCTACAGTTACTACGCCTAACGATGGTAATACTGCTTTTAAAGATGTGCAGACAGGCTACTGGGCAAAAGCTTACATTGAAGCTTTAGCTGCTCAAAATATCATTGCTGGTTTTCCAGATGGTACTTTTAAACCCAATGAACCTGTAACTCGCGCTCAATTTGCTGCCATTATCAACAAAGCTTTCACTCCATCAGCAACACGGTCAGCTATTGTCTTTAAAGATGTAAAAAGCAATTATTGGGCTTATAGTGCCATTCGAGTTGCTTCTAGTAGTCCATTCCTATCTGGCTATCCTGACTTAACCTTTAAACCAGAACAACAAATTCCTAGAGTGCAAGCTTTAGTTGCTTTAGCGAATGGTTTGGGTTTAACGGCAAATACTCAAAATGTGATCAACTTCTATAATGATGCTAGTCAGATTCCTGATTATGCACTGAGTCCAGTCGCAGCCGCAACTTCTCGGCAATTAGTAATTAACTATCCTACTGTTAAACAACTCGCGCCTACTCGTCAAGCAACTAGAGCGGAAATTGCCGCATTTGTATATCAAGCACTGGTTAATGCTGGACGCGCTCAACCAATTGCTTCTCCATATCTTGTTACTGCTCAATAAAAGATGAGTAGAGGGACAGGGGGAGATATATTATCTTGCTTTTGTCTGTCACTTATTCTTTCTGTTTTCCCATTTCCAGAGCAATATCATCATACCAATTACTCCTAGTTGGATTGCGAAATTAGGCAAAGCTTGTTCAATATCGCGTCTAGCTAGGAGTTGAAAAAAGAAGACGAATGCACCGATAAATCCAGAAGCACCAACACCGATATAGATAAATTGCCTTAACCCACGATAGGGTGCGGCTGCTTCTGCTTTTAAACGGGCATATTGTTGAGGTTTAAGATTATTTGGAGATTTTGGTTTTATCATCAATAATTATGTTATAATTTTTGACTGTGTACGCCGATGTGGCTCAGGGGTAGAGCAACTGATTCGTAATCAGTAGGTCGTGAGTTCAAATCTCATCATCGGCTTTAAGTAATATAACAACCGTTGACGGCTAGATTCACTGGCTACTAAGCTACAGTCAATAGTAGTTTGGATTATACGTTACTTAGTATAATTTGATAGGGTAAGAACGATTCCTACGGAGTTTCGCGATCGCATCCCTTGATGAAGGTAAAGCTGTGATTCCTGTATGGTTAGATGTTATTTATCATCGTCTGGAATCTCAGTTATGAACTAAGGTATAGTTACTAATGCTCAGGTTCATGAGGTGTTAGATAAACTGAAAAACAACCAATCTAAAGTAGCTCCTTTTCGTTTCTGGCAAGCGTATACCTACCTTTATGATTTTAAGTATAAAGCGTTGCATAACGATACAATTTTAATATTTTCGCTTATTCGCCGTGTTTGTAAAAATAAGGCATTATCCGCATAGTATGGCTCTTTCACTTAAACCAATAGAAATAGTTGAGAAAAATGAGTACCAGTTATTAGCAAAAGCTCCTCATTGGGAGAGAGTAATTTTGAAGTATGTGGCTGAAGTTCACAATGGTTTCGCATTTAAATCTAATTTTTTCACTAAAGACAAAGGAATTCCACTCATCAGAATTCGAGATATATCTAATGAGTATACAGAGAATTACTATGATGGAGAGTATGAAGAAGAATACTTAGTTAATAGAGGCGACATTCTCATTGGAATGGATGGCGATTTTAATGCTGCCTTTTGGCAAGGAAAACAAGGGCTATTGAATCAACGAGTTTGTAGAATTAAGCCTTGTTCAAAGCTATATTACGAAAAGTTTTTATTTTTGTGCTTGCAGCCTTATCTAAATGCAATAAACGCTGAAACCTCTTCTGTCACTGTCAAGCATTTATCTTCACAAACTGTTGAAGATATACCATTACCTCTTCCTCCTCTCAAGGAACAACATCGTATTGTTATCAAAATTGAAGAACTTTTTTCTGAATTAGATCAGGGTATCAAAAATCTAAGAATTGCTTATGGCCAACTGAAGATTTATCAACAGGCAGTTATAAAACAAGCTTTTGAAGGTAAACTCACAGAACAATGGCGTAAAACAAATGCTGATCAATTAGAAACTTCTGATAGACTAAGAGTAAGTATTGAAAAAAAACGAGAACAGCGATATCAGCAGCAAATTAATGAATGGAAACAAGCTTTCAACGCTTGGGAAGCTACTGATAAAAAAGATACCAAGCCAAGAAAACCACAAAAACCGAAAATTTTATCTCATCTAACAAAAAAGGAATTACAAGAATTACCTTTGTTACCAGATGAATGGTGTTGGGTTAAGTTATCTTTTTTAGCTGAAAATATACAAATTGGACCATTTGGTTCACTATTACATAAATCTGATTACATCACCAATGGTACACCAATCATTAATCCCAGTCATATTAATATTCAAGGTATTGAGCCTGATTGGAACTTATCTGTTAGTCCAGAAAAATTGTCTCAGTTGTCCAGTTTTATTATGCGTAATGGTGACATAGTAATAGGGCGAAGAGGTGAAATGGGAAGATGTGCGGTTGTAACTCAAAAAGAAGACGGTTTTTTATGTGGTACAGGGAGCTTATTTATAAGATTGGTGTCTGAAAATAACTCAGATTTTTATTTTTATGTACTAAGTTCCCAACGCGTGAAAGATTTCCTTTCTGATCAAAGTATTGGTACTACAATGCAGAATCTCAATCAAGAAATTCTACATAATGTACCTGTTCCATTATGCACTTTTTCTGAACAGCAAAAGATTGTAGAAGAAATTGAAAGTAAGATGACTGTTATCTCTGAATTGGAGAATATTATTGAAGAAAATTTGCAAAAAGCTGAAGTTTTACGTCAAACTATTTTAAAAAAAGCTTTTTCTGGTCATCTTGTTGCACCAGATCCTAATGATGAACCAGCAAGCATCTTGTTAGAACGTATTCGTACAGAACGTGAAACAACACCAAAGCCAATTCGTAAAACATTAAAAAACAAGAACAAGAAGGATATAGTTACAATGCCAAACTTGATGAGTGTACTTGAATCAGCAGAGAATTGGTTAAGTGCTAAAGATGTTTTTCGCAAATGTGGTATTAGTGATGGAGCAGAAACAGAAGATATCGAAAAGCTATATTTTGAGCTTCGTGATTTAATAAAAGAAGACAGTATTAAAATAGAACGGCGAGGAGATGAAGACTGGCTTTGTATTTGTTCAATAAAGGAGGATTAACTTTGCGTCTAGATCAGTTATGGATTGGTGAATTTAAAAACCTGAGAAATGTCTTAATTAATTTTGACGAAGGGCATTGGGTAACTGTAGTTATTGGTTGGAATGGCACTGGCAAATCCAATGTACTAGAAGCCATAGCTACTCTTTTTCGTGACTTAATCACAGGTGAGAATGAGAAGAAAGAAAAAAATAAACCTTCTTTTTCATACCGTATTACTTACCGTTGCCGACAAAATAGCATTTACATAGATGCAGATCCAAAAAGAGCTAAAGATGCTTATCAAATTTCTGTAAAGCCTATTAATGATAACGAAGCATCTATAAATCCTGTCCAAACATCACTTCTAGAAAATGAACTTGAGAATACAACAGTTGACACAGGTAAGCGCATTTCAGTTAACAGTTTTCTAAAAGAGCAAGATCAATATTTACCTAAATATATTTTTGGCTATTATTCAGGTCATAGTTCACGTATGGAAGAAATTTTTCGAGAATATTTAGGAAAATATGATAAAAAGCTACGTAGTGGTCAAGATCCTGGACTAAGGCGATTATTTTATGCACTACCCATACACAGTCAATTTGTATTATTAGCTTTTATTATTCAGCAAGATGATATAGTTAATAACTTTCTGGATGAGCAATTGGGTTTAGATCCAGAAAGTGGAATTGATTCAGTTTTATTTGTATTACGTCAACCTCCGTGGAAATCTCCAGTGGGAGATCACCGTTTTTGGAATGCACGTGGTATAGTTAGCAATTTTTTAGCTCGACTTTATGATGTTTCATTAGCACCTATTCGGATTAAGCGCCGTGAATCTGCCTCTTTATGGAATAAAAAAGATAGGGAATTTTTATATCTTTACATCAAGGATCTAGCAACATTACGAGAACTTGTAGGACAAAAACCTCCCAGAAAATTCTTTCGTGATTTAGAAAGCACTTATGTTTCAGAATTAATTGAAGAGGTGAGAATTCGAGTTAAGTTACGTAAAAATGATGGTTCAGTTACATTTCGTGAGCTAAGTGAAGGTGAACAGCAGCTTTTAACAGTTTTAGGTTTGCTCCGTTTTACGGCTGAAGAAGAAAGTCTATTTTTACTAGATGAACCAGATACCCATCTCAACCCAAATTGGAGTGTGAAATATCTCGACTATTTACAAGAATTTGTAGGTATTGACATTGACCAGAAATCAACTCATGTATTATTAACTACTCATAACCCATTAGCAATTGCTGAATTGGTGAAGGAGCAGGTGCAGATTCTAAAACGAGATATGGATGATTTATCAATTAGTGTGACACCTCCAGAAGAAGATCCTCGTGGTATGGGGTATGCAGGTATTTTGACTAGTGATATGTTTGATATACGAGCAGCACTTGATAATTATACATTAGGACTACTAGCACGTAAGAGAGAGTTAGCACTTTCACAAGAGCCATTAAATGATACTCAAAAGAAAGAGCTAGAAAACCTGAATAACGAGTTAGAAAACTATGGTTTCCGAGATGAAGCACGTGATCCTTTATTTAAAGAGTATCTTCGCGCTCGTCATGATTATCAGAAAGCTTTACAAGAAGAAAGAGCAACAGAAATTCCGCCTACTGAGGATGAGCGTCAGGCTGCGCTCGAACTGATGAGGCAGATTATGTCAAGCAGAGAGGATTCATAAAAATTACTATGCGCTATATAGATTTAACTCTAATTACAATTCCTGATGGGTGGGTAGATGAAGCCGATATGGCCGCGAAAGAAGTTCTTCAAGGAGATGCAGAAATAGATGATTTTTCTTACGTTTGGCAGAAGTTAAAACCAGCATTAGAAATGCTTGTAGGAAAAAAATGCTGGTATTGCGAGGAAATACAATCAAGGTCTGATAAAGAGGTTGAGCATTTCCGACCCAAAAAGCGAGTAACTGGCGCAAGAACTAAACATTCTGGATATACATGGCTTGCTTTTAATTACACAAACTATAGATATTCATGTGGTTATTGTAATAAACGGCGTAAAGATTCAGGAAATAATAATAAACTAGGTGGTAAAGGTAATTACTTTCCATTACTAGACGAAAATAAAAGAGCATATAAACTTGGTGATGAAGCTTACGAAATACCTAAATTGCTTGACCCTTGTGTCGAAGCTGATGTTAAATTATTAGATTTTAATGAGGATGGAACTCCATCCCCAATACCATCAGCAAACGACATTGAACAAGATAGGGTAAAAGTGTCTATCGAACTCTATCATTTAAAGCATAGTGAAATAGTTGAAGAAAGAAAAGCATTAGCAAGATATTTAGAAGATTTAATTTCCGATGCTGACTACTTTTTCAATAGAATTGCTAAGGGAGATAATACAGCCATCAAAAAATTTGAACAAAAACTTAATACACTCAAAACAGCTATAAATATAATGTCGAGATTTTCCTTGTTTTCTGAGCGTTATATCATAGGAAAACGCCACTTAATATGGATTGAATTTGTTTTCAAATAAAAAATAATGCTAATGACACCATCACAAATTGTTACCAAGATTTGGAATTTCTGCAATATTTTAAGAGATGCAGGGGTGAGTTACGGCGACTACCTTGAACAGTTAACATATCTGATTTTTTTAAAAATGGCGTATGAGTATGCTAATCCACCTTATAATCATGATTTGGGTATTCCTGCTAAATATAATTGGCAAAGTTTGAAAACTAAACGTAGTGTAGAACTGGAAAGTCATTATATAGAACTTTTGCGTGAATTAGGAAATAAAAAAGGAATTTTGGGTCATATTTTTACTAAATCCCAAAATAAGATTCAAGATCCCGTAATGTTGTCTCGCGTCATTGATATGATAGACAATGAAGCTTGGGTAACAATGGGAGCAGATGTCAAAGGAGATATATATGAGGGACTTCTAGAAAAGAATGCGGAAGACACTAAATCAGGTGCAGGGCAGTATTTCACACCACGTGCGCTCATTAAAGTAATGGTTAAATGTGTGCGTCCTGAGCCTTTTAAGACTGTTGCTGATCCTGCTTGTGGCACGGGGGGTTTTTTCTTAGAAACCCACAATTTTCTGAGGGAAAACTACAATTTGAATGAGAAACAAACTCAATTTCTCAAGCATGAAACCTTTTATGGACATGAAATTGTTCCAAATACACGCCGTTTGTGTTTAATGAATATGCTTTTGCATAACATTGGTGATATTAATAGTGAACCAACTATTTCTCCTCATGATGCACTAGCTGTAGATACTAAACAACGCTTTGACTATGTTCTCGCTAATCCACCCTTTGGGAAGAAGAGTAGTATAACTGCTACTAATGGAGAAAGTGAGCAAGAAAAAAAGGATTTTACCTACAATCGACAAAATTTTTGGGCAACTACTTCAAATAAACAGCTAAATTTTGTACAGCACATATTTACAATGCTAAAAAATACTGGTAAAGCATCTGTGATAGTGCCAGATAACGTTCTATTTGAAGGTGGAGTAGGGGAAATAATTCGCCGAAATTTGTTACAAAAAACTGATTTACACACTATTCTTCGCTTACCCACAGGCATTTTTTACGCGCATGGAGTTAAAGCAAATGTTTTGTTTTTTGATAATAAACCTGCGACAAAAAAACCTTGGACGAAAGAAGTTTGGTATTATGACTATCGAACCAATATCCATAATACTCTCAAGAAAAAATCACTTCAATTTGAAGATTTAGAAAATTTTATCCAGTGCTACAATCCTGAAGATCGGAGTAAGCGCGGTGAAATTTGGCATCCAGAAACAAATACTGAAGGACGCTGGCGTAAATTCAGTTATGAAGAAATTATGACACGGGATAAAACTAGTCTTGATATCTCTTGGCTAAAAGATAAAAGTCTGTCTAGTCTGGATAACTTACCCGAACCCGACGAACTAGCAGCAGAAATTATTGAAAATCTGGAAGCAGGTTTGAACAGTTTTAAGGCTATTTTGAATGCGCTTGAAAATGATACCTAACTGAAATACTAAAAATACACCTGAAACTCAGATTTAATAAATTCTTCTATGACGAAGATCGCACAGAGTTCTGCCACCTCACCATCTCCCCAAACAGTGTAAAACACCGTTGACACCACCCATCAACCCACAACGCCGGAACTTTAAACCTAGCCCCACAATTAGGACACTCAGACAACAAACTTAAATTATGATGCTGACACCCCTGAGTCACCTTAAACTGCCACTCAATCCGATGACAAGGCGACACCACATAACAAGCAGCACAAAGCCGAATTGGTTCAAGATTCATTCCCACCCCAGTAGGTTGTAACATCTGCTCTAACCTATCAGCATCAACCCCCACAACCTTAGCTAAAGCCTCCAACTGTTGCCGAGACGGTGGGGGATTAAACCGAAACTTTTCCCATCTGGCGATCGCACTACAAATCAAAAATTATTTGAAAATAAAATCAATCACCAAAAAATAGCCGGTTTTAACCGACTTGAGCTTTGATACAGAGAATTTATTCTCTGGCTATTATGGCTTCTTCTGACAACACCAGTTTATTTACAAACCAGAATAAAAAATCTGTTTTCCAATTGCCTGAAATATCAAATTATTGTCTACAATTAATCTGTTTGCTATATCTGGAAATTGTTGTTGAAGATAGCCTTTCAATAAACTACTATCACCACCAGTCATGACAATCTGACTTTCAGGAAATAATTGCCACCAAGCTGTAATAAAATCCTTTATCCCACTTAATAAAGTATGAATTACTCCACTTTGAATTGCTGCTGATGTATTCATGGCAAAACGTGGTGGTAAAGATGTCATTAAACCCGTTTCTAATAATGGTAATTGTCCGGTTTTTTGTCCCAAACTGGCAAATTGTAACCCTAAACCTGGTAAAATTGCCCCACCAACTAAGGATTGATGATCGTCTGCACCTGTAAAAGTCAATGCTGTACCGGCATCAATTACCAATGTGGGAAATCCCCAAGTTATCCCTGCACCCCAGACAGCTAAAGCTCTATCAATTCCTAATGTAGGATACATTCCCTGTAATGGGACATCTTCCAAGGTAATCAGGTGCAAATGGGGGTAAATTTGCCAAAGTGCGGTTTGAGAGGGAACGACAGAAGCCAGAATCAGGGGTATAGGAGAATTAGGGGAAATAATGGGATAATTGGCAGGTAGGGAGATAGCTGTCAGCCAAGTATCTAATGTGGGATCTTGAGCTAATTGTTTGACAATAGATGCAGATAGATGGGATGTATCCCCCCTTGAATATAGGGTTTTATCTATGAAAAATGCCCAATGGAGGCGGGAATTACCGACAATTAGGGCTATATAGGAATGCTGTTCGTCTGTTGACGGAGGATGATTCTGCACAGTTTTAATTTTCTTAACTGGGTGATAGGTTTTTTAATAAAAATTAATATTCAACCCGTGCCACAATAGGGGAAAGGCATAAATACTCAATTTATTAAGGAGGGGCGTTATGGTATTGCTCACCGAGAAACTAGAAAAGCGTTTGACTATAGATACTGTAGAGATTAGTGAAGATACTACTGCAATTCGGTCTTTAGATTGGGATCGCGATCGCTTTGATATTGAATTTGGCTTACAAAATGGGACTACATATAACTCTTTTTTGATTCGTGGTGAGAAAATAGCTTTAGTTGATACTTCCCATGAAAAATTTCGTCAACTTTATTTTGATACTCTCACGGGTTTAATTAATCCCCAGGATATTGATTATTTAATTGTCAGTCACACAGAACCAGATCACAGCGGTTTAGTCAAAGACTTGCTGCAACTCGCTCCTAATATTACTGTAGTTGCGTCAAAAGTAGCAATTCAGTTTTTGGAAGATATGGTACATCAACCATTTAACCGCAAAATTGTCAAAAATGGCGATCGCCTAGATTTAGGAAATGGTCATGAATTTGAATTTGTCATTGCTCCTAATTTACACTGGCCGGATACCATTTTCAGCTTTGACCACAAAACCCAAATTCTCTACACCTGCGATGCTTTCGGCTTACATTACTGCACTGATAGCACCTTTGATGACAACTTAGCAGCTATTGAAGCTGATTTTCAATATTACTACGACTGTTTAATGGGTCCAAATGCCCGTTCTGTGCTGTCTGCACTCAAGCGAATGGGAGAATTAAAAACTATTCGCATGGTTGCGACTGGTCATGGTCCCTTATTATACCATAATGTTGAGGAATTAATTGGGAGATATCGGAATTGGAGTCAAGGACAAACCAAAGCCGAAACCCCAGTGGGTATATTTTACGTATCTGAGTATGGTTATAGCGATCGCCTTGCCCAATCTCTTGCCAATGGTATCACTAAAACCGGCGTAGCAGTAGAAATGGTGGATTTGGGTGCAAATATCGAATTACAAGAACTGCGGGAACTGGTAGGACGTTGTACCGGTTTAGTCGTAGGAATGCCCCCAGCTTCAGGTAATTCTAACATTCAAGCGGCACTCAGCACCGTTTTAGGTTCTGCCAAAGAAAAACAAGCAATTGGCATTTTTGAAACTGGTGGAGGAGACGATGAACCCACCTATCCCCTATTAAATCAATTCCGGGCTTTGGGGTTAAATGTCGCTTTCCCCGTGATTGAAATTCGGGAAACACCCACAGAAAACATCTATAAAAAATGTGAAGAAGCGGGTACAGACTTAGGACAATGGGTGACAAGAGACAAAAGCATCAAAGCTATGAAATCCCTTGCGGCCGATTTAGATAAAGCCTTGGGCAGAATTAGCGGTGGTTTATATATTATTACTGCTAAAAAAGGCGACGTATCCAGCGCCATGTTAGCCTCTTGGGTAAGTCAAGCCAGCTTTAAACCCCTGGGCTTTTCCATCGCAGTTGCCAAAGATAGAGCGATAGAATCACTCATGCAAGTAGGCGATCGCTTCGTTCTTAACGTACTTGAAGAAGGCAATTATCAACCATTAATGAAACACTTCTTAAAGAGATTTGCTCCCGGTGCAGATCGTTTTGAAGGAATCAGAACCCAACCAGCAGAAAATGGCGCACCCATCCTCACAGATGCCCTAGCTTACATAGAATGCGAAGTCGCCAGCCGCATGGATTGTGGCGATCATTGGGCAGTATACAGCACAGCCTACGCAGGTAGAGTATCCAATCCCGATGCCATGACAGCAGTACATCACCGCAAAGTTGGTAATCACTATTAAAA
>NZ_VIKW01000004.1:210200-257919 GCF_009711975.1 Anabaena sp. UHCC 0204
CAACTGACAACTGACAACTGACTAATGACTAATGACTAATGACCAATGACTACTAAACCCCGTGACGTGCAAATATTGCCCATTGGTACAAATACCATCGTATTGCGATCGCGCAGTTGGGCAAGATTACGATTTGAAATTGAATATGCTTTAGCTAAGGGAACAACGGCTAATTCTTATCTCATCCAAGGCGATAAAAATGCCCTGCTTGACCCCCCTGGCGAAACTTTTACCGAAATTTACCTGGAAGCTTTACAACAGCGGTTTGATGTCAAAAGTCTTGATTATGTAATTTTGGGTCATGTTAACCCCAACCGCGCCGCAACATTAAAGGCTTTACTAGAAATTGCCCCTCAAATTACCTTTGTTTGTTCTAACCCAGGGGCGATAAATTTACGCGCTGCTTTGGAAAATCAAGATTTACCAGTTTTGATTATGCGGGGGGAAGAAACCCTCGATTTAGGAAAAGGACATCATTTACAATTTATTCCCACTCCTAACCCCCGTTACGCTGACGAACTTTGTACATGGGACCCACAAACAAAAATTTTGTTTTCTGACAAATTATTTGGGGCGCATATTTGCGGAGATCAGGTATTTGATGAAGGTTGGGAAGTATTTAATGAAGATAGACGTTATTATTTTGACTGTTTAATGGCCCCTCATGCCAAACAAATCGAAACGGCTTTGGATAAATTGGCAGATTTGCCGGTGCGAATGTACGCTACTGGTCATGGTCCTCTAGTCCGCTATGGTTTAATTGAAATTACCAAAGGCTATCGGGAATGGACAAAGCAGCAAACTGCCGCTGATATGACTGTGGCTTTAATTTATGCTTCTGCTTATGGCAATACGGCAACTTTAGCACAGGCGATCGCTCGCGGCATTACTAAAGCTGGTGTTAATGTCGAATCTATCAATTGCGAATTTACCGAACCCGAAGAAATCAAAGCCGCAGTCGAAAAATCCGCTGGTTTTGTAATTGGTTCTCCCACGTTAGGTGGACATGCACCCACACCTGTGCAAACAGCTTTAGGAATCGTCCTCTCTACTGCGACTAATAATAAATTAGCCGGTGTGTTTGGTTCTTTTGGTTGGAGTGGAGAAGCAGTTGATTTAATCGAAGGTAAACTCAAAGACGCAGGTTACAGATTTGGTTTTGACACTATTCGCGTGAAATTCAAACCCAATGAAGTCACTTTACAAACCTGCGAAGAAGCGGGAACTGACTTCGCCCAAGCCTTGAAACGAGCGGCAAAAAAATCAGTTGTCGCTAAACAACCTGCAAGTAACGTAGAACAAGCAGTGGGGCGCATTGTTGGTTCTTTATGTGTAGTTACAGCTAAACAAGGAGAAGTCAGTACAGGAATGTTAGCTTCTTGGGTGACACAAGCCAGTTTTAATCCTCCTGGTTTAACTATTGCGGTAGCTAAAGACCGGGCTATGGAAATTATGACTTATAAAAATAACAAATTTGTAGTCAATATTTTGGCGGAAGGGAAGGAAATTCGGAAGCAATTTATGAAGGTTTACGCCCCCGGACAAGATAGATTTGCTGGTTTGGAAACTCAAGAAGCCAATAATGGCGGGATTATTCTCAATGGTGCTTTGGCTTACCTGGAGTGTTCTGTCCAAAGTCGTATGGAAGCCGGTGATCATTGGTTGGTTTATGCCACTGTTGATGATGGTAAGGTCTTAAATCAAGATGCTGTCACGGCGGTACATTATCGCAAATCTGCGAGTTATTATTAACACCTTACGTCTTAGCCCCTCTAGGATTAGATAGAGGGGTAATTTTTTTACGCTATGATGTAAAACGTCTGCTAATATTTTTAATCACTTTAAATAATGCTTGATTTTCAACAATTAGAACCTCAAATACCAAATCATCAAACACAAAATATTGAAATTGAACATATTAACACCCAACTATACCAGCACTTTGCTGATAAATTCTGCATAGAAGATGTCCTCAACCGCAAGATTGTTAGTTTTCAGGCTAATAAACTTAAACCTATTTACCGATGGTACAAATATAAAGAAGCTTTTTCTGCTTCATTAGTAGAATATTTACTAGATAAATATATAATCGAATCTGGCAAAATATTAGACCCTTTTGCTGGTAGTGGAACAACTTTATTTGCAGCTAGTAATATAGGATTAAATGCTGATGGAATTGAATTACTCTCTATTGGAAAAGAAATTATAAATACTAGGCTCATCTTAGAACAAGAATTTACAGTGGATGATTTCACAAAAATTTTATATTGGTCTAAAAATTGTCCTTGGGAGAAATCAAAAACTCAACAAAATATTCAAGAAATAAAAATTACGACAGGTGCATATCCTCAAGAGACATTAAACGAAATTCAAAAATATATCAGTGCTTACCAAGAGGAAAATTGCAGAGTCAAGCAAGTATTACAATTTGCACTATTATGTGTTTTGGAAGCAATTAGTTACACTCGCAAAGACGGGCAATATTTACGTTGGGATTATCGTTCTAGCCGTCAACAAGGTAATATACCTTTTAACAAAGGAGAAATTCTCAGCTTTAAACAGGCAATTAGTATTAAAATTAGGGAAATTTTAGCAGATATTCAAACTGGTAGTCAACAAGGTGAACTTTTTCCCAGTAAAACTAAACAAGGTGGGATTCGTTTGTTTACAGGTTCTAGCTTAGATATAATGCCACAATTGCCAAATTCTTATTATGATGTAATTCTTACTTCTCCTCCTTATTGCAACCGTTATGATTACACTAGAACTTATGCTTTAGAACTCGCTTTGTTAGGAGTAGGACAAGAGGAAATAGTTAATCTTAGACAACAAATGTTAAGTTGTACAGTTGAGAATAGACCGAAAGATTTATTAGCAATTAATTCTCAATGGTCAAATGCTATTTTGGCTACAGATCAGCAAAAATTACTCCAAGCAATTTTGCAATATTTGGAAGAACAAAAATCAAAAAAACAATTAAATAATAATAATATTCCGAGAATGGTAAAAGGTTATTTTTATGAAATGGCTTGCATAATTTATGAATGTTATCGAGTCCTGAAACCACAAGGGCTGATGTTTATGATTAATGATAATGTGCGTTATGCTGGTGTGAGTATTTCAGTAGATATGATTTTATCGAATATAGCTGAGTATCTGGGATTTAAAGTAGAAAATATTTTAGTTTTACCTAATACTAAAGGTAATAGTAGCCAACAAATGGGAATACATGGACGTGATGCACTGAGAAAATGCGTTTATGTTTGGAGAAAAGTTTAATTTAATCAAATTAAGGTAACTAAAATTGGTATATAAAAATCATTTAAATACAGGTCTTGATTTAGTAACAGCTTATGAAAAAACTAGAGCTGGTTTTGTTGCTTTAGCTATTGAAAGAAACCGTCGGGCTACACCATTTATTGATCAAGCAAGAGTATTAAAAACTATTGCTTCTCAAGTTAATAGTCCTGCTGATTTAATTAATCTGGTAGAAATACAACCTGCTTTATTAGCTGCATCTGGAATTTCTGATAAAGCGGGAGGTTATTTACAACCACATGATAAAATACAAGCTATTCAAGGGTTAATTAAGGAGTTTTTAGAACCAGCAGGTTCAGATTTTGTAGAAGAATTAGTTTATAGATTTTTGCTAACAAGAGGAGATACGCTAGGTGGTTCAATGAGAAATGTAGGTGGAGTGTTAGCACAGCGTAAATTAACTCGCGCAATTTTGGCTAATCTTGCACTTGCTAGTATTCCTTATTATTGGTTACATTCTACAACTAAAACATGGATTCCGATGACAGAACAAGATGCAGGAATAGATTTATATGTGAAGGGTTTAAGTTGGTCTGTTGGCAATAAAAATAGAACAATAATTTATAATCTGACAGTTCCTTTAGTCAAAAGTAATATTGATGTTTGTCTTTTCAACTGTGGTTATCAAGAAATTTCTCCAACAACTTATAAAATTCCCAATCTTTATATTGCACTGGGGGAATTAAAAGGAGGAATTGATCCTGCTGGTGCTGATGAACATTGGAAAACAGCGAGAACTGCTTTATCTCGAATATGGAGGGCATTTTCTCAAGTTGAGTTGTCACCACATACATTTTTCATTGGTGCAGCTATTGAAAAACGTATGGCTGAGGAAATATGGAATGATTTAGAATCTGGTAAATTGAGCAATGCTGCTAATATGACAAATGATACTCAAGTTGACTCGATCTGTCACTGGTTAATCAGTTTATAGGATTTTCAAAAAACTTCTTCTACTCTCTATTAGCGATTGAAACCGTTTTCAGGGGTGATAATTACGCCATTAAAAGTAGTGTATTGCAATTTCTCTTACTCCCTATTAGGGATTGAAACAGTGCTGAATTTGAGATTGATCCTACATTAATGGATTGCAATTTCTCTACATCCTTAAATCCTGATTCAGACGACTTCTCTAACTAACAACTTACGTTAATAGGTGATAGGTCAGGACTTACGCAAAATATCTCTCAAGGTCTCTTTTCTCTATGAACTCTGCGCCTGGAGTGGTTAATTTTTCCGTAAAGTATGCGTAAATCCTCTCAATGATAAAATCTCAGTCTTAATCCTGTACATCCTTAAATCCTGTAAATCCTGATTCTGACAATTTACCTATTTTAAAGCTCGTTTATAAGAATTTATACAATTCCTACTAGAGAATAAACAAACAAATTATTGTAAACTAATAATAAGCAATATGAAGAATTATAAAGTTAATCATCAATGTCAAATATTACTGATACCAAAAATCAATCCCGGATAATCGTTATCGGTGCGGGTATAGGTGGACTCACAGCAGCAGCATTATTAGCCCACAGAGGTTATAATGTGCTTATTCTCGACCAAGCAATAGTTCCTGGAGGTTGTGCTTCCACCTTCAAACGTCAAGGATTTACCTTTGATGTTGGTGCAACGCAAGTTGCAGGTTTAGAACCAGGGGGAATTCATCACCGCATTTTCTCAGAATTAAATATAGAATTACCCGCAGCTACACCTTGTGACCCAGCTTGCGCGGTATATCTACCAGGAGAATCCACACCAATTAATGTCTGGCGTGATCCTCAAAAATGGCAACAAGAACGCCAAAAACAGTTTCCTGGTAGTGAACCATTTTGGCAATTATTAACAACCTTATTTAAAGCTAGTTGGGAATTTCAAGGACGAGATCCTGTTTTACCACCCCGGAATTTATGGGATTTAGGACAATTAATCAAAGCCGTGCGTCCAAATACATTGATTACCGCACCCTTCACCTTATTTACTGTCGGTGATGCTTTACGGTTGTGTGGTTTAGGAAATAACCAGCGACTGCGGACATTTTTAGATTTACAACTGAAATTATATTCTCAAGTTAGTGCCGAAGAAACAGCTTTACTTTATGCAGCCACAGCCTTGAGTGTATCCCAATTACCCCAAGGATTGTTTCATCTGCAAGGAAGTATGCAAGTTTTGAGCGATCGCTTGGTAGAATCCTTAGAAAGAGATGGTGGTAAATTATTAATGCGCCACACCGTCGAAAAAATCCAAGTTGAAAATAACCAAGCTAAAGCCGTAATTATTAAAAATCAGAAAACCGGGGAAACTTGGACAGAATCAGCAGATCATATCATTGCTAACGTCACCGTTCAGAACTTAGTTCAATTATTAGGAGAAAATGCGCCATCTGGATATAAACAAAGAGTAGAAAAACTCCCACCAGCTTCCGGTGCATTTGTGATTTATTTAGGTGTAGAAAAAAGTGCAATTCCTCCTAATTGTCCACCGCATTTACAATTTTTATATGATATTAATAAACCCATTGGTGAAAACAATTCCCTGTTTGTATCTGTGAGTCATGAAGGAGACGGCCGCGCACCATTAGGAAAAGCCACAATTATCGCTTCTTCCTTTGTTGATTTTACTCCCTGGTCGGAAACACAAGATTATGAAAGTTTAAAACAAAAATTCACTCAAGATGCTATTTCTAAACTTTCTGAATATTTCTATTTAAAACCTGAAACTATCATTTATGTAGAAGCAGCCACACCCCGCACCTTTGCTCATTATACAGGCAGAAAATCGGGTATTGTTGGCGGTATTGGTCAAAGAATTCCTACTTTTGGACCCTTTGGTTTTGCTAATAGAACACCTATTAATAATTTATGGTTAGTTGGTGATTCTACTCATCCTGGAGAAGGAACTGCGGGGGTGAGTTATTCAGCTTTGACAGTAGTTAGACAAATTCAAGATTTTGTCTCACGCAGAGGCGCAGAGAACGCGGAGAATTAGATGAGGATGTTGCTAAATTTAAGTATGAAATTGAAAAATCAAAGATTCCTCACTTTGCGCCTTTGCGTGAGACTAATTCATACTTAAAATTAGCAAAGTGATAAATTAATTAGGGCTGGCTGAAGGCTCAACTTCTTCCATGATTGGTGTTTGTTCAGGAATAGATTCCATAGACGGACTAGGTGGTGATTTAGGAGTCATAAATTGTCGCCAAGTTTTAATTTGTTCTTGAGCATCCGTATAAGCACCACTACCACGAGGAATTAACTTGGCTGTATCAATGGCTCTGGCAACATCCACTTCACTTTGAGAACGTGCCATTTGTAACAATTGTTGACTCCATTGGTCAATAGCAATATTCACATCTAAACGTAAAACATTACGACTAGATACCCGATTTGCCAACTGGATAGCTTGAACTAAAGCGTCCGGTGTACCAGCAACAGCGACTTGCCTGGCTTTCTGCCAACTATCTTTGGCACGGATTTGCTCTTGCCAACTATCTATAGCTGTTTGGGCTTCACCAGATAAAGCGCGTCCTGATGAGGCAATTTTTTGGGCTTCACTAATAGCAGTTGTTAAACTACCGCTGTCTGCTAAGGCTTTAGCTTGATCTAAATATGGTTGATCTTGAATACGTTCAATTGTTGCTGTCCATTGTCTAATCTTTTTTCTAGCTTCTGGATATAATGCTCGACCAGAACGAATCTGACTAGCTTCAGCGATCGCTGTTTGTAATGAGCTAACATCTTCATTAATAGCTATTTGTTCAGCCCGATCTAAATATGGTCTATCTTCAATAGATTCCACTTGACCCCGCCAGCGCCCCATTTCTTGACGTGCTTCTGTAGCGCGAGGATTACTCCCAGGAATTAGCTGTACTTCGGAAATAGCTGCTGTTAAATCATTAACTGTGCCTTGACTGGCTAAATTCCGGGCTTTTTCTAACCGAGAAACATCTTCAATTTCCAATTGCCAACGAGCAATTAATTGTTGTGCTTCATTATAAACATCCCTAGAAGCATCTATTTGTTGCGCTTGAGAAATTGCTGTTTCTAACCCAGCCACAGTTCCAATATAGGCGCTTCTTTTGGCCTCACCTAAAATAATAAAATCATCAACTTCAGCTTGTAGTTCAGGAATAGGGGGGATTTGGCGGGCAATTTCCAAGGCTGTATCGGCATCTCGCTCTCTCATTTTAGCTTGTGCCAGTGTGAGCATTTTTTGAGCAAATCCAGATATTAACTCTTGTGCTTTTTGATATAGATAACTTTCTGGTTTAATTGACTCAGCTAGTTTAATAGCATTGAGTAAATTATCCACACTTCGACTTCTGGCTAAATTTTCGGCTTTGTAAAGTTTATCCCCGTCTTCCCTGGCCGTGACAATAATGTTATTTAATTGGTCATATTTAGTAGTTGACCAGTATTTGTTATTTACCCGCAATAATTTAGCGGTGAGCATAAAAGCCGATTGCCAATTTCTTTGACGCAGTTCTTTTTCGGCATCTTGGTAGATTTCTTCAGCCTGTGACCAAATCAACTGCCATTTTTCAATTTGTGCTTCTACTAGTTGACCAACTGTGACATCAGCAGGAATTTGACGGGCTGTCTTGATTGCTTCCTCCAAATTCCCCGTCTGAAAACTCTCATCAGCCAGCTTGAGAATATCCCGTGACCACTCCTCCAACAAACGATTAATTTCGCTCCGGAGAGGATGATTATCTGGTAATTGTTTAACTAGAGCGATCGCTTGCAACAAATCATTAATTGTTTGTTTAGAAGCCGCCAACTGAGCGCAGTGCATCCTCACTGACGCACTGGCCAAAGGCCAAAAAATCTGTGGACAATTAGGAGCAGAGGGCAGTTTAAACAGCATAGATATTGCCATAAAACCCATACTCCCAGGCACTAAAGTTAGTATTACCGCCCACAGTACCCAGTTTTTCATCCAGTGTGGCAGTTTCTCAGTTATTAGTCCGAGATTAAAAGCAGCTTCCGAATCATTATTTATAGACAAATCCGCCCCATCTTGTTTTTTTCTTTTCTTCACTGACTTAACATTAGAACCAATAGCAGCGGTATCCGTATTTTGATGATTTTCTATGTAGTTGTGCTTCCGCCCAATTGGTTCTCCTACTTGATCCGCAGACCAATTATCTGGAATATCCCGCTCTGTCATTGCTCACACCACACTAAATGAATAGCGATCTTTTACAGGTAGATCGATCTAGATAATTTTATGTTGGCTATCCTAACTTTCCCATCAATAAAAAGCTATCCTTGGCATTTACCACTCCCATCAATAACATTACTGTTTTTTGGTTTGAGTATGACTAGTTACATTAACCAGAAATTGCAGATTCTTTTTGCAAATCAACAATTAACTGAGTTAAATGATCACTACTGGCCTGATAAACATTACCGCAAAAGTCACAAATTGCTTCTGCACCATCATCTTTAACAATCATGTCTTGCAGTTCCGCTTCGCCTAATATTTTCAGCGCCCCTAGTACCCGATCAAAAGAGCAGCCACAATGAAAGCGTAACATCTGAGTTTCGGGAAATATGTTCAATCCCATATCTCCTAACAAATCATTAAAGATTTCTGTCAGTGTTTTACCAGCTTGGAGTAATGGTGTAAACCCTGATAAAGCCGAAACCCGTGATTCTAATATGGCTACTAGCTCTTCATCTCTAGCAGCTTTGGGTAACACTTGTATCAATATTCCTCCAGATGCTGTTACTCCCTCTTGTCCCACAAATACACCTAAAACTAAAGCTGAAGGAGTCTGTTCGGAACTAACCAAGTAGTGAGCAACATCGTCACCTATTTCCCCAGAAACCAGTTCTACCGTACTAGAGTAAGGGTAGCCATAGCCAATATCGCGGACTACATAAAGATAGCCTTTACCGACTGCACCCCCAACATCTAATTTACCCAGATCATTGGGTGGCAATTCTACCGATGGATTACCCACATAGCCCCTAACTGTGCCATCTAAGCCCGCATCTACCAGTATACCACCTAAAAGGCCATCCCCCTTAACTCGAACATTAACCCTAGAACCTACCCGTTTCATACTTGAAGCCATTAACAAACCCGCAGTCATAGTTCTTCCTAGTGCTGCTGTAGCCACATAAGAAAGTTTATGGCGTTGTCTAGCTTCTTCTGTTAACCGGGTGGTAATCACACCTACTGCTTTAATACCACCATCAGCCGCAGTGGCACGAATTAATTGATCTGCCATGAAAAACCTTACAATTCTTTACAAGGTGACTTTTATATTTTAGGTTGTTTCGTGACTAGGGGAAAAGGGGGCAGTTTAATAATTGACAATTGACAATTGACAATTGACAACGGACAACTAACAACAGCCCTTCTAAAGCAGAGATTAATACATCTCTTAAATTGACAATTGACAACTGACAACTGACAACTAACAACTGACAATTGACAACTGACAACTAACAACTGACAATTATCATGCTAGGTAAATTTCAGAAAAGCCAAATCCGCATCGAAATTGAAGCATCAGCCGATGCTATTCATGACAGTATTCTTCATCCGGAGCAACTGAAAAAATGGCTGTTGGGACAACGTTTCCCCTCAGAAATGCCCACAGAACTGCCACCAGGATTCGAGTTCACCACCTGGACAGGACCTGTATCCATTCATCATCGAGTAGAAATAGTCAAACCCAACTGTTTACGCTTACTACTTAGTGGAGGTATAGATGGCTTTCACGAATGGTATTGGGGAGAAGGTTGGGTACAATCCCGTTTAGAAGGCATATCCATCTTACCCTTAAATTTAGGACAAACCCTGAGTTTAGTCAGCTTACGTCAGTTCTTAGCCGCAAGCAAAGGGTAATTCATGAATTACCCCTACCAATTCCTCCTCTCCGTGCCTCTGCGACGGCAGTCACTCATGGGGGAAACCCCCAAGACCGCGCTGCCTCGCCTCTGCGTGAGAAAAAAATTACATAAAAACTAAAACATCCATAAAAGCACTCCCCCCGTCGCTAAAACGCAGACAATACCTGTTAACCCCGCAAGGGGTTTTTTATTTATCCCTGTCACCCATTCAGAAACTTTATCTGTGTAGGTAATTAATCCTGCTGTATCTATTGTCGCGATCGCCCATACCCAACCCGCATGAAGTCCCCAAGCTATCCCTAAGTTATTCCCATCAGCTAATCTGGCTAATACTAATACCATCCCCATCAACCATAGTCCAGGCAGTTGAGGAATAGTTTCTTTTTGTTCCCATACTAAATGTAAGACAGCAAAAATCAAGCTAGAAGTAATTGCCGCTAACCAAATTGAGTAATTCTGTTCTAACTGAGTTAATAAAAAGCCCCGAAATACAAGTTCTTCTATTCCCCCCACAAACAAAGCCACCAAGGAAATAGTTAATAAACTAGATGGTATTAACTGGAGATGGGATTTTTCTAAATAGCACCAACCAGCAGCAATTTGACCACAGAATACTATAGCTAGACTCAAGACTCCCAAGCTAAAACCCAGGAATAAAGAACCCAAAATACTAACTTTCCCTACTAATCCATAATCAGGGAAAGAACCCAATTTCAACCATTGAAATCCCCACAGAATTAGGGGAACTAATAAATAAAGAGATAGCAATAAAGGAATTTTTTGCTCTGTTTGTAAAGATTTGTTAATTTGCCATTTAAAGACAAGAGCTAAAATTGCTACTAATGGCAACCAACAACCTACCCAGACAATAAAAAAAGCCACGACTAAAAATACTGGTGTATTTTTAAGATACTCCAGCAAAGTATTGGCCGATGGCTCTAAAAATGAGAGTGAAATAGACATAAGAAACATGACTAACTTCCCACAAAAATAGATTGCTTGATTAATAATCAAGACTCTACTAGAATTTGTGACTTATGGAAGCAGCCAAATCGTTTTTTATGTCTTTATTTCACCTTAATTCTTTAACTACTGCTATTAGTTAGCCGTAGCTTTAGGGATAAATTACTCAGATCAGTGAAAAATTTATTCTTCTGCGTCTGATTCATCAGCTTCATTATCTGACGGAGTTAATTGTTTGTCACTTTCACCAAGCTGAATCAAGTGAATATGTTTGTAACCTAGTCTAATTTCAAATTCATCACCAGGCTTTAAGCCCATAGCTTTAGTGTAAGTTGCACCAATCACGATTTGACCGTTCTGATGTACACTTACCCGATATGTCGGTTCGCGTCCACGTCCATCTTTGGGTGCTTCTGGGCTGAGAGGAATGCCTCTTGCTGACAATAAAGCATCATAAAAATCTGTGAGATTAACCCGAACCTGGCTATTTTTAGTAACGGTGTAATAACCACATTGCTTTGCTCTTTCCCGACGTGGTAAAGTCGAAAGTTCTTTAACTTTCGCCAGCAGTGCTTTTCCTGTTAATGGGGCAGTTGCAGTTTCAGTCATTATGCTCTAATTTTCCTTAATCTCTTCAAACTGATCAATAATGTCGTTGTCCTCTGATTCCAGCATGGAGCAATAAGCGCCACTAGACCTCAGACACTGACAGACGTAAGGGTGTTGGGTGAATTCCTGCTGAAATGAAAGCAACAAGGGACTCTATCATAGTTGTCTATAATAGGGTTTTAAGTCATAGTTGCCACAAACATTAATTTCAGTGATTTTACTGCGTTTTTAACCATCATTGGCCATCAGAAATTAAATTATTTTCTCTTTGGTCTACTGAGTGCGGTGTAACTTCAAGCCACCGTTACAAATCAGGTTAGTTCTACTCCAAAAAAGTTAAGACAGCCCGGTATTGGGGTTTCTCCAAATAGAGGAACTGCCGCGTAGAGTCAATAAAATACAGGTTTTTCACATTCAATGCTAATCTTTCTTGCCGTTGATTTTTAGACTAATGCCTAATCCTCATCTTTAGCTAAAGATAGCATAGTATTTGTATGTGGTCTAACGGACATACACCCTTTTATTCTGCCAGTAGAGACATGAATTTTCTAGTCTCTACATTACGAAAAAACCGAGAAGTATTAGCCGTGCTTATGCGGTTATTGTTCCTGATTTTGTTACTTCGTAATTTTCTATTAAATACTAGCATGAAATAATAATAGCAAAATATTTTTTGAATTTAAAATTCAAATTCCCAATAAATTTTGATCTAAATCCCTGGAGTTGAGGATGTAAAAAGCAGTGGAGATTTTCCTGGGGCTAGATGCTGTGATAAGGATGATGTCAAGACTTTTATAAAAGTTAATCTAATTCGGGCTAGTTTTCTGGGAATGAGTGGGTTAAATTCTAGAATTTTTATGGCTTCACCACCTAAGCTATCAATGACTAGAGACAAAAAGCGGGGTAGAAAATCTCTATTGTTTATCACCATCAAATCCAAAGCGGCCATTAGATTATGCACGTCTGTCTAGGGGAAGAATAAATTTACCACATCTATCATCTGTTTGATAGCTACTAGCAGAGATGTTCACTAGCTTTAACACTTCTACATATTTGAAGATGTAGAATTTTTCTATCTAGGGCTTGACGAAAGAAGTCTTAAGTGTCAAGGATGAAGGGTAAAGGCTGAAGGATGCTGGAGACTCAAGGATAAAAGAAAACTTATTTTTATACCTTACGCTTCCAACTTCATCTTTCCCTATCCTCATAATTTTTGAGGAAGGTGAGTCAATTTCAAGACTGGGATTGGTAATAATGGAAGTTATTTTTAAGATTACTCGACAACAACAAAATTCTTACCCTGTTTTAAAATCCTACCTTTTGCAGGTAGAACCAGGTAATACTATCTTGGATTGTCTTAATCAGATTAAGTGGGAGCAAGATGGAACTTTAGCATTTCGCAAAAATTGCCGCAATACAATTTGTGGTAGCTGTGCGATGAGGATTAATGGCCGTTCTGCTTTGGCTTGTAAGGAAAATGTGGGTAGTGAACTGGCCAGACTAGAAAAAATCTCATCATCTCTAAATCAGTCTCAGACTATTCCAGAAATCACAGTCGCACCTTTAGGGAACATGACTGTAATTAAAGATTTGGTTGTAGATATGAGTAGTTTTTGGAATAATTTGGAGACAGTTGCCCCTTATGTGAGTACAGCAGGTAGACAAGTTCCCGAAAGAGAGTTTTTACAAACGCCACAAGAGCGATCGCTCCTTGATCAAACTGGCAATTGTATTATGTGTGGGGCTTGTTATTCTGAATGTAATGCTCTGGAAGTTAATCCTGAGTTTGTGGGTCCCCATGCTCTGGCTAAAGCATATCGCATGGTAACAGATTCTCGTGATAATAACACAGAAGAACGATTAGAAAACTATAGTCAAGGAACTCAAGGCGTTTGGGGTTGTACTCGTTGTCTTTACTGTGATTCGGTTTGTCCCATGGAAGTTGCCCCATTAGAGCAAATTACCAAAATTAAACAGGAAATTCTCGAACGTAAAGAGAAGAGTGACAGTCGGGCAATTCGCCACCGCAAAGTTTTAGTAGACTTAGTAAAACAAGGTGGTTGGATTGATGAACGCCAATTTGGTATTCAGGTAGTTGGTAATTACTTCCGCGATCTTCAAGGATTACTTAGTCTTGCACCTTTGGGTTTAAGAATGCTGGCGCGAGGTAAATTTCCCCTTTCCTTTGAACCCTCTCAAGGAACTCAACAAGTGCGATCGCTCATCGAATCTGTACAAAAGAGTGATTAGTCAGTTGTCAGTTGTCAGTGGTCAGTGGTCAGTGGTCAGTGGTCAGTTGTAAAAGAATATTTCTTTTCTCTGCACCCCTGCACCCCTGACTAACTGGGATCTTGAGGAATATTCAATTTTTGCCCAAACCGATCATAAACCAAAACATCCCATTGTCCATTATTACTATACTCAAAGGCAATTCTACTACCATCAGCACTAATTGTCGGATTGCGAACTTCTCCTTGCAGATTACCAGTTAAATTCCGTGATTGGCGCACATCTCTATCATAAAAAATAATATTGGCTCGACCTTCACGACTAGCTGTAAAGACAATAAATTTACCATTTTCAGAAGCCGCAGGATGAGAAGCAATCATATCGAAGGAATTTAAACCAGGTAAATCTACCAAATTCCGAGTTACCGTATCAAACATATATACATCTTGACTACCCCTCCGATCAGTAGTAAACACAAGATATCTCCCAGAAATTTGGGGGTTTAATTCCGACGCAAAACTGTTGAGACTCCTTCCACCTGGATCAAAAGGGTAACTTAGTAAACGCGGATAACCAAAACACCCAGTTAAGAGAATTGAGCATAGAAATAAAATAATTGAGAATTTATAATTCATTTAGAAAAGAGGCAACAGGCAAAAATAGAAGTTTTTTTAATTGTCAATTGTCAATTGTCAATTGTCAATTTTTACCGTTACACCATTAGGAATATCTAACTCAATAGTTGGTCCGCGATCTAAAACTTCAATATCCCATTGTCCGCGACTAGAGGATTCAAAGACAACATAACGCCCGTCAGGACTGATACTAGGATTTCTCACCCAAGCACGATAGCTAGGAGTAAGGATTTGTGATCTTTGCGAAGCGCGATCGTATAGTGCAACCACAGGTCTACCTTGATCACTGGTAATATAACAAATATAGCGACCTGTATAACTGAGACTAGGACTTTCCGCGATCGCTGATTGTCGGTTTAAACCTGGTGTAGAAATAAAACTTTGACTTTCTAAATCGTATACCAACAACTGCTGATGACGAGAACGATTAGATATAAACGCCAAAAAACGTCCATTTCCACTTAATGCAGGTTGTTCTTCAGCATATCGGCTGTTCAGAGAAGTTACTCCCGTCGGGATATTATCAGCCGCACAAGATATCAGCAAACTTGTCAAACCAAAAATTAGGCTCCAATAAATTGATTTTTGGAGCCAAAAACTAGGTGTAAATGTTTTCACATCACTCTTTTCCGTCGCCCACCCCAAAAAGTTCTAAATGTCGTCATCAAAATCGGTATTATCTGGCTCGTTATTTGACTTATTAATGGGATTATAAGGTACATAGTCAGTTGGTATCGCCTCATCATCATCCTGTCTTCTAGGAGGCGCTGAATCTCTAGGTGGACGACGCTTTCGCGGTCTAGGAGTAGGAGCAACATCATCCTCACGGCTGACATCACGGTTTCCCGTTGACTGAGGTCTACTATTACCGCTATTACTACGACGTGATGGTTTTCTTACTTGTTCTTGAGAACTTTCCCAATCATCAACTTCTCTGGACGCAGAACCCCAATTTTCATCATCTACATCACTCCCATTTGGGCGACCGACTGAACGCCCAGAATTAGGACGACGCTTTCTTTCTGATGTATCTGGTTTTTCCCTAGTCCGTGCGTTTGGTGAACTGCGTGGTGGTTGGGCTTCATAATAATCATCACGGGGAGAACGTTCATCTCGACTACCGCGAATTCTTGGACGTGGAGGGGCTTCCTCTTCTTCATAAGGTAGCGGTTCTAAATCTGCATCCATCTCCGCTTGATAATTGCGTCGATCAGAATAAGAGTATTTTCTACTTACCTCTCGCTCATCATCCACAATAGGAGTATTCCGTTTCGCTTGTTGAGTCGCAATACTCCGTAGACGAATACTTTCAACAGCAAAAAATACTGTAGAACCTACCAATAATAACTGACCAAATTGCAAAATGGGGTCAAGCCGCCATCCTTGGAAAACAAGAATAAAGCCGCACAATAACCCAACCGCTGCAAAAAATATGTCTTGATCTCTTGAAAGTTCTGGACGGACAGAACGCAGAAAATACAATGCTGCTCCAGCTACAGCCAGGAAAATTCCGAGAATACTGGCTGAGTTCGCTCCAAAATTTACCTGAGCTAAAACACTGGCTGAATTCAGCCCAAAATTAATCATGAGTGTTTTCCTAATATCAAATCTATGTTAGCGAGTTACATTTACTATCACTACTTTAACTAGTCACAATATTATTGAAGAAGAATCAGGGAGTTCAGAACTATAGCTTACACTATGGTGCATTGTCAGAAGAAAGCTCAGAACTCCTCCCCAATCCCCAGTCCCTAGTCCCCAATCCCCAATCCCTAAAAATTAAAAACGCTGGATTTTATCTTTTTGGCTAATGAAAATTAGACCAATAGTAGCTGGGATTACCACAATCGCAGTACCCCAAACCAGACTCCAAAGAAAATTTGCTAAAGAGGGTGTCATAGTTCTCAACCTTTTTTTACACAGTTCATTCTTATTTTAATCTTGTATCACTTTCTTGGAAAGTAGACCAGGATTATATATCTAACTTGGTATCTACTTGATTTTTGCTCTCAAGTCAATAACTTTGTTTTTCTATTCTCACAACAAAATGACACCATTTGGTTAAAATTGAAGAAAGAATACGTTACAAAGCTTAAAGTTTTTCAACTTGCGCTCAAGTTTTGGATTTTCTCACAGATAGTAGCTAAACAAAATGACTGGTGTTAACTTGACGACTTGGATTCTTGGCCCCGTGTTGGGGGTGATGACGTTTTTGTTTATTTTCCGCATTATTTTGACCTGGTATCCCCAAATCAATCTCAATCGTCTGCCTTTTAATCTCATCGCTTGGCCGACTGAACCCTTTTTAATCCCGTCACGGAAGTTAATACAGCCTATTGGCGGTGTAGATATTACTCCCATTTTATGGGTAGGTATTTTCAGCTTCATTCGGGAAATTTTACTAGGCCAGCAAGGATTACTGACCATGTTATACAGGCAATAGGGAGCAGGGAGCAGGGGGCAGGGAGCAGGGAGCAGGGAGCAGGGAGCAGGGAGCAGGGGAGCAGGGGAGCAGAGGAGCAGAGGAGTAGGGAAAACTTCTTAACAACTGACAACTGACAACTGACAACTGACAACTAACAACTGACAACTGACAACTGACAGCTGACAACTGACGACTGACAACTGACAACTGACGACTGACAACTGACAACTGACCAATTACAGCGTTTTCATATCCTGGACAAAGCCTGTGTGAATATTACCTTGCAAAAATTGCGGATTTTCCATAATTTTTTGATGAAAGGGAATAGTTGTCGGTAGTCCAGTAATGGCACATTCTCGCAATGCGCGTTTCATGCGGTTAATAGCGGTAGCTCGATCTGGTCCCCAAACAATTAATTTACCTATCAGGGAGTCATAGTAAGGGGGGATTTGGTAATCTGTGTATACATGAGAATCAATCCTCACTCCGGGTCCTCCTGGTGGAAGATAACCAGTGATTTTTCCAGGGGCGGGGCGAAAATCATGATCTGGATCTTCAGCGTTAATGCGGCATTCAATGGAATGTCCTTTGAGAACTACTTCTTTTTGTGTCAGCTTTAGTCTTTCGCCTTGAGCAATACGAATTTGTTCAACTACTAAATCTATTCCAGTGATCATTTCTGTAACTGGATGCTCAACTTGTATCCGGGTGTTCATTTCCATAAAGTAGAATTTACCGGATTTATCGAGGAGAAATTCGATAGTTCCTGCGCCGGTATAGTTGATAAACTGGGCTGCTTTGACAGCAGCTTTTCCCATTTTTTGCCGTAAGTCTGGATCAAGGGCAGGACTAGGAGCTTCTTCTAGCAGTTTTTGGTTACGACGCTGAATGGAACAATCTCTTTCACCTAAATGAATGACGTTACCGTAGCTATCGGCTAAAATCTGAAATTCAATGTGACGGGGACGTTCAATAAATTTTTCTATATAAACGCCTGAATTGCCAAAAGCTGCTCCTGCTTCTCCTTGGGCTGCAAAAAAGAGTTTGACAAATTCATCTTCTGAGCGGACAAGTCGCATTCCTCTACCACCACCGCCTGCGGTAGCTTTAATCATCACAGGATAACCAATTTTGTGAGCGATCGCTAATCCTTGTTCTTCTGATTCTACTAACCCTTCACTACCGGGAACTGTGGGTACACCAGCTTTTTGCATGGTTTCTTTGGCTGTGGACTTGTCCCCCATTAGCCTAATAGACTCGGGACTAGGACCAATAAAAGCAATGTGATGATCTGCACAAATTTCGGCAAATCTAGCATTTTCTGATAAAAAACCATAGCCAGGATGGATGGCGCTAGTATTACGTGTTAATGCAGCCGCAATAATATTGGGAATGTTCAAATAACTTTTACTGCTGGCAGGTTCACCAATACAAACGGCTTCATCGGCAAGTTGAACGTGCAGTGCATTTCTGTCAACAGTGGAGTGAACGGCAACTGTGGCAATTCCCATCTCTTCACAGGCACGGAGAATGCGAAGGGCTATTTCTCCTCGATTGGCAATTAATATTTTATCAAATTTCATTTTCTAGTTGCGATATCAGTACCAGTAGATTGACATTCTCTCCCATCCTGTTGACATAAAGCTGTTGCATTACTGTAAATCGTGACAGGAGATTCCCAAACCTCATTCTTAGCAGACTATTGGATTATGTGGCATCTTTGCTAGACCTTTTAATATCACCTTTGCTGTTCCTATATTTCTGTCTGTCTCATACCTATTCAAAAAATTTTGGGGAAATATTTGGAAAATCTTGTATTTAAGTAATTTTTTTATGTTATGATATAGTCTGTGTTAAATTCTTGCGGATGTGGCGGAATTGGTATACGCGCACGCTTGAGGTGCGTGTGGGCATAGCCCTTGCGAGTTCGAGTCTCGCCATCCGCATTTTTTGGATGTAAGTTATCCGCTTTTATGGTCAGGGAAATGATCATAGTAGCGGGGTTACATTTTCACCATAAAAGTTAATCTTAGTTTTTTTTGCCAGCTTGCCTGAATGGATGCTGGTTTTTTGTGCTTTGATATAATTAGATGAAGTTTTGTAAAGAACATTGACTACTACTTTTAATCCAGCAAATAACTCTACTCTGCCAAGTGATTGGCATTGCCTAACTCCAATTTGGGAAGGTGGTGAAGAAGTGGTTAAACGCGGTTTACCTCATACCCAGTTATCACCAACTTGGCAATTACTGCTTTTGGGTGATGGTTCTCCGACTAGACACGTCCAACTGTTAACGGGTGAACCAACGGAGGTAGATGTGATTGATATGTCAGCAATTGGGATGAATTCAGATGGTGCGCCTGCGATGATGCAGATGCTACCAGGTCCGAGAGTACGACGACAGGTATGGGTGCGGACTGCCTCTGGTCAGCGTTTATACTATGCGGCATCTTGGTGGGAAGCAAGTCATGTAGATGAGTATTTACAAAACAAGTCTTTACCGATTTGGGCAAGTTTAGCTCGGTTACGAACTGAGTTGTATAGGGATGTCCAAGGTATTTATTATGGTGATTCAGAAGCTTTAGAGTCGGGTTTTCAGGAAAAGGGACCATTTTGGGGTCGCCATTATTTATTTTGGCATCATGGACAACCACTGACTTTAATTTATGAGGTTTTTTCACCTTTTTTAACTAAATACTTAGGGGCAATGAATTATCAAGATTAAAGGAGACTCTTCCCAATTACCAAAAGCAGATAGGATCAAAGTAATCGGAATTGATATTTTCAAGCATCCACTGGAGAGAAGTGTTTATGAATCTGGTTGTACTCCAGAACTGGCTAGATAATGCCTCCTTTGCTGTCTTATTCTGCACTATGTTGGTGTATTGGGTGGGGGCAGCCTTTCCAAGTTTATCAGTAACAGCGGCTTTGGGGACGGCTGGAATGGCGATCGCTAATTTGTGTATCGCCACTCTCTTAGGAGCAAGATGGATAGAAGCTGGTTATTTTCCCCTCAGCAATCTCTATGAGTCGTTATTTTTCTTAACTTGGGGAATTACGGCTGTACATTTAATTGCTGAAAATAACAGTCGTAGTCGCTTGGTGGGAGTTGTGACTTCTCCTGTAGCCATGGGAATTGTTGCTTTTGCTACTCTCACCTTGCCATCAACAATGCAGGTTTCAGAGCCTTTAGTTCCTGCATTAAAATCGAATTGGCTGATGATGCACGTCAGTGTCATGATGTTGAGCTATTCCGCTTTGATGGTAGGTGCATTGTTAGCGATCGCCTTTTTAATCGTTACTCGCGGCCAAAATATCCAATTACAAGGTAGTTCTGTGGGTACAGGTGGCTATCGTAATAATGGTTATAAGTTACTCAAAGCCGGAGAATTAGTTACACCTTCACCTGCTGCGGAAACTAACGGCTTTTCTCGTGGGGGAAGTAATAACAATGGTAATGGGACTGCGGTTTTAGATTTAATCAATGTCACGGAAACCCCCACTTTAGTAGCTACGGAAACCCTTTCGCCCCAACGTCTCAATTTGGCTGAAACCCTTGATAATATCAGCTATCGCATCATCGGTTTGGGATTTCCCCTGCTCACTATTGGGATTATTGCCGGTGGAGTTTGGGCGAATGAAGCCTGGGGTTCTTATTGGAGTTGGGACCCTAAAGAAACTTGGGCGTTAATTACTTGGTTAGTATTCGCTGCTTATCTGCATTCTAGAATAACTCGCGGTTGGCAAGGGCGAAAACCAGCAATTCTAGCCGCAACTGGTTTTGTTGTGGTTTGGATTTGTTATTTAGGTGTAAATCTTTTGGGTAAGGGTTTACATTCTTACGGTTGGTTTTTCTAATTAGGGGTTGTTGATAGTAGGGGCGAAGCATTCGGATGATAAATTATCGGTTTTTTCCCAAGTTTATTTTCCGAATGCTTCGCCCTTACACCGAATGCTTCGCCCTTACAGAAGGACTGGGAACTTGATACTCCCGCTCCCTTCTGGTAAAAAAGACCGTTTAACACCTCAGATGTATATTTTTATGTTTATATTTATCCTATCCGGGGGGATAGGATACCATACTACGAAGTGAGAGAAATAATCTAGGGACTTTCTAGGGTTCTCTCCTGATTTTGGTTATCTTGAGGAACTCATTGTGGTTGCAACCCCGGAAAAACTGCACGCTACCCATACCCACGAGCATCTACCCAGTCAAGACCGTGTAGCCGTGTTGCTTATGGGATATGGCGAAGTCGAAAGCTACGAAGATTTTGCTAACTATAACGAACAAGCTTTAAATTTACTGACTGCTAAATTCGCTCCTGTTCCTACTTGGATTTATCCCCCTTTAGCAAAGCTTTTAGCAATATTTGATCGACATGAATGGGGACACACACATCACGATTTTATCTCCCCACATAATGCCATCTTTGAAAGACAAAGAGCGGGTATTGAACATGAATTACAACATAAATGGGGTAATGGTGTTCAAGTTTTCAAAGCTTTTAACTTTTGCGCTCCTTTTTTACCAAACCAAGTTTTAGCCGAAATTAAAAATCAAGGCTTTAGCAAACTTCTGATTTATCCATTATTGGTTGTTGATTCCATATTTACCAGTGGTATTGCTATTGAACAAGTGAATAATGCACTTGTAGAATTAGCAGACGGTGATGAACATTGGGTAAAAGCCCAAAGATATATTCCTTCGTTCTACAATGAACCAGAATATATTGATTTAATGGCGCATTTAGTAGAAGAAAAAATCCATACCGATTTAGCTACAGGTTATTTACCTTCGCAAATTGGGATTATCTTGATGAATCATGGTTGTCCCCACAAAGCGAAAGGCTTTACCTCTGGGATTGATGAAAGTCAAGCAATGTATGAGTTAGTTAGAAATAAGTTAATTAACAATTACCCGTTAATTTCTGTGGGTTGGTTGAACCATGACACTCCATTAATTGAATGGACACAACCAAATGCTACAGTAGCTGCTCAAAACTTGATTCAATTGGGTGCGAAGGCGTTGCTATTTATGCCCATTGGTTTTGCTACAGAAAATCATGAAACTTTGCTAGATGTTCATCACATTATTCATGATTTAGAAAAACAACATCCAGATGTAGATTATTTACAAATGGCTTGTGTTAATGATAATCCAGAATTTTTAGCGATGGCTGCTAATTGGGCAAATGCACATATTGCCGAGTTGATGGAAACAGAAGGAATGGCTGTTAATTCACAATCAACTATTGCTCACCACCATCACCATCATTAAAAATGTCCTGAATTTGATCATCTTTTAGAATTTTTGTAGATTTGTAGTAGAGACTTCCATGGAATGTCTCTACTGCTGTTTGGGAGCAATGCGATTTTGTCCAAGTAGGGGCGAAGCATTCGGGCGACAAATTCTCGGTTTTTCCCCAGTAGGGGCGAAGCATTCGGGCGATTAATTATCGGTTTTTTCCCAAGTTCATTTTCCGAATGCTTCGCCCTTACACCGAATGCTGACGCTTCCAGCACGGTCAGGGATACGCCCTTACACCAAATGCTTCGCCCTTACGACTTCTGACTGGGCGCAGGCCCTGCGCCCCTACGGTAATATTATTAAATATTATGTTGGTTTGAGCGATTTCTTAACCCAAGCTAAATTACTCTATTTAAATTATACAAATTAAAAATCCAGCCAATACTGACAAACTCCTGAATGATTGTCAACACTAGAACCTGAATGCAGGTTATAATTTTTTTGCGGAGCAACTTTACAAAAATTTATGAGTAATCCCCTTGTGCAAGCCTTTTTTGTAGGCAGAGCAGTAGCTGAAGTGATTAATGAGCGTGTGGAAGTCGCCTTGACTGACGCTTTGAGTGAACTGGGTAAATTTGATGCTGAGGCTAAAGAGCAACTACGCCAGTTTACAGAAGAAGTGATTGCACGAGCTAATCGGGCAGCAGAATCGTCTGCAACTGGAACAACCACAGGTAATAGTTCAACCGGTGGAGATTCAGTAGACTTACAAACCGAAATTGACGAATTAAGGGCAGAAATTGCTCTATTAAGAACTGAATTGCAGAAATATCGCAATACTGCAAAATAGGTAATGGGTAATGGGTAATGGGTAAGATAAATATTCTCCCTGCTCCCTGTCCCTTCTACCTGCCTTCAATCAGATGACTCCGTGACAACCCGACGGTATAAGAAAAATATGGAACAAGGTTACTCAGACAAAGCATACCGTTGGAATCGGGAAAAATACTCTAGCAAACGCCGCTTTGTGGATATTTGGTCTTTTGTCTTGACCTTGATGTTCAAGATATGGCGCTATAACAAAGCTTGGAGTTACCCTGGCGGTGTAACCGAAGTTAAACAATCGGCTAGACGCAAAGCCCAAGCAATCTGGGTTAGAAATACATTTTTGGATTTGGGTCCGACTTTTATTAAAGTTGGCCAATTGTTTTCTACTCGTGCTGATATTTTTCCTAGTGAATATGTAGAGGAACTGTCTAAGTTACAAGATAGAGTCCCAGCATTTAGTTATGAACAAGTTGAAGGAATTATTGAACAGGAATTAGGGAAAACAATTTTTCAACTATTTCACAGTTTTGAACCTATTCCTTTAGCTGCGGCTAGTTTGGGGCAAGTTCATAAGGCTGTGTTACATTCGGGTGAGTCGGTAGTTGTGAAAGTTCAACGTCCTGGACTCAAAAAGCTATTTGAGATTGATTTAGACATTCTTAAGGGGATTGCTCGTTATTTCCAAAATCATCCTAAATGGGGACGAGGAAGGGATTGGATGGGTATATATGAAGAATGTTGTCGCATTCTTTGGGAAGAGATTGATTATCTAAATGAAGGACGCAATGCTGATACTTTTCGCCGTAATTTTCGCACCTATGACTGGGTGAAAGTGCCGAGAGTTTATTGGCGTTATGCCACTTCTAGGGTGATCACCTTGGAGTATATGCCGGGGATTAAGGTTAGTCAATATGATGCTTTAGAAGCTGCGGGTGTGGATAGAAAGGCGATCGCTCGCTATGGCGCTCAAGCATATTTACATCAACTTCTGAATAATGGTTTTTTTCACGCTGATCCTCATCCTGGAAATCTCGCAGTTAGTCCTGACGGGGCTTTAATTTTCTACGATTTCGGGATGATGGGAACAATTAAATCTAATGTCCGAGAAGGACTAATGGAAACGCTGTTTGGGATCGCCCAAAAAGATGGCGATCGCGTGGTAAAATCCCTAATTGATTTAGGAGCAATCGCTCCTGTTGATGACATGGGACCTGTTCGCCGTTCTGTTCAGTATATGCTGGACAACTTCATGGATAAGCCTTTTGAAAACCAATCTGTGGCAGCTATTAGTGAAGATTTGTATGAACTGGCTTACAATCAACCATTTAGATTTCCAGCAACTTTTACTTTTGTCATGCGTGCCTTTTCCACTCTAGAAGGAGTTGGTAAAGGTCTAGATCCCGAATTTAACTTTATGGAAGTTGCCCAGCCTTATGCAATGCAGCTTATGACAGATAATAGTGGTTCAGAGGGGAATAGCTTCTTGAATGAATTAAGTCGTCAAGCAGTTCAAGTCAGTAGCACTGCTTTAGGATTACCTCGGAGATTAGAAGATACCCTAGATAAAATCGAACGTGGGGATATCCGTCTACGAGTTCGCTCCGTAGAAACTGAACGCCTGTTACGGAGACAAAGTAATATTCAACTGGGAATGAGCTATGCTCTTATCATCAGTGGTTTTACAATCGCTGCCACCATTCTTTTAGTTAGCCATTATGTGTGGTTAGCAGCCTTCATTGGTCTAATTGCAGCCTCAGTTTCGTTCATACTGATCCGGTTGCTTTTACGCCTCGACCGTTATGATCGGATGTATTAATTGTTCACGAAAAATCTATGAAACTTGACTCTACCGGTTGTACAGATCCGGGACTTATTCGTGCTTATAATCAAGATTCCTACTATATTGACCCCACAGGGCGATTCTTTATAGTCGCTGATGGGATGGGAGGTCACGCAGGGGGAGAAGAAGCCAGTCGCATTGCTACCCAAGAAATTCGTTTTTATTTAGAGAATAATTGGCAATCCTCGGAATCGTCATCAAAACTTTTAGAACAAGCTTTATCTACTGCCAATCAAGCTATTATTCAGGATCAGCAAAATCATCCTGAACGTGCTGATATGGGAACAACAGCCGTAGTAGTAGTGATTCGTCCATCCGAATCTCCTGTCTGTGGTCATGTTGGCGATTCACGCCTCTACCGTCTACGGGAATCACAATTACAACAAATTACAGAAGACCATACATGGATTGCCAAAGCCATGAAAATGGGTGATATTAGTGCTGATGAAGCGAGAATTCATCCCTATCGCCATGTTTTATCCAGTTGTTTAGGTAGGGAAGACCTCAATCAGATTGAAGTTCAACTACTGGATTTAGAAAGTGGCGATCGCCTACTCTTGTGTAGTGATGGACTCACAGAAGAACTCGTTAATCAAGAAATTTTTGGCTACGTTAAAGATGCGCCTTCTTTAGAAAAAGCTGCTCATGCCCTAATTGAAGCTGCAAAAGAACAAGGTGGACATGATAATATTACCGTCGTCCTAGTATCTGTAGAATCCTAAGCGAAAATGTAGAGACGTTCTAGAGAACGTCTCTATGATGGTTATAAAAAGGTATATTTTAATTTTTTTCTCTCCATGCTTTAAACTGGTGCAAATAAATATTTCTTATCTGTTCCCTGTTCCCCGTTCCCTGTTCCCTTCTTTGTAAATATACTCAAGAATTTGTTCAATTTGAGCATTTTTCCTTTTCATAAATTGATAAAAATATTTTTAATCTCCAGAAATTACTACAGGAGTTAAATTTCTATAATTTCCACCATTGACATATTGCACTTTGTAAGATGTCTTAAATAGACAGCAAATAGAGGGTTACTAAATTACAGAATCTAGATAAAAAGCCAAGTATCAAACTTGTCGTTCCCTTGATTTCTTACTCCTGACCCCTAAATAAAAAAACCATAGCTACTGCTATTCAAAGAATCTTCACCAAGACTAAACTATCCCAATTTAGTATATAAACCCGCTCGTAGCGGATTAGATTCGTATATCAGTAGACTTAGTGCAGTATATACTCAAAAAAAATAACCTCAAAAACATGGGCAAATTGTCAAACATTTGTTATCTTTCTTAATATAGAGAAACAAATGTCAAACAAAATTTAGCCAAAGTATCACCCTTGTCTCTTTTATGTTCTATAGCAGATTGTAGATAAAGGGAGTAAATAAACCGAAACAAGCTAAAACTTGTTTTATCGTTCACTCCTAAACCCTCAATTCTGTTGTTGATGTTGATATTACACGTTGTTTGTTTTGGAGTTCATCATGAATCAACCAATTGAACTGTCCTTGGAACAGCAATTTAGCATTTGCTCCTTTGCTACACAAGTCCAACACATGAGCCACGAACAAGCCCAAGACTTTTTAGTTAAGCTTTATGAACAAATGGTTGTACGTGAAGCCACTTATCAAGAATTACTTAAACAGCAGTGGGGTCTAGACTCAGGTTCCGCTATGGCATAGAGTATCCTTTCCTGTGTCGCAGTGGGCGACCTCCTTCTCTTGCTCGTTTCCAAGAAGGAAAAAAGCTGGGGATGCTGGGGCGTCAACTTCGATTACTAGTACCGCAGGGCGGAATTAAAAATTAAAAATTAAAAATTAAAAAAGAGTCAGGAGTTAAGAATAAAGAACATTTTTCTCTTCTCCTCCCTATTACCTATTACCTATTACCTATTACCTATTATCTGTCACCTGTAACCTGTAACCTGTCACCTATTTATTTAGGAATTGAGAAGTGAAAAGTTATACTCCTCACCTCTCATAAGACTACTCCTTACACTTATTGCAATTAGAACATTTAGGGAGTACGTGCAACCTCTAGCTAAAGATGCAGATTTGTTGGCAATATCACTAAAAGTAGTATAAAATATTGCCAAATTATCAGATATTATTGTTTCCCCTGTAATATATTTTCAATTTCTGTCAATTTGACAGGACCAACAAAGTTCGGACTAGTCATAATAAAAGAAGGTGTTCCACCTAATCCTAATTTTCTGGCTAGTAGTAGGTCTTTTTGGATAGGATTATTGGCTAATTTGCGATCGCTATTAAATTTTACGAGATTTAAATTTAGTTTTTTAGCAGTATCTAAATATAAACTCTCACCCAATTGCTTTTGGTTTGTAAACAAGGCATCATGATATTCCCAAAACTTACCTTGCTGATATGCAGCCCAAGATGCGGTAGCTGCGGGTAAGGCTTGTGAGTGAATTTGATAAAGTGGGAAATGTTTATAAACTAAGGTGAATTGATTAGGATATTTCACTAATAAATCTTTGAGACTTTTCTGTGCTTCGGCACAATAAGGACATTCAAAATCAGAGAATTCTATCAATACAGTTTTTAATTCAGTTGCACCAATAGTGGGAGAATCACCAATTACAGCTTGGGGATTTTTTTGAAAATCATTAATAAATTCCTGTCGTGATTGTTGTAATTGTTGTTGCTGTTGCTGCTGGTAGGCTTCCACAGATTCAATAATGACTTCTGGGTTTTTGCGGATAATTTCTAAAACTTGTTGTTCTAGTTGGGAATCTATTTTAGTTTGAGCTTGCACAGGGATTGACCAGCTTAATATTAGGCAGATTAAGCTAAAAATTGCCAAATTTCGGAAATAAGTAAAAGTTTTGAGCATTTGTCAAAGATATCACACTAAAAATATAATTTTATCAAGTAGCGGAGCAAACAGCAATTGTCCTAATTTTCTGTAAAAATGCCTTTAATTAATAAGTAGGTTGGCGTTAAAAATTGTCGTTATGACAAGGGAACAGGAAGAGAGTTTTTACTTTTCGTTACATATTTTGTTTTTTTTCTCTTCACCTATTATACATATTTGATAATTAAAGTTTACATATAGAGACTTTCCATGGGAACGTCTCTAGTTCTGAATATATAAATTGAGAATTTGCTGATGTTTTACCTAAATTGTTCAGTAAATATCCAAATTACAGAGAAGTGAGATCACAGTTATGTTAACAAGTTGGCTTTACTTAATTGCAGCAATTATTTTTGAAGTTTCTGGTACAACTTGCATGAAACTGTCAGCAGAATTTACTAAACTTATCCCTTCAATTTTCATCTTTGTATTTTATGGACTTTGTTTAACATTTTTAACCCTATCTCTGAGAACAATTCCCGTGAGTATAGTTTATTCCATTTGGGCGGGTGTTGGTACACTGATAATTGCCATGATTAGCGTGATTTGGTTTCATGAGTCCTTGACGCTGATCAAAATAATTTCTATGTCTTTAATAATTATCGGTATTATCGGTTTAAACTTAGCTGAGTGAAAGGAAGTAGGGAAAAGGGCATAGGGAACAGGCAAGAATTTTTACCAATCACCCATTACCAATTACCTGTTATACTGCAAACGTCTTAAAACTGAACCCCTCTCCAAACCTCTCCCCGTTCACGGGGAGAGGCTTAGAAGTTATTTTTTGGTCAAAAAAAGTGCAGTTTCTAACCGTTTTGAGTATACCAAAGTAAACTAGAAACTTGGGTTAATAAAAAAACAGATTATTATGAACAATAAAATTCTGGCTACATCTGTATTTTTACTCACAGTCAGCTTATCAAATACAGTCCAAGCTGCAAATTATGAAGATATTAGACAGTTATTAGCAACGAAACAATGCCAAAAATGTGTTCTCAATAATGCTGGGTTGGTAATGGCTGACTTATCAGGGGCAAATTTAAGCGGTGCAAATTTGGCTGGTGCGAACCTAAGTCGAGCAAATTTAGCTGGTGCTGACTTGCGGGGTGCTGATTTACGGGGTGCGAGTTTATTTGGTGTGAACTTAAGTGAGGCTAAACTCAGTGGTGCAAATTTAACAGGTGCTGATTTAAGAAATACCTTTTTAATGAATGCTGAATTAAAAGGTGCGGATATTACAGGGACAAATTTTCAAGGTGCGGTAGGAATACCTGCACAAATTGCTAAATCTGAAGATTTTTATGCCTGGGGTGTAGCAGCCGCAGAAAAGGGTAATCTTAAACCAGCGATTGATTATTTTAGTCAAGCGATCGCCCTCAAACCAGATTATGCTGGAGCATATTTAGCCCGTGGTGTTGCTAGTTATCAAAGTTTAGACAGAAAAAGCGCCTTACAAGATGCCCAAATGGCAGCAGAATTATTTGAAAAAGAAAAAAATGCTGAAGGACTAAAAACAGCGCAAGCTTTTATTACAGAATTAAAAACACCTTATTCAGAAACAGTGAATGCGGGTAAACCCAGCTTTATGGATTTTGTGGGGAGTTTAGGTTCAGTTTTATTACAGTTTTTGCCTTTTTAGAAAATTGGGAACTGGAGACTGGGGACTGGGCAAGAATTATTTATCTTTTAGATTTTGCCTTTTCCTTGTTCCTTTTTCTCTATTCCTAATTAAGTAGGTGAACAGAAAAATTGAAAGGTATGTGAAGAAAAGTAAAATCGCCCAAAACTCTCTTCCTGTTCCCTGTTCCCTGCGATGCACTGAGCGAAGCCGAAGTGTTCCCTTGCCCCAACGACAATTTTTAACGCCCATCTACTAATGAGTTATGACTATTAAATAAACTCTTGAGTACATTTTAAAAAATTCTCTAAAATAGGCGTTAAACTGTTTTGCTGCCAGATAATAGCGGTTTCTATTAAAGGTACTTCTTCGAGTATTGGACGATAAACTACGCCAGACCTTTGCAGATTCTGTATAGAAGATGGTGTAATGGCCACACCCATTCCAGCCGATACTAACCCAATAATTGTTTGCATTTGAATTGCTTCCTGAGTAATATTAGGGCTGAAATTTGCCTGGTGAAAAAGGCTCATGATGCGATCATAAAGTCCTGGTGCTAAATAGCGGGGAAACATGATTAAAGGTTCATTTAGAAGTGATCGAACTGAGACGTATTCTTTTTGAGCTAATGAATGAGTTGACGACAAAGCTACAACTAAAGTCTCCTTGTGAATACACTCATAAGATAGTGTGTCATCTTCCAAAGGAGGATGAGCAAAACCTACTTGAATTAGGGAATCTCTCAGTGCTTCTTCCTGTTGACTCGTCGTTAATTCTAGTAATTCTATTTTTACTTCTAGAAATTGCTCACGAAATTTACGCAAAATCAAGGGTAATAGGTCGTAAATTACCAAACTCGTAAATCCTATTCGCAGTTTACCTGTTTCACCTCTTCCAGTTCTTTGTGTTAGTGTCACTGCGGATTCTAGTTGCACCAGTAGTTGATAAGCCTCTTGTAAAAATACCTTACCAGCTTCTGTTAGCTGTACTTGTCGCTTAGTTTTGCGATCAAAAAGTTTTACTCCTAGTTCTGCTTCTAACTGTTGGATTTGTTGACTGAGAGGTGGTTGAGCTATGTGCAGTTTTTCTGCGGCTTTACTGAAATGTAATTCCTCAGCTACAGCGATAAAGTAACGCAGGTGTCGTAGTTCCATCTTTATTATATTTTATAAGTCTTAATGTTAAATAAATATATATTGGACATATTAAAAAAGTATACATATCATATTCGTACAGAGATTTAATTGAGTAATGATCATGAGTGAAAAAATAATGCCAGAGAATTTAAAAAGTAAAGCTATCACACAAGGGGTGCAGCGATCGCCTAATCGGGCTATGCTGAGGGCTGTGGGGTTTCAAGATGCAGATTTCCATAAAGCCATTGTTGGTGTAGCCAATGGTTACAGCACCATTACCCCTTGTAACATGGGGATTAATCAATTAGCACAAAGGGCAGAAGCCGCTGTAAAAACCGCCGGTGCAATGCCCCAAATTTTCGGTACAATCACCATTAGTGACGGGATTTCTATGGGGACAGAAGGGATGAAATACTCCCTCGTGTCACGGGAAGTTATCGCTGATTCTATTGAAACTGCCTGTACTGGACAAAGTATGGACGGTGTATTGGCAATTGGTGGTTGTGATAAAAATATGCCGGGGGCCATGTTAGCCATGGCAAGGATGAATATCCCTGCTATCTTTGTTTACGGTGGCACAATCAAACCTGGACATTATGACGGTAAAGACTTAACTGTTGTTAGTTCCTTTGAAGCCGTTGGCCAATACAGTGCCGGCAAAATTGACGAAAATGAACTGTTAGCAGTAGAACGCAGTGCTTGTCCCGGCGCAGGTTCTTGTGGAGGGATGTTTACAGCTAATACCATGTCTTCAGCATTTGAAGCTATGGGTATGAGTTTACCCTACTCCTCAACAATGGCCGCAGAAGACGCAGAAAAAGCCGACAGCACGGAAAAATCAGCCTTTGTTCTCGTTGAAGCCATTCGCAAGCAGATATTACCCCGACAAATCATCACCCGCAAATCTATAGAAAACGCCATTTCTGTCATTATGGCTGTGGGTGGTTCTACTAATGCAGTATTACATTTTCTGGCGATCGCTCGTGCCGCTGGTGTAGATTTAACAATAGACGACTTTGAAACCATTCGCGGTCGTGTTCCCGTTTTGTGTGATTTGAAACCCAGTGGTAGATATGTAGCCACAGACTTACACAAAGCTGGTGGAATTCCCCAAGTCATGAAAATGTTGTTAGTTCATGATTTACTACATGATGATTGTCTCACAATTTCCGGGCAAACCGTCGCCGAAGTCTTAGCAGATATCCCCGCAGAACCACGGACAGACCAAGATGTAATTCGTCCTTGGGATAATCCCATGTATGCCCAGGGACACTTAGCTATTCTCAAAGGCAATCTCGCTACAGAAGGGGCAGTAGCCAAAATTACCGGAGTCAAAAAGCCTGTAATTACAGGACCAGCCAGAGTATTTGAATCTGAAGAATCCTGTTTAGATGCCATCTTAGCCGGAAAAATCACAGCCGGTGATGTGATTGTCGTCCGTTACGAAGGACCAAAAGGCGGACCCGGTATGCGGGAAATGCTCGCCCCCACCTCAGCCATTATTGGGGCTGGGTTAGGTGACTCTGTAGGATTAATTACCGACGGACGTTTTTCTGGTGGTACTTACGGTATGGTAGTCGGCCACGTTGCCCCAGAAGCAGCCGTAGGCGGAAATATCGCCTTAGTCAAAGAAGGTGATAGCATTACCATTGATGCCAATGCTCGTTTGTTGCAAGTTAATGTATCAGATGCAGAATTAGCCAGTCGTCGTGCCAATTGGCAACCACTTCCACCCCGATACACGAAAGGCGTACTAGCAAAATATGCTAAATTAGTATCTTCTAGTAGTGTTGGTGCAGTTACAGATTTGGACTTGTTTACTAATTAATTAATAGATACCTGACTTTTTTAATAAGTCGGGTATTTGAAATTAAGATATTTGATGCTTATGCAGCTAAATTCAAACTTATCAGAGGCAGCTATTCAACGTTGGCAAATTCTGAAAGATAGTATTTATCAGAATTTGAATTCTTTCACTCAATCTGTACAAGAAACAGCCACACAAACCACTGATAATACTAAAGCTTCTTTAGAAAATAATTGGCACACTGTTGAAAAATTTACCAATACGACATCAGGAGTAATGCAAAATGCTATTAATACTTCTGTTCATGATTGGTTATCAAAATATCCCTTAGTTTTCAAGGTATTGGAAATATTCACTTGGGGAATAAATCACCCTGTCAGGGGTGTGATCATTCTCTTGTTTATAATTGCTTTACTTTGGAGTATTATCAAAGCAATTGTTAAGTTAATAGAAACTGCTAGTTGGTCTCTTTTAAAAATTCCTTTTATTTTACTACAAAAATCCTTAAAATCTCTGTGGATAGTGTTTGGAAAATATGGAAATTTAAGAATTAAACCAGTTACTGATAATCAGTTAAATGATGATAATTCTGAAGGAATAAAGTTAATTTCTACCAATATTTATCCAGATAAACAGCAACGGTTAGCCGAAATTACCTATCGTTTAGAAGTTATTCATAATGAACAACAAGCTTTATTAAAAGAAGCTAATGAACTCATAAAATCAGATTCACAAAAGATTATTACTAATATTAATGATCAGGAGAGATTTATTTAGTAGGGGCGCAGGGCCTGCGCCCAGTCAGGAGTCAGGAGGAAGAATAAAATTACCAATCACCAATTCCCAATTAGTAGCTAAACCCTAATTTCTGATTCCTCAGTTGTTTCTTTTGGTTGAGGAATATTGATAGATTGTAACATTCTTTCCCGTTTTTTCCGAGCAATTTCTTGCAAATCAACACTTTTATCAGTTTCATCTACAATTTCACCAGTTATTACCTCAAGTACATCTTCCAAGGTAATAACACCAGCAACACAGCCATATTCATCAACAACTACCGCAAGGTGTTCGCGGGCTTCTATGAAGTTTTTCAGAAGTTTGTCAGCGCGAATCATTTCCGGGACAAAACGCACCTTTCGACACAAATCTGCAATTTTTTTATCATTATTCCCTTCAATCATTGCTGTTAGTAAACTTTGTTTTAAAGCAAATCCAATAATTTGATCAATAGATTCATCAATAACGATAATTCGGGTATGTTGGGAAGCAATAATATCGGCTTTAGACTCAGCAAGAGTTAAATTACCACGGATATATGTGAGCATGATTTGGGGTGTCATCAAATCTGAAGCTGTTACATCATTTAATCTAAATACCCGCTGAATCATCTCTGCTTCATCACTTTGAATAATTCCCTCTTGTTGACCAATCCTTGCTAACAGCTTTATTTCTGCTTCATTTGTCGTCGGTCTTTTCCTCCCTCTAGAAAAGGGTGCAGTGACATTTTCTAGAATCCAAACCAAGGGTGTAAAAGCAATAGAAATTCCAGTTACAGGTATGGCTGTGAGTATAGCAATTTGTTCAGAATATCTTTCTCCAATAGTTTTGGGGATAATTTCTCCAAAGATAATAATCAGAAATGTTAATATTCCTGAAAATACACCAAGCCATTTATCTCCTAATACTTGAGTAGCAATACTTCCTGTGAGAATACTACCAATGATATTGAAAATATTATTGAGGATAACAATAGTAGCAATCGGCCGATTCATGTTTTCACGAATCGCTAAAAGTGCAACTGCGGAAGGATTTTTTAATTGCGCTAATTGTCTAACTCTTAACGTTGAAACAGAAAACAGCGCCGTTTCTGTACAAGAACACAACGCTGACCCTAAAATAAGCATAAAAACAGTAATTATAAGTTGTAACATATATTTCCCCAAGTATGGGAATATCTAATTGGGAATACTTTGAATTTATTCTTTAATGATTATAGCGCGGTGTTTAACTTTCTGGATATAAAAATCTTATCCTATCTGGAAATGAGAGATGGGAATAGTTATATTTTGTTAGAGTAAGTTAAGGAAGGAGTCAGGAGTATGGCTTACGCTACGCTATCAGAAACAAGAAAAATATTTTTTCTCTTCTCCTCCCTATTGCTTGTTACCTGTCACCTTCTTCACCTATCAATTGTCAATTGTCAATTGTTATAAAGAGTTGGTTGCAGCCAATTTTCTACCGTAGCAAATAACAATAAACCCTGTTAAATACATAAATAAACTGTAAACCGCAGCCGGGATAGCCATCTCAGGATTTTTGAGTAGTCCGGCGGTAATAGCGATCGCTAGTGATCCACTTTGAAGACCAACTTCAATTGTAATGCAGATTTGTTGAGCAGGATTAAGTTTCAATAGCTTACTAATACAAAACCCTGTAAACATGGAGATAGTATTCAACAAGACAACGCCAACTCCCACTTGCTGAATTAAGTCGGGGATACGCTGCCATTCACGAATAGTTAGCAATAAAATAATTATAGCTAGTAATGCACCGGCGAGACGGTTAGTCACTTTTTCTAAAGATAAAGCAAATTCTGGAAAAATCTGCCGTAAACCCATTCCTAAGCCGATAGGAAAAAGCGTCATTAGAAAAATTTGCAGTATTGTTTTTCCGATGGGTATGGCGATCGCCCCACTTGTGCCGATAAAGTGCTGATATGCGAGGTTTCCTAACAATGGAATTGTCAATACTGTAATCACGCTGCTAAAAGCTGTCAAAGTTACTGAAAGTGCAACATCACCCTTAGCCAAAAATGTAATTATATTCGAGGATGCCCCACCTGGACACAGTGCGATGATCATTAACCCCATGGCGATTTCCGGCTGCATGGGTACAACTGTAGCAACAATAAAACCAATAATAGGTAAAAAAACTAACTGACTGATTAAGCCGGCTGAGACAGCTTTAGGATACTTTTTTATCCGTTGAAAATCTTCGGGTAGAAGAGATAATCCCATCCCTAGCATAATAATAGCTAAGGATGTGGGTAAAACAACTGCACTCAAAAAGCTTGCTTCCATATTTGTATGAACTACACAATGAGTTGAAAATATAAGCAGTATTCTACAACCCATTCACTTACAGCACAATAGCAAATTAACGCTTTCTACCTGTTTAGAGGATATTTGAAAAGTTTTAGGCGAATATAATTAACCCACGTATCCCTTACGGGACCGAAGGAATAGGTGGGTTTTGTCTGTGTAGCTGCGACTTCTAGTCGCCAGGGTGAGTATGAAATAATTAATTAAGTAGGTGAACAGAAAAAATTAAAGGTATGTGAAGAAAAGTAAAATCGCTCAAAACTCTCTTCCTGTTCCCTGTTCCCTTGCACCAACGACAATTTTTAACGCCCACCTACTTACTGTGGAGTTGGTGGTTGTAATTTCTCCATCACAATATCTTGATTTACTAAGGCTTGGGGATGATTGGGATTGAGTTCTAAAGCTTTTTTCAAGGCTTCACTAGCCTCTGGATATCTGGCCAAAAATCTCAATGCTATGCCTTTTCCTGCCCAGAAATTAGGGTTTTTAGCTTCAATACTGATTGCTCTTTCATAAGTATTTGCTGCTTCTTGATAACGTTTTAAAGCCATTAATCCTAAAGCTTTGTTATACCAAGCTATTGAAGATTGAGGATTAAAAGCGATCGCATTATCAGCCGCAGTAATCGCTTCTTGATAACGTTTTAGACGTAATAATGTGGCACTTTGATTTACCCAAATCTCCGCTAACATGGTTCTATCGCCGATATAACCATCTCCTTTCAGAGCGCGATTGTATGCAGCTAGGGCTTCTTCTACTTGTCCCAAAGAGGTAAAAATTCGCCCTTGATTGTACCAAGCTTGGGAAGAAAAAGGTTCTATTTCAATTGCTCGTTGATTGGAAAGTAAAGCTTCATTATATTTGCCTTGATACCAAAGAGTGACACTTCTATTACTCCAGGCGCTGGCATAATTGGGTTTGATAGCGATCGCTCTATTTAATGAAGCTAAAGCCTCTTCATGTTTACCCAATCCCGTCAAGGCGTTGCCATATTGATTCCAACCTAAAGCCACCCCTTCTTGTCCCCACACATTATCACTTTTTTGTAAAGCCGTTTCACAAGCCGCCGCCGCTTCTTCATGCTTACCAATCCGGTTAAAGTTAGCGCATTGATTGGCTAGGGCAAAAGCATAACTAGGACTGAGTTTGACTGCTGTATCAAAAGCCGTTTGTGCCTGGGCATACTTGCCTAATTTTCCTAAAACTACGCCATATTCTGTCCAAATTTTGCCGTCGTTGGCATTAGTAGCTATAGCTTTATTGTAGGCATTCAAAGATTCATCATATAACCCCATAGCGTAGGTAACTTTACCACGATTAGCCCAACCAGTGGCGGCGCTATAACTACCCCAAAATTGATTGGCTTCCAGGGCGCGATCGCAAGCTTTTAATGCTGCTTCTAAATTAGGAACTTGATATAAAGCTAAACAACTATTTGTCCAAGCTAGGGAATAATCTGGATTTAATTTTGTCGCCCAATCAAAAGATAAACGCGCCTCTTCTGGCTTGGCAAATTTACTGAACGCCACACCCCGATAATTCCAAGCTACAGCCGGAGTCGCTCTCCCCCAATTTGCATCTATTTGTAAAGCCTTATCACAAGCAATAATAGCTTGGGGATATTGTGCTAACTCCGTTAATGCTGAACATTTTTGTGTCCAACCTTCGGAACTTTTGGGATCTAAATTAATAACTCTTTCATAGGAAGCAACAGCTTCTGTAAACTTATTAAATGCTAATAATACATTACCCCGTGCTAACCAAAGTTGAGGCGGACGAGCATTAATTGCCAAAGCAGTATCACAAGCTTTTAAAGCATCCTCATACTTCTTATTATTTACCGCCACTTCCCAAGCACTACATAAAGAAGCCCAGTAATCAAAATCCTTTAAATCTTGTTCTGCTTGGGCAGGTTGAGGATGATAAACAGTTAACGCCAAACTACAAAAACTAAACAGCAACAAAGAAGATAAACGAGGAATAGTTTGAAATATTATCCCTTTTTGTAAACCTATATTTCCCATTACCCATTCCTCAATATTTTTACCTTTATTTTTCACAACTATGTTCGCTGCCGTCGGGCATAATTGTTCTACATAGATAGGCTTCTTTGAGGTTAGCTCCTTCCATTTGAGCCGCTTTCAGATTCGCCCCCGCTAAGTTAGCTTTTGCCAAATTAGCTCCTTTTAAGTTAGCTCCCTGTAAGTTAGCACCTTTGAGATCACTACTATACAAGTTAGATTCTTGTAAATTAGTTTTACTTAGATTTGCACCATATAGTTTAGCATTACTTAGTCTAGCCCGATATAAATTCACATTACTTAAATAAGCTTCTTCCAGATTAACTTGGGACATATCCTTACTTTCACCTCCTTGATTGGTAATTTCCCAAACCAAGCGCCATTTTGGATCAATAATCGTTCCTTCATTGATTTTTGTATCTTGGAAATTCACCTGTCTTAGATCAGTATCAGCTAGATTTGCATAACGAAAATCAGTTTCTAGAAGTTTTGCCCCTCTCAGATTAGCTCTACTTAAATCAGCATAGGTAAGTTGAGCTTTGGTTAAATTTACCTCATACAAATTCGCTCCTCGTAAGTTAACTATAAATAAAGCAGCATTTTCTAAATTTGCCCCTGATAAATTAGCATAATCTAGGTTAATCCCCTGTAAATTTGCACCGACTAAATCTACTCCTGCTAATTCTTTACCAGCAGTTTGATTAGCTACTTTCCAGACAAACAGCCATTTACTATCTATAACTGTTTCCTGACTAATTTTAGCTGCTCTCAAATCAGCGTGCAGAAGATTAGCATTTTCTAAATTTGCTCCAGTTAAATCTGCACCATTTAAATTAACTCCCTCTAAATTAGCTTCTTTTAAATTAGCTTTATTGAAAACAGCATTTTCTAAATTGCCATTTTTCAAATTAGCCATGAATAAATTAGAACCTGATAGATTCGTTCCTGATAAATTAGCTTGAATTAACTTAGCTCTTAACAAATCAGATGATTTTAAATTGGCATTACTAAGATTGGCATTTTCTAAATCAGCATTTTCTAATTTTGTATTTTCTAAAATTGCTCTTGTCGCTTTCAAATCATTAAGTTTTGCTCCTCTAAGATCACTGCCTTGTAAATTTGCTCCATTTAATTCTGCTCCTCTCAGGTTGGCATTTCGCAAATCACATTTAATACATTCTCCAGTTTTTAATAATTGTTCTAACTGCCTTCTATTGGCAGCTTCTCCAGGTAAATTTAAAATTGAAAATGTCGCTAGGAATATCAGTGGCAACCAATAAAAATGTTTCATAATTAATTTTGAGAATTTACTAACTAAATGATCAATCTATTTATTAGCGAAATTGAGGTGGTAATTCCTCAGGTGGTAATATGTCATTTTCTGGAGAATTTGGTAAATATCTTCGTGGAGGTGTTTTTGTTCCATTAGGTGCAGTTGGAGTTTTTTCAGTTTGATTACCAGCACCAGTTGGTACAGGATTCTCTGGAGACAAAGCTCCTGGCGGAATATTAGGAATATCTGAGGATTTTTCTGAGGGTGATATTGGTGGAACAAGAGTTTCAATAACTGTAGAACGAGTAATTACTTCACCTGCTTCATTAGTTACTTGTAAAGTAATTGTTTCTTTAATAGGATTAGCAGTATTTAACAAATAAGAAATTGCTCCCTCTGGTTGAACTACACCTGGTGAGGGAAGAAGTTCAACTTTAATATTCTTACTACCCTTGACTTTCCATGATACATTCAAGGGCATCTGTTGATTAGCAATAATTGGAATTATATAGTTGGGGCGGGCTTCTGCACCTTGAATTTTAAACTCGACTATTTGGGTAGGTATGGGTTTGATTTTAATTAAATCGGTTTTTTTAACTTCTATTTTTTCGGGTTGTCCTTTTTTGGGAATCACTGCTAATTCAAACAAGTAATTTCCGGGATTAATACCATCAGTAGGAACATTTTTACAACTGAGGACTTCTGCTTGCTGAGAACACAATTTATTTAATGACTGCAAATCATATTTTTTTAATTGAGTTTGTATTGCTCCTTCAGGTGTTTTACCAACTAATATTACTTCTTTGATTTGTTCTGGGTTATTAATTTCCCAATTCAGTAGAATACCCTTCCTATCTAGGGCATTTTCTTGATATTCAGGTTGAGTTGATGTTAAAGAAATAATCTGAGGTTGAGGAATAGGTTCAATATTGATTTTATTAGTTTTTAGAGATTGAGATAATGTGCCTTTTCCTTGTTGGTAAGAGATGGTAATTTCAAAGTTATAGTCACCTGATTTTCGAGCATCTGTCATCACATTTTCGCAGTTCAATACCTGCTGTTTAATCTGACAAGAATCTTGTAGTTGCGGAGGAATACCCTGTTGGAAATCGTAAACTACAGGGGCGCTGGTGATGATTCCTTCAGGGGAAAAACCGACTATTTGAATATTTTTAATTCTATTTGCTTCGGTAATTTGCCAATTTAATCTAACTGCATCATCATTAATTTCTTTATAAAAAGTGCTTTCTGAATACAAATGGACAATCTGCGGTAATGGCTTGGGTTTAAATAATAGCCACCAGAGGATAAAACCTGTACCTGTAATTACGCCTAAAATTATTAAAGCTAAGATGATAAAGTGCCACCAAGGACGAGATTCCCAAATTAATGCCCCCTGAAACCGATTATTAATTAATGGTAAGTCCTGGGTATCTATAATTTCTACTATGAAGTTAAATGACCTACCATAAAAAGGTCGTCGCCACCATAACTGAGGAGGCTGTACTGTTAAATTAATGCTTGTAGATGCTCCAGGTAATAACGATATATCTTCTTTGTTTAATTGATAAGTACATATATTTTCTTGATCTGCACTTTCTACATTAATTTTTAATTCCCTAACTGTGTTGCCTTTGTTATAAAATTGTAATTCAAATAATCCTGGTAAGTTTTGAACTTTTCCTACCTTGGTAAGCATTTGTATATCTAATTCATAAGTCCCTTTTACCTGGATATAAAACATATCCAATAGGACTAATTTCTGCTGGTTAGGGGAAAATTCTTCGTTATCTGAATAGATCCGAATGGTAGGCGAGTAAACTCCAGCTATACTATCAGATGGGATAGTTAATTCAACCTGAATGTCTCCTTTTTCTCCAGGGTTTAATTCTAGTGTGTCGGAGGTAGGAAGTGATCTTGATGTATAACCAGTTGGTGTATAGTTAATTTGCAGATTATCTTTAGGAAAATCAGGCCAAATTAGGTTTAAATCTGGACAACTCAGACGGAATCTATCTACCCGTTGTGAACGATTATCAACTTTAATTATGAGGTCTAATTTATCACCTGGTTGGAGAGGAATCGGTGAGGAGGAACTGGTATATGGTTCAACGGTAAAGGTAGGATCATTCGCTGTATCAGATGATTTAACAAAAGATTTGATTAATAGTTTTCCTTGGTGCTGAATGCGTTCTTCTCGATAATGTTGTGATGCTTCTGGGGCATCTAATATAAGTATATATTCGTATAATCCAGCAATGGAATCAGATGGAATTTCAATGTCAAATATTACTTCTCCATTCTGTTCCGCATTTAAACCTAGACTTTGGCTAGGTGGGATATTTCTTAATGTGTGGCCGAAGTAGTTTTTATCTATATATTTGATGCTATCTATGCGGATATTAATCAGGGCATCTTCTCCACCTTGATTAAATACTGTTACTCTTAATTTAAATGTTTCTCCAGCTTCAGCAACGATATTTCCTGTGGGATCTATAATGTAACTTAGGGGTTTTTGGTTAGTCAAAGTGCGCTGATTCATGCGTCCACTATAATTTGTTATTTATCTGTAATTTAGTAGCATTTAAAAGGAAAAGAGGCTGGTGACAAGAATGATTTTGAGTGGCGGTTTTTATAGCTTTAGGCAATAATTTTGTTAGCGATTTTTTCGATTTTTTTACTCCATGGATCTTCTGGATTTTCTACATAAAATAAACTAGATGTATTTTTTTTGTTATTTTGTAATTGTTTGGGTATAGAAAACTGGATAATTTTTTCAGAGGTAGGTAGTATTCCAGCTACAGTTGCTTGACGATGGAAAAATTTATGTAGTTCGGTTGTCAATTCTTCTTCATTATTAACGGCTTGATTCATAATTAGCATTTTTTTAGGAATACTTAATTTTTCGGCAATTTCTAATGACATAGTTGTTTCTTGGAGGTCTTGGATATCTGGACGCAAGACGATGACGATGGTGTTAGAAATGCTAATAGGTAATAGAGTTTGTTCTCTAATTCCGGCTGGACAGTCAACTAATAAATAGTCAATGTTTAAGTTTTCAATTACAGTGTTGAATCCATCATAAATATATTTAGGATATTGATTATCTAATTCCAAATTGAGACTTTGAGCAATATCTCCCATTTTAGGACTAGCAGGAATCAGGTCAATGTTAAAACTTTGATTTTCCATCTGGAAATCAAATTTGTATGCAGCTTTGCTAATGGAACATTCTTTTTTCAGATAGTGATTGAGGTAATCCAGGCGTTCTTGTCCTGGGAATAAATAATGCAATCCTGGAGATGAAAGATTAGTTTCGATAATTCCGACTTTGTATTTTGTTTTTCTAGCGATCGCTGCTGCTAGATTAGCCACAATAGTTGATTTACCTGTACCATCTCGGAAGGAGTAAAAAGATATAATCTTCGGCATATATTTTCGTTAATGAGAGTTGTGATTATTCAACCGTATTATATTAATCGAATTTGCTACGTAAATATTGAGATTTTTTTACTAAGGTGCGGATTGATGCTTTTTTTTGCTCAAAGGGTTTTTCTGTGAGGATGCGCCAATTATCTCGCATTTGTTGTGCTTTGAGAGCTAATTTATTTAAGTAATTATCCATGTAAGAAGATTTTAGACGCTCAAAAGGTAGGGAATCCTGAATTTCTTCCATATTGAAATCAATGGCTTCTCTTTTTAATTCATCAGCTTTTTCAGCTAATTGTTTGAGAAACTCTTGACGTGCGGTTTTTTCAGCTTGTCCTTTCTTTTTGGTTTCTTCTTCCCGTATACCGTCCCAGTCCATTTCGGGAGCAATGCGGATACGTTCTATCCATAATACAGTGGTAGAAGTTCCTACTAATACTAATACGGAAGGAATAAGAGGTAGCCAATATGCCCAGAAAAATAACCCCGCATAGCAAACTACACATAATCCACCTACCATGACTACTATTGCGGTGATAACTAACCCTGTTGGTTTTAATTTTGGCCAAGTTAGTAACCCTCCCAAAACAGCCCAGCCCCAAATCCATAACCATTCTCCTAATTCAGGAAAATACAGAATTTGAGGGGGACGATTATCTTCAACAGCACTAATAATTTGACTGACAATTTGGGCGTGAATCACGACTCCTGGTGTATCAGAGTTGCGGTTGTAGGGGGTGGGAAAAGTATCTTTAAAACTAGTACCAGTATAGCCAACTAAAACTACATTATTTTTGATTAATTCTGGAGCAACCTGATTATTCAGGAGTTCAGAAATACTTACTATCCGACTAGGTGATTGAGATGAACGATAGTTAAGTAAAATCTGATAATCGGAGGCCTTTAAGTTTTGATAACCACCAGCATTGCTTTCTAGGCGTTGGAATGCAATTTTACCTATTTTCAGGGGTGTTGTGTCTGTTGGTGGGTCTATTTGGATGTCTTCAGGAAAGTAATATTGTGAAATCAGAAAGGGAAAAGAAGAGAGGATTTGTTGAGGATCATTACAAAGATGTTTGTCTGGATAAGGTTTGTCTAAAGAGGGGGGACTACTAACTAAAATACTGCGGCGAATAATTGCATCTGAATCAGGGTCTTTATTAGCAAAACCAACCTGTTCAGAAGGAATGCTAGAGGGTGGTTTGACACCAGAATTTTTTTCAGCATCACTCATCCCGCAAGGCATAATAATAGTTGTATTTGCCTCTTCAAAAGTTTTATTTAAGGTTTCATTGCCTTCACCAATGGGGATATCTCGAAATATATCTACGCCAATTACTGCTGGTTCATACTGTTGCAGCTTTTCTAAAATTTCCGCAAGTTTTTGATCAGATATGGGATAGGGAATTTTTTTATTAATATCTTCATCTGTGAAACCAACTATCAATAATCTTTTATCTTCAGGTTCATTAGGACGTTGGCGGACTAAATAATCAAAAGCTTGCAATTCTAAAGATTGTAATCCCCCTAATTGGCGAATTCCCAAGACTATAACTGTCATCCCCACACTGACGATTAATACTTTACTACTCCATCTAGATATTGCTTGAGATAATTGGGGATTGAATAACAAAGCGTCAATTTTTGATTTGAGTTGAGACATCATAATTTTATTAGCGATTTAATTTGCTGGTTATTTAATTAATGTTTGCTGATAGCGTAACGATGATAATTAACAATTAACTACTGTACGAGCGAAGCATTCGGGCTATCAATTATCCATTTTTGTCTAAGGCTATTGTCCGAATGCTTCGCCCCTACGACTTCTAATTCTTCCTTTTATTACCAAAAATTGCCAATCATAGTAAATGCACTCCAGTAATAAGGATGTTTAAAATCTATATCTTTTAAATCTTCTAAATCTGGGGGTAATTTTTCGATCCGTTCATCATTGATAACTATATAACCGTCCTTAAATTGGACTTTTCCTGTCATCATATCTAATTGAGCTAGTCGTAGTGCTTCTACTTTAATAGGGTTGGATTGTAAATGTTTATAGAAGCTGACCATCAATGCTAATGTACCAGCATCATCTACAGACCAAAGACTAGCTAAAACGGATTTTACTCCTGCTTTGACTGCTATACCAGCAAATCCCATTTCTGCTTCTTTATCAGCGATCGCTGTTTCACAAGCACTAAGTACCATTAACTCTACAAAAGGTGAACTATTTAAGTTTAATGTAGTTGCGAGATTATCTAATGTTACTTTTCCATCACCAAACTGAATATAAGAATTTTTTAATCCTCCTTCAAATTTACCATGAGTTGCCAAATGAATCATCCGAAATTGATTTAATGACCGGGCTTTGATGAAATTGTCAATTGTAAAATATTCTTTGTTGAGATAATAGGGCTTACTGTTTTGAGATTTGGTTGCAGATGAGTTATTTAGCCAGATGTTTGTAATTGTATTTAATTCAATTGGTACTGCTGGTAATGGATCTAATGATGGATTAATATTGTCAAATTCTGATGCTCCCATAGCAAGAATTTGAGTTTGTCTCACATCATAGGATTCTGGTTTTTCCGGTAATGTGAGTGAGGTACTGGGCATAATCCCAATTTTATATTTTTCAAAAATAAATCTTTCTCCATCATGAAGTGCAGCAATTGGTAAAGAACGTAAATCTGTATCCATCACAAAAGATAGAGTATCAACTTTCAGTTCTACTAAATCTTGAGCGATGGGTTTAATTAAGGCATTATATAGTTCTTGGCTATAATTTAGATAGGATTTACTATCACTTCTAGCTAAATTAGCATCCTGAAGTCTCCTGAGATAGTTCTGCCTAATCTCTTTGATATTTTTCCTGGTTACTCCTGGTACTGGTTTTTCAATTTTTTGGCTATTTGCTGTGATTACTGCTAGATATAATTTATCTGAATCTTGTTCTTTGGCACTTCCTTGTGGAAAGTTCCAATCTGGTTTAAAAAAGGCCTCAATAATAGCTGGTTTAATGCCAACAATTTTCGTGAGTCTACTCTGAATTTCAGTATCGGATAATTCCCGAACATTAATACCTAGAACACTAGAAACTTCATTATGAATTTTAGTTTCTCCTCTTGGCGATACATCTGTGTTATTTGGTGCTGCTAGTCCGAGAGAACCACTCAATAAGGCAGTTCTAGGAACATTAGGAGGTGGTTCTTGGCTAACGATATTAATGTTAGGAACGCTGAAATTACCAGGTATATTGATATTACTGAGTCTGGTTTCACCAACTATAATTGCATCTTTTGTGCCGCTACCTGTAATATTTCCTAAACTATCTATGGGAAGTGTGCCAACTTGTAATATAGATGCACCATGCAAGAGTGAAAATACACCACTACTAGGTAAGCCCAAGGTGGAAATACTGGCTTTTTGACCATTTAGAGAGGTGAAGCTATCTTTAGCAATAAAATAAACTAATGCAGAGATATCTACATTACCACCTTGATTGCTGATGCTTTCTGCCTTGATTGAACCTATCTGAATAATTTGATTGCTTAGTCCCAAAGTAACATCACCGGCTTTGCCAAAAGTACCGCTGGAGTTGAGGTTGCCTGTAATTAGGGAAGAGAAGGGTTGAATGGTGATATCACCACCAGTAATACCCGAACTATCAATGTTACCTGTAGCTACCAATCCTGTTGAGAGAATTTCTGCGGTTAATAGTTCGACGGGGATATTTCTATCTGTAATAGTGATGTCAATTTTACCTCCTTCCCCAAAGGTAGAACTGCTATTGATATTGCCTGTATTAATGTTGCCAAAAGATTGAAGGGTGACATCACCACCATTTCCTGTGGTCGAACTGGTAATCAGAGAACCTGTTGTCACTTTACCATTAGGAGTAGTGATACTAATTGCTTGACCTTGGGTGCTAATATTACCAGTAACAATATCTTGGTTGGCTTGGAGAGTTACACTAGCATCACCTGTGCCAGTGATATTAGCATTAGTACCATTAATTGCTCCTGAACCGATAGGCGATCGCACAACTACAGGATCTTTAAATGTCACATCACCCGTTAATGTAATTAAACCACTACCATCAACTCGGCCAAAGGTAATTAAATTAAATCCATCTTGGAAGAAATCTATTTCTGATTTATTCAGAGTCAGCACACCGCTGATATCATTACTTGTTCCACCTAAAGTAATTGCCTGAGTTGCTGTCACTGGCAAAATTGTCAACTCTACACCAACACCGCTCACATCATTACCAAAGTTTAAAGCATTACTTGTAATAATTGCATTATTGGTAAATTTGACTTGATCATTATAGGTTTGTCCTGCTGTACCAGTGGTAGTAACATTATTATTAATTTCTGTACTCCCCTCGATATTTGTAGTCAAAGAATTGAGAGGATTATTATCACCAACTGCATTATTAAAGCGAGTTATACCACCAGTATTCACAGTTAAGTTTCTCGCTATACCACCACCAGAATCAACCTGATCATTGAAGGTAATATTGCCATTATCTGTACTTTCTAAAACTACATCACTACCCAAAGACATTAATTCACCATAAGTTTGATCCCCTGCTGTCTTAATACTGGTAGTATTAATAGCAATCGTCCCACCAACATCCGTGGTTAAAGAAAACAGTGAACTGGTGTTTCCAATTGAATCATTAAAGCTAGTCAATCCCCCCGCATTAATAGTCAAACTACGTGGTGTACCATCAGAATCAATAGTATTATTAAAAGCAACATTACTATTATTGCTGCTGTTTATAGTTGTATCGCTTCCTACTATCACACCATTATTATAAGTCTGATTACCTGTAGTATTGACTGCATTAGTTTTAATAGTAGTTGTACCAGCACCATTCATAGTTAAAGAACTTAGCCGATTAATTCCACCAACTTCTTGAGTATCATCACTCCCCAAAGTAGTATTTCCACTACCATTAACAGTTAAAGACTGTCCCCCATTTGTCGAGGCATTTATATTACCATTTAAAGCAATATTTTTACCTTCTAAAACCGTATTATTTGATAAGTTAATATCACCATCATAGGTTTGATCATTTTCTGTAGTAATATTGCTATTAATATTCAAACCACCACCACCTATGACTATCAAATTATAATCTATACCACTCAAATCAAGAGGATTTCCAGATGCAGCAATATTCACAACTCCAGTATTATCCATCCTGCCAATAGTGACATTACCAGTAGTAGTGATATTCGTTAAATCAGTTGTATTGAGATTGAAAATACCAGTAGCACCACTGCCAATACCAACTGTATTATTATCAGTTGAAGGTTGTAACGTTAAGTTGGCAGAACCTAAATTTAATACTCCATCTAATTGGACATCAGCCGCAATGATCGTGAGAGGATTATTATTAGTATTGAATAGAGTCCCATTCAAGGCAAAATTTCCTATTCCATCACTATCTGTATCGGCTGTGATATTAGTATTAGCAGCTATAGTTAAATTACCA
>NZ_VIKW01000050.1 GCF_009711975.1 Anabaena sp. UHCC 0204
TTCTCCTGCTTTTAAGGTTAGTGATTGACCACCTGCATTTAAGGTGGAAAATGATAGATTTCCTATTCCCGGATTTAATAGTACAGTTCCTGTCAGTGTTAATAGACTACTAAAGGTAATATTATCGTTGGAGGTGATGATATCTCCTGCTAAGGATACTGCACCTGTTCCTGACTGTGTGAAAGCACCATCTAGGTTAAAATCTGCTGCACTATTAATAATTAAATTCCCACTATTATTAATACTAACTCCACCATTATTTGTAGTTGTTACTGCTTGATTAAAGGTGAAGTTATTCCCTGCAAGATTAATACCTGTAGTGTTATTGGTGTTAATTGCACCGTCAAATATAGTAGTCCCAGTCCCACTTGTTTGTGTAATACTGCCAGCAGTAATTGCTTTTGTATTCACATTCCCAATACTATTAATAGTAACTGCACCATTATTTGTACCTGTGACTGCTTGATTAAAGGTGAAGTTATTCCCTGTAAGATTAACACCTGTGCTGTTATTGGTGTTAATTGCACCGTCAAATGTAGTAGTCCCAGTCCCACTTGTTTGTGTAATACTGCCAGCAGTAATTGCTTTTGTATTCACATTTGTCGCACTACTAACTGTCAGATTTCCTATATTGCTGACATTATCAGTAATGTTTATATTGCCTGTCCCTGCTGTTAAAGTTAGGTGATTATTCCCACCAGCAACTGTCCCATTGAGGTTAATATTTCCTGCACCTGCACCTGTGTCAATTGTCGCATCAGGAGTGCCAAGAACAGTATTACCATTAATAGTAATATTTTGGTTATTTGTCGTAATCCCTGCGTTAAGATTGACTGTTGAACCATTAATAGCTCTCCTGCTTTTAAGGTTAGTGATTGACCACCTGCGTCTAAGGTGGAAAATGATAGAGTTCCTGTTCCCGGATTTAATAGTACAGTTCCTGTCAATGTTAATGGACTACTAAAGGCAATATTATCATCGGTGGTTTTGATATCTCCTGCTAAGGATACTGCACCTGCTCCTATTTGTAAAAATGCACCATCTAGGGTGAAATCTGATGCACTATTTATAGTTAAATTGCCACTATTATTAATAGTAACCTCACCATTATTTGTAGTCTCTACTGCTTGATTAAAGGTGAAGTTATTCCCAGTTAGATTAATGCCTGTACTGTTAATTGTACCGTCAAATATAGTAGCCCCACTACTATTAATACTAACTCCACCATTATTCGTAGTTGTTACTGCTTGATTAAAGGTGAAGTTATTCCCAGTTAAATTAATGCCATTAATATTATTGGTGTTAATTGCACCGTCAAATGTAGTAGTTCCAGTTCCATTTGTTTGTGTAATACTGCCAGCAGTAATCGCTTTTGTATTCACATTTGTTGCACTACTAACTGTTAGATTGCCTATATTACTAGCATTATTAGTAATGTTTATATTACCTGTCCCTGCTGCTAAAGTTAAGTTATTATTCCCAGTAACTATTCCGTTGAGGTTAATATTTCCTGCACCTGTATTCGTATTTATGCTCGCATTACTGCCCAGAGTTGTATTACCATTAATTGTAATATTTTGGTTAGTTGTTGAAATATTGCTATTGTTATTGAGGGTAGTATTACCTATGAGGGTAACGGAAGCATTATCTGTACCTGTGATATTTCCGTTAACTGCTATTGAACCACTACCAGATGTAATTGTGACTGGATCTTGAAAACTGATTGGATTAATTGTAATGTTGCCACTAGTAGCATTACCAATATTGATGATGGGAAAACCATCTTGTAATCTATCTAGTTCTGCTTGAGTAAGATCCAATGCAGTTGTGTTGTTAGCATTACCAATAGCGATCGCTTGATTAGCTGTGAATGGTTTAAGAGTAATACTTCCCACTCCAAAAACACTGTCATTTACATCAATTTCATCACCAGTTAGACTAATATTTCCTAGTGCTTGGGTATTACCAACTAATTGACTAAAATTAATAGTTCCTGTTCCACTATTAACTATTAATTCGCGGTTTTGTCCAACCTCACTATTAACATTTTCTGTAAAGTTAATATTAGCATTACCACTATTTATTGTGCTATTAGCTGCAAGGGTAACATTTCCTAAATCTATTTGATTATTTGTTGTACTAACTGTACCCGCAATATTTGTTGCAGATGCCGCAGTTGTATTAACTCCTCCGGTAAATGTAGTATTATTTAATGTAATAGTTCCAGTATTGGAAAAAATTGTATTACCAGCAATAGTGTTATTTGTACCTGTAAAAGAAATATTATATGGTTGAGTTGCAGTTGTTAATGCAGTGGTGACAGTAGTATTATCTTGAAAGTCAACTGTGCCAGTTGTATTTTGAATATCCAAAGTACCAACATTGACAAGATTAGCGAAAGCCGTCCCACTACTATTAGTAATTTCTAATGTACCAGCATTCACTTGCCCACTAACATTAATTGCTTGTGAGTTAGTAGTATCTAAGGTGATTTTACCAGTAGTACCAGCATTAAGATCACCCGATAAATTCATAGCAGCAGCATTTGTGCCACTACCATATTTCAGGGTGATATTATCATTCGCCGTAGCAGTGTCAATAGTTTTATCACTTGCTAAAGTAATAGTTGCATCACCAGGATCACGGTTAGCAGAAGTAGCACCAGAATCATTAGCTGTTGCAGAGAAACTGCCTTTGAGTTTAATATCATCATTAATAGCAATTGATCTTCCTGCTTGTAGAGTTAAATCACCCGCATTAGCATTACCAGAGGAATCAATTGGTTTTTCAACTGTTATATCATTATTTGCTTGTAAAACTACATTCGCTCCATTTAAAGCGTCCCTAATACTATTAGGAGTAAAGTTAGCATCAGCAGTTGGGTTTTCTGCAAATTGATCATTAGCAGAAATTGTATCAGGTTGTCCTGTATTAATTGTTATATTTTTAGGATCTAAAAGTAACGTTCCCTTTTCACCTTGGGAAGCTTGTAAATTAGTATTTCCTTGATAAATTAAATTCTCTTTTCCCGAAACTTCGGCAAAACCACCATTACCACCAGTAGCACCACCTTGAGCCGAAATTTTACCATCAAAACGAGTCGTTTTATCTGCCCAAACTATGACTTTCCCACCATCTCCATTATTTAAACTATCAGCTTTAATAGTCGCATCTTCACCAACAAAGGTAACATCAGCATTAGGAACTGTACCTTTACCTTGAAAGTCTCCACCAATTAATACTGTTCCACCACCATTATTCCCAGAAGCGTTGATTTCTGCTCCAGTTATGCCTACTTTTTGACCGAGAACTTGAACTTTTCCTCCCTGTTCTCCCGAAACATCTAACTTCCCAGAAACAATAGTTGTTCCTGTTTCTTTGGGGATATTAATATTATTAACAGTAAGTTTAACAGTACCATCATTATTAACGACTACTCCCACATCATAGCCAGCACTACCAGTAGTTAATAAATCAGGTAATGACTTAATAGGTACTGTCCAATCATTAGGTAAATTACCATTAGCTGTAATAGGAATATCAAGACTTAATAAATGTCCAGGACTAGTTAGACGAACCACATTTTTGCCGGGAACAGCGGCCAGAGTTATCTGTCCTTGGGGTGTGGAAATAGTGCCTGTATTAATTACATTACCGCCTAATAAGGTAATATTTTTACCGGAAAAGGTTTCAAGATTACCAGCGTTGATAATCGCTCCTGGTTTTTCCATTGTGAAGGCAAAAGCACTAGGATCGCCCATTAAATTGCTATAATTATTAACACCAGAGGCATTAAACCATTTATCTCCAAATCCTATTCCATTCGCTGTTGTGGCGGTAAAATTAGCCGGAACATTCAATCTAGCATTTGCACCGAAAATGAATCCAGCGGGATTCATTAAAAATAGATTGCTATTACCTCCAGTAACCTGAATTAATCCATTAATTAAGGAAGCATCTCCACCAACTATTCTTCCTAAAATGTTACGAATTTGTGGGTTAGAAAGAAAGTTAGCGATTTGATCAGGATGCAGATTAAATTTATCAAAACTGTGAAATAAATTTGTAGCATCACCTGAAGTTTTACCACCATTAATATCTAACCGATTACCATTAGGAGTAACTACTGTTCCTGTGCCATCATTAGCAGGATTGATTTGAGCTAATGCTGGTGAAGATAAAGCTGGAACTATGCCACAAAAACAAGTAACTAAAGACAAATACCAAGATGGAAAATGGGAGGATTTCATAATATTTTGGATCTATTAATTCAGGTGATTTTTTGATTTCAGTGATAAACTTTATTTTTGGTAGTTGATTTTTTTTAAAAGCCAATACTAATTAAATCAATTTTTTTATTTCTTCTACCCACCTCAATCTTTCTCTATGTTCTAGGTTCAAAATTTCTTCTCTAGTCCAGTGAAAGTAAAGGGCAATAAAGGCTACCTCTTGATATAGTTTATCTAAGGGGTAGCCTAAAGCTCCCCCTCTGTTAACCAATCTCCTCCCAGTTGATTGATTTGATAGTAAATATCTTGTAAATACATGAAATCAACTAAAAGTAGTTGTTCTAATAATGTGGGTGTTACTTGAGAAATATTACCTAAATTGGTAATTACTCTAGATAACATTACTAATATACCGTATTCTGAAAACTCCTGGACTTGAGAATTTTGTTGAACTATAATTTCATCTTTGGCTGTGGTAGCACGCATTTTTCCCAGACGATGAATCTGATGATTAGAGTCAATAAATCCTTTAGGGAGATTAAAGGAAAATTCTGGATAAAACATTTTTCTATGTTTAATTTTTAATTGTGTTAATTCTTAATTCTGTCCTGTGGTATTAGATGACTATATAGGTTCATTATTTTCATCTAATCCATTGATTTGACGATAAAATTTCTGGAGATAACTAAGGTCAACAGCAAAAAGATTTTCAATGACGGTGGGGTTAATATCATCTAATGCTCCTAATCGGGTAATTACGCGGGAGAGGATAATTACTGTTGCATAAGCTGGATTAGATTTAACTCTAGGGTCTCGCATGGGAACAATTTCATCTATTGCTCTTGATAACCGCATTACCCCTGTGCGGTGTACGTTTCCGTCGTTATCTATGTATCCTTTAATTAAGTTAAATTCAAACTCCGTTTCTATCATCTGATTTTATTTAACCCTGATAAATTCATCAATAGCTAATTCTACTTCTTCAATTTCAAATTCGTTACCACCGGCTTTGAAGCCAGCAATTTTATATTTTGTAGGCCATGCTCCTGTAAATCTAAATCTAGCTTGTTCTTCTGCTCCTTGATCGTAAACTATCAATTCACCATCTCGTTTTTGCTTGGCCCATTCTCCCTGTTCGACTGCTTTTAACCAGTTCCACATGGTGAGAGATATAGTTAAACCGCGTTTGAGAATGATGTTGTCATGTTTGGAGTTACCAGGAATTTTTGTGCGGACTGGCCGCCCAAATTTAGCATCTTCATTTTTACCCCATTTTTGAGGAGTGACTTCAACGATTTCAATTACTTCTTGAGTGCGTTGAAAACCCTGACATTCCATGAAGTAACCATCTATTTCGTCTTTAGAACCAGGGATATCACTGAGCTTAATTTCTAAATAAAAACGAGAATTGGTGAGAACTTCAAATTTTGGTGCTGCCATAATTTTACTTCCTCCAAAATTTAGCTATGTTGAAAATAAGAATACAGGAGTACAGAAAATTTTATCAGAAGTACAGAGGCTTAATTCACAGGTATTAAAAACTCTATGACTCCTGACTGGGCGCAGTCTTTGCGCCCCTACTTCCTGACTCCTGAATGATAGTTGTTTACTTATTTAACGCGGTGCATATTTTCGTAAACAAAGTCTAGGGTTTCTGTAGCTAAATTAGTGCTACCTGCTTCTAGTTTGGAGGATTTATAAGTCTGTGGCATTACCCCTTTCAAGTTCCAACGGGCTGATTCATCACCCCCTTGATTGTAGAGAGTAATCGAGCCAGTTTTGCGCGCTCCTTTACTTTTTGTCCCACCACCTTTAATGGGTTCAGAGTGTGATTCTTCGTACCATGTCATGAGGCGGTTATCCTCAACAGTGCTGACAAACTCTACAGTAATTTTGCCATTAGTAACACCAGTAACGGTAGCTTGCATTTGGCTTTTGCCACCTTTGCCGACACCAATAGGTTTTTTATCACCAGCGGTTTCTAGTGTAATTGCAATACCGCTAATTTTCTTAACAATTAAATCATCTAAGCCATCAAGTTCAAAGTAGAATTTGGAGCAAGAAAGAATTTCACCAGATGCCATATTTAACTCCTAAACTTAATTAAATCGTTGAGTAATTGAAGTTGTTAGTTATCTAAAGTTGAAAGGATAATTGGTAATTACTTACTTTTGCCTCTCTTACTAACTAGTAAGAGTGTTCCAAACAATAAATGATCCAAAACCAGAGATTGCTTCATTCCGCTCCGCTCCATTCGCAATGACAATTGGGCATTTTTTTACTTGGAATACTCTAATTACTTACTTTTGCCTCTCTTAACTAACTAGTAACTTACATTAGCAATCATTACTTAACACGGTTAATTTGTTCGCAAACCATTTCAAAAGTTTCAAAGGCTAGGTCTTTGCTTTCAGCGGATAATTCTCCCATTTTATAGGATTTAATCCAGGCGTTAGTAATGTTCCACCGTAAAACTTCTTTATCCTCGGAATCATAACCAACGATAGAACCATTTCGGCGATTTGCTGACCATTTACCATCTCCTCCTTCACTGGCTGGCATAGTAGCTTTCATCCAGTTATAAAATTCCATGTCTCCTTCGACTAAAAAAACTTCAATGGTAAAGTTGGGGTTTTCTTCATAGCCGCCAGATGTGGTTTGCCATAGGCTTTTACCGTCTTTAGTTGAGGCTAGGGGTTTTTCGTGTCCAGATGTTTGTCCTGTAAAGCTGACTTCTGTGACACTTTTAACTAGTTTTTCTGTGTATCCGTCAAATTCAACGTAGAATCTACTGGTTGGAATTGGTTTTAATTCAGTCATTTTTCACATCCTTTATGAATGAGAATTTTTATTTATGGGTGTAGTATTGTGACGTTAAAGCAAAAACTAATTGGGGTAACAACAGGTTAGAAATCTGTTGTCAGAGTCCCCAGTTAAAATGCTTAAAAACTAATGAAATTACTCATTAGGAGACCATTGACTGACACGGAAAATTACAAATTCCGCAGGACGGACTGGTGAAACTCCAACTTCAACATAAAGACGACCTAGCATCATAGTGTCATGGGTGTTGATGTCGCCATCGCACTTGACATAAAATGCTTCGGCTGGGCTAGAACCGAATAAAGCTCCGTCTCTCCAGAGCCTTTCTAAGAAGGTGCTAACTGTACGTTTGACTCGTTCCCAAAGATCCATATCGTTTGGCTCGAATACTACCCATTGAGTGCCTATTTCAATAGATTTTTCGATGTAGCTAACTAAGCGACGAACGCTAATATAACGCCATTGAATATTGTCTGGTTCAACTAAGGTGCGAGCGCCCCAAACTTTCAAGCCACGGCTGTAGCTACTAAAGTTACGGATACAGTTGATACCTTGGGGGTTGAGGAGTTGTTGTTCTCTCATGTTGGTATCGTAGGCAATACCAGTAACACCACGGGGGGTTTCGTTTGCTGGGGCTTTGAAGATACCGCGATCTTCGTCTGTCCGACACCAAATACCCATCATGTGTCCGCATGGGGGGACAAATATGGGTTTGCCCTTATCTCTGGGGTTAGCCACTTGAATCCAAGGATAGTAAAGAGCGCCAAACATGGAACGGCGATTAAATTGCTTTAACCACTCGGCTACATCTTGAGGCGTTTGTTTTTCTGGGGGAACGGCTAGATTGTTATTTTTACCAGGTTTGACGGGTGGTGCATCTAGGACTACCATGCGGAAGGCTGGTCCTGGGAAGGAATTTTCGCAGTTGCTAATCATGGCTTCCATGACACCATGAACTTGATCTAAGTTGATCAGGTTCTTTTGGTAAAGTAGCATCAGGTCTGGACAGGCAATGATGGCGATGTCGTCTACTTCAAAGTTGCCTTGCATCCCTTGGCGATCGCCTTTTTGCCCTTGCAATTCCCGAATTTCATCGCCTCTTTCTGTGATGTGAGGGGCGCTGGTAACTTCATATTGACCATTGCGAGGACGACGGCTCAATGGTCCACCAGCAGTAGCTAAGTTCTCAATGGTGACATATTGAGATTCCTGAACAGCCGTGATCACATAGTCCCCATATTGGGATTCTGTCTGGTTGATCAGATGTTCATATTTTTCTAGCTCGTCGGGGCCATCTTTGATAGTGACTGTGAAGTATTCACCGCTATCTACTGGAGGTTTGCCACCATTCTCTAGTTCTTTGGGTTTACTATCGGTGATTATCACCTGAATCCGACTGGTAATAGCTAAGGCGCTACTATCATCTGATTCTGTATCGCTTTCTCCTGGGGGGAGTGCGAGTGTCTGAGACTTAATATTAAAAGCTAAAGACGGCTTACCTGATGAGGTAAACACTTTGGTAGCAATATCTTTGGGTTCTGGAGTTTCTGAACCAGGGAGTTTTGTCCCAATACTGGTAATCCAACAACGTCCTCCTCCGTTCAAAAACCAGCCTTGTACAGCGAAGGGGAGATAAGCACCAAAGTCTGTAAATCCATCAGAGTCAGGCTTTGCAAAATATTGTCTGTATTGCTCCCAATTGGTGATCATGATGGGTTTGAAAAGTTCGGCATCACCACGGACATCTTCGGTGAAACCAATAAACCCAGCGACACTCAGACTAATGCCCTCAATGGGGCGACTGCCGCGATCTACTTCTTCAACGTATACTCCAGGGGCAAAATAATCTAATGCCATCAGTAGCTATCCTCTATTAAGTGTCTGGTCGCTAACAAGTAGCTAAACTTACATCTTATTTCCTGTTCAATTAGTCTTTTCGGACTAATAGCTAAAGTTAGCTTTAGCTAACTCTGATCAGGATGCTTACCAGTCTATACTGGTTTGTGCTTCTAGTCGAAACTTTAGTTCACGACTGGAGGCTATTAGTGCAAGATGTCAGTAAGAAGTATTGGTGCAAAAATTACACAATACAGTGTACTCTAATAACTAATCTCTTTGGAGCAAGTGTAAAAATTTCTTTGCATATGTACTTATTTAGTACGACTATTTACTGACTACAACCGCTTTCTGTACTTTGTCAAGAGGGTATTTTCAAAGCATTAAGTAAATATCAGTTCTTAATACATATATTAAGCTGATAAATTTACGTAATTTTGTAATCACAGGTATAACTTAATACTTTTCAATCATTCTTTAAGAATAATTATAATTACAGCAGATTTGCAGATCAATGATGTACAGAATCTAAATTGAAACTTATACACAAAGCCTGTACGGGCGAAGCATTCGGGCAATAAATTATCGGTTTTTTCCCAAGTTTATTTTCCGAATGCTTCGCCCCTACGACTCCTGACTCCTGCTGTATATATATATTTTGTAGATAAAGGAACTATCGTGGCTAAAAAAAATCCCCAGGAAATAGCAAAAAACATTGGGAAAGAACTGAAGCTTAGAGGTACTAGTAATTTGGCTGGTAGGCTCAGTAATCTTATTACTAATAGTACCAGTAGTGCATTAAGGTTTATCCCAGCACCGATTAGATCGTTTTTTCCTTTCTTAGCAAAGGAATTAGATATTCAAGCTCCCACCTTTGATGATGCTTATGATAAATTAACTGGGAAGAAAAAAGCACAAGAGTCAGAAAGTCTGAGCGCAGGCCAAGAAGTTGCTTTAATTCCCTCTTCTTCACCTCTTCCCGATCAAATACTCTATCCACCCCTACAACCAAAAACAGAAATTTTAGGTAATCGTGGTAAATATCAAATAGAGAATGTTTTAGAATACCGGGGACAAGGGTATTTCTACCAAGCAATTCAGTTACCTGATAGTCAGCCCATCATTATTAAAGAATATTTATTTCTAGATAAAAATCTGAATAAAAATATTGCAGATATCCAATACAATTTTGAGCGGATTTCTGGAATAGAATTAGCAGATGGTAGAATTCAAGATTTTCGCTTGATTACTCCTTGGGAAGCGATCGCTTACGAACAACGCTGTTACCTAATTTTTAAAGGTAATTTTTACAGTTTCCCTACCCTTCGCAGCTATCTAGAACAGACGGGAGCAATGAGCAGTATAGAAGTCTATAGGGTGCTGCATCAGGCTCTTCAAAGTCTGCAATTTCTACATACTCAAAAATTTCGCTTACCTTCTGGTGCGGTAAATTGGAAACCCTATCACGGAAATTTAAATCTGGATAGTTTACTCATATCTACCAGTTTTCAAGGATTTGTCATCTATCTTTGTGACTTGGCTTTATGGGAAGATCAATTTATGAGTTTTGATGGCAAATCTCCTAACTATTCTCCTCAACAGGATTTAAAAGACTTAGGCAAAACTTGCTTATACTTATTAGCTGGTAATGATCAAATTGACAATCCTCAAAATTTACCTAAAACTGTTGATCCCTTAATTAAAGATTTTATTACTAATTTAATTTATGGGAATTTTGATGATGCAGAAATAGCTCGTAACCATTTACCATATTTTAATACATTAATAGCCAATAACCGCCTATTGGAAGAGGAATCAATCACAAAGCCAGATCATAAAAAAAATTTCAAACATCTCAAATTTTGGATTTTTGGTGGACTGGGTATAATCTTATTAACAAGTATAATTTGGCTGATACTTAAAAACCAAAATAAAGAAGTTATCAAAAATCAATCTCCTAAAACTATTGAACAAGTATCAGGAATTCCTAACGGTCAATTTACATATACATCAGCAAAAGATGATATTTGGAGTTATGTAATCACTACAAAAAATCTATTACCAGGAGGGATAAATTTAGAAGATAAACTTAAAACAATTTTACCAAATTTAAATGTAAAATATGATCAAACATCATTTAAATCTGATTTAATAACTACTATTAAATCCGGAAAAACTGACTTTGGTGTTACTAATTTAATTAACTTTCAGGGTAATCCTGAATTTGGATATCAAGAATTTGCTTATGATGGTTTAGTCGTATTTGTAGCTTTTAGTAAAAAAGGCAGAGAACAGAGTTTACCAACAGCCTTAAATGGCAAGATATCTTTAGAACAATTACGCCAAATTTATACAGGCAAAATTACGAATTGGCAAAAATTAGGAGGACCCAATTTACCAATTAAACTATATATTCCTGCGAATAATGACGCAGTAGAAAACTTTGAAAAGCAAGTTCTCAAAACCCCAGAAGCTATCAATAATTTTAGAAGATTAATTCCTGAAGAACCACAACCCGAAAACATAGTAACTAAGCAAGATCCCCAACAAATTACACAGTTACAATCTTTTGCAACATTCCGAGCCGTAATTCAAGATTTTGAAAATAATAATCCCAAAGTTGGTAGTATTAGCTTTGACTCTTTGAGTAAAGTTTTTGGACAATGTTCCGTTTATCCTCTAGCTATAGTTGATGATAATAATCGTTCAGTTTATCCTCTTATTCAAAAAGATGGAAAACCCGTAACTCCGCAACAAACAGACTTATGCAACGATAAGGGAAACTATGTTCCTAACATGACAGCATTTATCAGTCAAAGCTATCCTTTAGCTTATCCTTTGGCTGTAGTTTATCTCAGAGATAACCGTCGAGAACCTATTGGAGAAAAATTTGCAGAAGTTTTGAAAACCTCTGAGGTTCAGTGTTTATTAAAGGAAACGGGATTAGTCACCATACAGCCTTTAGGACAAATATGTGATACTTTTAAGTAGAAACTATACTTTAATAGTTGCATTTTAGCGCAAAGCACCTCCATCTATAGTTGACAGCCAAAAACTAATATAGTATTTTTGTACTATACAAATTTGGTTCTCGATGTCATTTACCTAGAGGGAGCAAAGCAATGAAGCTATCTAAAATGGATTTAAGCAGTTTATCAGCGATCGCTCATACTGATGGATATTTGCAATTATTACTTGATAAAGGCAACGAATTTGAACTCAGACAAATTCCCGCACCAGTAGAAGCTTACGAAGGCTTAAAACAACTTAATGAGGTAATTTCCGACATCATACCCTATGAAGAAGAAATTCCCATGCTACCGGTTAATTCATCCATAGCTTATGCGATCGGTTATGATGCTAACTCACAAATTTTGCAAGTAGAATTCCAAAGTGGTGAAGTTTACCAATATTTTGACGTAGAAGCAGAAACGTGGGAAGATTTTCATTCAGCAGATTCCATTGGTGAATTTTTTAATCAGGAAATCAAAGGTAATTATGAGTGTGATTACATAGCAGATATATATGATGAAGATGATTAAATTCATTTGGGTTTCTTAACATCAACCCTGAATCAAAGTTTGGAAACCAGGCTCTTTTTTAATATCATCAAAATCAATATCTGTTGCAGCATCTTCTTGATAACTAGGATTGATTTCAATTGCTTTTTGCAGGTTTTCTAAAGCTAATTCAACCTTTCTCTGTAGTGCATAACAAGCAGCTTTATGATAATAAGCACTAGAATAATCAGATTTAATTTCTAGTGCTTTGTCAAAATTGGTAATTGCTTCATCATCTTCTCCCAACATTACCAAAGTGTAACCTCGTTTATCCCAAATTTTAGGAGAATTAGGTTGAAATTCTAAAGCTTTATCAAAAGAAGCAACTGCATCTTCATAACGTTCTAATTCTACTAAAGATAAACCACGATTTACCCAAGCAACTCCATCATCAGGTTTAATTTTAGTAGCTTTATCAAAACAGTTAAAAGCCTCTTGATGTTTTTCTAAATTTCCACAAGCTACACCAATATCACACCAAGCTTGATGATATTCAGGATTAATTTTAATAGCTTGATTATAGGAAGCGATCGCATCTTTATAGCGTTTTAATCTGTTGAGTATTATTCCCCGTTTTAACCAATGTTCCGGATTTTCAGGTTCAATTTTAATGATTTGTTCATAAATAGCTAAAGCATCTTCATGACGTTTTTCTGAGAATAGCATTTCTGCTTCTTGTAGATAATCATCAATAGAAATTTGTGGTTGTAATACCTCTGATGCTTTTTCTGGTAGTGGGGGAGGTGTAATTTCCGCTAATTCTTTGAGAATTATCTCTTTACGTTCTTGAGCATCAATTTCTAACTTTTGCAAATTCTCTAGAACAGTAATTTGCTGTTGCTGTACATCAGTTTGTAAACCGGAAAACTGAGATGTAAATTCTTTTCCAGACTCTTCTAAATTCTCAATAATTTGCTGTTGTCGCTGTTGAGCAATATTTTCTAATTCTCTCAATTTCTGAGAAAATTTCACTTCTAAATTTTGTAAATTCTTCAGAACAGTAATTTGCTGTTGTTTTACATCAGTTTGTAAACCGGAAAACTGAGATGTAAATTCTTTTCCAGACTCTTCTAAATTCTCAATAATTTGCTGTTGTCGCTGTTCAGCAAAATTTTCTAATTCTCCTAATTGCTGAGAAAATTTAACTTCTAAATTTTGTAAATTCTTCAGAACAGTAATTTGCTGTTGTTTTACATCAGTTTGTAAACCAGAAAACTGAGATGTAAATTCTTCCCCAGACTCTTCTAAATTCTCAATAATTTGCTGTTGTCGTTGTTGAGCAACATTTTGTAATTCTCCCAATTGCTGAGAAAATTCAACTTCTAAATTTTGTAAATTTTGCAGAACAGTAATTTGCTGTTGTTGTACATTTCCACCAAACTTTTCCAAATTCTCAATAATTTGCTGTTGTTGCTGTTCAGCAGTATTTTGTAATACTACCAATTGCTGAGAAAATTCGCTTTGTAATTTAGCTAAATTCTCAAGTAATTGATTTTTTTGAACTTGAGTATCAGCTTGTAAATCAACAACTTCTGATTTAAATAAATTATTGAAGTTTGCGATATTCTCTATAACTATATCTTTCTGGTTTTTAACCTCTAATTGCAATTGAGATAATTCACTCACAAATTCTGATTGTAACTTTCCTAAATTCTCAAAAGTATGATCTTTTTGTTGTTGAGATTCCGACTCTAATCCATCCAAATTAGATATTAAACCAGAACGGAATTCTTCAATATCATTAACAGCGATATCCTTTTGGATTTCCACCTCAGACTTGAGTTTTGTAAACTGAGAAATTAAATCAACTTCTAACTTTTTAATATTGTCAATTGTAATTTTTTGCTGTTGAGCCGATAAATTTAATTGTTCTAATTGAGTATTTAATCTAAACTCTAAATTACTAATATTCTCTTGAGCAGACTTAACCTCAATTTCCAAAGCTGTTAAAAACTCTTGTTTTGATTTAGGTAAATCAGATAAAAGAATAGATAAATTTTCTTCCTCTCCTTGAATCTTTTGTTTAAGTGTACTGACTTCTGATGCTAATTCCTGACTAGTATTTCGAGATTCCTGGATCAGTTTTATGGCCTCCGATTGCACAGTAGTTAGTTGAGTTTGCAAATTTTCAATTCCTTGAATTTGTTGCATTGCTCGTTCTACAATTTCCCGAATGACAGTTCGACGAAAAAACCATAATATGGCAATTAAAGCCACAGGAAATAAACTTAAAATAGTTAACCAGATATTGAGCAAAGTATTCGTGCGAGCAAAAGCACGTTCAAAATCAGATTGTATTTGCTTTTGAGTTCGGTTTTCCTCTCGCAGTCGTGTTAATTCTTCCCGTTCCTGATTTGATAGTACCTGAGCTGTAGCAGATGGTACAATGTCTCCACCGATAAAAGCTGTTGACAGCAGTAAGGGTGACAGAAAAATGGCGCTTTTTAAAGCTAGATTTGAGAATATGGGGTTTTTGTTCTTCATAACAATTTTCCCTATCGGGTGGTTAGTTTTTGAAGCGACGGGCTTATATGCCATCTATGATAGATGATTGGTGTAAGGTTACTAGATGTGATGGTTTTTTCGATATTAACAGATTTATGGAGAGATATCCGCTATTCAAGGATGACAGCATGGAAAAATCAAAGAGAGAACTTCTAGAAGCTAAAGGTTGGAAAGTTGGAACAGTCGCATAATTTCTGGAATTAACTCTAGAGGAAGCAGCGTTAGTAGAAATTAAATTAGCTCTTATTCGCAGCAGCAAGAAAAAGGAAAAGTTTTAGTGGCTGGTTGTGGTTAAAGATGGAATAGTTTAAAATGACTATAAATACCATCTAAGAGTTAAAGTAAATTCTGTGCTGGATTATATAACAGCAAATCTACCAAGGGAAAAAATGCAGGTAATTCTAACTTACATAATGGAAGATGGGATCAAGCTTTTCATCCCAAAGGTAGAAATAAAAGAACTGTTTAGGAAGTTCCTTATTTATATAAAGTTACTAAGAACTTATTAATAAATATTCCGTGAATATATCAGGACTAACAGAAAATCTCTCTCTTACACTCTTCTCTTCGTGTTCTATCTCTTCGAGACGCTCCGCGAACGCTCCTTCGTGGTTCATTTTTCCTATCTGTACTTAGCTCCTACTAACAAAGAACCTTTCCCCACAACTACCGTCTACAATTTGACGTAGTAGTTTACAGAGTGCAGAAACCATGAAACGTAGACACAAAAAAGGCTTGCAAACGTTCATCAGCTTCAGCCTTATTACCTCCTTCCTCACTCCCTATTCCGTCACCGCTACCCCTCCACGCACCCCAGATCAAACCGTCAACTGTGAGATTCTGGTTGTTGGTGGTGGACTCTCAGGAGTGGCTACAGCTTACGAAAGCTTACTTGCAGGACGCACAGTTTGTTTAACAGAAATAACCGACTGGTTAGGAGGACAAATCTCCTCCCAAGGAACATCTGCATTAGACGAAAGACCAACTCAACGAGCAAAACAATTCTATTCTCGCGGATATTTGGAATTAAGAAACCGCATTGAACGCAAATATGGCAAACTTAACCCCGGTGACTGTTGGGTAAGTGACTCCTGCTTTCTTCCTCGTGATGCTCACAACATCATGACACAAATGCTTAAAGATGCCGAAAAAAAGGGTAAAGGCAAATTACAATGGTTTCCCAATACAGTCATTAAAGACTTAGAAATTAGTCAAGATGGCAAAATCATTAATAATGCGATCGCTATTCAACATCAACCAGCAACAGGTTCACCACTTCTAAATACTAATCCTTTATCTCAAATCATTGAAGACGCATATAGCTATCAAAACTCCTCACGGTTGAACAAAAATATTATTCGTTTTCTGCCCCAACAATCTAAAAGCAATACTTCCAAATGGTACGTTATAGACACAACTGAAACCGGAGAAATCATTGCTTTAGCAGATGTTCCTTATCGTCTAGGAATTGATGCTCAGTCCTATCTTGAACCTTCATCTTCTAGCACTACAAATGATCCTTACTGTACTCAAGGTTTCACATATACATTTGCAATGGAGGCGACAAAAGAACCACAAAGTCAAACAATGCCCCCATTTTATTTACAATATTCACCATATTTTAGTTATGAATTAAAACGATTAGCAAACTTTGATTTGGTCTTTACATATCGCCGGATTTGGAGTCCCCAGAAAGGACAACCAACTACATTCAATGGTGTTAAATTTACCGCACCCACACCAGGGGATATTTCCATGCAAAACTGGACTTGGGGTAATGATTACCGTCCAGGAACATCTCAAGATAATCTCATTTACACTCGTCAACAATTAGAAAAATCTGGACAATTAAAATCAGGAAATTGGCAAGGTGGATTACGTACAGAAAGCCTCCGTAAAGCTGAAGAAAAAGCATTTTCCTATTTTTATTGGTTGTATGGAGGAATTACAGATTCCCAGTTAGGAGCAGGTGTCAAACAACCGCAAACAAATATCCGTTTTTTAACAGGTTTAGATTCACCTATGGGGACAGTTCATGGTTTATCTAAATACCCTTATATGCGAGAAGGAAGACGGATTATTGGCCGTCCTAGTTGGGGACAACCAGAAGGTTTTGGAATTTGGGAAATTGATATTTCTCGTCGTAATTATAATGATGAATATTACCGGAAAAATCTGCCAGCAGATATGTATCGGAGGTTAACAGCAGCCTTAGCGGGATTGGAAGCACCATCTGTAATTTCGGGTCAAATTTCTCCAGATCAAGTTATGAGAAGAACTCGTTCCACGATTTACCCTGATGCTGTGGGTATTGGTCATTATGCCATAGATTTCCATCCGTGCATGACAAAAAGCCCCGCAGAAGCACCTGGTAATACTGAACGCGCAGGAGAAAGAAGGGGTGCGGGACAAGCTTATCCGTTCCAAATTGCCCTAAGAGCCATGATTCCCCAAAAAATTGATAATCTGTTGGTTGGGGGCAAAAGTATTGCTACCAGTCATATAGCTGCGGCTGCTTATCGAGTTCATTCCTTTGAATGGTCTTCGGGTGCTGCTGCGGGAACTGTGGCTGCTTTTGCACTAAAACAAAATATTGCTCCCTATCAATTAGTTGATGATTTACCTAAACGAGAACCGCAATTAGAAGTTTTAAAACGGCTGTTGGCACAAAATGGTAATCCTACAGCTTTCCCAGATACTTCTATTTTTAACGAAAATTGGGATGATTGGCGGTAGGTAAAATATTTTCAGGGTTTACAATGTAAACCCTAATTATCTGGAAAATTCAGAACTTAACCTGTATCTCATTACATTACAGCCGTTTTCGTTTATCGTAGATCACGACCTGATTTAATATGTTTCTTTCTGTGCATTTTTGCTGGAAATTTTAATGACAATGTGGTTTATTTATCAGAAAATGACTGTAATATATTCCATCGCTATCTAAGTTTTTAGAACTTGTATATGCAGCGATATTACCAGTTAATTATTAGATTACTATGCCGCCAAAAGCAAAAGAACCAAAAGGATGTGGATGCGCCAATATTCCATTTTCTCTAATTATCGTTATTTTGGGAAGTGGTTATTGGTGGTTTAGCCAAAAGGGAAATTTAGATATCAGCAAAATTTTATCTCAAATACAACAAATGACTATTCCAATCTTAAATCCCACACCAGTTAATTCTCCAATCCCCACAGCTTCTACTTCTATATCTGCTACTATTTTTCCACCAGTTAATTCTCCAATCCCTACCGCTTCTATATCCAGCACTACCAATATTTCTCCTAGTCCTACACCAGTCGCAATCAAAACAATTGCACCTAAAAAAACATCCTTACCTCTCAATCCTTGGGAGAAAAAAGTTATTAGGGGCATTTATTTAAGTCGCTACAACATCACTAATAATGCTAGTGAAAAAATGATTCGGGAAAGAGTTCGTTACTATCACTCTCAAGGATTTAATACTATTATTCACGGTGTTTGGGGCAATGCTTGTACTATGTA
>NZ_VIKW01000051.1 GCF_009711975.1 Anabaena sp. UHCC 0204
TAAATAGAGTTTTGCCACTTTACCATGTCCCCAAACGGCGTAAAACAGCGATGACACCAACCATCAACCCACAACGCCGGAACTTTAAACCTAGCCCCACAATTAGGACACTCAGACAGCAAACTTAAATGATGATGCTGACACCCCTGAGTTACCTTAAACTGCCACTCAATCCGATGACAAGGCGACTCCACATAACAAGCAGCACAAAGCCGAATTGGCTCCATTTTCATCCCCACCCCAGCAGGTGGTAACATCTGCTCTAATCTATCAGCATCAACCCCCACAACCTTAGCCAAAGCCTCCAACTGTTGCCGAGAAGGAGGGGGATTAAAACGAAACTTTTCCCATCTAGCGATCGCACCCCCAACCCCAGCAGCCTTACCTAACCCAGTAGGCGTTAAATCATTTGCCCGTCGAAAGCGTCCCAAAAAGTGACTCAGACTTTCTCCTGGATATGGTTCTACCTGAAACAACCAAGGATTAATTTCCCCAATTTCCATTACTTATACTCCGCCGTTACTTCCTTCAGAGTTTCCAAATCAATCTTTGATAATCCCTTCTTTAAAGCCCGAATAGCCGACTCTCTGAGAATCATATCCAGCAACCCAATATAACCCCCAGTTGCCTCACCCAACGTCTTCAACATTGCCTTACTGGAAAGATTAGAAGCAACAGGCAGTTTTAAAACTTGCTTTTCCCAAATCTCCACAGTGCGCTTAAAATCTTCCCCAGAAAACTTACCAAACCGATGACAGGCACGAAAACGGTTATAAACTTGCTCATCTCGCTTGATTACAGCGTCTAATCTGTCAGTACCCACCAAAATCACGGCAATTTCCAACTTATCAAAAATATCCCGCACCTCTGCAAAAGTCTTGGGTTTAAAACGATCAGCTTCATCAATAATCAGCATTTCCACCCCACAACCTTTGAGAACCCGCAGCGTTCTATCTCTAATCTCTGCTACCGTTCCCTTAGTCATTTGATACTTTAAATGCTCAATAATTGCGGCAAATAACTCCTTAGCACTACATTCTTGCGGTATTTGGATATAAGCAACAGGCACAGTAGGCGGTTTTCCCGGTTCTTGTTTGGGTTTATGCCTGAGTCTGTAGGCATCACAACCCATAGTTTTACCCGTTCTTGACTCTCCTAGCACCCTACCAGACTGCCGTGATTGTCGCTTACCATCTAACCAATCATGGAGCATTTTCACCTGTTCCAAGGGAATAAAACTCTTCCGATTCAATCGGTGAATTTCTGCTTGTAATTTCTCATCATTTTGGGGAATATCACCTAATTCTTGAGCAACACTTTGGGCTTGTTGTGAAGTCATAATTTACCACCCGTAATCTTCGCGCATTTGTTCATAATCAAAAACCTCTGGCATATCTGGTTCTGAAGCACTTTCCACAGATGCCACTTCTATTTCTTCTGGTTCAACAATCATAGGTTTTTTAGCTTTTTCAACTACAACCTGTTCTTCTTTTTGACGTTCCTTTTTCGTTTTCTTTTGCTTAATAAAAGTTTCTCTGTCTCTTACTTCAGCCAAAATCGAACGATTGCAAATTTCTTTACCTGCTTGTCGAATCCTGCGACTCATGGATTTAGCCTCATCCAGAGACAATTCTTCCGTCTCCAAATCTTGAGCATAAGCACGAGCTAAAAATTCTTCTTGAGAACCTGTTTGGCGATAAACCAAGATAGTTGTAATGTCTTTGGGATCAAATCGCAAAACCACGCTTTCCCCAGCGTAACCAGCAAGGTTTTCACCACGATAGGTGAGATTTTCAAATTGCAGATATCCACCCTTGTAAATCGAGCGTCGAGTTTGCTTCATCAAACAAATACGCAAATCTTCTTCTGAGATTAGAGTGGGTGCAACAATTAACCCTGCTTCCCACCTTTGATAACGGGTTTGATCACCTAAACGAGCATCAATACTTTGGTTATATTTGTCTACGATATAGCGTACTAATAGACGTTCTAGTTCTCGTAAAGTTAGACAGGCTTCTTTTTCGGCTTCCTCTGGACGTTCCTGCACATTTGAGCCTGTGTATCCTGGTAAAGCAGAAAATAAATCAGTATTTAAAGTACCAAAGGGACGTTCGACAATACCGCCTTCACTGGGGCGATCGCGTAAATGGCAAACAAATCCTAACTGCACACCAATCTGTTGCAAATGGTTAGAGCGAAAATCTTTACCCCCATCAGTAAAAAAGTGTTCTGGTTTGCCATAAGTTCCCCATTCCTCATGTAGTCCATATTCTGCTCCATATTTTTTGGGTAATATGGCATGACGCAGTGCCAAAGCTACTACTTGAGAACTTGGTGCGTCAAAACCTAAATTAATTCCGATGATGCAACGGGAGTAAGTATCTATAACTGTTGTCAGCCAAGGACGAGCTAAAAGTTCACCATGTTGATCCACCAGCAATAAATCTGCACGAGTGTGATCACATTGCCAGATATGATTGCTGTGTTCTACTGATAAATCTAGTCCATCACGGGTTTTCAGTGATAATCGAGAACCGCGCCAACCACGATTCCTAACACCCGCTTTTTGCTCTTGTTCCTCAATAATTGGTTGTAGAACTCGATAAACAGTCCTATAACTGGGATAATTTTCATCACCCAATTCTGCTGCTTTTGCTTGTACTCTAATCGCAACTTGTTGGGGAGTAATTCGCTTGCTACCTTTATTTCCCTCCTTATATGTATTGATAATGAACTTTTGCCACTGAGAATCTATACGATGTTTGCCTTTGTCAGATCGTTGAGTAGTTTGAAGTGCCGCTAGACCTTCTTCTTCCCATTTTTTAACTAGTCTCCGTACTGTCCGCACTGACTTACCTAGTTTGGCTGCTACCTCCCTTTGTCTTTCTCCGTAAGTAATGCGATCGCATGGTTCGAGTAATTTTTGGATTAACTCCAATAGTTCTTTATCACCTGCGGATAGTTGAGTGATAATCTCGCTATCTTCTACTTCATCGTCATTGGGTTTATTATTTTGTGTTTCTAGCATATATGTTTATTAAAAACATAGTTGAATTATACTCTATTGGAGGACAATTAATTTGTCAAGTAAAGTAAGAGTTGGAAAAATTACGATTTTCGATAGAGGACAAATAATTTGTCAAGCTTTTAAACTCGGACAGTTATTTTGTCAATTGATGTTGAAGAGGTTAAATATAGGATGAAATAACGAAACCCTTGCTATGTAAGGGTTTAGTGATTAATATTTTTGTGGACATTAATTTGTCAAGTGGTCATTTAATCTGGCAAACGACAGTAACTTCGTGGAGAGTAATTCCTACGGAGCGATTTGCGATCGCCTAAAAATACCCAAATAAAATTGGTGTAATCGAATTCCGCGTTTATCTATAGAGCATAAAAATATTGATATTTAAATTTATGGGTATTGATTACGTATAAACACTCATGCTAAGTTATGTAGTAACAAATAAAATCTAGTTTATACATTTTGCATCTAATTTTGATTAACAGGAGTATCAAAAATGGCAGTAGGTTTACCTGAATTCGTGGAAAACCCTGAAAATCGTTGTCCGGTAATTCTCTTACTTGATACTTCTGGATCAATGTCAGGACAACCTATACAGGAGTTAAATAGAGGTTTGGCGGCTTTTAAAGAAGATGTGATGAAAGATGCTCAAGCTTCCTTGAGTGTAGAAGTTGCTATTGTCACATTTGGTCCAGTGAAACTGACGCAAGATTTTGTCACTATTGATAATTTTACAGCGCCTAAGCTAGAAACAGAGGGTGTGACACCAATGGGTGAAGCCATTGAATACGCTTTGGATTTATTGGAAACCCGCAAACAGTCTTATAAGGATAACGGTGTTCTCTATTATCGTCCTTGGGTATTTTTAATTACCGATGGTGCGCCTACAGATGCTTGGGAGGGTGCAGCGCAAAGGGTAAGAGAAGAAGAAGCGCAGCGCCGAATGTTGTTTTTTACGGTTGGTGTTCAGGGTGCAGATATGAATAAACTTAAACAGATTGCCCCTCCAGAACGTCCTCCTGTCACCCTGAATGGCTTAGATTTTCGCGCTTTATTTGTTTGGCTTTCCACTTCCATGAAACGGGTTTCTAGTGGCAAAGTAGGGGAAGCAGTGGCATTACCGCCGGTGGGATGGGGGCAAATTACTACTTAGATTTTGAGGATTTATTTATTGTGGGTTGGAAAGCAATAGCCCGTTCTGCAACGGGTACAAGTCATCAAGAGCAAACAATACCTTGTCAAGACTGCGGGCATTATCGCATTTTTAATGATGTGATTGTCGGTGCAGTTGCTGATGGTGCTGGGAGTGCTAAATATTCTCAAATTGGTTCTGAATTGGCGGTAAAAACTGCGCTCAAATACCTTTCTAGAATTAGTGAATATCTTCAGAAGCGAAAAGGATTTTGGCAAAGGTTTTCTCAGCCACTTTCCCAAATAGAAGCGAAAAAGCTTTTTGCTAAAACAGTCAATCAAGTAATTGTAGAATTAAACAAACAAGCAGCTAATAAAGGTTATTCTGTCAATGATTTAGCTTGTACTCTTTTAGTTTTTGTGGCTACTCCTGATTGGGTGGCAGCGATGCAAATTGGGGATGGATTTATGGTGGTGCATTCCCAAAATTCAGAATATCAATTATTGTTTGAACCAGATAAGGGGGAATTTTTCAACGAAACAACTTTTGTGACTTCAGCTAATGCGCTGGAGGAAATGCAGGTACAGGTAATTTCAGGAAAACAAGAGTTTATTTGTGCTTCTACTGATGGATTGGAAAAAGTTGCAATTCGCTTGAGTGATTGGAAACCTCATGCACCATTCTTTAAACCTTTTGAAGAATATTTGCGAGAAACAGATAATCCAGAAGATGATGAAAAATATGTGATTGATTTCCTAAATTCTGAAAGGCTGAATTCTCGCACTGATGATGATAAAACCTTGCTTTTGTGCCTTTTTGAATAGGATGAAATTGGTGTTAAAAAAACTGTAGGTTGGGTTGAAGAATGAAACCCAACATTTTCAATATTTCTGAGATTGTGTTGGGTTTCCCAAAGCCTCAACCCAACCTACGGATTTTAGGATTTTAGAAATATATTTCAACCCATCTAATTAAAGTTCTATGACAGTTCTTAGCTGTGCCAGTACGGGAAAATCAATCACTCTCATAAGTGAAATATTTAATAGTGGTGAAGGAAAAATTTGGCGAACTAATCAAAAAGGTTATTTAGCGAAAATTTACCATACTCCAACACCTGAACGGGTGCAGAAGTTAGCGGTAATGATAGCACATCCACCCACAGAACCAAATTCCCATCTTCATCATGTTTCTTTTGCTTGGCCTAAGTCGGCCTTGAAAAATGCTCAGGGTGATTGTGTGGGCTTTTTGATGCCAGAAATTAAGGATGGAAAAGAACTTATTGATGTTTATAATCCCCAGCGTCGAAAGCAGTTAAAACTTGAGATTGATTGGCGGTTTCTGCACACAACGGCGCTGAATATTGTCTCAATTATTGAAGCACTGCACGCTGCTGGTTATGTTTTGGGAGATATTAAACCACAAAATATTTTAGTTAATAATCGGGCTTTACCTTCTATTATTGATACAGATTCTTTTCAGGTGATAAATCCGAAAAATGGTAAGGTTTATTATTGTTTAGTTGGTTCTGAGGGATATACTCCACCAGAACTGATTGGAAAAGATTTTGATAGGATTGAGCAAACAGAAATACATGATAGATTCCGGTTAGGAGTAATTATCTATCAATTATTATTTGGTGGTAATAATCCTTTTCAGGGAAAGTGGACTGGTGCGGGGGAAACTCCAGACATAAATGAACTTATCTGTCAGGGTTTATGGGTTAATGGGTCAACTAATTTAATTGCAGCAGTAGCAAGAACAATTCCCCTGGAGATTGTTCATACAGAGATTCAGCAATGTTTTCTGAAATGCTTTAATGATGGGCATAAAAATCCTAATTTCCGCCCTACGGCTAGGAAGTGGTTGGAGGCGTTAAAGGTAGGGAATGATAGGCTAACTATATGTGGCAGGGTAGATAGTCATTACTATAGCCGAACTTATGGTAAATGCTATTGGTGCGATCGCTCTACAAATCTTGGTGTTGATATTTTTCCTGGTGTTGTTAAAGCAAAACCATCTGTTGTTGTGGAATCAACATCAAAGCCGCAAGTCGTTAATAAAGTCTCAAAACCAGGACACATCCCAACCTTTTCAGGGCATTCCGACAGGGTTAAGTCCGTAGCATTCAGCCCAGATGGTCAAACCCTGGCTAGTGGAAGTGGTGACAACACTATCAAACTGTGGAATGTGAATACAGGAAAGCTACTCCAAACTCTACCAGGACATTCTAGTGCGGTTTCTTCTTTAGCATTCAGCCCAGATGGTCAAACCCTGGCTAGTGGAAGTGGTGACAACACTATCAAACTGTGGAATGTGAATACAGGAAAGCTACTCCAAACCCTACTAGGACATTCTAGTACGGTTTATTCCTTAGCATTCAGCAAAGATGGTCAAACCCTGGCTAGTGGGAGTGCGGACAAGACTATCAAATTGTGGGATATGTCAATAAGAACGCAAATCCACACCTTCCAAGGGCATTCTGCCTGGGTTTATTCCGTTGCATTCAGTCCAGATGGTCAAACCCTTGCCAGTGGAAGTGGTGACAACACTATCAAACTGTGGGATGTAGCCACAGAAAGAAACATCTGCACCTTTCAAGCTTTCAACGCTGTTAATTCCGTAGTATTCAGCCCAGATGGCAAAACCCTTGCGAGTGGGAATGATGACAAGACTATCAAACTGTGGGATATGTCAATAAGAACGCAAATCCACACCTTCCAAGGGCATTCTGACTGGGTTTATTCCGTTGCATTCAGTCCTGATGGTCAAACCCTTGCTAGTGGGAGTGCTGACAACACTATCAAATTGTGGGATGTAACTACAGGAAACCTACTCCAAACCCTCACAGGTCATTCTGACTGGGTTTATTCCGTTGCATACAGCCCTGATGGACAAACCCTTGCTAGTGGAAGTGCTGACAACACTATTAGGATTTGGCCAGTCCAGCAAACCCAATTTCAAGTTTCGCAACCAGCAGTTTCTGCATCTCAGAATCAGCCTGTAGTAACTCAACCAACGGCAACATCTACTACTGCGACTAATTCAAATTTTGATAGACAAGAGTTAGTTTTTAACATTGCTATAAATATTTCTCTATTTGGTTTAATAATGGGGGGGGTTTTTGGAAAATATGGTTTTGCTATCTTTTGTTTTGCTATCTTTTGTTTTGCTTTGTTTTTCTATTTTGCTTTTCTATATCAATAAAATTCTCAATATTTAACCAACAAACATTAAACAAAACATCCATAAAACAGTGGAACAAATAGCCGCAGAACCAGGAACAAAAGTTTTCCATCTTAACGGTAAAAAAATTAATAACAAACAAACATTTTTAAAACAAGCTGCTGAAGCAATGGAATTTCCTGCATACTTCGGCTATAGCTGGGATGCTTTTGATGAATGTATCACCGATTTAACATGGTGTCCGGCTCAAAGATATGTGATATTATATGATCATGCTGATATCTTTGCTCAAGCTGAACAGACACAGTACCAAATAGCATTGGATATTTTAAATTCAGCCAAAGAATACTGGAAAGCTAATAATATTCCTCTCAAGTTTTTAGTTATTAACAAATAGGTAAAGTTGCTTTTTCATTATTTGAAGATTGTTTATTGTAGTTGTCAGAATCAGGATAACCAGGATTTTAGGATATACAGGATTGTTATTTATAGATTTTCTGTGAATATTTAATGATTATAAATTATGATTCAGATAAAAGCATATTCTTTATCATTCACAACAACCTATATGTCTTAAAAAACATCCTGTTAATCCTCTAATCCTGGATATCCTGATTCTGACAAAGAATTTCGTCAAGGTTTGTATAATAGAGAAATCAGGGAAAGTTTGCAAACATTAATCAGACAGAATAAATCTACTTGGCCATGGATTTTTGAGAAATAAGGGACAAAACAATGAATCAAAATAATTTATTGGCAACCTTGCAAGAAAATCACTTAATGCAAACAGAAGAACAAGTTACAAATTTTGAAAATGCTTTAGCTGAAATAGCTGAAAATCCTGATGAAAATAAATTATCTGCCTATCATCTAATTTTAGATGATCAATGTCAACAGCCAGAAGTGATGTTTAGCTTAATTCATTTTCTCGAATCTTTTGATATGGAAAAACAAATTACCGCATTTATTCATGTTGTCCCTCAATTAATGATAACAGCACCTGAATGGACAAGAATTATTCACAACCGGATTTTAAATGATGAATCAGCGTGTCAAGTTTATCAAAACCTATTTATTACATTCAGCTAATTTTAAAAATCCCCATTTTCTCTATCATCTTTTGGAAGAAAGTATTGTGAATAAATTACAAGTTCGAGAAAGCGTATTATTGTGGTTGTCTGAATCAGGATGTCCAGGATTTAAGGATGTACAGGATTGTTATTTGTAGATTTTCTGTGAATATTTAATGATTATAAATTAGAATTAAGATAAAAGCATATTATTGATTATTCACAAAAACCTTTATTTACTAAAAAACATCCTGTTAATCCTTTAATCCTGGATATCCTGATTCAGACAAAATAACAAACTTATAAGAATATTCCATCATTCCCAATAGTCGGTTTAAACCGACTTGAGCTTTTAGACAGGGAATTAATTCCCTGGCTTCCTTTTATCTAGCTGACGGGTGAGGACAAAAACCAATGTTGCCTGATAGACTTGAGAAAATTGAAATAATAACATTAAAAATCAACCGCAAAATTGTAATATTTTGAAGCTTTGGCAATGTAGGTTTAAAAATGAATGCACTATTAATTGTCAATCCCACATCAGGAGCATCCCTAAATTCTAATTTGCTACCTGATCTATTAGAAGTTTTCAAAAGCCAAAACCTGGAAATTGAGATAGAGCAAACCACACCTGAAGATGATGGACAGCAAATAGCAGCTAAAGCTTCCACAAATGGAGTTCAGTTAGTTATTGTTGCTGGAGGAGACGGTACAATTGAGGCTGTAGTTCGAGCGATCGCCAACACTCAAATAACTTTAGGTATAATCCCATTGGGAACGCGTAATAATTTAGCTGCTAGTTTCAATATTCCTAATAACTTTCATCAAGCAGTACGCATAATCAAAGAAGGTCAAATTAGTTCAATTGATCTCGGTAAAGTAGACGGATATTACTTTTTAGAAGTAGTTGGCATTGGCTTGGAAGCTTCTCTCTTCCCATGTGGTGAGGATGTTAAGGAAGCAGCCAAGAAAAATGCTTTTGCACCTATCGGGAGTATTTTCAGTGGACTTAAAACATTTTTCGCATTCCATCCCCATCGCTTGACCTTGCGGCTTGATGGTAAACTAAAATACCATCCTCGCACATTACAAGTCAATATTTGCAATAGTCCTCGCTATGGTGCAGAAATTTTCCTAGCTCCCCATGCCAAAATGGATGACGGCAAGCTTGATGTGATCTATATGAACCGTTCCTCCAAATTAGATCATCTTCGGCATTTATTTAGTGCAATGCGCGGTCAACCCTTTGAACATGAACTGCTGAGAACTTATCAGGCCAGCAAGATCGAGATTGAAAGTTATCTGCCTCTTGAAGTCCATGCTGATGGCATTTATATAGGACAAACCCCAATCACTATAGAAGTCGCTCCCAAAGCCTTACAAGTTCTTCTTCCCACACCTAAACTCCTGGCTGAATTTGCAGATCAAGCAGGTAGTAACATGAGAGAAGATAACAATTGAGCATTGATTTAAAACGTCAGTTGCACAGTGGCATTCTAAGACTCCATTTCTGCTAACTCTAACCAGCGTTCCGTTGCCACATCAATATCTTTCTTGAGTTTTTCCACCTGTTCATATAGCTTCTGCACTTGGCTATAATTACCAGCCACATTTGCTAACGTCTTTTCTACTGCCGTTTTCTCTGTTTCTAACTTGGCAATTTTTCCTTCCAATTCTTCAAATTCCCGTCTTTCCCAATTGGATAACCTCCGGCGTTTTTTAGTTTCTGTAACTGGAGATGCAACCTTTTCTACAACTACAGTTTTTGATGTTTCCTGTTGTTGGGCTTCTTCAGCTTTTTTATAATCTAAATAAATTGAATAATTACCAGGATATTGACGTAAACCTCCACCTTCTTCCAAAGCAAAAATTCTGTCTACAGTCCGATCTAAAAAATAACGATCATGGGAAACTACAATTACACAACCAGTAAAATCCTCTAAATAATCCTCTAATACAGCTAATGTCTGTACATCTAAATCATTAGTCGGTTCGTCTAAAATCAAAACATTGGGCGCACCAATGAGAATCCGTAATAAAAATAAACGGCGTTTTTCTCCTCCAGAAAGTTTATTAATAGGTGCATATTGTTGATTTCCTGGAAACAAAAATCTTTCTAACATTTGGGACGCAGTGATTTTTGTCCCGTCAGATACTTGGACAAATTCTCCTTCTTCTTTGATATAATCAATCACTCGCTGATCTTCATTCACAGCCGTTAATAATTCTTCTGAATGTTGATCAAAATAACCAATATGAATTGTACTTCCAATTTCTACAACACCGGAATCTGGTGCAACTCTGGCAGTAATAATATCCATCAAAGTAGATTTACCTGCACCATTTCCACCAATGATCCCAATCCGATCTTCTGGACTAAATTCGTAGGTAAAATCTTTAATTAAAGTTCGATTATTATAGGCTTTACTAATATTATTGAGTTCAATAACCTTCTTACCAATACGACGGCCAACAGTAGAAATATCAACCTTACCATTAATTTGTTTAAACTCAGTATCTCGCAGCGCATGAGCGCGATCAATTCTAGCTTTTTGCTTCGTACTTCTAGCTTTTGGTCCTTTTTTTAACCATTCTAATTCCCGGCGTAAAATCCCTTGATGTTTACGTTGAGTGCTAACAGCCGATTCTTCAGCTAAAGCTTTCTTTTCTAAATAATACGAATAATTACCCGTATAAGTATAAATATCACCTCGATCAATTTCAATAATTTTATTAGTAACTCTATCTAAAAAATAACGATCATGAGTAATTAATAAAAGTGCGCCCCGATAGCGGTTTAAATAACTTTGTAACCATTCCACAGACAGAGCATCAAGATGGTTTGTTGGTTCATCCATTAATAATAAATCTGGTTCTGATATTAATGCTGCTGCTAAAGCAATCCGCTTGCGATATCCCCCAGATAATGTCCCAATTTTCACATCGAAATCAGCAATTCCTAATTTTGTTAAGATGATTTTGGCATTAGTTTCTACTTCCCATGCACCAGTAGCATCCATTTTCTGCATCACACTCGAAAGATGAGACATTAACTGACCATCTTCAGGATAATGGGCTAATTTATCAGATAATTCTTCATACTCTCTCACTAGATTCATTTGTTCACCACTGTCAGCGAATACCTGCTCTAAAACAGTGTGATTTTCATCTAAATCTGGCTGTTGAGGTAAATAGACAATTTTCGCCCCGGAATTAACTAAAATTTGTCCACTATCAATTGATTCGAGTCCAGCAATCATTTTTAATAAAGTTGATTTACCAGATCCGTTAGTCCCAATTAAACCAACTTTATCATTAGTATCAAGGCTAAAATTAGCATCTTTTAAAAGTTCTTTAATTCCGAAATCTTTTTTAACTGACTGTAGTGTAACAATGCTCATATTATACGGAAATTAGGGATTAATAATTAGGTGGGCATTGCCCACCCTACAGATAATTGTAACTGAAATTCTAGACAAATAAATCGAGGGGCAAATGTCCATACATCTCGTTAACTCCTCCCTCTTGATACGACTGACAAGATACTAACACTCCCCGATGATGCCCAGCATAGGAATCGAGATAACACAAGCCATTTTTACCATTTAATTTGATGTAAACTGGTCCCTCTGGTTGTGGTAAGTCAGTTGGTGCTTGATAGCCCAAAGCCCGAGAATAGGTTTTCATTGCTAAAATTCCTGCTTGGGATGTATCAGCACAAATACCTAAAATTTGATAATCGGAAAGGCTAGTCAGAAAAATTAATGCCTCACGGGTAGCAACTTTTTCTGCCGGTTTGAGTATAGGGGCTATATCCAGACAGTTAAATTTGTTGAGGATTTTTTTGGCTTCTGGGAGTGTAAGTTGCTGATGATTGGGAGTAGACATAATATTGATTTGTCTAGTTGTACGTCTGGTTCAGGATTTAGGAGCGAGATTTGCTCAGATTACTAGCATTTTTGAACAAAATCAAGATTGATATGGCATATTCTCCAAGTTTAAGCAGGAATATTGGCTACCTTGGGAATCTTCCTTGAAAATTAGCACATCTGACATTTTCGCTGTGACTATACCCTGCTGCTTGGTGCTGGGGACAATAATTTTGGCGATAATATTTTTCTAATATAATTCCGAAAACTGTAGTTTGCCAATTTACAAGTTGCCAATTTTTCCATGTCATCTCTCCTGCTATACGCTGCATTTTGGTTACAATAACACAGATGGATCTGAGAATAGTAAATAATCAAAAATTGATGACGATAGATACCAATATGTTCCTTAATGAAAATAACTGTATATATTACTTCAATCTTGATAACTAATAAGTGGATTATGTGGTAATATTAGCTGCTAGTAATTAGAAATTGATGTGACTATACCATTTAAATCTCCCCAATTATCTCAGTATAATAAATTTTTTGACTTAGCACTACCAGTATTAATTGGGATTGTGGTAGATGTGGTAGTCAATCTAGAGGATTCTATCATTGCCCGGTTAGGTGTAAAAGATGTTTATGGGCAGTTTTTGATTTTATCCTTGTTGACTGTGATTACTTGGATATGAAAATCATTGTTTAAATATGCCTATAAATTACTATGGTGCAATTTGGGGCAGAATATTCAAAATAATTTAGGGACAAACGCATATAAACATCTATAAGAAAGAGAATTAGCAGATTATGAATAAGGCAACACCAGTGATTTAATTTGTATATTAAGTGATAATATTAACCAAATAGAGTGTCTTTTTGCTGTGGGAGTAAGCATTATTTTAGCGCCTAGAAACGAATTACAATTAATATAACCACTACTGCGATTATTGCGATCGCTCACCGTCTTTCCAAAATTGACAATACTGATTACATTAATGTCATAGAACATGGCACATTAGTAGAAGCAGGAACTTGTCAACAATTGTTAGAGAAAAATGGTATTTACACAAATCTCTAGCGTGTCCAATTTGGGTTAAAATAGAAAAAATAAAATTACGAATTAATCATCATGTTTAGTATTCCCCAACCAGAAACAGCAGATAATAAATGGCGAGGACAGTTAGATAGATTTGTGAAAGATAATCAGCCAGAACTAGCCGCACTTTTTTGGGGATTATGGTTAGAAAATGGCAATACTCAGGGAACTATCGGCATTAATTTACAGCCAATTCCCCATTTCGTTTATTGTCCCCAAGCCGAAATAGAAAAGTTAAATGAGAGAGTTGAAAATCGTCTCCAAGAACTTTTGGGAATTATTGATAACAATAAACCAGAAACCGAAGTCGTTATGATTGGCATTGGTACAGGAGAAATTAAGTTAATTCAATTTGCACCCAAATCATCACCAGAAACCTGTTTTCAAGCAATAGGAAAAGATGTAGATGAATTATTAGATTTATTAGAACAGCGTTTAATTGAGAAAATTAATTAATATTGATGTTCAGCATAAAACTTAATCTCTAAATAGCTGTGGTTAGCACAATAAAACCTGATATAATCAAGACTTTTTCGGATGATGCGATAGCTACGCTTGCCGCAGGCATCGTGCAAGCCCTGACTTGTCAGTTCGCTTAATCTAACCTACAATTTTCTTTACCTGGAAATCAATTTTCAAGTCATTTATTTATGATTCACCATCTTTCTATTTCGGCTCAAAATCCCCAACGCGTGGCTGAAGTTTTAGCGGAAGTAATGAATGGAAAAGTAATTCCCTTTCCTTCCCATCCAGGTAGTTACATGATGATAGCTCTCGACGAACATGGAACTGCAATTGAAGTTTATCCATTACAAACTGAATTACAACCTGGTGAAAAAGAAGACAATTTTCAGTTTAAAGAAACTTCTCAAACTATTAATTTTACAGCTACTCATGCAGCCATTTCTGTTGATTCTAATCAAGAGAAAATAGAAGCAATTGCAAATCGAGAAGGCTGGAGAGTTACCCGTTGTAATCGTGATTCTTTCTTTGATGTCATAGAATTTTGGTTAGAAAATAGAATAATGATAGAATTTTTAACACCAGACATGGTAAATCAATATTTAAAACTCATGCAATCAGCAAAATTACAAAAGGCGTAGATTCCCAAGTTAAATAAAGTTTAAAATAAATAAGTGAAGTGTGCCACGCTTCAAATAACTACTTTATTAGACAAATGTAGTAACAACTTGGTTTAATTAAAAAAATTGGTGTCACCAGAAAAATGATGATTTTGGCTCAAAGCTTAACTATTGATTCGGTTTTAGTAAACAACTGTATCCAATTCACTACATGGGGATTTTCATCCCTCTTACTCGCGGAAATTTTCAGAGATGCTTACCATGCTTTGTGTCATCACATCACTTGGTTAGCGAAATGGCATAACAAACACCATGCTGCATACCGTCGGGATTTAACATTAGTATCCCAAAAAGCTTATGTAGATTCCCAGTTGTATCACGATATCGTAGAATCGGTATTACTAGTAACAATATTAACAATAATAGCCTTATTCGCTCATCAATGGGGGTTATGGTTAGGAGTCGCTTATGCCGGCACTTTTTTATATGGTGCATCTTGGCGATATTTCCAAGGAACAATAGACACAGACTACAATCACTTACCCGGACCTTTAGAAAAAATTCCCTCTGTTTGGTGGGTAAATAGAACCTATCATTGGCGACATCATTTTGATGACGTTAATGCTTACTATAGTGGTGTTTTTCCTCTAGTGGATAAAATATTAGGAACAGGACTTTCTCTCAAAGGTAAAACCGTAGCTTTAACGGGTGCTTCAGGAGCATTAGGAAAAGCATTAGCAGCAGAATTATTGAAGCATAACGCCAAAGTTGTGGCATTAACAACTAATCCAGAAAAAATCGTCATTCAACCAGGTATCAAAGTTATAAAATGGGAATTGGGTAATGAATCTCAACTACAAGAAAGTTTAAAAAAAGTTGATATTCTCATTATCAATCATGGCATAAATGTTTATGGAAGCCGCACTTCTGCCGCTATCCACAATTCTTATCAAGTCAATACTTTTTCAGCATTGGATTTGATAGATATCTTTTCTGCAACTGTTACAGGATCAGAAGCAAAAGCTACTAAAGAAATTTGGGTAAATACTTCCGAAGCCGAAGTTTCCCCAGCTTTAAGTCCTCTATATGAACTAAGCAAAAGAGCATTAGGGGATATTGTCACTCTCAAACGATTAGATCAAGTTTGTGTAATTCGCAAATTAATTTTAGGTCCATTCAAAAGCCAATTAAATCCCTATGGTGTGATGTTATCTTCACAAGTCGCCAGGGGGATTTTGTTTTTAGCTAAACGGGATTTTAGAAATATTATTGTCACCGTAAATCCTTTGACTTATTTACTATTTCCCGTCAAGGAATTCAGCACTTGGTTGTACTATCGCATTCTTAGCAAAAATGCAAAAAGTGAATAATTAACAAAATAGCGTTGCTAAAGAATTATCATTTTCAAAAATGTAATTAGCAACGTTATCTATTTTTTTATAACCTAGTACCGTGCGGCGTAAGTGAATGAACCATTTTCAAGCCTTGTAATCAATCAAATTTTCGGAGCTTTTAATGGTCATGTTATTTACGCCAACCTGTACTAGAGATATAAGACATTCTCTTTTTATGTTCAAAATATAAATATTAAAGTGACATTAATCTCGGTGATTCTCTTCTATATCATAAAAAGCAATTTTTTGATGTATTCTACTTGAGTTTTACTGCTGGAGATAGTTATCAAAGAGAATCAGCCTTTCTTTATTTTACCCCTGAATACATTGATATTACTGGGATATTACTGGAAGTCATATATCTGCAACCTCCTGTAATTAAGAAATATTGATGACAATATTAATAAATCATCATTTTGTCATGAAATTCCCATTTATTTAATTGGAGTTAATTGTTAATGACATTCGTTTTATTTTACTTAATTCGTAATTAAAACATCTTTTTATGTTGTTACTTTATAGTAATTATTGACAAAGGGGAATAACTGACGACTTCCAATTATTGTTGTATTTTCAGATTTTCGCAAACATTACTTGCCAAACAAAATATACTATTCTTGGGGCTTAAATACTTATGTCATTGGATATTTCTCAGCACTTCCCCTCTCAAAAGAACATCAATTATACTCCTATTTCCCAAACCAATAGCTTTCAAAATCCTACTGATAATCATATAAATTGGGGAAATCATAGTGCTTCTCTTCAACATCCTCTAGAAACAACAAAATTGATTGCCAGTAATAGTAGCTATAGCTCAAATAATGGCTATGGCTTAGTGAATGCAGGATTAGCAGTGAGTAAAGCTGTTGGCGATAATCCCTATACAGATGCTCCTAAATTAGGTGGCAATACTTGGGGAGCAGATATGATAAAAGCTCCTACAGCATGGAATAATGGACATACAGGACAAGGAATTATTGTCGCTATTTTAGATACCGGCGTAGACTACAATCATCCAGACTTAAAAAATAATATTTGGACTAATTCCAAAGAAATACCTGGTAACGGTATAGATGATGATGGTAACGGCTATATTGATGATGTTCAAGGTTGGAACTTTGATAGTAACAACAATAATGTTTTAGACAATAATGGTCATGGTACTCATGTATCTGGAACTATAGCCGCAGAAAATAATGGTATTGGTGTCACTGGGATTGCTTATAATGCCAAAATTATGCCACTCAAAGTCCTAGACGCAAATGGCTCAGGTTCTTATTCAAGTATTGCCAAAGGCATTTATTATGCAGTTGATAATGGTGCAAATGTCATTAACCTCAGCTTAGGGGGTAATTCCTCTAACGCTACTCTTGAGTCAGCCATTGAATATGCCAGCAGCAAAGGTGTAATTGTTGTCATGGCAGCAGGAAACAATGGTGAATCAATACCATCTTATCCCGCTCGCTACGCCTATAATTCAGGGATTGCCGTAGGTGCAGTAGATCAGAATAACAAGTTTGCAAATTTCTCTAACCGTTCTGGTTCTCAAGAAATCACCTATGTTACAGCCCCAGGAGTTGATGTCTATTCCACAACACCCAATAATCAATATGCCACTTACACTGGTACTTCGATGGCCGCCCCTCATATTGCCGGGACAGTTGCCCTCATGCTCAGTGCTAATCCTAACCTAACTGAGAACCAAATCCGCCAAATTATTACAAGTACAGCCGCAAATAGCACTAATACTTCAGAGCCGACAACACCTTCACAACCGGGATTGGAATTTCCTTCCTTCTTCCCTCCATTAGATTCTTTCTTTCCTCTGGAATTGATTAATATAGTTTCCCAATTACCTTTTAGTCTACAATCTCAAGCCCCAATCTCTATTCCACTGCCTCCTATTGTTGTCTCTATTAGTGAAAATCAGTTAAGGTTACGATTTGGCGATCGGGAAACATCACCAGCACCACAGTCTAGTTATAATAATGAGAGAGCAGTTCATCCATTCATCCAGTTAACACTGCACTATTACGACAATACATCCAGCAAAAACTATGTAAATAATCTTAATAACCAAGAAAATGAAACTTATTGGTAATGATTCAAGCATTATATCCAAAAGCTTTTTGAACTCCAACCCTTTCTCACCAAGCTTTTCAAGCGATTGAATCACCCTCGCC
>NZ_VIKW01000052.1 GCF_009711975.1 Anabaena sp. UHCC 0204
AGTTACAGGGGACGGGTTAGCAGGTTTATTTTACTTATTCTTACTCGCAGCTTACACTTAGAAAAATTTATTGCAAGCAACTTGTAGTATACTTGTAGTATACCATCAGCTATTAAAACAATCGCTACGCCATAGACATTACAGCTATTAATAATAAATTTGTACTAACACTTTTCCCCAACTCTTGTAGTACGTTTTGTAACATATACAATTTCTTTGGGGGAATGGAAACTGCTTGTATTTGTACGTAGTTCGTTTTTGGGTTGCTGCGGTGGGAGCGAGACAGTAACCTGTGTAAAACGAAACAATAGATGATAAAGTGACAATGATCTACCTCTATTGTTTTATGCTGAAAACTATTCTTATTGCTTCTTTGTTGACGTTACCTACCCTTCCTAGCCTTGCCCAACAAGCAGATCCGTTATGCTACTGGGAACTTAGCAATGGAAATAAGGTAAGCCTAGAATCACTTTGTAGGGGAGTTAGCCAATCCGTTCGATTATCTACTGCCTTACAGTTAACAGACGTTAAATTAAAAGGTGAAACTGAATACAAGGAAAGGGTATATTATATTACGGGAAAGATTACAAACAATACTAACAGGATGATCCAATTTATAGAAGTATTTTATACTACTTATAGAAAATCTAGCGGGTCACTAAATCAGAGTGATTCAGGTAAAGGATTTGTGGATAACGTATATTTGCCACCTGGAAAATCTACTAATTTTAAGCTTAAAGTAAAGAAGCGTTTCGATGTTTTCACAATTGATAATTTGGATGCTGTTCAAGGTTCAGTTAATATCAATACTTGCTTTGCTGGTTCAGTAGAAGATTATGATCTATGCAAATCTTTAAATACAAATAATATAGAGAGATATTAATTTTATGACTTTACTATCAGAATATTCAATCAGCACAATCTCAGTTAATCCAAACACCATTAGCCATAGTGGAACAGTTCAATCCTAACCACTATTTTTACTCTCTATATTTTCTCTACAGTTTGTTTATACTTCTATTTGTTTTCTCAGTCTTTTGCTTAAATTATTGTAACGACGGGCTTCTTTAATATCACCTGCTAACAGGCAAGCTCTAAACAGGTTTTGGTAGGTTGTAATCTGCGCTTCCTTCTGTTTTTTAAGTTTAGTTTTCAGTTGGGTAATTGTCATTGTGTTCACCTCATTTTTTTATTTCTATTATAACAAGAAATAGCAAGTAATACCAGCATTAGAATAATATTTGATGCTGGTATTTTGTTGTGGGATTGTGTAGGAAGGATAGAAAAAATCTATCCTTGATTGGTGGCAGAAGGGACTAATTACCAGTACGACCATTCCCACACTTTTAGAATATCTGCTGAAGCAGTCCCTAGTTGCCCTAAAAATAGCCTGATTGGGTAGGTAAAGCGATTGTCAGTTGCTAACACATAATTTAAAAGCTGTTCATGCTCCTGGACTGTTGTAGCGGCTTGAACCTTAACTTTTAATGATTCTAGTTCCTGGTTATATTCTCGCTGTTCCTGTTCGCGTTCGCGGCGTTTCTTTTCAGCAATACTATCAACGTCATCTACAACAATATTAGATACCCAGTCCGGTGGTGTAGTGTCAGCAGTTGGGGTGCGATCGCTCGGTTGAGCAGGATCTACCCCAAAATCAGCAGGTTTCGACCCCAAATCTACCCCAAAATCTACCCCAAATTGATTAGGGTGTATCTCTTGTGTAGTAAGGTTTTCAGCGTTTTTATCTACCCCATCTACCCCAAAATCATCTAACCTTTCTATATTTTTCACAGTGCCGTCGCCGCCGTCAGTATTTAAAAGTATTGTTTGGGACATTTCAGCGCGGAAATTGTGATCTATTTCTTCTTTTGAATTTTTTTCCAAAGGTTTAGAACAATTTGGGGTAGATGGGGTAGATGGAATGGCTGAAACTGTTGATATATCTGGTTTTGAGGTGTTTTCATTTTGGGGTAGATTTGGGGTAGATTTGGGGTAGATTTGAGGTAGATTTGGGGTAGATGCTGGGGTAGTTGCCATAGCACCGGGGGGAACATGAAGGGGAGCTTCACAAAGTATCATTTGCCTTGAGTTAGCAATAGGCTGTAGGGACTGTAAAGATGCTGGTTTGGTGACTGCTGTAGTTGATATCCCTATAATGTGATCCGCGTATTGGCTTGAGTTCCCAACCCTCAATTCTGTTATTTGTAGTTTGGGGAAAACTTCTTTTAATCTGGGTAATAGCAAACGTGCGTTTTTAATATACTTATCAGATGGTTTATGTGGTTCACTCCATGCAGCATATCCTTTTGACTCATCATAAATTTCCTGATTCTTATACCATTGCATCAACTGTTTATGTAATTCCCCAATCCTGATAGGTTTAGCATTGGGGTCATAATGCCAATTTAGATCCTGTGCAGCTTCAAACAGGTGATTATTGTCAATTTGGATATTTTCTAATGCTTCCTTGGTGCAACTGTAATCAATGCCCTCTACCATCAACTCTTGCAACCCTTGGATCATGTAGTTCAAAAATGCTGGACAAACTTGATTAATCAAAAATTCCTGATCATATTTGAACCGAGGATCAGCTAATTCCTGATTGGGATTTGCAGGATCATAGTCTTCCTGTTTAACGAATGACTTGTTAAACATCAGGGGAGCAAATCTATCTAATGCAGCTTGACCTGTTCCAAATAAGTTGGGTAGTTCGTTGAGGTTAAAAAGTGCGATCGCATTAGGAACATAATCAATCCCATCCTTAAACAGATATCGCTCTGTTAAGGTATCTCCAGTGGCGAACCGCTTCAAACTTAAACTGTTATCTATTCTTGTGGTTTTACCGCTTTCAGATGCCCAATTTACCCTAGCTTTAGATAATCCTGCTAGACTGTTTTTGTTGCCGTTGTCGTAGTCGGTAAAGTCGTTTAGTGAGAAATTGCTTACAGTTCTTGACCCGTAAATTAAACTGATGACTTCCCTGATAGAGTCTTTACCATTGCTACCACCACCAATACAAAACAGAATTTTAATTAAACGCCCCTTAAATTTCCGTACTGTGGGCAGGTCTAATGATGCTCCTAAGTTCCTTAACAAAACTTGCAATTGTTTGTCATCTAAACATCTTAGGAGTTGATCACAATATTTAGTATCTGCATTGGGGTTATATGTGATGATCGGTTCTGATGTAAAGAAGTGCTTTGTAGGGTCATGTGGTTCTAACTTAACTATGGGTTTATTATGTTCCCAATCAATTACTACTACACCATTTGTACAGTTAATTCCTATGGTTTTGTTAAACTCTTCATGACTTACTGCTAGGGATATCTGCGCCCATTTGAATACTTCATTAGTTGATTTTGTGTTAGCAAAGGGGTATTTTATTTCTACTTTCCCGTTTTTATCCTCTACATAAATCGCGTAGGAATTACAAAAATCTCTGATTTGCTTTAGTACCAAAGCTGAATCTAATTCTTTATGATATTTTCCCTGCCACTGGTAGAATTTTTCATTTACACAAATATGGGAATCATCAAATAATTCTTTTAGTGATATTTGGTTAAACGTAACCATCGGATCATCAGATGGTTTAGTGTTGTCCACTGCTAGGGTTAATAATGGAGTTTTTTCTAAGTCCTCAATTTGTTGATAAGCAGTAGGGTTATGTTCCTTAATCAATTCCTTGAACTGCTCTAAATTGATATATCCAAAATTAGAAATATCAGTTAGTTCGTCAATATCTTCTGATTCTTTGCTGATTTGCCCCCAATAAGCAAATCTAGGCTTAAATCCTTGACTCTCAAAGTATTTGTATTCCTTGTGCCATTTAAGGGGTATCCCGTCGTTATTTAGAACGTCTCCTGCGTCAAGGCATAAATTAATAATTTCTGATTTTTCCTTAACCAGTGGTAAAAACTTAGCAGCATGATTTTTTGATGTATTCCAATATCTTGCACCACCTAAAACGGGTAAGTCATATTTGAGGTGTACAATTACAGGTTTTAATTCATTACCTTCAGTAACGAAAATACCATGATCAAAATAGTTGTTATCTTTGATCAAAACTGCTAGTGGTTGCTCACCATCTATATGGTATCTGGTGTAATTTTTATCGCTTACGCAGGTATACCTTTGATCGCCTTTTTTCTCAGTCAAGCGAACCTTAAAACCAACTATCTGATCAAGTTGTTTAATAGGTGTGAGGATGCCTTTACCAGATACAGCTAATTGCTTTTTATCGTGACGATATCCAGGTAAATTATCTGGCCAGCTATCCCCTACTAACCTTTGGAACGGAAATACTGATCTAAACCCCCAATCATCTATCTGTTGATCTGTTAGTCCTCTAATTTCTTTTAGATGAGTGCGATCACCTTCATTGAGTTTTAGTGTAGGGATAATTTTTCTGTTCCACAAATCCCTATCTTCCCTACTCATTTCTGGTTTAGCTGGTGTAGTAGGTTTAGTTGTTTTGGGGGACTGTTTAACCGTAGCTTGAGAGGATTGATCAACCTTTACAAATGAGTGGGAGCAATGGCTATTAGGGTTAGTTGTCTTAACGCACTTGTAACCGTTGATAATATCCCCTGTGGTTGCTGTGCTATTACCACATACTAAATTATTACCACTAGCAGAAACAGCGCACTTTTTAACCCATCCACAGACATGACAAGGATTTTTTTGACTAACTGTGGTTAAGGGGTCGTTGCTTTGAAAATTCGCTACCATCTTTTTTTTCCTTACAGAATAAATGTTTCAGGAAAAAAGACTGACAACTAGAACGCTTGTACTATCCCCATTTTTATGCTATGATGCTAATATAATTAACAATATTTAAAATATTTAGATCATCAAGCGGTCTGGGAGTCGTGTTACCGATAGTTAGAGCTATCGCACAGGTAAAGCGGTTTCTAGTCCGTCTTTTTTTGACGTATCTATGTCAGAGGAATTACCCCGACATATTTTAATGATACTACTTATTTTTGTGATTTCAACTTAGTACAAAGTTACCAAAATAATGTCAATACTTAGATTGAATAAGGGTTTCAGCCGCTTCAATCTTATAATAATAGTAGAGTTATTGTATTAGCAGGGAGTAAGCAAATCCTGTATTTATAAGGTCTAATCGCTACCTTCATGTTTTGCACCATACTATTAAAATCATCATTTTGTATTCCCTGATACAGTTTTATTATTCTTTGACCTTGTGATAATTAATATCAGTAATCATCAAAAATGTATTAACATGATACCAAATATTTTTTGAAGAAAGACTCCAAAATTTTATGAATGTCAGGGAATCTTGATAATTAGCTTGTAGTGCGTGTAACATCTGTAGTGCATTTGTGGTATAATAACAGTATTGTTATCTTTATCAGGTCATGAAAAAAGCTGAAGCAGAAATTTCTCAAGAAATTGCCTATCAATTTTTAATGTCTCCTGGTTTAAAATTTTGGTTCTTAGAACGATTTGATTCCCCAGCTTTCACCCAGCCTTATGACAAGTTCATGAAGTCATTTAGCAAGTTCCTCCGCATCAAAGGAACAGGGAAAAAATATTATTTTAAAGTCGGAGATATGATGTTTTCCTTCATGGTGAGTCATGCTGGTGATTTAATCTTGACTATGGGTGAAGGACAACAAATATCTGGATTTGCCACCTGTCCTTTAACATTCCCCCTATAACTGATATACAGCGATATCTAGCGATATTTGATATACTGAATATCAAAGCTATAGAAGAAAAAATTATTATCCTGTTACCCCCAAATAATTTTCTAGTAATCCCCTCCGACTGATATAAAAAGTCGGGGGGAATTTGTTTTTTTTTAGGATACAAAATTTTCTATCCTTGAATGGGAATCAGTTTAAATATTTAGTTTTCGTGGTTCAGGTGGTGAGAGGTGCGATCGCACTCAAGAAGTTTGATCACTTTTGTTTTTTTCATCTTCTAGCCATAGAGTCATTGCTTGCTCTAACCCTTCTCCTACACTTAACTGCTTTAGGGTGCAAGCTGCTTTAAATCTAAGGCATACATCTTTTTTAACGTCTCCTGATATCTGTATGTAGTTAGGATCACGTCGTTTTGCTGCTGACATTTCTAAAAATTCATTCATAAACATTACCACTAAATTTTAACCTCACATGGTAGAAAAATTTTTATCTATCATGCACACACTCTAACATAATATGCTAGAATGTGAGCATGAAAGACGAATCAATGCAACTACCTTACATCCTTGTAAATCCTGCGGGTTAAGGATTTGGATTAAGTGCAACGGCTTGACAAGTCCACACGATACTGCATTTTTACCCTAGTGCAATGACTAGCACTCAGATCACAACCGTGAAAACCTTATTAATTCGTGGCGTGAACTAATCAGCACGGTAAAAATGCAGAAACACGATAACGCATTAATGCTTATGGAAAATCCCAGATCAATCTATGAAACCCTCACGGGTAAACGATGCAGTGACACTCACTGGTCAAAAATCAAAAGGTTAGCTGCTAGTTCCGATATCCCACTGGATGCCGAAGGATTAAAAGGGTTAATTGCACTCAGAAAAATCAATCCCAGATACTTCAACCTGTACCCAGAAATCAGAAATCAGTTGTCAGAAATAGGGTTAAGTTTAGGGGATTTTGGAATAAGAATATCAGGAGAAAATCTAGTTAAGTTGATAAATGAAAGATTAAACATTTCTCCTGATATCACCACAGTTTACCGATGGTTTTATCGTGCTAATACCACATTTAAACGTAAGCAATGGTACGACCGGAAAACCGCAATGATGGTATTGACTAACGCACTCATCTATAAAGCTAAAAACCACAGAATAGGAGCATAAACAATGTTAACCACAGTTGCTAAAAAAGTTCAATCACGTCTAACTCGCAAAGGTGTAAAGGTAGTTTTAGGTGATGTTAAAACCCAATGTGAGGCAATAATTAATGACATTGAAAACCCCACAGAAGCAGAACTTTTAGCAGTTCAAGATTACTTTATGAGTAACGCCACCCAATTAACAGTAGTTGACAACTTACCCACAGTAGAGGAAACATTAACCAGTGAAGCTGTAGACACAGTAAACAGTGTAGACAATGCTATCAATACAGCATCTATACAGGATATAGATAGCATTGATTTATACACTAATGAAGCTGTTTTAGATACTGAGAACCAAACAGCGATCGCACCTGTCACCAAGTCGGAATTAGTTGCTACTACTGCGGGGAAACTGGGAATTGTTCTCAACACTGGAGAAATAGAATTGATCGCCCAAAACGTCAATTACTCATCTGATGATTTACAGGATTCACTGGAAGAAATAAAGAGCGCGATTATTGCTTTTGTCCGTCACAAGATAGCTCTAAACTCCCAAAAGATTGACGACACATTACAGGAAATAACCCAAGTAGCCACAGACGGATTTAACCAAAATAGTCAACAATTAACCGACGGACTACAGAACATAAACAAACAGCTACAGCAGCAAAGAACCGACTTTAAAAGTAAGGTCAAAGCTACCCTCTCAGTATTCCAATTACCCGCAGCGTCCTAACTTCAAAGTCAAGATTAATCCTATTTGGATAATAGGACTAATTACCGTAATTGCTGGTTTAACTGCTATTGATAGCTTCCGTTTTCATAGCAGTATCCAGAAACCAGATCACCGTTATTTTACTGACCCTAACAACTATCTGGAGTTGAAACCATGAAACAGTTACCCGCCGCAAAAGTTCCCAAACTAAAAAATCATGTCCTACCCAAAGGTAAGCTACTCACCAAAGTTCTAGGAACAAAGTTTGGTGTCACACTCAGTGATTTTGATAAAGCAATGGGTGGAGACATAGCAGCAGCCCAAAAAATAGGAGAGTTGGCACGGCAAGGCAGATTATCCAGTGATTTAGCACCTAAACTAGCACAAGCTTATTTAGAAATTATCAACGGTTCAGAGTCCTATAACAAAGCTACAGCCGATATTTTACTACAGGCTGGGAAGAGTGCCATAGCAATTGATAAAGCTGGTTCACAAGTCATGTTAGGACAACAAAAGTATGTTCACCAAAGGCAAGAATTAGCACAGGAATTTGTACTATCCAAAAATACAGAAAATACCCGTCATAACTACCAGATGAACTACACCCAAATTAAGGGATATGTAGATGCTCACTTGGTAGGAGTAGATCAACAAGTGGCTATTTTGGAACAGTCAAACAGGCCAGAAATTAAACAAGTTGCGGCTGATGAACAATACCAGCAAAAGACTATGAATGAGGCATTAAATAAGGGTGAAACAGCCCGTTATGATCTAATTCCTGAGAAGAATTACAAACAGGGAATTATGGGGAAAATAGCAGAAATTAGAACAGCTTTAGGATTCTAATTAGAATCCCCTCGGTAGCTACGAACTACCGGGGGGACTTATCAGGTCATTATTTTTACTACTCCTATGCTAACACAATCTACACCACCGGATCTAGATTCTATTCTTAATGAAGATGACGACGGACAGCTACCGGGTGAAACTATCAGATATTTGACTCATGTTGAAAATAAACTCTATGCAGATATTCAAGCTCGGAAACGAATAGATAGCGGTTTATTATTTTTGGCTTGTCAAATATCATCCTGTAGCCTTAGTTGGTTATTGTTTCAGTTACAAGTCACCCTTACTATTATTCAAGTTGCCAGCGCGGTTGTTAGCTTACTACCTGGACTGATTGACGTAGGGGATAGTTTTAATTTTTCAATCAGTTCTGACTCATGGGAATTTTCACTAGGTAATAAGCCATTAATAGGCATAGTAAAATTAGCTATTGGTGGAGCAGTTTCATTTTCCGGTACAAGTAAAATCACTTCAGAAATTATCCAAACTCAACAAGCGATCGCACAAACCTACCAAGAAATCAGAAGCAGTGAAGGGTTAAGCTTCCAATTGCCAAATTTAGGATTTAGTTTGTTAATTGCCTTGTCGAGTATCGCCTTATTAGGAATGGTTAAAAAGTTTTCATTTAATAATAACCAGGAGAACAATAGCAATGATTAGAAGCATCAAATCATTTATTCAAATCATGCTGTCAGGACTAATTACAGCGATATTTCTAAATTACTTAATAACTGGATTTGTAGATATTGTATTTAACATTAATTCAGTTTTGATGTGGTTGCAACAGTCTAACGTAGGTGAGTTTATTTACAGATTATTTGGAGGTAGATAATGCAAGAAATACACCAATTTAACCACCAATTAGTTAGACAACGCCGCAGTTCTACCGTTTTAATCGGAATACTTTTAGCATCAGGATTTATTGCATCAGTGCCGATGTTCTCAGATAGCATCAAACATGAGGAGACGTTGTACTGTAATGTGAAAGATACTTGTAGAGGCTACAACGTTAAGCGAGGTATCAGTTTTTTGGTTGACCGTGAGAGACGTAACCAACTATTTGATAATTCCATCAAAGTAGTGAAGATTTTACCACCTGAAGATAGTACAGCGGTTAATTTTGGGCTATGTGCTAGTTTGTTCCTGTTATCTGCTTATGGTGTTTCTAAAGCACTTACAGATAGTCAGGAGAAATCAATACATAGTCAGTTTAAGCTACTAAAAATCAAAGCACTGGAGACGGATATTATAGAACAAAATCACATTGATTTATTTGGGTTCTCCAAAAGTAACCAAGCTGAAATTACTAAACAAGTCATAGCACGTCAAACAGCAGAAACTATACAGCAGCTAAAGTCAGAAGGTGAGGTACAACTAGACCACCTAAACGGACAATTACAAGGTCAATTATCCCTAAAGGGTCATCAACTCCAGTTATCAGAACTTGACAAAGAAACTGCTAAAAACAACCTTGAGACTTTAGAGGTACAGCGCAAAATTGACAAGTTAAATAAACCAGTCCAGGACGCTAAAACACCTACTCCAGATGAACAGCTTAAAACTTCATTGATTGACGCTCTCAAGGGTCATGAGGATGGGTATTTGTGGACAATCATTAGCAGTTTAAAACCTCTATGGTTAATTGGTAATCAAGGTTCAGGGAAAACTTACACATCAGCAGCGATCGCACTCATCAGGAAATACTGTCTTGATGCTCCTATTGAATATTTACTTGATAGACACGCCACGGGGGATAATGCCGATGTTTGGAAATTTCTATTATCCAAAAACATAGCAGAAATCGAAGAAGATATAGCTTCTACAATGCAAGATAATATTACATTTTGGGGGAACAGGATTAAGGCTAAACCCAATGATAAGCTACAGGTGATTGTAGATGAGTTTACAAATCTAAGAGGTTTAATAGGGGAACTTGCTGACACCTGGTTTAAATTATCCCTAACAGATACTAGAAAAGCGAAATGTTATTTACTGGGAATTACTCACAATGATACCAATAGCAGTTTTGCAGAAGGAACGAAAGACACTCGTAAAGCAGGAATGATACTAATACAAAAGTTTAGTGCTAATGGTGAAACACCACTACCTAGAATCGTTGTTAGGTATGGTTTAGTAGATGCTAATGGGAACAGTTTGGAAGATATTGAAAAGACATTACCAAGCTGGTTTCACCCACAGAAAATACATGATCATTTTAATGGTAAACCGTTAAATTTTGAAGAATAAACCTCAGAAACAATAAATAAAACCACCTATTCTTTAACTGGTTTAGGTGGTTTTATTTATTGGGGCATGACTTGAGGATATAAATATTTTCTATCCCTTGATCAAGAAATTCTTGTCAACACTATTATTCAAGCTATCAAAATCAATTTCCTCAATTGGGAGTCGTGGCAATAAAAAATTATTTTCCATATCTTGATAATTTCTATCATCCAAAATCCTGACATCTTTAAAGCCGATGCTTTCTAAAAAATTAATAGCTTCTGATAATTCCCCATCATAGAAATAGCGGTAATCATTTTCATCTAGTTGGAGATCAAAAGCAACCAATTTATTAAAAAAATACCTGACATCAACCCTAGAAGGTGGATTTGTTGCCGTAAAATAAACTACTGTTTTCATTTTGCTTACTCTTGTGGTTTTTTATTGGGGCATGACTCAAGGATACAAAATTTTCTATCCTTGTTTGACAATCAGCTTAAATTTTGGATCGCTTTCCTTAATTCCTGGTATATCAAATCTTCACCCCTTGCTTTAGCTATTCCCATGATCCGGTTCAGGTCATCTCGCAAGGATAGAGAATTATTTGTATCTTTGTCACTGGCACGGGGGACTTGCTTTGTGTGTTTAGTCCAAAATTCTTTATCACTGCTAAAAATATCCTTTGCAACTTCATTTAAGGTGTAGGAATCAGGAATACTTTTACCAAGATAGATTTGCCTTTTACGCTGGTTGACTGTGCGGACTGCGTAGTAGTATCCTTTGCGGTTTACAATTGACAAAGTGCCATAATCAGTGACAAACTTTGTGACATTGTTTGACATTACTTTGTCACCTTGATAGCGAGATATTTATCTTGCTTCTTACCATCTGGTTTAGTGTGTTGACCCTGCTTTTTATTGCCATAACCTAAAGCATCCAGAATCAGATTAAATCGAGCGATAACATAACCCTTGGGAGAAACTTTAATATTTAGTTTTTCAGATAAATAACTCACATTCTCAACAATCTTCTGATTAATACCTGACTCAATCAGCTTATCTTCCCAGTATTGATCGCCTGCTAATATGTCAGCTATCCCTAAGAACTTGCTCACATCTTCAGGAGTAACAGGTAATTGGTGATTGGGAACAATAAGCGGATCAATCTTCTCAGATGATTGGTTATTGGTAATTGGTGATTGGGGACTAGGAACAGTAGGAACAGTTGCCGGGGGATTTGATTGTAATTCCTCAAACTGCTTTTTTAGATCCTGTAGTTCCTCTAGCAGTCCGTTAAATTGTCCCATTGTGGCAGCGTAGGAAGTAGCGATCGCCTCACCAATTCCCCCATCTGCTAATGATTCAGCTATCCTGTTGTCAATATCTTGTATTGACAATATATTGATATTCTGTATAGACATTTTAATCTTGTCATCTATACGTTTATCAATATCCTGTATTGACTGGCTAGGGTTATTAACCTCACTGGATGTATTGACAACTGGATTATATGTAATGACATTACCAGTATTGACAACTGACTTAATATAGCTGATTAGTAAAGCAGTGGCGGTAACATTATTTTCCTTTGCATAACCTTGGAACACTTCCCACAGTTGACTATCAACCCTAAAACTTGCTAGTTTATCGGCACTCATAGCTGTATATATTTTGTATTGATTTCTGTATTGATTATAGTAACTATCCATACAGAATGTCAATACATTATTGTATAGATATTTGTAATGATTTTAGTTAGTTTGTCATGACAATATTTATGGTAATTGTATTGACAGATTGTATGGATAACTTATATATTATGTATAGACAAAACAAAAGACGACCGTCGCCCTTACCACAGTTTAGCGATCGCCTTTTGATTCAATTCGATGATGGAATCTAACAATATGATAACACCAGAAACATCAGCAGCCGCAGCCCAACTAGCAGCACATTATCGGATTATGGGAGGATGGGATAATAGTCAAGCTATTGCTGAAGCAATCGAGAATAACGACTCTACCGAGTTACTACTGCTCACCAAAGGTTTATCCCCACAGGCATTACAGATAATAGATCGTCTGTTGCAAGCCGTCGTCAATGTCCGCAACTATCGCCACTTGGGCAAATAGGAGTAGGAACTATGACACACACAGAACGCAACCGGATCAAGCAACTGTTAAAAAATACCTTTTGGCAGTTTGAAGATGAATCAGATTTTGATATCACGCCCAAACTGGTTAGACAGTTCGCGGTTAACAACCTACACCCTGATGTAATTGAAGCAACTGCTATTAATTTAAGTGGTAGAGGATTCTGGACTAGGGTAGAGAAACTTTGCAACTTGACCCTACACGCTAGGCACTGGATTAATCTTACCAAGTAACGCTTAAACTCATAACCCACTACATTGTAATTTTGTAGTGGGTTCTTTAAAAACCCCCAGTTTGACATAACCCTAATTATGTCAAACTCAAATTTCTAAGAAATAGAACAAAGGTACTAACAAGATGGACGCTTTAACTATTGCACAACCAACTGAAACTAATCAATATGCAAATAAATCTATTGATGTATTACTTAATATGTGGCTACATGGTAAAGCAGCGGCTACACAAGAAAGTTATAAGCGCATAAGCAATGAATTTTTAACTTTCACAAATAAACCATTGGTTAATACTGGACTAGATGACGTGCAAAACTTCTTAGATAGTTTGGAGTCATCACCAAACACAGTTAAGACTTACGCAAGCATAGTTAAATCATTAATATCTTTTTGCCATGAACTAGGAATCATGAAATATAACGTTGCTAAACCTGTCAGAACGTCTAAACCTAAAGACTGTTTAACCGAGCGCATTATGTCAGAACAGGAGATAACCCTACTGATTCATGGTGAGAACAATACCAGGAACAAACTTATATTAAAGATGTTGTACTACTGCGGGTTACGTGCTACTGAGTTGGCAGGGTTAACGTGGGGGGATTTAAGTGATCGCACTGGGAACGGACAAGCGACTATATATGGTAAAGGTTCTAAAACCCGCGTCGTCATTATCCCTACTCAACTTTGGCGTGAGTTGGAACAGTTAAGGGGTGATGCTGGTAAAGCAGATCCGGTTTTTAGAAGTAGACAAGGTAACGGTTTCATGACCCGCGCTACAGTTTGGAACGTCGTCAAGGTAGCAGCAAAACGGATCGGACTTGATAACCCTAGTCCCCATTGGTTGCGACATGGACACGCTTCACACTCATTAGATAGGGGAGCGCCTATTCATTTGGTTAGTCAAAGTTTAGGTCATGCTTCAGTTGCTACTACCAGCCGCTATTTACACGCTAAACCTAGTGATTGCAGTAGTTTATATTTAGGTTGATTAATTGGTAATGGTTTGGGACAATGAGGAGAATACCTAAGCCATTGCACTATTTGAGGTCAATCATGGCTACATACAAACAAATTCAGGAGTACATCAAAACCAAACATCAAGTCACAATAAAAACCTGTTGGATTGCTCACGCTAAAGAACAGTTAGGACTTCCAATTAAAGCATCTCAACGCAGTTCTGAAGGAAAACCAAGAGTTTATCCTTGTCCTGAAGATAAATTACCATTAATTAAAGAAGCTTTTGAATATTTTCATCTTTTATAGAAACTCCTATGAATAGCGATAACACTGCTCAGGAAACTAATAATAGATAAATTAAATAGCTTAGACCTACTCACATCTTCACATAATTAAAATTCTCATAAGATACTTGTTTATGTTTGTTTACCTACTTAAATTCGGCGACACTACTGTATATAAAATCGGAATGACTAATGATTTTTATGGAAAGAAGGGAAGCAATGGAAAGAAGGGAAGCAGAGGAAGATTACAAACAATAAACAGCAAACAAGTACCTTATGAATCAAAAGAAATCCACAAAATAGAAGTAATTAATGCTATGCCAATAGAAAAAACTCTACATCATAAATATGAAGACTATAGATTTAGGGGAGAGTGGTTTGAACTAACTGATGAACAAGTAGAAAATGTCATACAAGACATGAATTTTCTTCAATTTAATGAACAAATTTTATACAAAACTGATTATAGCAATATACCTGTAAAAAGTGCAGATATAGACCTAATACAAAACAATTTAGAGACATATTTAAAAAACGGAAGACATAATAAAGGTCAATTATCTTTAGATAAGCAGTTTAAATTAGTTCAACTCGCTTTACTCAAAGGTTGCATCTCTACAAATCACCTTTTAGATTTTGGAATTAAATTTTTCCTTGAAGAAGATTATGAATTAGCACTTGTATATTTTGACGCAATGATTGTTTTTAAAGGAAAAAATACAGGAATTGCTTATTTCTGGAAAGCAGAAACTCTTTTTCATAAACTGAAGATACAGTCAAGAAAAGAATCTAATGATCAATGTGATACTGATAGTGAATATCAACAAGACATAAAGCTTATTCACAATTGTTATACATCGGCATTAGCCATATTTGACTATATTTCGTCTACTATACCCAGTCTCAAAAATCGGTTGAACTTAGCTCGTATTTATCATGCTCTTGGTTTATTTCTTCATGATTACATGGACTATACTGGTACAACCGGATTTTCTGAAGCAATACATATATATAACAAATTCAATTGTATAAATACTCGTAACATTGTAGTGCGTGACGCGAATACAAGAGTCAAAAATGCAGAATATGATGCTACCCAAATATATCATCTTGATCTAGAAGATTAATTTCAATCACAACTTGTACCATCGTTATCTCTATTAACAACCTGACAAATTTATTTGTCTACCAAGTCACTGGACAAAGTAAAATTGTCAAGTATGAAACTGGACAAACCAAGATGGACAGTCAAGACACAGAATTAATCAAAATCGCTACTCTACAAGGAAGATACGGTTTAGAGTCACGTCAAGCGGTATATGACAGAATCAACGGACTGGACATAAAACCAGTGGCACGGGGTAAAATATCCCCACAGCAGTTAGAGCTACTGGACAAACTAGACAAGCATATTAGGGGCGGGGGAGCGATCGCAGATTTTCCTATTCACCCTGAAGTAGAAGTACCAGCACTGGAAAAACTGGACAATCAACTAGACATACTGGACAACCAACTAGACAACAGCGAAAACCTTACCGCTATTACCGTTATGGCTGGTTTGGTTGAAAAAATGATGGGGTATATCGGCAATAAGCGATCGCCCCTGGTGGAATATGAGGAACTAGAAAAAGCTGTTACTCACAAGTGGATACTGAGTACAAGCAAGGTAAAAGAATTGATTGGTGTTACCCCAAGGGTAGGTAGGGATGAATTGACCTTTGTATGGGGTAGCTTTACCTTCACCAAAGCGGGTAAGCTGGGTAATCAGATGGGGTGGGTGGTTAGTAGAAGTTAGCGCAATTTTCGATACTGTTTAACCTTACAATTTAATCTAATTAACACAACCAACAACAGAACTTTATGTTAGTTCCTAAGCATTTTTTTAATTATTTCTAAACTATCAATGTATTCTTTTATATTACATTGTTTATAATACTCTTTAGCAGTCATATTTATACAGTTAAATTCTCCATCTTCTAAATATCTAGCTACCTTACTTTCTTCAAATAAAAATCTATAATTTTTATATAATTCATCTTCTTTACCCTTGGATGGAGAAATCTTTTTAACATAAATTAATCTTAGGCGATGCGGTGATTTGTTGCTGTCTGTAGGCTGTAATTTATATATTTCACCTCTTTTATTGGCATAATCGTTAACCCAATGTAGTGCGGCATAAAAATACATAATAATAGCCCATTCAGGTGAGTCTGTTTGGGCTTTTTTAGCAATTTCTTCGTTGAGTTTAGCTTGCTGTTCGTAGATGCTCTGCTTGGACATTTGTTAAAACAACTTTTTGGTTCTTATTAGTATTTTCAAAGTTTTTGACTACTCTAACTCCAAGATCCCAATCTTCAACATTGAAAATACTATCAAGTTTTCTTTCAGTTTTTATTGCCAAAGAAATTGCTGTTTTAACGAGCTTTGTTCTTGAGTCAGAATCTACATGAGATAATATTTGAAACACTATTTCATGTGAACTGTTATCCTTATTTCGTAATACCCTAACTCCCTCAACATTAGGTAATTCTTCCAACTGCTTTACTAATTTTTCAATTTCTGTTAATTCAGGTTCATAGCGTATTTTCTCAACAGTAAACGGCCAAAAACTCTTCAAAGTATTTTGTACAGTGAAGTGAATATCGCTTTTAAAATTTTCTAGGTTTAGAGAAAACATTTTCGCCTCCTGATAGATCAGAAGCCATAAAGCTCCATAGATAAGTGACTTTTATCTAGAAGCAAGCAAAAATAACAGATAAGTAAAACTAATCTGTTGCATGGCTTTTTGCTGTTTAGATACTTTTATTTACATCCTTAATTTATAAATATACCTTTAATTTGTAGGTATACCTCTAAATTTAGATATATATCTATAAATCAAGGGTATACCTTTAATTAAAGATATTTTTATAAACTTTGTCAAGTTAATTGACTCCAAAAATGGCCAATCACTGATATTGTCTATGCTTATCCTGCACAGATATCATACCCATGCGATACTCTAGCCTTTTTTAAGTTTTTATGAAAAATGATTAAAAAATCTTATTCTTTTTAAAAAATCGGCTTTTGTCTAGTTAATTGCTGTTTTCTTGAGATAAATGGAGTTTTGAACCGTGTAAAAAAAACTATGCTTATATACATAATTAATCACATATAATCTTGATTAGGCTCTACCCGTGCATTTTCAGGAGTAGAGAGGTCGTAAAATGGAGATTTAACGACATTAGGCACAGGTGACAGCATTGATAAGGCAGAAACAGCCCCTAACACCTGTTCATCACTCACTTCTAAATATCTTTGCAACTGTTCTAAATTCCTGTGTCCTGATAATTCCTGAATTACCCGCAGTGGTATACCAGCGTTACTCATCTGGGTTAAGGCTGTCCGTCGGAAGCTGTGGGTACTAACTCCAGTGATTCCTACTTGCTCACAAGCTTTCCTTAAAATCCTTGCTGCTGAATCGTGGCTTATATGTCCGTTGCTCCTACCAGGGAACAGGTAATCATAACCTGCTAGTCGGTAATGTTCAGCAAGTAACCGCCGCAGGTCTTCAATTACTGGGATGGAACGGGTGGCCAGTTTTCCCTTGGTGTTTGATTTTCTGATCACAAACAGTGGTCTAACTTCACCCTTGGG
>NZ_VIKW01000053.1 GCF_009711975.1 Anabaena sp. UHCC 0204
ACGTTTGTTTGATTGGTGCTTTTAAATATCTATTTAAGTTGTTCATTTTATGGTCAAGAGATCCCTCCAGGCCTCCCTGTCTGGAATTCAACAGGCTAAACGCGCGTTTGCTATCAAGGGGTGGACACAGGAAAACTTGGCAGGAGAAGTGAACGTAAAGACCCGCCAGCCGATTGGGCGATTTTTCACGGGAAAACCTGTCGATCGCCAAATTTTTATGGAAATTTGTGAAATTTTAGATTTAGATTGGCGAGAGATTGCGGATAATGCACCTGCGGAATTTCCTGAACCCGGTAAGCTGGTTGAGATGGCCTCTCTAGATATTGATAGTCTAGTCCAACAGATGCGATCGCAACATCAAGACACCATTCAAAATCAGTGTGGTATCGTGCAGTTATTAGATATCAGCCGTCCTGTCAGCATTGATGACATCTATGTAGATGTGAATATTTTGGAAGAAATTGCCAGTCAACAATGGTTTGAGATTGCTGACCTACAAAACTTAAAACCCGCTGAATTTGATCGCGTGGGATTGGCAGAGGTTAATCAGAAGCAAATACCAGGGATACAGGCTGTTAAAACTTACTCGAAGCTCAGAGTTCTTGGTAAACCGGGAGTTGGCAAAACCATATTTTTGCAACATCTGGCAATTCAGTGTAATCGGGGTGAGTTTGCCAAAAATCAAGTGCCGATTTTCATCGCGCTGAGAGATTTTGCTGAAGAGTCCAGGGATAATAACAAATTTAGTCTTCTGAATTACATTCATCACACATTTCTCACTTCTGGAATTTCCCACCCGGCTGAGATTGAAAGCTTACTGCAAGCGGGTCGAGTCCTGCTGTTGCTAGATGCTATGGATGAAGTGCCAAACCAGGACATTACAGCGGTTCTCAGCGAGATTCGCAAATTCTCGGAAAAATATCACAAAAATCAGTTCGTGGCCACCTGCCGCACCGCTGCCCGAAAACTGCAACTGCGAGGCTTTACCGATGTAGAAATTGCTCCCTTTGCCCAGGCTCAAATCATCACTTTCGCCCGAAAGTGGTTTGTGACACTGACCAAAACAACTGTTAAATCAGGACAGGAGCAGTCTGCTCAGTTTATTCAGAAATTGGAATTGCCGGAAAACAAGCAGTATCGGCAAATGGCGGTAACACCACTGTTTCTGCATCTGGCTTGCTCGGTGTTTCATGGTCAGGATAAATTTCCGACTCAACGGACAGAATTTTATAAGCAAGGATTGGATTTGCTGCTGGGCAAATGGGATGAATCCAAAGGCATCGGCCGGGATGATGTTGATCGAGGGCTTTTATTGCCTCAAAAGTTGAAGCTGCTGAATCAACTGGCGGCTGTTACCTTTGAACAGGGGCAGTATTTTTTTGAGCAACGGGTTATTGAGCAATATATTGGGGACTATTTACGAAATTTGCCTAACGCAACTATAGAACCAGAGGAACTGCAACTCGAAAGCGAAGCGATGTTAAAAGAGATCGAGGCTCAACATGGGTTACTCACAGAACGAGCGCGAGGAATTTTTTCGTTTTCCTATCTAGCATTTCAAGAATACTTTACGGCTCGAAAAATCGTTGCTAGTCTTAATCTCCGGTCATTAGAACAAGCATTAGAAGGATTAGTCAGTCACATTACTGATTCGCACTGGCGTGAAGTTTTCTTGTTAACGGCTACTATGTTGCGAAGTGCTGATTCAATGGTGCAGTTAATGAAGCAGCAAATTGATGTCTTAGTTGCTCAAGACCCCTATCTGCAAGAATTTTTGATGTGGGCTAACCAAAAATCCCAAACAGTTTCCACTAGTCCCAATGTTGCCACATCACGAGCGTTTTATCTTGCCCTTGCCCAGTCACCCCAGGCAGCGGCTAAGTTAGCCTTGGCCAGCACCCTCGATGAGGGGATGTTTTTGGATGCAGCCTTAGATAGTTTGCTACTAGAATCGGCGATTGATCATAGTCAAGATTTTGCCTATGCCCATGCCTGTAGCGAAGCACTCAACAATATTCTGGTGATGGTTCTAGATGCTGGGTTTTATAAGTCTTTACAACAACTTAAAGACCAATTACCATCTTCTAGTCAAAACCGGGAACGGCTTCAGGAATGGTGGCAGAAAAACTATTCAGCCTGGGTGGAACAGTTGAAAGGTGCGATCGCTCAACACCGAAATAATAAATATCCCTGGCAGTTTAGTTCTGAGCAACAGCAAGTCCTGGAAAGCTACTACAATGCCAATCAACTCCTAGTTGATTGCTTGAATAGTAACTGCGAAGTAACAACGGCAATCCGGGAAGAAATTGAAGCCACATTGCTACTTCCGAAAAAGGAACTAGTACCGCAGGTTTAACACCAGGATTGCTCTTCTGGGGGATTGTGCAGCAACTCGCGGATATTAGCTTCAATGACGCGGTAGCCGACATTGCCGTTGAGCCGTTGTCTTCCCTCATTAAAAATCAGGGTAGGGCTAACAGACACGGTATGCTCTTTCACTAAATCAAAATCCTTGGTTAATTGGGCATAAGCTTCACCACTATCAATCTGTGCCTGGATAGCGGCAATTGGTAATTTTAACTCTTCGGCAATAGCAAATTGCACCCGGCGATCAGAAATATTCGCTAGTTTGGTAAAAAATGCGGATCGAAATGCCCAAATGGCTTTTTCAAAAACCTGATCTGATTTTTGGACAATTTCTTTGGTTTCTAATAATTGGATTGCATGAAGAAAGAGATGGCAGGATGCAGATGAGGCAGGAATTGCTTCCGTCCAAATATCAGGATGAACGGTGATGTGATTAAACTTTTTTACAACTTCCTGAACGTGATGACTATATCCTTTGAAGCCACCGCGTTCGCACCATCGCTTCTCTAACTTTTCACGGGCATTTCCAAAGATAGGGACAAAGTGCTGCTCAATGGCGATTTTGTCTTGAAAATTTGTTGCTAATTCATCAAGACGAATTTGAGCAATATACGCCCAAACACAGAGAACATCAGAAAAGTAGGAGATACGAATTGGTTCTTCTATCATGATTTAGCGATCGCTTTTTTGCTATTTTTTGGCTTGCAAAACAAACTTTGATCAATTTTAGCATCATTTATTTAAATTGCATTTTCAACCTGTTTTTCTTACGTTTTGTATCGTATTCAATCAATTCATACAATTCATTCATTAACTAACCCAGCCCTCTGTCAAGATAAATAATATAACCCAAAGTTGTTAATTCCACTCAGCAATATTTAAGAAGGAACAAGATTATGAGTTTAGAAGATAAAGTTAAGGCAACCGCCAAAAATATTGAAGGTAAAATTCAAGAAGTTGTGGGCGATATCACTGGAGATCCTAAAACCCAAGCAGAAGGTAAGGCAAAACAAGTAGAAGCAGCAATTCAACATACTGTTGAAAATGTGAAAGATCAAGTCAAAGATACAATAGACTAATACCATTTCTCGCTGAAGCTGCGCTCAAGAAATTTGTTAAAAAAGTTCGACACAAACTCAACACAAATTATGCTTTTGGCTTAGTCATAGACGTGCCATGCCAGCTATCAAAAAGAATTGGGATAATAACATTTTCCAGCAAGTCTAGGTGGTAAACAGGCTATCTAGACTTTCTAGTTTAACCGGAAAATTGATAAATACAACAACCATTATTTTAGCAATCAAATAACATTTGAGACTTAACATGATTTTTTCACTTCACTATGTCCGTAAGTTTCTGATAACGATTAGTCTAGTTGCATTCATCTCAACTACTATAGCTTTTAGCTTTGCGTCTGAAAATAGTTGGGCTGCAACTTCACTCATGCTCAGAATTAACCAACCACAAACTCAAATTGCAACAATCATGAATCGAGCAGAAGCAGTTACGAAGAATATCGAAGGTAAAACTCAAGAAGTGATTGGCAATATCACAGGCAACCCTAAAGATCAAGTGATGGGAAAAGCCAAGCAAATAGAAAGTCAGGCGCTTAATGTAGCAGAAGATGTGAAAGACAGCATGAGTTTGCAAGGAAGAGCAAAGGCTGTCACAAAAAATCTTGAGGGCAAGGTACAAGAAGCGGTTGGCAATATAACTGGCAATCCTAAAGATCAAGCGATGGGAAAAGCTAAACAAGTAGAAAGTCAAGCTCTTAATGTAGTAGAGGATATGAAAGCTAAAGGTCGAGATATGCTCAATTAAGGCATTTATTAAGCGTCGGTTAAGTCAATTGCATAATGAGAGAAGTTAATTAAAACCAAGTAATTTTGACTGCCGTCGTTATCCTCTTTGTCCTCTGGTTGTGAGGATTTTCAATTGATATTGGCGGTGGCTTAATCTACTTGCTTTTGATTCTCATTGGATTGGTCTAAAATTTGGTGCTGAGTCGCACCATATAACTTAACTTAGCCAATAGTGCTTTCACTAAGTGGGTTTAGATAAACATTTTTCCTAGCATTTTTAAGAATTTTCACTCTCAATAGGTTCTATGACTAACTCAATTGAATTCAAGTTGTTTGCTCCCTACAATCAAGGAGTGGCATTAATCGGATCTTTTTCCAACTGGGAAGAAATTGCTATGGAAAAAGGTAAAGACGGTTATTTCCGTATCTCTGTAAAATTGGCAGACGGCAATCATCAATATAAATTTCGAGTTCAATCCCGGAGCTGGTTTTTTGAACCAGACCAATGGGTAGAAGTAATAGACCCTTATGCAACAGATATTGATAACCCTAGTCAGAATGCGGTGGTGTGCATTAAAGACGGCGATCGCATTATTGATACTTACGTCTGGCAACACGATGACAAACCTCTGCCAGCAGATAGTGAATTAGTCATTTATGAACTTCATGTTGGTGACTTTTCTGGGGGTGAGGATGACTCTAAGGCTCGTGGCAAGTATCAGCACGTTATTGAAAAATTAGATCACCTTTGTGAACTGGGCATTAACGCCATTGAATTGATGCCGATTAAGGAATATCCGGGAGATCATAGCTGGGGCTACAACCCTCGCCACTTTTTCGCTACTGAATCTAGCTATGGTTCGACGATGGGGTTAAAGCAGCTAATTGATTCATGCCATGAGCGGGGTATCCGCGTCATCATGGACGGCATCTATAACCACTCAGAATCAGAAGCCCCTCTCACGCAGATTGATCATGATTACTGGTATCACCACTCTCCCCGCGATCCTGATAACAACTGGGGACCTGAGTTTAACTACGAACTCTACGATGAAACTCTGGAAACATACCCAGCCCGGCAGTTTGTCGGCGATAATGTGCGTTTTTGGATTGAAGAGTATCATACTGACGGTATTCGCTTCGATGCAGCCAGGCAAATTGCTAACTATGATTTAATGCACTGGATTGTTCAGGAAGCTAAAAAAGCCGCTGGGATGAAGCCTTTTTACACCGTAGCCGAACACATTCCTGAGACAACTAGCATCACCAATGCTGATGGTCCGATGGATGGCTGCTGGCACGATAGTTTCCGCCACGTGATTACAGTACATATTTGTGGCGATACTTTTGATTTAGAAAGCCTCAAGGATGTGATTGATTGCAAACGAAAAGGCTTTATGGGTGCGACTAATGTTGTCAATTATCTTACTAACCATGATCACAATCACTTGATGGTCGAGTTAAGCGATCGCAATATTTTTAATGAAGAAGCATTCAAGCGAATTAAGTTAGGAGTAGCTCTCCTGATGACAGCAGTTGGTGTTCCACTAATTTGGATGGGTGAAGAGTTTGGTGAGTATAAGTACAAAACACCTGAATCATCCAAAATAGATTGGAAACTGATGGGCAATGACCAGAATAGTAGTTTGTTTACATATTACAAAGGCTTGATTGGGCTGCGGAAAAATAATCATGCACTTTACGCTGAAAATATTGATTTTTTCCACGAAAATGTAGAGGCTAAAGTTTTCGCCTACACCCGTTGGAATGATCAAGGTTCTCGGATAGTTGTCGTGGCCAATTTTTCCGACAATTTTTTGGCAGGATATCACATTCCTAACTTCCCAGCCAATGGAAAATGGCACGAGTGGACAGGTAATTATGATATTGAATCTGGGGATGATGGCATTATGACTGACTTGGGATCTTACGAAGCCAAAGTCTTTGTTTGGCAATAGAAATTTACACCGCTGACTTCTGAATTCTTACAAAAAGGTTTTAGTTACTATGACTCTTGTTACTTGGATCATCTTAGGTTTAATTGCAGGTGCGATAGCGTAGCGCTCCGTAGGAATCGCTAAGGCACTTGATCCGGCTGCTAGAGGCAGCGGCATTCTAGGAACTCTGTTTCTAGGCATAATTGGTGCATTTGTTGGTGGTACATTAGCCAATTTGATCACGACTGGAAAGTTTGTTCTGGTTGGTTCTAGTCTCACTCCTTCTGGAGTTTTCATTGCTGTGATTGGTGCTGTTATCGCTGTATTTGTTTGGCACAGAATTAATGGCAGATATATTTCTTAAAAATAACTAAGTAAGTGAACGGAAAAAACAAAAATGTGTAACTAAAAGTAAAATCTCCCAAAACCTCTTCTGGAGTTCCCTGTTCCCTTTTTTTGTAAATTTGACACTTTCAGAATTATTTACATACTTATTTCCCACTTACCGAGTATCTTATGAATAACCCCAAAACTCCCAATTCTCATAACAGTGAAGATAATCTGAACCAGGAGAAGAAACAATCCTATGGTGATGGTTACGTTGATGGCAACATTGATGGTAATATCTCTCAAAGTCGTGTTCAAAAAGAAGTACAAACAATTCGTGATCAACATAATGCTGCTAGTGGTTTAGTTCTTGGTATCTTTATCGCTGCTGTACTAGGATTTAGTGGACTTGTTTATTTCTTTTGGGGGCGACAACCCGCTACCACAAAGGTAATTGTTTTACCTACTCCTGCGGTTTCTCAACAGCCAGAGAAACAGACAACTATCATTGAAAAAACGAATACTATTGAGCGTGTTCCCGTGATCGTTCCAGCCCCTCAACAAAGTGCGCCTAATGTCAATGTTAAAATTGACGTTCCCCGATCACAAACACCTAATAATCCACCCCCTGCCGTAACTCCACAAAACACGACAATTAACGTAGCTCCCCCTGCATCGTCTGTGGAGACTCCAAACTCTATCTCTAGCCCAAATCCGTCCAATTCAAGTTCACAGACCCAAGAATCGCCTAATACAGGTAGTGTGCTGCCAGCAGATCGCAATTCAACTGATTCCAATCCATAATCAAGTAGACTCCTGACTTCTAACTGGGCGCAGGCCCTGCGCCCCTACCTCCTATTTTCGGCGTTGCTGAATTAGGGTATGAAATTCAAAAATCAATGATTTCAAACTCTTACTCTCTGTGACTGGAGCGCCTCTGCGTGAAACAAAATCATACTCTTAATCAGCAACGCCCTATTTTCAAACACCGTCTAAAAGTGTGCGGACTTCGTTATCTGTAGTTTGGGTAAAATCTTCATACCACCAACCAATTGCAGACATGATTTCTGGAGATTGCAAACAAACTACATCATCTACTTCTAAACATAATTCCTCACAAGTATTAAGCGGTGCAACAGGAACTGCAACGACAATTTTTGCCGGTTGCTGTTGTCGGAGGATAGCCAAAGCTGCACGCATAGTTGCAGCAGTCGCAATCCCGTCATCTACGATAATGATTGTTTTATTGTTAATATTAATAGGCGGTTTATCATCTCGATAAGTCTTCTCTCTTCGTCTTAATTCTAGCAATTCCTGGTTAACAACTTTAGTAATTGCGGAAGTGTCTATTCCTAAAGAATCAATTACATCCTGGTTGAAAACAATAATATTTTGAGAAGCGATCGCTCCCATAGCTAATTCTTTATGTCCAGGGACACCAAGTTTTCTGACTATGCAGACATCTAAGGGAGCATTCAAAAGTTTAGCTATTTCAAAGGCTACGGGTACACCACCACGAGGTAAAGCCAGTACCACTACATCTTTCTGGTGACTGTATGCTTTTAAATGTTGAGCTAACATTTGACCTGCTTGAGTGCGGTTAGAGAATTTTTTACTCATAACACTTGGGTTATTTTCTTTAAAGCAATTTCCACTTGTTCATATTCATGATTCAATTGTGACACCAATTCTAAAACCCCTACTAAATCACTATGCTTACCTTTTAATTCTAACTGTAAGCAAAGCTCTGAAAGATGAATTGCTCCTAAAGAAGCACTGCTCGACTTTAATTTATGGGCTGTCTTATAAATGGTATCAGCGTCTTGATTGATCACAGATGTTTGAATATCTTTAACCATGTTAGCTGATTCCATCAGGTAACAGTTAATAATTTTTACTAAAAATTCTTTATCCCCAGATAGCATACCTAATAATGCTTGCAAAGCTTGAGTATTTATTGAGGACATTTGTAAAATTTGTTCTACTGGATTTCTGATGTTAAATTAACGGTTTCAGGGAAGAGGCAGGGGGAAGATTTTTCCCAATTACCTATTACCAATTCCCAATTAATTAATGTTCAAATAAATCTTTGAATTGTAATAAATCTAAAGTAACTATTGTCGGCAGAATCTGAAAACATTCTTGGGCAATTTGCCAACGTTCTTCCCGTTGTAGCATGGTGGTGAGCTTTTGTTGTATGTTCAGTAAATAACGGACATCATTGGCGGCATAACTGAGTTGTGCTTCCGATAAATTTGTGGCATTACCCCAATCAGAACTTTGAGAACTTTTATCTAATTCTACCTTTTCTAATTCTAAAACTACCTCTTTGAGTCCATGACGATTCGTATAAGTCCGGGCTAATTTACTGGCGATTTTAGTACAAAAAATGGGCTGAACAACGATATCTAAATTATGTTTTAAGGTAGCAATATCAAACCTAGCAAAGTGGAAAACTTTGAGGGCGTGGGTTGCTTCCATCAGTGTTTTTAAATTTGGTGCTGTTGTTTGCCCCCTAGCGATGCGAATAGCGGTAACTTGCCCTTCTGGATTACAGAGTTGGACTAGACACAAGCGATCGCGCTGTGGTAAGAGTCCCATTGTTTCTGTATCAACAGCAATGGCTGGGGCTTTTAAATATTCAGCCAGGGTATCATCAGTTAAATCGCGATCGCAAACCTGGAAATCTTGTAATATCATGGGTTTCTCGACAATAAATTCTAGTATCTCTGGAGAAGTGATTTTTTCTAGAGACTATAATTTATTGTGCAGAAAAACAGCACCAAAATCTATCTCTTGTGTAAAAATATTTGTGTTAGGTAAACTTCACCTCGATTGTTAGTAGCGACACCAATTCCCGTTAAGTTGTATTTCCCTTGAATATTTTTCAGATGTCCAGGACTTTTTATCCAGCCAGAAACTGCTTCTTGGGCAGGATTGCTATATCCCATATTGAAAGCTACGTTTTCTGCTGCATTGTCATACTTGAGAGGGATTGCCTTCACCCGCTGTTCAAATCCATTATGACTAAAAGGAACTTTACCGTTAGCCATATTTTGACTGTGAATTCTGGCTTGTTGAGTTATTTTTTCATTTAAATTTAATTTTTGTAATCCCTGGGCTGCACGATATTCATTAATTTGGATAAAGACTGATTTCTCTAGATTCGTAGGTTGAAAAGCAAGCTTAGATATACTGGCTTGACTAGTAATGTTCAATGAATGCTTTTGATGAGCAGTTTTTTCTGGATCACTCTTACCTGGGTTTGCAGCATTCATAAAGCCACTACCAAGAACAAGCGTACTTAAAGCGATGCCAAAAGCAGTTTGTCTTAACATAGAGAATTAAGTAGTGTAATGTATGGATTTATTGGATATATACCCTATCTTCTGATTATCAGAATACATACCAGGATACTATTTGCCAAATATGACCCCAAGCATCATCAAATTTTTATAATTTAGATGAGTCTTTTGTATCCATATTTCTGTTTAATCTCTGCTCATACTAAATTAAGATGAAACTTCATGGAATTAGATTTCAGGAATTATTGACCGCAGATAAACGCAGATAAATACGGATGATGATTATTCTGTGCAGTTTCACATCCAATTGGTATCAGTTACTAATTTGTTAAAAAAAAGAGAACCCATCATTATAGGTTTGATAGATGTTATTTCCACTACATTTTTAATCAAAAATATTACTAAAAAATAGTATCCATTGGTAGATGTTATGGATACTAAATCTATTAACTAAATATTGTTTGCAAAAAACTTACCTTGAACGCAGGAAAATTTGTGTGAAATAAATTTGTCCTTTATTGTTATTTGCTACACCAATCCCAGTTAGGTTATAATTACCTTTGATGTTGGTTAAATGTCCTGAACTTTTCAGCCAGCCTTGAACAGCGGTTTTCGCAGGGTTTTGAGATCCTTGGTTATAGGCAACATTTTCCGCGACTCGACTGTAAGGAATATTTATCGCTGTCACTCGTGCTTGAAATCCGCCATGTCCAAAGGCAACTTTACCATTAGCCATATTTTGACTGTGAATTCTGGCTTGATTGTCAATTTTAGAGTTACGATTCAGTGCAGGTAAGTTTTGGGAAGATCGGTATTGATTGATTTGCCGGAAAACAGCAGCTTCAATTGCCGCTGTGTCAACAGTAGCTTGTGCCACCTGGTAGCTAGGATTTGATACTGAAGCAGAATTAGGTAATGAATTAGCGATCGCACCACTAACTAAAACTAATAAACCTGCACCAGCTATAGAAATAGTTTTTCTCAACATGATTTATCACCAGTTAAAATCTATAATTTACTCAATTATCGGTTTTTCCTCATGTAGGGGCGAAGCATTCGGGCGATAATTTATCGGTTTTTCCCAAGTTTATTTTCCGAATGCTTCGCCCTTACGCCAAATGCTTCGCCCTTACACTAAAATTTATTGGATCAAAAATTTCGCAACTGTTTGTACATCCTTGTCACCTCGTCCAGAACAGTTAATGATAATTTTGGGACTACCAGAAAGTTGGGGACAGAGAGTTTCTAGATAGGCGATCGCATGAGAAGTTTCCAAAGCTGGTATAATCCCCTCTAGCTTCGACAATCGTTGAAATGCTTCCAAAGCCTCGGCATCGGTCACGCTGTAATATTCTGCCCGGCCAATATCCTTCATATAACTGTGTTCTGGTCCCACGCCCGGATAATCTAAACCTGCACTAATAGAATGAGGTTCAATCACTTGTCCATCCTCATCTTGCAACAGATAACTCATCGAACCATGTAACACACCAACTTGTCCTTTTGTGAGAGTAGCCGCGTGTTTGCCAGTATTTACACCTTCACCAGCAGCTTCCACACCAATTAACCGTACAGATGCTTCTTTCACAAATTCGTGAAATAATCCCATTGCATTAGAACCACCACCCACACAAGCCATGAGAATATCAGGTAAACCGCCCCATTTTTCCATTGCTTGAGCGCGGGTTTCTTCCCCAATCACCGCATGAAAATCCCGTACCATCATTGGGTAAGGGTGAGGACCAGCCACAGAACCAAGGATGTAATGAGTAGTTTCTACATTCGTTACCCAGTCCCGGATGGCTTCAGAAGTGGCATCTTTGAGAGTTCCTGTCCCCGCAGACACCGGACGAACTTCCGCCCCCATCAATCGCATTCTGAACACATTTAAAGCTTGGCGTTCCATATCGTGAACACCCATATAAATCACGCATTCTAAACCAAAACGAGCGCAAACAGTCGCCGTAGCTACACCATGTTGTCCTGCACCAGTTTCAGCAATAATCCGCTGTTTACCCATCCGTTTGGCTAATAATACCTGACCGAGAGCATTATTAATTTTATGTGCGCCCGTATGATTTAAATCCTCACGCTTTAAGTAAATTTGCGCTCCTGTGCCATCAGGACGAGCATAATGAGCGGTAAGGCGTTCGGCAAAATATAAAGGTGTGGCACGTCCAACATAATCACGCAATAAACCTTGTAATTCAGTTTGAAACCCAGCTTCATTGCGGTATTGCTGATAAGCAGTTTCTAATTCAGCTAAAGCCGGCATCAATGTTTCAGGAACGTACTTACCACCAAAGCGGCCAAAGCGTCCCAAGGTATCGGGGACTGAAGCTGTTTGTGAGAAATTAGGAGAAAGGGGAGTAGTAGTCACGGATTGGATAAAATAAGAGAACAAAGTTAATTTTAATTCTAGACCTGATAAAGAGCATTATCGTTGAGGCTGGTGATTGGTGATTGGTGATTGGTGATTGGTGATTGGTGATTGGTGATAAAATTCCAGTTCTCATCCTGTAAATCCTTAAATCCTGGAAATCCTGATTCAGACAATTTCTCTAACTAGGTTAAATTAAGATCCTTAAATTTCCTTTTGTAAAACCTGAATTTGCTGAAGAGATAATTCCGTAACTTCAGCAATTTGTTCCAAACTCATCCCAATTCGTAACAAATTTAAAGCTAATTTTCTGGTTGTTTCAGCTTTACCTTCTTCCAAAGCTTCTTGGTAAACCCTTGTTTGTTTCAACTCACTTAAACCTAACATAGCTTCAATTTCCTCTCGGCTCTTTTTGGGTAATTTGTAGACGATAATTGTCTCAATTAGATTAATTAAATCCCGTTTAATAGTTACATCATTTAGTTTTTGGTTTGCTTGGGCAATTAAGCGTTTTGCTAGTGCTGGTGCAGCTTCCTCTGTTTCTATCACCAGTTTAACAACTCCTACCCCCAAAGAACTTTCTCCCAACTCATCTAAATAAATGCGTGTAACTCGCTCAAGCAGCAAGATTTCCCCAAATTGTAAATTCTCTTCTCGAACATTTTAAAAATCCCTAAATCAATCAATTTTGTAGGGGCAAACCCCCTGTGGTTGCCCCAAATACCGGGGTAGGCACGGGGGCGCTACCCCTACATTAAATCCAAATCTTTTATATAATTAATTTTACCTGCCTACTTAGAAAATCGTATCTGTTTTCACGGTAATTGAGTAATTCTTATATCTAATCTAGCTGAGGTTTCGCGCAAAGATACAAAGGAGCAAAGACGCAAAGGAAGAAAATTCTTGTTCCTAGTCTCCAAACAGGGAATGTCATTTTTGAGGTTCTACCTCCGGGTATAGTAGAGGTAGAGCTTCTCAGTGTGGGAACTAGAGAATGGGACATATTGCTATTCTATCCTGTATACTATTATTCATATATTTTTAAGCACTAATAGCCCTATTGTGAGTAAACTGGCAGGACGTTACCAAATTATACGAGAATTAGGCGGGGGGACTTTTGCTGTTACTTACCTCGCTCAAGACGATATGCAGCCCAGTAAACCTTTTTGCGTCGTCAAGCAACTGCGTCCTATTTACACAGATGCTCAGGTTTTAGGACTATTTGAAAAAGAAGCTGTAATTTTAGAGAAATTGGGTAAACATCCCCAAATTCCCACATTATTGGCACATTTTCAAGAAAATGATAAATTTTATATAATTCAAGAATATATTGATGGACATGACTTGAGCAAAGAAATCTTTGCAGGTAAGCGGTTGAGTGAAGGTTATGTAATTAAGTTATTGCAAGATATTTTAGAAGCGTTGGCTTTTGTTCACACACAGGGAGTTATTCATCGTGATATCAAACCCGCAAATCTCATGCGCCGTAAGGAAGATGGTAAAATTTGCTTGATAGATTTTGGCGCAGTTAAACAAATTGGTTCAATTATTCTCAACTCCCAAGGAGGAATTACACCAAGTCTGATTATTGGTTCTCCTGGATATATGCCCACTGAGCAAGGAATTGGTCAACCCTGTTATGCTAGTGATATTTACGCTGTAGGGATGACAGCTATTCACGCTTTGACAGGTATTAATCCCACGCATTTACAAGAAGATCCGCCCACCGGTGAGATAATTTGGCGGCATGATAAATTACAGATTAGTGAATATTTGGCAGAAGTTTTAACTACAATGGTGCGGCGTTATTTTAAAATGCGCTATCCTTCAGCAGTGGAAGCACTACAAGCATTAAAACCCCTACTAGAAGCATCTACGGGGACAATTCTTTTTACTCCTGCCAAAACTGCATATTGTAATGAAGTTGTGAAACGTCTGCAACAGGCAAATGGTAAACTATCTCCTGTGGCGTTGCAACTATTAGAAACGGAAAGGAAAAAGTTAGGGTTATCTCCAGCAGAAGCGAAGGAAATGTATGAGTTTGCACTTTCTCAAGCACAGGAATATGCACGGAAACTAAATGAATATGAAGACTTATTTTTTAAGGTTGTTAAAGTCCAATTTCCCTTTAATCAAGAAACAGAAGCAGAATTACAAGAATATCGTCATTCTTTAGGTTTAAACCCGGAAGATGTGGCTAATGTTGAAGAACGGGTTTTGGCACAAAGGCAGGTAGAATATGAACGTCAACCCAAAAAACCAAATCCTCCACCACCTCTACCAGAAAGGTTTTTAGGTATTCCTGTTACTACTTTTGAATTTGAAACGGCTAAGTTAATATCCAAGTCTGGATTTTTGGGTTTAGGAAAAGGTTGGGAAATTCAACGCAGTCGCAAAAAATCCAGATTATTTATTGAAGGCTTGGGAAATGATGTAAATTTAGAAATGGTGGCTATTCCTGGAGGGACTTTTATCATGGGTTCTCCAGAAAATGAGGAAAGTCGAAGTTCTGATGAAAGTCCCCAACATCAAGTTACTGTTCCCCCGTTTTTCATGGGTAAATATCCAGTTACTCAGAAACAATGGCAAGCTATAGCTGCTTTACCAAAGGTTAAGATTGATTTAGAATCTGATCCATCTAGGTTTAAAGGTGATAATTTACCAGTTGAGATGGTATCTTGGGACAGTGTTCAAGAATTTTGTGCCAGACTTTCTCAAAGGACTAGTAAAGCCTATCGTTTACCTAGTGAAGCTGAATGGGAATATGCTTGTCGTGGTGGAACTACTACCCCGTTTTATTTTGGGGAAACAATTTCCACAGATTTAGCAAATTATCATGGTGACTACACTTATGGTAATGGCGTAAAAGGAGAATATCGAAAACAAACCACAGATGTCGGAAAATTTCCGGCAAACTCTTTCGGTTTATATGATATGTGTGGTAATATATGGGAATGGTGCGAAGATGAGTGGCACGAAAATTATATAAATGCTCCAACTAATGGAGGTGCGTGGCTAGACGGTAGCAATAACGACATACGGCTGCTGCGTGGCGGTTCGTGGGACCTCATTCCCTGGGGCTGTCGCTCTGCTTATCGTGGCAGGGATAGGCGCGACGACGGGGCCGACTCTCTGGGTTTTCGTTTGGCTATTTCTCCCCCCAGGACTCTGTAGCCCTTTATACTTTTGTCCTCTTGCGCTCTGCGCTCTTGATTCTTTTCACTTCCCTAGCGTAACGGAGTGGAGCGATCAAAAATATTTTATTTAGATTTTGGGGATGATTGATGAGTGATTTACCTATAATACAGAAAACTTACGATTTAGTCAAGTGGTACGTCCCAATTATCAATCGTCTGCCCAGAAATCATAAATATCTGTTAGGTGATAGAATTATTACCGGACTCTATGATTTACTAGAAGGGTTGATTATCGCTCGTTATTCCCAAAATAAGTTAGTTGAGTTAGGCAACTTAAACACAAAATTGGATATTATCAGATATCAAACTCGCCTTTTGCTAGATTTTGATCTAATTAAAACAGAGCGTTATGAATATATCCAAAAATTAATAAATGAAATTGGCATAGATTTAGGTGGTTGGATAAAACAACAAAAACAAAAAGTAACGGGCGGTTAGAAACTGCGTCTACACAGGCGAAACCCACCTGCGTGGGTTAAGAACCTGAATTTATGATTAGTCCACGCAGGTGGACTTTGTTTGTATAGCCGCGACTTCCAGTCGCCAAGGCATAAAATGAAAACACATAATCATCTCTGGCAAGATATCACAGATTTTAGCAACTTACTAGCAGCATCTAAACAAGCACAAAAGGGTAAACGCTTTCGAGATAATGTTTTAGAATTTAACTACAATTTAGAACGAGAAATATTTAATTTACAAGCAGAACTCAGATCCAAAACTTATTTACCAGGAAAATATAAAACGTTCTATATTTTTGAATCTAAACCGCGCCTGATTTCTGCTGCACCTTATCGAGATAGAGTCATTCATCATGCGCTTTGTCATGTAGTTACACCAATATTTGAACGCACATTTGTTGATACTTCCTATGCTAACCGCATTGGATTTGGTTCTCATCGAGCTTTAAAAAAATTTACAGAGTTTGCGCGTTCTAGTCAATATGTATTATTAGCTGATATTTGTAAATATTTTCCGAGTATAGATCATGAAATATTAAAGTCAATTATCCGCAAGAAAATTAAATGTTCTGATACTTTATGGTTGATAGATAATATCATTGATCATAGTAATCCTCAAGAGCCAGTCAATTTTCATTTTATCGGTGATGATTTGTTGTCACCTTTATCCAGAAAGCGCGGTTTACCTATTGGTAATTTAACTAGCCAATTTATGGCTAATGTATATTTCAACTACTTTGATCATTTTATCAAAGAAACTCTGAAAATAAATAAATATCTTCGTTATGTTGACGATTTTGCTTTATTTGCTGATGATAAAGATTCATTAAAAACAGCCAGGCTGCAAATAGAAGCATATTTAGCAACATTAAGACTAAAAATTCATCCAATTAAAAGCCAAATATTTAGAACTAAATATGGAGCTAATTTCGTTGGTTTTCGGGTATTACCAGATAGAATTAGAGTCCGTGGTGATAGTCTAAGTCAAGGAATAAAAAAAAGAAAAATAATGCTGACAGAATACAATGAAGGCAAAATTGATGATAAAAAATTATCTCAATCTATCCAGAGTTGGTTTGCTCATTTAAAATATGGTAACACATGGCGATTAAGAAAGAAAATTATTAACTCCTTAGCTATTTCTGAAGAGTTTATAATTTGAATATTTTGTGTTAATCTAATGATTGGGGTAGGCAATTTCGGCTGCTGCGTGGCGGTTCGTGGAACAACAATCCCAGGAACTGTCGCTCTGCTAATCGTAACAGGAATAGGCGCGACAACAGGAACAACAATCTGGGTTTTCGTTTGGCTATTTCTCCCCCCAGCACTCTTCTACTGTCAGAACTGATAAATGGGAATTTATCGGGTGTACGCAAGAAGAGTCCAGACCTACTCCAGTGATATTGGTAACAATATCCGAAAATAAAACCGAGTCGGATAGCTTGGTAGGCTGTAAAGTCGAACAGTTGTCCGATTCATTAAAATTATCTGAATCAGGATTTAAGGATTTACAGGATGTGATAGTAAATCAAATTAGATGCTTGTAGAATTAAAGAAGATTCTGTTTAACAGATGATGAAAATGCTTTTTAGAAAAGGGAGCAAGTTAAATGACTATTGAAAACACTATTGTAGAAAAAGTACGGGTATTGTCACCAGAAAAACAACACCAAGTATTAGCCTTTATTCATTTACTGGAAAATGATGAATGGGAATTTTTATATCAAGGAAAATTTAAAGAATTACAGCAGGAAATTAATTTAGGAATTGTAGCAGCTAATAGAGGTGAATTTGTGGATGGTGAAGAACTATTTTCCGGGTTAAGAAACAAACTCCAGGAAAAACGTACTCAAGCTGGAAAATGAGCAACATTTGTAAATTTACAGTTCCAGCCAGTCGAGACATTGAGACTATTATTGATTATATAGCCGAAAATAGTAGTTTTAATGCTGCAAT
>NZ_VIKW01000054.1 GCF_009711975.1 Anabaena sp. UHCC 0204
GGTATTGATAATTTAGGATCATATTGAGGATGACTTTCATTTTTAGCGGTTTCTAAAGTTGGAATTGCTGTGGAAATTTCTTTTAAACCAACCTGAGAGCGTGCTAGTAATAAGCGATATAAAGCAAATTCATGAGATGCTAAATTAGGAATTGGATTTAAAATGTCTAATGCTTGCTGTGCGTGTTCCTTTGCTTTTTGCCATTCTTTATTTTCTAAAGCTACTTCTGCAAGAAATCCATAATTTTGAGCTTTACCAATTTGCGAACTTTGTAGAGACGTTCCATAGAACGTCTCTACATTATGTAATTTATCTGTATGTATAGAAGAGAAATTGTCATATAATTCCAGAGATTTTTGAGCGATAATTTCTAAATCATTCCATGCTTTTAAATGTCGTAAGATTTTACCCAAATAGTTGTTACATTCAATTACTAAATCTAATTTTTCTGCTTGTTCAAAAATATCTAAAGCTGGCTGTAAAATAATTATTGCATTTTGCCAATCTTCGGAATTTTCACTATTACTTATTTCTGCTTTTCGTCTATAAGCTAAAGATATTTTAATTAAGAGAATACCGTAACGTTCTAAATTATGATTGGCTGGCCAAAATCCTCGATTTCTATGATAATAAACTAAGGCATCATCTACATGATCTTGTTGATATTCCCGTAAACCAAAAGCAAAATCTAAACCTGCTTGGATTTCTGGGTTTATGTCTTCTCCTCTGTTTTGTAAATCTCGACTTGCAGCTTCTATTTCTTTGTAAACTTGAGGAGTAGGAATAACGTCATGGTTAAAGATTTCTGCTGTTGTTTCTTGCAGTAGATTAACTAAATATTCAGTATCATTTTCAAAGTCCATGATACTACCCCAATTTTCTAAATCTGGTGCAACTCTAATTATTTTTTTGAGAATTTGATCATCTATCCAAATCAAAATGGGAAAGGGAAAGTTTTTTCTAAATTCTTCGCGGATTTGGTTAGATAAACTCAAAATTCTGTCAATGTTTTGAACAGAATCTAAACCATAAATCATCAAAGCCTGTGGTTGTTCGTTTCCCAATTCTTGAGCTATATTATCATAGAGACTTTTAGCTGATTCTGGTAAGGTAATTTCTCTAATGGGTATAGAAGAAACTTCTTTAAGTTGTGCTGCTATCTGCTGACGTAATTCTGCATAATTGCAGCGGAGGAAAATCAGTGATAATTGACCTTGGGAAAAATTAATTGCTCTTAATATAGTTCTGAGGGAGTTATCATTATTTTCAGGAGGACTTTCTTGATTATTCATGATGTTAATTGCTAATTTGAAACTGTTTTAATCCAGTGTACACGCAAGTATGCCATAACACCCCACCCCTAACCCCTCCCCGCAAGCGAGGAGGGGGACTGGATACGCGGTGTGATTATTCATTCCATCAATTCCTTTGATTCTATCAAAATTGGATTAATATCAAACCAAGAACCTTCTTCATCTCGATATTCAAAGACAAACATACTGCGAAGTAGGATATCATATTGTTCTTCACCTCTATAGGTTTTGGTTTTCCATACTTCTTTTAATAATTCCCATTCATCAGGTGTAATTGCTAAACTTAACTCATTACAACGTTTTTTGATGACTGTTTCTACACATTTGCGAGAAAGTGGTACATCTTCCATTTGCAAACAGCGAAATAATAACATTAATAAGTTACGCAAATGACCACCGCTAACTTTACAAAGTCGTTCTAATGTTTCAGGACTATCAAAAATTTTGGTAATTGAATTTTGGATTTCTTCTTCTGTATTTACTCCAGGAAAAGCTCTAGCTATGATCATTTGTTGTAGAAGTTTAATTCCTGCTTGATACTCTGTCCCATTTCTCTGTTTTATTGCTACCATTGGTAATACTTTGGGGTCTACTCCAAAGCGATTTGTTAGTCTACCTAATGCGTTAGAAAATATAAGAACTAGAGGAATTGTATAAACTACATGACAGTTTAATTTGTTTAACTGTTCACCCCGTTCTACAAATAAGTATTCTGGTTGATATTGACCATTTGCTTTCAGTGCGTTATCTATTCTATCAAGGTTATCAATAATGACGACTAAACCAGCTTTACCTTGTTTTTTCAGTCTTTCTTTTGCTGGTATTAGTAATTCTTTGTTAATTGATTCTAAAATGCCATTGGTGCGGGGTTCTAAAAATTGTCTTAGTTGACTACGCAGTTTGGGACTATCTTTAGTTTTGGCGGTAATTTTGCCAATACCCACAGATAATTCCGCTTCCACACCAATATCTAGGGGAGTTTGTAGAAGTTCAGCTATTTCTGTAAATAGATTTTGAAAATATCCTGGTTTGAGTTTAATTTGTGCAGATTCTAAACTTTGACTAACTTCGCGGGCTATGGCTAGTAAAATATCTGTAATATCTATATCAGCTAAATCTAAACTTTGGCTAGATTCAAAATATACTACATGAAATCCCTGTTCTTCTAACTCTGCTTTTAACCGCAGCAACTCTGTAGATTTCCCACAACCAATATGTCCTGTAAATAATTGACAAGTTGGTGATTCTGGAGAAAGCAAGGTAATAGTTCTTTTTAATTCTCTAATTATTTCTGCACCCCGCACTTCGGAAAAATCAATATAGTATTGTCTATCTTCAGCTTTGCTTTTATCAAGAGTTTTATTCGGGTTGCAAGCTTGATAAAATCTTGTTAAATCAAAAGTCATGATACATTACCTGAAATGAGCCTAATCATTGTTACTACTTCAGTAATTATAGAAGCAATGCTAAGATTAAGCGAGTAAATAGACTCCTGATCAACTAAAAAGCAGGTAAATTAAAGATTTTTACATATTTTGGCGGTTAAGGATGCCCTCCCAACAAACCCTTGTAAATGTTGGGTTATGGCTTCACCACACTTCGTGAACGTTCCTTAACGCAACTTACATAATTTTATTATTTTGAGCTTAACCGACAAGTATTGAGACTGATTTAGGTTATACAGTGTAAATGCAGAACTGCTTACCATAAGGAAATTATTAGCAAATGGTTTTTTTTAATAAAGACGAACAACTAGAAAATCTTGGTAATCAAATTTTAGGGGCAACTTGGGCAAAATTTCCGACTTTAGCACCTAATCAAATTGCACTTACTTGGGTTGTGTATGATCCTCCAGTCCCTGTTAATACAGGTGGTGCATTGACTCCCAAGGCTTTTTGGGAACACCCAGTGCGGGGATTTAGCTATCGTGGAGGAGAACGGATTTATCCTGCTAGTGTGGTGAAATTATTTTATTTGGTAGTCGTGCAAGAATGGCTAGAAAAAGGCATGAGTCACAGTTCGGGAGAATTAAACCGAGCCTTGACTGATATGATAGTCGAGTCTAGCAACGATGCTACTAGTTTAATTGTTGATATCCTCAGTGGTACTACTTCTGGTCCTCAATTAACCCCTGGACCCTTTGAAACCTGGAAATATCAGCGTCAAATTATTAACCGCTATTACCAGTCCTTGGGGTGGGAAGAAGTGAAAGCGATTAATGTCTGTCAAAAAACTTGGGGTGATGGTCCCTATGGAAGAGAAAGGGCTTTTTATGGAGAAATGTTTGAAAATCGGAATATGCTGACGACAGATGCCACTGCGAGATTATTACATAGTATCGTGGGTGGGGTGGCCGTGTCCAGTGGGCGATCGCAAACTATGATGAATTTACTCAAACGCAGTATTCAAGCTGATGCCTTACCCCAAGATGTGGAAGAAGACCAAGTTACAGGCTTCTTAGGCGGTGGATTACCGGAAAATGGTCAAATTTGGTCAAAAGCAGGTTGGACAAGCTCTGTCCGCCATGATGCGGCATATATTGAATTACCAGATCAACCTCCTTATGTGTTAGTAGTATTTACAGAAGGAAAAGAGCAAGCTAAAAACCGGGAAATTTTACCATTTGTTTCTAGCCAAATTGCAGAAGCAGTTAGCAATTTATCAAGATAATATTAGCCGTTAGTAGGGGCGAAGCATTCGGAAAATAGCCTTAGACAAAAATGGATAATTGATAACCCGAATGCTTCGCCCTTATTAGGATGAAAACAGAAATTTATTCACCAATAGATATCTCCAGAAATTAAATATGCGTTATCCACAACCCTTGTAGAGACGTTCCATGGAACGTCTCTACATTTTTTTTTGAGATGTCTAATCACCCATTGTCAATTGTTAATCAAAAATCTCTTCCAAACTTGGCACATTTACCCAATTTCCTAAATCATGAGATTCATGTGATAAGTCCATTAATAATTGAGAATAAATTCCTTCTCGCAAAGAAGGTATAATTTCTTGATTATTAGTAATTCCCTTTACCCATTCATCAACAACACGAAGAAAAGCACAAATCCGTCCATCATGATAATGTTGAGGAAAGAGAAATTGTGGCGGAATTTCTATTTCTTGCAAAGATTCACCTGGTTGAGAACCCCAAACCCGAAAACCGTGAATATAGTCTTTTTGATTATCACTACCTAAAACCAAAGTTCCCTTATCCCCATACACTTCTATCCAATGAGTTCGAGGTGCATGAACAACTGCACTAATAGAAACTTGGCAAGGTGTACCATTTACCAATTCCAAAGATAATAGACAGGTATCATCACTATCAACTGTTTGTAATTTCCCAGTTTCAGGATTAACTCGTTCAGAAATAGCAGTAATTAAATGGGCGTTTAATTTGCCAACTTCACCAAATAAACAGTTAATATAATCAAAAGCATGAGAACCTAAAGAACCTAATGCACCACCACCTTTTTCTTTAGTAGAATACCAATTCCAAGGACGGGAAGTATCAGCGCGAGAAGAACCCAACCAATCAATTTTAATTAACCGAATATTTCCTACATAATTTGTAGAAAGCAGTTGAGCAAAAAATTGCCATGCGGGGATAAAACGAAATTCAAAATCTACAGTTGCAACTACACCTTGAGTTTTGGCTAATTGATATAATTCTTTAGCTTCAGTAACATTTAAAGTTATGGGTTTTTCTAATAAGAGATGTTTCCCAGCTTCTAAAACTTGTTTAGCCATTTCATAGTGTAAAAATGGCGGTGTGGAAATGCTGACAGCTTGAACTGTTGGTAAAGCTAGAACTGCTGCTAAATTGTCGCCGGCATAGGAAATATTATGAGTTGCAGCGATAGTTTGAGCTTTATTAATATCTCGATGATAAACAGCAACAACTTCCGTATTATGATGTGCTTGAAACGCGGGAATATGAACCTTTTGACCAAATCCCGTCCCAACAACTGCTACCCCAATCATATTTAATTTCTGCTAAATTTACTTAATAATTGTACCCATTGATGACTATAAATAGGACTTACGCAAAATATCTCTGAAACCCTCTTTTCTATCCCTAACGGGACGCTCCGCGAACGTGTCCTTCGTTCCTATCCCTAACGGGACGCTTCGCGAACGTGGTTCATTCCTTCATGACTTGTGCGTAAGTCCTAATAAAATCTGTAGGGGCGCAGGGTCTGCGCCCTCAATTGTATTTGTTCCTTGGAATTTAACTGACTGAAGCTTCAGTAATACCCACCGGACAAGCAACATTAGTACCACCTAAACCGCAATAACCACCGGGGTTTTTGGCCAAATATTGCTGATGGTATTCTTCAGCGTAGTAAAATTCAGGTGCATCTAAAATTTCTGTGGTAATTTTACCATAACCTGCATCACTGATTGCTGATTGATAAGCATTCCGTGATGATTCTGCTAATTGTTTTTGATTCTCGGAATAGACATAAATACCTGAACGGTATTGAGTACCACTATCATTACCTTGACGCATTCCTTGGGTAGGGTTGTGGCTTTCCCAGAAAACTTTCAGTAGTTGGGAATAGGTAATTTCTTTGGGGTCAAACACAACTAATACTACTTCATTATGACCTGTCATACCGCTACATACTTCTTGATAGGTAGGGTTGGGTGTGTAACCAGCCGCATAACCTACCGCAGTGCTGTAAACTCCTGGCAATTGCCAAAATTTGCGTTCTGCACCCCAAAAACAGCCTAAACCAAACATGGCGGTTTCTAAACCTGCGGGAAAAGGTGCTTTGAGGGGGTTTTTGTTGACATAATGATTTGCAGGTACTCGCATTACTTCTTTCCGTCCTGGTAATGCTTGGTCAGATGCAGGCATAGCTGACTTTTTTCCAAATCCGAATATTCCCATTGTTTTTAATTTGTATTATGTATGATTGCTATTCTTCTTTATTTTGACATACTCCCCAGCCTAAAGGCGTGGGGATTCTAGGCTCGAACAGCAATTGCAGGCAAAGCCCGACTTACACTACCTAACCCAACAGTAGATGCCCCGACTGCACAAATATTGCGACTGGCGTTTTCGTCTCTTCCGTTTACTGACTGGCAGGATGGACAACGCCATTCTCTAATAGACAAATCAATCTTTTCTAGAATATGCCCACAACTAGAACAAGTCTTAGAACTTGGATACCACTGGTCGATAAAAACAACCATTTTATTCTTCTTTTTGGCAACCCATTCTAGGATTTGCAGAAACTCACCAAACGCCAAGTCTGATATCTTCCTGCCCCAAAGACGTTGCATCCCCTTGAGATTTAAAGTCTCAAAACAGAGAATATCAAACTTATCAGTTAACTCATGGGCTAACTTCCAAAACCAGTCACGCCGACGATTAGAGATACCCTCATACGTGCGTACTAAGTTTTTTCTTGCTCGTTCCCTGTTGGACGAACCTTTTAACTTTTTAGAATGCTGTTTACTAGCTTTTTTGATGGCGTTTAGGGACTGCTTGAAAAATTGGGGAGACTCAATTTTAGTGCCGTCTGAGCAAGTGAGAAATGTTTTCAACCCAAAATCAAAGCCAGCAATTTTACCTGTCTTAACTTCAACTTCTGGGCTACTACCATCATCAACAACAATAACCATAAACAATTCACCCAAGGTCGTGCGTTTAATGGTTAGGGTTTTGACTGTTCCCTCAATCTCTCTAGACTTCCAGAATTGATAAACTCGGCTACCAATTTTCACCCTGTTACCACCCAAAAACTTATAACCTGCAAGCTTTTGGGTGAAGGATTTGTACTTCTTAACTTTCTTAAATCTTGGTGGTCTTACTCCTTTCTTGTTATGTTTGAAAAATAGTTGGTAGGCTTTCTCAATGCGTTGACATATATCTTGTACTGCCTGAGAACCTAGCGATTGCCAAAATGGGTTTCTCTTCCGCAGTTTGGCGATATGAGACTGAAGTTTTGCACAGTTTAAGTGTTTGCCCCACATCCGGTAGTACCGTTTGTGTAGGGCAATGCAATGGTTATAAATCACCCCAGCCGCATTAATTGTGCGCTTGAGGTGTCTATTCCGTTTGTGTGCGTAGAGTTTAAACTTCAGTGTTTTCATGCTAGTATTCTACCATATATTAACGGCAATATGACGGCATGAAGAAATTAACGGTTCGGTGTTCTGATGAAGAGTATGAAATACTTTTGAAATATTGCGAGGAAACAGATCGCACTCAAAATGACGTACTTAGAGAGATGATCCGGAAGTTGAAGAAAAGCCGTGCTAGAAGCACGGGGCTTTAGACCCAGGTTTTTGGTAAAGATTTTTGTAGCTAGTTGTAGCGTGTATTCAGTTTTTAACTGATAAGTAGAGTTTCAACAATTGACAATGAACAATTGATAATTGACAATTCCCTTTTTTTCTTTATGAGGAGAGGCTTTCAATTATCAATTGCCAATTATCAACTTAATGGCTTAATATTTGCCTGTAAATACTCGCTGTGCAGGTCCTGTCATGTAGATGCGTTGGTCAACTTCTGACCATTCAATTTCTAGGAGTCCACCGGGTAATTCGATAGTTGCAGTGCGATCGCATTTATCGTTCAATACTCCAGCTACCAAGGATGCACAAGCACCTGTTCCACAAGCTAGGGTGATTCCTGCCCCCCGTTCCCAAACGCGCATTTTCAAGTAGTTACGATTAACAACTTGAATAAATTCGGTGTTGGTTTTTTTAGGAAATACGGGATGATTTTCAAATTGGGGACCGATGCTTTCTAAGTTAATAGCAGCGACATCTTCGACAAAGGTGATACAGTGAGGGTTTCCCATGCTGACACAGGTAACATCCCAGGTTTTGCCGGCTACTTCCAGGGGTTGATTAATGACTTTAAATTCACTAGGTGCAAGAGTAGTGGGAATTTCCCCCGCTAATAATTGAGGTTCACCCATTTCCACTTTGACTTGACCATCATCTGTGAGTTGGGTTGTAATTACACCTGCTAAAGTATGAATACGATAGGTATCTTTGGTACGGGCAATGCCTTCTAATTCTGTCAGAAATACGGCTAAACAGCGAATCCCATTTCCACACATTTCCGGTTCTGAACCATCGGAGTTAAAAATCCGCATGGTGTAGTCAGTGCCATTTTGTCCAGGAAGTGCGAAAATAACACCATCAGCACCGATCCCAAAATGGCGATCGCACCACTGTACCGCTTTCTCTGGTGTCAATACTGGTGTCAATGAGGAACGGTTATCAATGAGGATAAAATCATTACCGAGTCCGTGATACTTAGTAAATTCGATTGCCATTTTGCTTTAAATGAATTATCAAAGATTCATTAATTTTATTAAAAAACTGGGTAATTTGTCAGTTGTTAGTGGTCAGTAGTCAGTTGTTAGTAGTTAGTTGTCAATTGTCAATTGTCAATTGTCAATTATTGGTGGTTAACTTTTACCTATAGTTCAAATAAACATGGCAAATAATCAATTTGATACTTCATTACCTAGCATTCGTCAAATACAAAAGTGTATTAAAGAAAAAATCACAGTCGAATTTCGGTTAATGACTGGTGATCTAATTACAGGTCGAATATTTTGGCAAGACCACCATTGTATATGTGTTTTTGATGGCAATAATGAGCAAATTATGGTGTGGAAACAGGCGATCGCCTATATCAAACCTTTAGGTGATATGGTAGCGGAAAGAAGCTTAGTCCCTCACGATGTCCATGTTGAAGTGGCGGCTGTATAAATTAAATGCCTGGCTTCTGTGAGAGGTCAGGTAGTTAGTTACTTAGTCAAATTTCCCACTAACGATAAAGGTTTTCCAAGCCTGTGGCAAAATTTAGTAGAGTTGTCATACAATTACTATTCCCAGCATGACCGTAACTATTCCAAATCTCCCCAGTCTTTACGAAGCCTTCTCCACAGAAGCCAAATGGCAAAAATTTTGGGAAGACAACCAAGTTTACAAAGCTGACCCCAACCACAAAGGCGAACCATACTGCGTCGTTATCCCTCCACCTAACGTAACTGGCAGTCTGCACATGGGTCACGCCTTTGAAGGGGCTATCATTGACACCCTGGTGCGTTACCACCGCATGAAAGGACGTAACACCCTATGGCTACCGGGAACTGACCACGCCAGCATTGCAGTGCAAACGATTTTAGAAAAGCAACTCAAAGCCGAAGGGAAAACTCGCCATGATTTAGGGCGGGAAAAGTTTCTAGAACGGGCTTGGCAATGGAAAGCGGAATCCGGTGGGACAATTATTAATCAGTTAAAACGTTTAGGTGTATCTGTTGACTGGACAAGGGAACGCTTCACATTAGATGAAGGTTTATCAAAAGCTGTTTTAGAAGCATTTATTCGTCTCCATGAAGAAGGATTAATTCACCGTAGTAACTATTTAGTGAATTGGTGTCCCGCTTCTGGTTCAGCAGTTTCTGATTTGGAAGTAGAACCCAAGGAAGTAAATGGGAATCTGTGGTATTTCCGTTATCCCCTCAGCGACGGTTCTGGCTTTCTAGAAGTGGCGACAACTCGCCCCGAAACCATGTTAGGTGATACAGGTGTGGCGGTTAACCCCAATGACGACAGATATAAACACCTAATTGGGAAAACGCTAACTTTGCCAATTATGAACCGGGAAATCCCCATTATTGGTGATGAATTGGTGGACGCGACTTTTGGCACAGGTTGCGTGAAGGTGACTCCAGCCCATGACCCCAATGATTTTGAAATGGGGAAACGTCATAATTTGCCGTTCATTAATATTATGAATAAGGACGGTACACTGAATGAAAATGCAGGTGAGTTTCAAGGTCAAGACCGCTTTGTGGCGCGGAAAAATGTTGTAGCTAGATTAGAGGCTGATGGCGTTTTAGTCAAAGTTGAGGAATATAAACATACAGTACCTTATAGCGATCGCGGTAAAGTCCCTGTTGAACCTCTGCTTTCTACTCAATGGTTTGTGAAAATCCGCCCTCTGGCTGATAAAACCTTAGATTTCCTCGATAATCAAGATTCTCCCGAAATTGTTCCCCAACGGTGGACTAAAGTTTATCGTGATTGGTTAGTAAATCTGCGTGACTGGTGTATTTCTCGTCAGTTGTGGTGGGGTCATCAAATCCCCGCTTGGTATGCTGTCAGCGAAACAGAAGGAGAAATCACCGACTCTACGCCTTATTTTGTCGCCCGCAATGAAGCAGAAGCTTTAGAAAAAGCCAAAGCCCAATTTGGGGAAGATGTAAAATTAACACAAGACCCTGATGTTTTAGATACTTGGTTTTCTTCGGGACTTTGGCCATTTTCTACTTTAGGTTGGCCAGAAGAAACCCAAGATTTAGCCACATATTACCCCACTACTACCTTAGTTACTGGTTTTGATATTATCTTTTTCTGGGTAGCCAGAATGACGATGATGGGAACACATTTTACCGGAAAAATGCCGTTTAAAACTGTGTACATTCATGGTTTAGTCAGAGACGAAAATAATAAGAAAATGTCGAAATCGGCAAATAATGGAATTGATCCTTTATTGTTGATTTCCAAATATGGAACTGATGCTTTACGCTTTACCTTAATTAAGGAAGTAGCTGGGGCTGGTCAAGATATTCGTTTAGAATATGACCGCAAAAAAGATGAATCTATCTCAGTAGAAGCTTCTCGCAATTTTGCCAATAAGTTGTGGAATGCTGCCCGATTTGTAATGATGAATTTGGACGGACAAACTCCGGTTCAATTAGGTCAACCAGTTCCTACAGAATTAAGTGATAAGTGGATTCTTTCCCGTTTTAACCAAGTTGTTAAACAAACTAATCATGATATTGACAATTATGGTTTAGGGGAAGCAGCCAAAGGACTTTATGAATTTATTTGGGGTGATTTCTGTGATTGGTATATTGAATTAGTTAAATCTAGATTACAGAAAGATGCAAATCCCGAATCTCGTAAAGTTGCCCAACAAATAATTGCCTACATTTTGGAAGGAATTTTAAAATTACTCCATCCCTTTATGCCTCATATTACTGAGGAAATTTGGCAAACTCTCACCCAACAACCTACCGAAAATCCCCAACTTTTACCTTTACAATCTTATCCTGAACCAGATTACAATCTGATTGATACAGCTTTAGAAACACAGTTTGATTTATTAATTGGCACAATTCGCACAATTCGCAATTTACGGGCAGAATCTGATATTAAACCAGGAGTAAAAATTACGGCTAATTTGCAAAGTGAAAGCGAAAGCGAAAGATTTATTCTCACTGCTGGCCAGGCTTATATTCAAGATTTAGCCAAAGTGGAAACTTTAACAATTGCTGATGCTAATACTGTTATTCTTCCCGAAGAGATTACACAAGTCGAAGATACTAAATATTGGGGTGGAATAAAGATCATTGCTTTAACAGTTGTCGCGCTTATCGGTTTGCGAGTAGCTATATTTGTGGGGAATACAGCACTAGATATTCCCTTCTTTGGGACTAGTTTTGAAATAATTGGGTTGGGTTATGTAGCGTGGTTTGTTGTTCGCTATTTACTCAATGCGGAAGCAAGACAAGAGTTATTAGCAAAATACTTCCCACCAAGTGAACCAGCAACTGAACCAGAATTACCACCAACTGCACCCCAGGAAAAAGAAAATTCCATTGCTGGTGTTGTCGGGACTGTACAGGTAGTAATCCCCTTAAAAGGTGTTGTGGATATTGAAGTTGTCCGTGCCAAACTTGAGAAAAGCTTACAAAAAGCGGAAGCGGAAGCCCAATCTTTGACTGCTAGATTAAGTAATTCTAAGTTTGTGGATAAAGCACCCCCAGATGTGGTAAAGAGTGCTAGGGTTACATTGGCAGAAGCTGAAAAACAAGCAGAAATTTTACGCGATAGACTGCGTAGTTTAGTATAGCTGATGGTGGTTTGGGGAAAAATAAACAATTCAATATTCAAAATTTTGAATTAATTTATCCCCCATCCCCAAATGTTTTATTGGAAGTAAATTAAAATTATGCTATATCTTGCCCAAATACATAAAGATAATTTTTTAGATCAATATCAATTACGTTTATTAGTCCGTCAAGAATCAGAACATCTTTGGATTATCATTGCTGATAGCGATAGGGTGACGTTATCCATAGAAACGGCAATTCTTTTAGAAACAGAAAACATCATGAGTAATAACTTATTGGTGTTAGTTGAACTTTCAGCGACTGGTGAAATTGAAAAAATTACAGATGCTACCAATTGGGTACTTCATCTTGTGCAAATTTATCTTGCTAATGGAATTACTCCTGATTTTCTCAAGCAAGAAGCAGAAAAAGTGGAAAATTGGCAGCAAAATTTAACTTTACAAAATCAAGATTTAGCCCGGCGTAGTTTGGAATTAGAAGCCCGTCGTGAACAAATAGAGGCTTTAGAGGAAAGCCTAAAACGCGAAAGAAATGGTAATGAACAAATTGAAGGATAAATTTATTTAACGTAAGTTGTCAGTTGTCAGTTGTCAGTTGTCAGTTGTCAGTTGTTAGTTGTTAGTTGTTAGTTGTCCGTTGTCAGTTGTTAGTTGTTAGTTGTCCGTTGTCAGGAGTTCAGAAAAAAGAAAGAAAATTACCCAATCACCAATTACCAATTACCAATCACCAATTACCAATTACTTTCTTCTTTCTTGCAACTTGCGATAAACTGCTTTTAAGTCAACTTGATGATGTGCTAAAGCTACAAGAGTATGATAAAACAAATCTGCTACTTCACCAGCGATCGCATCAGCATCATCATCTTTACAAGCCATAACTACCTCGGCGCTTTCCTCACCAATCTTTTTCAAAATCTTATTATCGCCACCAGCCAATAATTTACAGGTATAGGAATCTTCATGGGGATGATCACGGCGATCGCGGATCACGGCAAACAACTGTGATAAACTATCCCCTGGTGGTGCTACAACCTGACCATCAACTTGATGAAAACAACTACGTTCTCCAGTATGACAAGCAATATCACCCAACTGCTCCACCCCAATCAATAGAGCATCACTATCACAGTCATAACGAATACTTTGCACCTTCTGAATATGTCCAGAAGTTCCACCTTTATGCCAAAATTCCTGACGAGAACGACTCCAAAACCAAGTTTCCCCAGTTTCCAAAGTCTTTTGTAAAGATTCCTGATTCATCCAAGCCATCATTAGCACAGCCCCATCCAAATAATCTTGGACAATTGCCGGCACTAAACCTTGATGATCATAGCGAATTTTGTCCACAGGGATAGCAGATTTGAGCGATCTTAGTTCAGAAAAAGACATATCAGTTAATTTAAGTAGGTTGGCGTTAAAAATTGTCACTGGGGCAAGGGAACAGGGAACAGGGAACAGGGAACAGGAAGAGAGTTTTGGGCGATTTTACTTTTCTTCGCATACCTTTAAATTTTTCGGTTCACCTACTTACTCTCATCACAATAATTCTTTGACTCACGATACCATTTTCAGCTAATTCTGTACCATAGAAATTCTGAGCAGCTTTTCACCCTATCCTAAGAGAGAAGCTCAATTTTAATCACCACTTAATAGGAGATACCCTTGGTAAACACCTCAATTAAAACCACAAAATCACAAGAAATCTTTGCCGCTGCTCAAAACCTCATGCCCGGAGGAGTGAGTTCTCCAGTCCGCGCTTTTAAATCGGTGGGTGGACAACCCATAGTTTTCGATCATGTTAACGGCGCATATATTTGGGATGTAGACGGCAACAAATACATTGACTATGTTGGTACTTGGGGGCCAGCTATTTGTGGTCATGCTCATCCAGAAGTAATTTCCGCACTGCACACAGCCCTAGATAAAGGAACTAGCTTCGGCGCTCCTTGCGTATTAGAAAATGTATTAGCAGAAATGGTCATTGATGCTGTTCCTAGCATCGAAATGGTGAGATTTGTGAATTCTGGCACAGAAGCCTGTATGGCCGTATTACGCCTGATGCGAGCCTTTACAAACAGAGAAAAAATCATCAAATTTGAAGGTTGCTATCACGGACACGCTGATATGTTCTTGGTAAAAGCTGGTTCTGGTGTCGCTACTCTGGGTTTACCCGACTCACCAGGAGTACCCAAAGCCGTCACAGCTAGTACCTTAACTGCGCCTTTCAACGATTTAGAAGCAGTAAAAGCCTTATTTGCACAAAACCCCAACGAAATCGCTGGTGTAATTCTCGAACCCGTAGTTGGTAACGCTGGCTTCATTACCCCTGATGCCGGTTTCCTAGCTGGACTACGGGAACTTACCCAAGAAAACGGCGCACTATTAGTCTTTGATGAGGTCATGACAGGCTTCCGGATTGCTTATGGTGGCGCACAAGCAAAATTTGGCATTACTCCCGATTTAACCACCCTTGGTAAGGTAATTGGTGGTGGTTTACCAGTAGGCGCTTATGGTGGCCGCCGCGAGATCATGTCAATGGTTGCCCCCGCAGGTCCAGTTTATCAAGCTGGAACTCTATCTGGTAATCCTTTAGCGATGACAGCCGGGATTAAAACCCTAGAATTACTACGCAAACCCGGTACTTATGAGTATTTAGAACAAATTACTAAACAGTTAGCTGATGGATTGCTAAAAGTCTGCTCAGATACTGGTCATGCTGCTTGTGGCGGAAATATTAGTGCAATGTTTGGTCTGTTTTTTACTGCTGGACCAGTTAACAACTATGAAGATGCGAAAAAGGCTGATACAGCTAAATTTGGTCGTTTCCATCGCGGAATGTTAGAGCATGGTATTTATTTAGCACCGTCTCAATTTGAAGCTGGGTTTACTTCTTTGGCTCATACTCAAGAAGACATTGAACAGACATTAGCTGCTGCAAAAGATGTGCTATCTGGTCTGTAAATAGGGAATAGGGAATAGGGAATTATTAAAGATCAAGGTTCTCTTTCTGCTCTCTATATGACTAAGATTTGATTTTTGTATTCCTGATAAGATACGTAGGGTGCTTTAGGCAAAGTGATAACGCACCCTACAAATACTAGGATCTTTTCAAAATTCAAATACTATTGCTATAGCCCCTGCTCCTTACTCCAGAATGGAGAGCGACAACAAATACAGTTGATATGTATATATTTTCCATGAAGATTTACTAATAAATACTTAACTATCTTTACGGTTTTTGTATTACTTTGGTGAGATAATCTAGAAGAAATGAGAATGTTTATCATATTTCCAGCATAAATAACCTAGCAGAAATTTGAATTTGCTCTTAATAATGTAATAAGAGCATGATTAGCCCCGTTATCCTTCGTGCAGCGAGTTGACAGTGCATGAGCTACTGCGTAAATCCCACCTGTCCAAATCCCAAAAATTCAGCCTCTAGTCAAAGCTGTCAGGCTTGTGGCTCACAATTACTTTTGCGCGATCGCTTTCGGGTGGTCAAACCAATAGGCCAAGGTGGTTTTGGTGCAACATTTTTAGCAATTGAGGAACACCTGCCAGGAAAACCTCCTTGTGTAATTAAGCAATTACGTCCGTCAGGGACAACCCCGTACATATTGCAAATGGCGCGGGAACTGTTTAGAAGAGAGGCGGAAACACTAGGAAAAATTGGTAATCATCCACAGATACCAATGCTGCTAGATTATTTTGAAGATAATGGGCAATTTTATTTAGTTCAAGAATATATTAGCGGTTTTACTCTCCAACAAGAGGTGAAAAAAAATGGTGTTTATAGTGAGGCAGGAGTTAGACAATTTTTAAGTGAAATCATCCCGTTGCTACAATATATCCATGAGCAGCAGGTAATTCACCGAGATATTAAACCTGCTAATTTAATCCGTCGTTCTCAAGATGCCCGATTGGTATTGATTGATTTTGGTGCTGTTAAAAACCAAGTCAACCAAATTACGGCGAGTCAATCAGGACAAACGGCTTTAACAGCTTATGCAATTGGGACTCCTGGTTTTGCACCTCCAGAACAAATGGCCATGCGTCCTGTTTATTCGAGTGATATCTACGCTGTGGGAGTAACTTGTATTTATCTACTCAGTGGCAAAATTCCTAAAGATTTAGAATATAATCCCACCACAGGCGACATGATGTGGGAGCATCTAGTTGATATCAGTGATCATTTGACCACAGTATTGAAGAAAATGTTAGAGGTTTCGGTCCGTAATCGCTATCAAGTAGCACAAGATGTACTGAGAGCTTTGGATATGGAACCATATTTAGATAGTTTAGCTCAAGGTTTACTATCCAAACCATCTGGATCAGCGCCAGAACCAACACATAACAGACAAAGCAACTCAAATATTGATTTCTTTCCGCCTACAAGTAATAATCCTAATCCTTCTGTCAGTAATAAAAATGATGGTGTGGCCAAGATAGCGGCTGCAATTCGCGCTAGGAGAGAGAAGTCATCAGCAGGAAATGAATGGCAACAAAAACCAATTCAGAGAAGGGAATCTATATCTAGATCAATATCTGGAGATAGTAATAATAGTGGTGGTTCTTCTGTAGGACGCAAATTAGATTCTCAAAGTCTACTGGCTGCTTATAGTAAAGGTAGGCGTGATTTTGCTACCTATAATCTCAATCTGGTCAGTTTACCTAATGCTGATTTATCAGGAACTAATTTTCATGGGGCGCAATTGCAAAAAGCTAATCTCCAAGAAGCTAATCTTCACAATACTGATTTTGGTAGAGCTAGTTTGACGCGAACAAATTTTAAGGATGCTAATTTAACAAAGGCTTATCTGAGTCATGCTGATTTAGAAGGTGCAGACCTCAGAGGTGCGGATCTGAGTCATGCTTATCTGAGTAATGCTAATCTCCGAGGGGCTAATTTATGTGGTGCTAATCTGACTGGTGCTAAGGTAACTGATGAGCAATTGGCATTAGCTAAAACTAATTGGCTAACTGTGCGTCCTAGTGGTAAAAGGGGTTTGTTTTAAGCAATACC
>NZ_VIKW01000055.1 GCF_009711975.1 Anabaena sp. UHCC 0204
AAATAGCTACTTTTATTGGTGACGCTGACTTTCATTCCTGTGCAGTTACACCAGATGGGTTAACAATTGTTGCGGGTGATGCTGCGGGAATGGTGCATTTTTTAAAGTTGGAAAATGCGGGAGAATGAAATAATGAACTCCACACCCAGACCACCAACTATGAATAATGCCATAGTTAATCACCAAGAATTTGCAGCAATAATTCACCAAAAAAGCGCGAATTTTCTGGGTCGTGATTTCGTGTTTACTGCTATTAATAATTTTCTCAATCGCTACAACCGGGGTTATTTCACTATTATCGGTCTACCCGGTAGCGGTAAAAGTGCAATTATTGCTCAATATATTAATCAAAACAATCCCCCAGAAAATCGCCAGGTAATTTATTACAACGCAGAACTAGAGGGGAAAAATCACGCTGAAGAATTTCTGAAATATATATGTTCTCAAATTATCGCCACATTTGATCAAATATCTCTGCCAAATTTACCCGATAACGCTACAGAAGGGAGTTGGTTTTTATCTTTACTTCTCCAACAAATCAGCGACAATTTACAACCAAATCAAAAATTAATTATTGCTATTGATAGTTTAAATTGCATCAATTCCCACTTACAACCACCAGGAACAAATATTTTTTATCTTCCCCGCTACATTCCCCAAGGGGTTTATTTTCTCCTTTCCCGTCGTCCGTTTTTATCAGATAATTCTGGTTTATTAATAGAAGCACCGGTGGAAAGTTTGCATTTAGAAGATTATCCACAGGAAAATAAACAAGATATTCAAGCTTATATTCAGAGTTATATTAATTTATCACCAGAATGTAGAGACGTTCCATGGAACGTCTCTACACCAAACAACGTCTCTATACCAAATGCAAACAACCCCTCCACACTAAAATCCTGGTTAAATACCCACCAAATAAATGAAGCAGAATTTATTACCAATTTAACCAACTGCAGCGAAAATAATTTTATGTATGTTAGCCAAATCTTAACTGCTATTACTAATAATTTTTATCCCCAACCTTCCCAATTAGAAACATCATTTCCACCACAATTAGAAACCTATTACCAACAACATTTAGAAAAAATGCTGGGTTCTCAACATCAAGATTTTCCCCTAGCAGTGTTGAAAGTTTTAGCCCAGACAACACAACCTATATCAGCTACAGATATTGCCAATTTGCTAAATACTGATGAATATGATGTAGAAGAATTATTAGAAAATTGGATAGAATTTTTAACCCAAGAAAATAGATCAGACAATATTTACTACAGTTTCTATCATTTTAGTTTCCGTGATTTCCTTAACAAAATATAGAACTTAAAGCCATCCCATAGAGAGATGATCTATACCAGCATTTGAAATAAATTATAACCGTATCCACTTAAATGACATACATTCTAAGCCCCCTCCTCGCAAGCGAGGAGGGGGTTGGGGGTGGGGTTATTGTATTTCATAGGAATGTCAACAAGATAGTAATAAACCACCATTTGACGCTTCAATGCTAGTTCACTTTAGAGAAAGAATAGACATAAATCCCACATTCCGCAGATGTGACTCAGATTCTTCCTGACTCCTGCTGTAAATATTTAATCTATGATTAATATCATTAATTATCTATAATATTTTCCACCTATTCCTTTTCAACTTATAGTAACCATAGATGTGAATATCTATATTAGATACTTATTATAGGTTTAAGGAAAATAAATAAATTTTTACTTATATGTCTAATATATTATTTGTTTACGAATATTATCAAATCCGTAACTATGCGTTAGACTTTCTGCTTAACCGTTTTGCTCATGATGATGTTGGTTAAGATAAAAAAGAAGCGAATTAAATTTCGCTTCTTGTCTATTTTCTCAAGAATCAATAATAGTGTTCATAGAAAAAAATTATACATTGACTAATACCGCCATTTTTGGTCTGTCATATAAGCTATTGCTTATATGAGGTATATAATATTTATTTAATAAATATACATTTGGGTTAATTTTTTTTGATATAAAGGCTGTATGCTATTTTTAATCAAACAGTTGATCCCCGGTTTCAACTGCAAAAATAAAACTGGGTAGATAGTTCTGCATGATTGTGTTTCAGGGTAACTAGGGTTTCTCCTTAAACAGCACCTTAACTCACAATTTATGTAAATTGTCAAACATAATAACAAATCAGCAAAATGTTTTATGCTTGTTGTTTTTTGTACTTAGAAAACAGTTAAACACTACTTTAGGAGCATTTACAGATGTACTTTGACAAATAAATTTTCATAAAACTTAAATGTTGAAATCAGATATTTAGATCAACATTAGTATATCTTCTACCGCAATATAAAACTGCAAAGGCTGTTAATAAACACTCTTTACTTTTTGTTTTGACAGCCCAGGTTCTGGAAATTCCATCAACAGAAATTAGCCAACATTAATATTTTTAACTAATAATAAACTGGGTAACTAAAATTTTAATAGTTACCAAAGTTTATTATTACCAAATAATCATAGTTGCGTTATTAGCAACCAAGTTTTTGGCAGTTGAAAATAAGTTTTGTAGTGTGGCTAAATGCTTGTAATTTCAATCGGCGGTAAGAATTCTTTTTTCAACCCACATCATTCAAAACGGTTGCTGTAGGGGTGAAGAGCCTCTTCTTTAGTTCTTTAAAATTCATTTAGTTCATTCATGGCAATACTCCTCATCAGAGGAGACACAAGGAGGTATTCGTGGATTTTTTGTCCGTTTTCTTGCAGGACTTCGTTAAGCAATTGCAGTCCCCAACACTCGGCTTTTTGATTGGTGGGATGATCATTGCTGCCCTTGGTAGCGAATTGGTAATTCCAGAGTCAATTTGTACGATCATTGTCTTCATGCTGCTCACCAAAATCGGTCTGACCGGTGGAATTGCGATCCGCAATTCTAATCTGATGGATATGGTGTTACCCGCATTGTTTTCTGTTGTAATAGGGATTCTGGTTGTATTCATCGCCCGCTATACATTGGCCAAGCTGCCGAAGGTCAGAACCGTAGATGCGATCGCGACAGGGGGATTATTTGGTGCAGTGAGTGGCTCTACTATGGCTGCCGCCCTGACACTACTGGAAGAACAAAAAATCTTTTATGAAGCATGGACTGGCGCACTTTATCCCTTCATGGATATTCCCGCCCTCGTAACTGCAATTGTTGTGGCGAATATTTACCTTAACAAGAAGAAGCGTAAAGAAGCAGCCGATTCTGCCATGCAGGAGTCTTTGAGCAAGCAGCCCGTTGCGGCAGGCGATTATCCCAGCACCCGACAAGAGTATCTCAGCCAGCAGAAAGGGGATGCGGATAATCGTGTCAAAATATGGCCAATTATCGAGGAAAGCCTCCGGGGTCCTGCCTTATCGGCAATGTTGTTAGGCCTCGCTCTTGGACTGTTCACCCAGCCGGAAAGTGTCTATAAAAGCTTCTATGATCCCGCATTTCGCGGCTTGCTTTCGATCTTGATGCTGGTCATGGGTATGGAAGCTTGGTCAAGAATTGGCGAACTGCGTAAGGTAGCCCAATGGTACGTCGTATATAGTGTAATAGCACCGATTCTGCATGGGTTGATTGCTTTCGGTCTAGGCATGATTGCCCACTATGCTACGGGATTTAGTATGGGCGGTGTCGTAGTCATGGCTGTTATCGCTTCCTCTAGTTCAGATATCTCAGGTCCTCCCACGTTGCGAGCCGGTATCCCGTCGGCTAATCCATCCGCCTATATAGGCGCGTCCACAGCCGTTGGTACGCCAATTGCGATCGGCGTGTGTATACCATTATTTATCGGGCTTGCCCAAGCGATAGGTGGCTAATCCCAGACTGGTCGCGGTCTGTTGGCGCTCTCTTGACCCGGCAGATTAAGTACCTGAGCGGAAAAAACCAAAATGTGTGAAGAAAAGTAAAATCACCCAAAACTCTCTTCCTGTTCCCTTGCCCCAATGACAATTTTTAACGCCCACCTACTTAAGTAGATTAATTTACATAATTTAAGGAGTTAACCAATATGTCCAAGCCTGCCAACAAGCTCGTCATCGTCACGGAAAAGGTTCTGATGAAAAAGGTCGCCAAGATCATTGATGAATGCGGGGCGACCGGTTATACGGTGGTGGATACTGGCGGTAAAGGCAGTCGTAACGTGCGCTCTACGGGTAAACCCAGCACTGCCGACACCGACTCGAATGTAAAGTTCGAGGTACTCACCGAAAATCGGGAGATGGCCGAGAATATTGCGGATCAGGTCGCAATCAAGTTTTTCACCGATTATGCGGGTATTATCTATATCTGTGAAGCAGAGGTACTATACGGAAGAACTTTCTGCGGTCCAGACGGCTGTTGAATCGAAACGACACAACCGTAAAACGCCGGGGCATGACCCCGGCTGTTTGGTAACGGTATCTGGTATCACTCGCACTTTGATAATGTTTTTAGCTTAACCGACAAGTATTGTGTTGCATTGGCTTTATTAGCTAAAATTGGCAAGAGAATGGCGATCAGTATTAATGTAGAAATTATTAACTCTACGAGACAGGCCAAGTTTGACAAGCTTTCCTGATTTCTTCGACTTGTAGAGTTTTACCGCCAACATTTTTATAATTATTCAATATCAATTACAAAAGGTATGCACAATGAGTCTCCGCGCCCTGCTGTTAGTTAATCGTCATTCTCGCCAAGGAGAAGCAAGCCTCTTACAAGCTATTAATTGCCTGGAAACACTAGGTTTTACTCTAATTCAAGAGTCTACAAAAGATCCTACCCAACTAGGTGATGTGATTCGTCGCTACCAGCGGGAAATAGATTTGGTAATTGTGGGTGGTGGTGATGGTACTCTTAATGCCGCAGTCGAGGCGATAGTTGATACTCAGTTACCTTTGGGTATTTTACCATTGGGAACTGCTAACGACTTAGCGAGAACTTTGAATATTCCTAATTCTTTACCGGAAGCTTGTCAAATTATTGCTGGTGGCAAGTTGCGACGGATTGATTTAGGTGTGGTGAATGGAAAGTATTTTTTTAATGTTGCTAGTCTGGGTTTGAGTGTCAATATTACTCAGGGATTAACTCAAGAAGTTAAACGTCGTTGGGGGATATTTGCTTACGCTGCTACTGCATTACAAGTCATTTGGAAATCCCGTCCTTTTAGTGCAGAAATTCGGATTAATGACCAATCAGTTTTAGTGAAAACGGTACAAATTGCTGTCGGTAATGGTCGCTACTATGGTGGAGGAATGGCTGTAGTGCATGATGCGGCCATAGATGACCAAAGATTGGATCTTTATAGTTTAGAAATGGATCATTGGTGGCAAATTATCCCCTTGCTTCCAGCTATGCGTCAAGGCCGACATATTGATTGGCCGAATGTCCGCGCTCTTCAAGGTCAGGAAATTATAGTTACTACCAGAAGACCCCATTCTATTAATACAGATGGAGAAATTACGACTCATACCCCGGCTGTGTTTCGGGTTATTCCTCAAGCGATCGCGGTTTTTGTGCCAGAATTATAATTTCGGTAGTATGATCAATTTTTTTGAGCTAACACCAAAATGAGTTTAAGGTTTTCTCAACAAATTAAATCCCTACTGGAACGTTTAACTGAACAGCCGTTAACTTTAGGTGATATTCTCGCGGAAACTTCTGAACAGGGTTTTAGTTTGGTAATTACATTATTGGTATTACCCTTTTTATTTCCTATGCCACCTGGTTTAAGTAGTCCTCTAGGCGGTGTTTGTTTATTTTTATCAGTACAGATGCTTTTAGGGAGGCGATCGCCTTGGCTACCCAGAAAAATCGCTCAATATCAATTTCCTCATGCTTTTGCCCAAATCATCTTACAAAATCTGCGTCGAGTCACTAGAGTTTTGGAGAAAATTACCCGTCCTCGATTGCAAAAAATCGCCAATCATCCTTGGACTTGGCAATTTAACGGGCTGTGTATCTCTTGGTTAACATTATTATTGATTTCCCCTATTCCCTTTACCAACCCCATCCCTACCGTAGGTATTTTACTTTTGGCAGTTGCTACGATTGAATCTGATGGTTTACTCATGTGCATTAGCTATGTTGTCACTTTCTTAATTACTTTATTGTTTGGCTTTATTGGTTATGGGTTATGGTTAGCCCCCAATTTATTACCCTCTATTTTTAAGTGAAGAAGGTGACAGGTGACAGGTGACAGGTGACAGAGAGGAGAAAAATGTTCTTCTTTGTGATAGTGCAGCGTGGTGTAAGGCATACTCCTGACTCTTAGCCGTAACGAAAAGACTTTTAGGACTTACGCAATAACTCTCTGAAACTCTTATTTCGACCTGTCCTCTGCGGTATGGCTAACGCCACGCTTACGCTATCAACAAACCCTAATTATGACAACACAATCAGAAAACACTTTAAAGATTGCTCAACAGGCATTTGCATATTTTATACAAGGTTTAGAAACTGGTAATTGGCAAGCATTTTTAGATATGCTGACAGACGATTTTAGCTTTTGGTTTCCAACGGGTAAATTCCACGGTTTAAATGAGGGTAAAGAACGGGCTAAAGAGTTTTTTGAATATGTTTCTGAGGCTTTTAAATCAGGAATAAAGCTCACTTCTTTAGACAGTATTACTAGCAATGAGAAAACCGTAATTTTTGAATTTCGAGATGAAGGCAACTTATTTGGAAACCCTTATAAAAATCGGGTTGCAGTTGCCTTTGATATTCGAGGTAATCAAATTTGTGCCTATCGAGAATACTTTGGTAGCGATGGTAAATCTTATTAGTTAATCAGAAATTGCTATGACGCGATCGCGTCCAGATTCTTTTGCTTTATAAAGAGCATTGTCTACCCGCTTTAACATGGTGGTATCATTGATATCATGATCTTGATAAGTTGTAACTCCAATACTGACAGTAATTCTGGCTGTTTGATCGATCATCTCTATATCCAAATTGCGAATTTGATGACAGAGACGTTCTGCTATTTCTATTGCTTCTTGTAACTTTGTGGCTGGTAAAATAACCAGAAATTCTTCCCCACCCAAACGCCCAACTGTATCAGCATTTCGCAAATAATTAATCAGAAATTGAGAAATTTCTTGTAATACTTGATCTCCTATGGGGTGTCCATAGGTATCATTTATGGATTTAAAGTGATCAATATCAATTAATAAAAGTGAAAAATTCTGATGATAACGTTGAGTTCGTTGCAATTCTTTTTTCAAAATTGCCAAAATATTACGCCGATTAGCAATTCCCGTTAATACGTCAGTGTTTGCTATTTTTTTAAGTTTTTGACTTAATACTTTCTGTTTGTTTAAAGCAATTCGCAATTTTTTCTCAATTTGATTGCGTTCACTCACATCTCGCATAGCGACAATGGAAACTTTTTGTTCTAACCATTCAGCATCAGCAACGGTAATTTCTGCCCGGCCAAGAATCCCATTGGAGCGAAGAATATCAATTTCTGCAACTTTTTCCACAACAATAGGAAGTCCTAATTCATGATCAATTAAATCAGATAATTGTTTGTCAAACATTTGCGCCGCCGCAGGATTAGCAAATTTTACAACTCCTGATTCATTAATAATTAAAATCCCATCTTTGATGTAAGTAACAATGGTATTGAGTTTATTTTCACTCTGTTGTAACTGTCTAGTTTGCAGTTTTAGTTGAATATGTGTCTGCACACGAGCTAACAATTCTGTCGCTCTAAAAGGCTTGGTTACATAGTCAGCCGCCCCTTTTTCAAATGCTTCTATTAAGTGTTCTTCTTCATGACTAGCAGTAAGAAAAAGAATGGGGATATGGTAATAGGCTGGATTTTTCTTAATTTGCTCGCAAACTTCTAAGCCACTCATATCGGGCATTAATAAATCCAATAATATTAAGTCTGGTTGTATTGCTTGAAGACGTTGCAGGGCTTCTTTGCCACTCATCGCATAGGTAATAGAATAACCTTGTGTTTCTAGGGTTCTTCCTAAAACTTGGATATTTTGAATGAGGTCATCAACTATTAATATAGTGCAATCTCTTGGATTAAAAGTAACTTTTTCCATTATTTATATCAGAGTATTTATAGCATTTATGATAAGGCTTTAAGATAGAAATTTTTGTAACTGCTTAATAATTTGTGGAAAATTAGCGACAGTATCCGCAAGATAGGCAAAATCAAAGGTATCAATTTGGTTTTTGAGCGTAGCAGCGTATTCTGCCAAATAGGGGCATTCATACTGTTGTGCTAAACTCTGTAATTTGAGAGCAAAAGCTCGTAGTTGGTTGATTAACAAAGTTTGGTGCAAGGTTTTCCAAACAGTCGCTTCTTCCTGTTGGAGTAATTTTATCAGTTCTGGTAACTTTTCTAATGCTTGCGGCGACATTACTGTTACAGATTTTTCTGGCGGGGAAGTAGGTTCTGAATGTATTAATATTTGGGAGGGAAATAAACGTTGCAACTCACTGAGTAAATGCTGACGACTAACTGGTTTGCGTAAAAAGCCCTGGGCGAGGGTGTGTAATTCCTCAAAGTCTTGTTCTTGGATAGAAGCTGTCACCATAATCACGCAAATATCATCTGTGGAGGGATTTTGTTTCAGTGCTTGTAAAACGGATTGTCCATCCATTTTGGGCATAACCAAATCTAGTAATATGAGGTCAGGATGATGTTTAATGGCTAATTCTAGAGCGGTTACACCATTGTCTGCCATGATGATTTGGTGGGGAGTGGAATTGAAATAGGCGTAGAGTAAATCTCGGTTAGACTGTACATCATCAACGATGAGAATTTTTAGGGATGAAAATTGGCTTAAATCATGGTTATGTGGAGTTGATGCTGGTGAAATTGCTGTATTTTGAGTAATTGTAATTTCGGGAAATATTAAGGTGAAGATGCTACCATTTTCTAATTCGCTGATCACTTCAACTGTACCACCCATCATTTGTGTCAATCTGCGGCTAATGGTTAATCCTAGCCCTGTACCGCCATATTTGCGATTACTTTGTCCTTGACTTTGGCGAAAAGCATCAAAAATTAAGGTTTGATCTCGTGGAGAGATGCCAATACCAGTATCAGAAATAGCAATTTCTATATGTGCCTGATTTTCAATACTGGGGTTGATATGACTATTAACGCCAATAATTATACCACCTTTTTCAGTAAATTTAATGGCGTTACCGACTATATTTACGAAAATTTGCCGCAGACGTACTTCGTCAATATATATTTCAGCGGGGATTTTGTCATCAATTTGCAGATTTAAATATAGTCCTTTTTCTCTGGCTCTTTGCAGAAACATTTGTTGAATGTCTTGTAGGAGTAAGGGAAAATTGACAGATTCATAGTTGAGTTTGAGTTTGCCGGCTTCGACTTTGGATAAATCCAGGATGTCGTTAATTAAAGTTAGTAGGGTGCGGCCATTGGTTTGAATGGCTTGGAGATAACTTTGGGCTAAATCGTCACTGACGAGATTTTGTAATAGTTCGGAAAATCCCAAAATAGCATTCATGGGTGTGCGAATTTCATGGCTCATGTTGGCAAGAAATTCACTCTTGGTGCGGCTTGCGGCTTGGGCTTTTTCGGTGGCTGCTTCTAGGGCTAAATTTTGTTCAGCTAGTTCTATTTGTCGCTGTTCGGCTTGTTGTAGAAGTTTAGCATGAGCGATCGCAATCCCAACTTGAGCAGCGACAGCTTCTAACAGGCCAATATCTTCGGTAATCCAGTGACGTTGATAATTGCATTGATGTAAACAAATCAATCCATTGGCTTTTCCTTGGTAGGATGTGCGAATTGCTAATATTGATTTGAGGCCAATTTGTTGACAAATTTCTGTGGCTGATAATACTAATGGATCAGTAAATACATCATCAATAGCGATCGCTGTATCCTGCTCAAGGAGTTGATTAATTTGGGAATTGCCAGCAATTGGTCCCAATAATCCTTTGATAGATGATACTTCCCCACTTAAGTATTCTGCTACTACTGGTAAATGTTCCGTTGGCTCAATTTCGTAGGTATGAAGGAGGCAACGATCTACACCAAAAGCTTCACCAATACGGTTAGCGGAAGTTTCAAAGATTTTTTGTGGTTCGAGACTTTGGCGGATTTCGTCGGTGATTTGTTTTAATAGGCGTTCTCTTTGCACCTGTTGTTCGAGAATCTTTTCGGCGGCTTTGCGATCGCTAATATCCACTAAATAACCCACACATTCTAAAGGATTATCTTCTTGATCTCTCATTAACCGCAACTGAGCAAAAAACCACCGATAACTGTCATCAGCACAGCGCAACCGATATTCTAAAGAATAGGTATTATCAGATTCTAACAGACTTAATCCTGTTAACACGCGATCGCGATCTTCGGGATGAATGTAGTCATACCAAAAACCTGATTCCTCTAAGAACACTTGGGGAGGATAACCCAAAATAAACTGCACATTTTGACTAATAAAGGTAGCCCGATAATCCCCTGTCGGTTGACAACTAAATAAAATGGTTTGACTGGAATTCATCAAAGCCCGTAATCGTTCTTCACTTTGACGCAAAGCCATTTGCGCTTGTTTGAGTTCGGTAATTTCGACAATTACACCACTGACAGCCTTCCCTCCATCAGGTTGATTAATAGGATAATAACTAGCAATCCAATCTCTTTGCACATTTGGTTGCGCTGGTGTAAACCCAGAAATTTCCATATTGCGAATTGATTTTCCTGTGGTCAATACCTGTTGTAAAATTGGTTCAACCCGATCAGCTAAATCTGGTAATATTTCCCGTAGTTGTTTACCGATATGTGCATTCGTTGGTAAACCATTGATTTCCGCCATGGCTTCATTAATTCGTACAAAGCGTAAATCTTGATCATGGAGTACCAAGCCGACTGGATTGGTATTGTAGAGTTTTTCTAATTCTGCGGTGCGGCGTTGTAGTGCTTCTTGGACTTGTTTAATTTCATCAATATTCACAAAGGTAATGACTACACCATCTGTTTGTCCATCATCTCTGAGATATGGATATAACCGCATCAGCAAATGATGTTCAGTATTATTTAACTTTACCTCTTGCTCAATAGGACGTTCTGTATCTACTACCCGCTTCAATAATTCCAGCAGATTTGGGCAATTCATGTTATGGGTGATATGCTGAATCGGGCGTTCTACATCAGTTTCTAAGAGGTTAATAGCGGGTGTGGCTGCGGGGGTAAACTTACGAATTCGCAATTCTCGATCTAGGAAAATTACGCCAATTTCACTACTTCGCAGCAAATTATCCACGTCGTTAGATAATTCTACTAATTGACGAATTTTCGTTTGATATTCTGTATTAACAGTATATAGTTCTTCGTTAACAGAATGAAGTTCTTCGTTGGTACTTTGTAATTCTTCATTAGAAGCAAGCAACTCTTCATTAGTCGCTTGCTGTTCTTCATTGGTGGTTTCTAACTCCTCAATTGTCGCTTGGAGGTTTTCTCTAGTTTGCTGTAATTCGTATTCTAAATCCAGAATGCGTTGTGTTGCTTCTGCATCTTGTTGAAAGGCTTCGGGACGATTTGGGGAGGAAATACGTTCTTCATTTTCAATGATTAACATGAAGAAATCCGTCATGCGGGTATCTCCCGTATGATAGGTAACTTCTAAATTCACACTGCGAATGCGATCGCCCTGATTTAAGTGGATGTTACCATAGAGAACAGGTTTCCGTTCCCGCTTGGCACGATGTAGAGCGGTGTTAATCGGCAATTTTAGGGTATTTGGGACTAAATCGGCGATCGCCCTGGTCATTTGTCCTTCTGGAACTTGCATAATTCCTACTACATCAGTAACAACATGGAATAGTTCCAAATCATCATTGACTAATAGACAGGTACATTGTCTGCGCCGCACAAAAGCAGTAAAAGCTGCCGTTAAAGCTGGATCGAACTGAACTGTACCTCTCCTAGCTTGACTAGGGCGAGAAACAACCGGAGTTATATATTCTAAATTTTGACTGAGAATGGGTAAGCGAACATTGCGCCGTTTTTGATAAATTTTGAATTTCTCATACAGAGGACTAAATTCTTCAATTAATTCTCCTGGTGTTTCCGCCGCACCTAAAAACAAAATCCCTTTGTGCATTAGTGAAAAATGCAACATCCTCATGACGTGTTGTTGCAAAATCGGCTGCATATAAATTAGGACATTACGGCAGCTAATCAGGTGCATTCGCGTAAATCCCGCATTTTTCGCCAAGTTGTGAGGAGCAAAAATAATCATTTCCCGCAACGCCCGTGATACATGGAAATTACGGTTACGGAAAGTAAAATATTTTTCTAACCGTTGACGAGAAACATCAATACTGATACTTTCCGGATATATGCCTTCTGCGGCTTTACTTAATGCGGCTGCGTCAATATCTGTAGCGAAAATCTTGACACTTAGTTGTTTACCCAAACGGTTGATAACTTCATCAATCAAAATCGCCATTGAGTAGGCTTCTTCACCTGTCGCACAAGCCGTCACCCACACCCTTAACTGTTGACCATTTTCCAAAGGGCTAATCAGTTCTGGGAATACTTCGGTATCCAGATATTCCCAGGCTACAGAATCCCGGAAAAACCTAGTCACCCCAATCATTAAATCATCTCGCAGTAGCGCCCGTTCTTCGCTGGAAGTGGTTAAATACTTGACATAATCATCTAAGAGATTATGCCCACTTAGAGAACAACGGCGATAGATGCGGCGGCTGAGAGTGCTAGGTTTATAATAGGAAAAATCGAGCTTTTCGTATTGGTTGAGAATTTGGATAATCGCCCGGAGCTTTTCTGATTCTAATTCTGGAAGTAGAGATTCACCTGGAGTTGCGCCTTGACGCTGCATTTGGATGATTTCATAAATCGTCCGCGCCATTTCCGCCGGTGGTAACACTTGATCTACAATACCTGTAGCAATCGCACTTTGGGGCATTCCATCAAATTCTGCTGTCCCCGGTGACTGCACAAATGTCAACCCACCGCACTCACTAATGCTCTGTATCCCCCTTGTTCCATCACTTCCTGTTCCTGAAAGAATTACAGCTATTGCTTGATCTCCGCTATCTCTGGAGAGGGAATCGAGAAAAATATCAATAGGGAAATTGGGTTGTTGTCGAGGTGGTTCACTTTGCTGAATTAGCTCTAAAGTGCCATTTTCGACAATTAAATTATTCTGTGGCGTAATTAAATATACTGTATTTGGTTCAATCTGCATTCCGCTTTGTACTCGCTTCACTGTCATGCGAGTGCGGCGTTCTAGCAGTTCTTTCATCAAACTTTTAAAATCTGGAGATAGGTGTTGCACCACAACAAAGGCTGCACCACTGTCTGCGGGCATATTATCAAAAAACTCTTCTAATGCTCGTAGTCCTCCTGCTGAAGCCCCAATACCAACTACAAAGCAATGGGTCTTAGTCTCCTCAGACACTAAAGATCACTCCTAATTTTAGCTACTAATCATTGTATAGCAAAAAGGTGAAAGGGATTTTACAAAAAAAGGGAACAGGGAACAGGGAACAGGGAACAGATAAGAAATTGGCGTTGCTGAATTAGGGTATGAAATTCAAAAATCAATGATTTCAAACTCTTACTCTCTGTAGACTCTGCGCCTCTGCGTGAAACAAAATCATACTCTTAATCAGCAACGCCGGGTTTCAGTTGTTGATTATCTGCGTTTACCAGAACGGCGTGGAGTAGGTGAACTAGCTCCAGACTTTTTATCACCTGCTGCTGTGCGTGAAGAAGGTTGTCTAGGCGACTTTTGGGAAGCAGATTTAGGTGCAGAACGACGAGTTCGTTGTCCACCACCACCACCACCAGAAGGAGCTTTGCGTCCATTGGGAATTGGTTCAGCCTTAATATCGGGGTTGACTCCAAAACCAGCCACCACTTCTTTAGGTAAACGCTGCTCAATTAATTTCTCAATATCCGCTAATAAATGGTGTTCATCCACACATACGAGGGATATCGCTTGACCTTCCGCCCCAGCGCGTCCGGTTCGACCAATGCGATGAACATAATCTTCTGGGACATTGGGTAAATCGTAGTTAATGACGTGGGGTAGTTCGCTGATATCAAGACCACGAGCAGCAATGTCAGTTGCTACCAATACCTGTAGAGTCCCATCTTTGAACTTTCCTAAAGCGTGAGTTCGCGCCCCCTGACTCTTATTTCCGTGAATAGCCAAGGCTTGAATACGGTCTTCACCCAACTGCTTCACCAATCGGTCAGCCCCATACTTGGTGCGGCTAAATACCAATACTTGATACCATTTATTTTCCCGAATTAGATGAGAAAGTAACTGACGCTTCCGTTCTCTGTCTACATGATAAACTTTCTGTATCACCTTCGCCGCAGTCACGTTACGACGTGCAACTTCAATCATTGTTGGGTGATGTAGTAACCCAGCAGCAAGGGTTTTAACCTTTTCGGAGAAAGTTGCAAAAAATAGTAAATTCTGGCGCTGTTTGGGCAAAAGTGAAAGAATGCGGCGGATATCATTAATAAAACCCATATCCAGCATCCGGTCTGCTTCATCCAGTACCAACACTTCTACACGGGATAAATTTACAGTCCCTTGTTGGACATGATCTAGTAATCGTCCAGGGGTACAAACTAAAATATCTACGCGGGTTCTCAATTGTCGTTTTTGGGGTCCAATACTAACTCCCCCAAACATAACCATTGAATTCAGATTTAAGTATTTACCATAATCACGAACGCTTTCTTCTACCTGTGCAGCAAGTTCACGAGTGGGTGTAAGAATTAACGCCCGAATTGGGGGAAATCCCTGAGCATGACTTTGACTGTTCTTATTAGTAGACAAACGTTGTAACAGGGGTAGCGTGAAGCTGGCTGTTTTCCCAGTACCAGTTTGCGCTCCAGCCATAATATCACCCCCAGCCAAAACTACAGGAATAGCCTGTTTTTGGATTGGTGTGGGTTGATTATATCCTCGCTCAGTGACAGCACGGACAATTTCAGGGGACAAGCCGAGATTAGAAAAAGACATAGAACTCCAGAAATAACATCGGCCTGTCGCCAATCACGGCTTCAGTCTTAGGCGGACGAATGGTTTAAAATGCTAAATGGGCAATAGCACCAAGACTAGGCGCAAATCCCACAGTTCCCCATCATAGCAGAGTTATTTGGAAATCTGAAACTATGTCTAAGTAGGTTGGCGTTAAAAATTTTCGTTATGACAAGGGAATAGGAAGAAAGTTTTGGGCGATTATAAATCGCGGCTACACAGACAAAACCCACCTTCGTGGGTTCAAAAACTTTTCAAACCTTCTCTTAGCAACTTACTTACGTTACAGCACTTCCCTCTGTTATGAGGTACAGTTTTTTATTGTCAAACCCGTAGGGGCGGGGTTTCCCCGCCTTCCATTGTATTTCATTAGAGCGGGAAGTGCTGTAATAGCTAATTTTTAATTCCTACCCATTGAGTCACAGGTGACATACTCTTCCAACCCAAAAATTTACCAATAGGTTCGGCGCGTTGAATAGCAATGCGAGTGAAATTTCCGCCTACTTTTTCATACCATTGATATAACCTTTGTTCACCTTCTAACGTCACCACATTAACTACCATTCTTCCCCCAGAAAGTAACGCATTCCAACACATTTCTAATATTTCTGGTTCTGTGACACCACCACCAATAAAAATTGCGTTAGGTGTGGGTAAGTTCTCGATAAATTCTGTACTTTTACCCGCAATAATTTGTAAATTGGGTGTACCCAAAGCAGCCGCATTATCAGCTATATAATTTAGTCTAGTAGAATTTTGTTCAATAGCGATCGCTCGACATCTCACATGACTCCGCAGCCATTCTATGGAAATAGAACCACAACCAGCCCCCACATCCCAAAGTAATTGCCCTGGCAAAGGTGCTAAACTTGATAAAGTTACCGCCCGTACTTCCCGCTTCGTTAATTGTCCATCATGATGAAAGGCATTATCAGGTAAACCGGGAAATCTGGATAAAGGAACTATTCCCATATCTCCAATACATTCCACCGCAATAGTATTTAAAGCGGCGATATTTGGTTTTGTCCAGTTATTAGCAATATCTGTGAAAATGCTTTCTTCAACATTCCCCATTCTTTCTAAAACGGTGATTTTACTATTACCATAACCACGCTTTCTCAAAATTTCCGCCACAATCAACGGCGTATTTTTTCCCTCACTCAAAATTAATAATTTTGCACCGGGATAAATATAAGATTGGAGTAAATCAGCAGGACGGCCACATAAACTTAAAGATTCCACCTCCGTCAAAGGCCAGCCTAATCGAGAACAAGCTAGACTAAAAGCCGAAAGTGTAGGAATAATAGTAACTTCAGAAATAGGAATATGTTGAAGAATAGTTGCACCCACACCGTAACATAAAGGGTCGCCACTAGCTAACACACAAATCGCTTCACCCCGACGACTGATAATTTCTGTAATAGAAGCATGAAAAGGAGACTTCCAGGTAATTTTTTCGCGGTTATCGTCAGGAGACAACATAGAAAGATGACGTTCCCCACCGACAATAATTGTAGCTTGCTCAAGAACAGAAAGAGCGATCGCACTCAATCCTCCTAAACCATCTTCCCCAATACCCACAATAGAAAGCCATTTTTGCATAATCGAATCAGAATTTCAGTAGAAAAGTTTCCGGCGATTAGAAATCGCTACTACACAAACGAAGTCCACACTATGGCTAACGCCACGCTACGCTATCGACAGGCTCAGTGACCACCTGCGTGGACTAATATAAAATCAAGATTTTTAACCCACGAAGGTGGGTTTTGTCCGTGTAGCCGCGATTTCTAATCGCCAAGGCAGTTAATAAATTTTTCCGTCACATACTCTCTGAGAACAGGCCGCAAAGTGTACTTACCTAACTCTTTCTCTATTAAAGAGCATAAATATAGCCTCTCTATTGCTTGTAAAAGTTGGGATTTAGAAACAGTAGGTAATAAATATGTTTTGATTTTGCGCTAAATCAGTCAGGCTTGTTAAATGCTGGTTAGTTGCCAGAGAGTA
>NZ_VIKW01000056.1 GCF_009711975.1 Anabaena sp. UHCC 0204
GGTATTGCAGATTAAACAGGCTTTTTAGGCATTTTTAATCGTTGCTTAACTTACGCCGTGCTGTACTAGAAATCAACTATTGATTAACTGTTCAAGCTCAAATAGATAATCAATTCTTTTTATTAATCATTTGCACATTCGCAACTGGGTATGAACTTTTGTGTACCTGTTGCCAATCTATAATCGGTGCGCCTTTTAAAATACCAGATAAAGCTACAGAAAGCATTAACCCACCTGTAGCAGCCGCAATTAAAGTAATATTATCGTTCACACAACTCTCTCAATTAATAATTACATTTTTGTTAGTTGACCAATGACCAATCACCAATGACCAATCACCAATGACTATTGCCTATTTTCTCTTCTCAGACGAGGATTGACAAACTCATTCAACCCCTCACCAAGTAGTGATAACCCTACAACTAAGGTTGTCATTGCTAAACCAGGAAAGAGAGTAGTCCACCAAATGCCTGTAGGTAGTGCTTCTAGAGCTTGTTTTAAATCATATCCCCATTCAGGTACTTCTTCAGGTAATCCTAACCCTAAAAATCCTAAACCGCCTAAAACTAATATGGCATCTGCGGCGTTGAGAGTAAAGAGGACGGGGACACTTTGAATCACGTTGAAAAATAAATACCTTGATAAGACTACCCAAGTAGAAGCGCCCATTGCTTGTGCAGCTTCGATGTATACTTCAGTTTTGACGCTGACTGTGTGGTTACGGACTACGCGATAATATTGAGGAATATAGGCTATACTAATGGCGATCGCTGCATTTAAGATTCCTCTCCCCACCACAAAAGCCAATGTTACTGACAGTAGTAATCCTGGCAAAGTATAAATACTATCCATGAGAAATAGCAAGATTTTATCTAATTTTCCCCCTAAATAACCGCTTACCATTCCCAACGGCACACCGACGATCATACTCAGGGAAGTAGCTAAAATTACCACTTGTAACGCCGCTTGCACACCAAACATAGTCCGAGAAAAGACATCATAACCTAAACGACTTGTTCCAAACCAATGTTTAGCCGAAGGTGGTTCATGGATAGGATTTGAGAGAAATTCTTTAGGATTTTGTAACCACCCCCAAGATTGAAAAACAGGTGCAAAAAAGGCTAAGAAGATGAAAAATAAAGTCATACATAACCCAATCAGCATTAATCGCTGGGAGAGGGTCTGATTTTTCGTAAATTTAAACAAATTTGGTAATCGCTTTTTTGTAATCGTCATTGGGAAATTCAGAACTGGGAATATAAACATGAGGCTCTACCTCAAATAAAGTATAGTAGACGCAGCGCCTCCTGTAGTGCATTCCCTCACAGAGCCAGAAAACTCGTACCTTTGCGCCTCTGCGTCTCTGCGTGAAACAAAAATCATAAATTATTTGCAATTTCGACAAAATGGATTTTACCAACAGCAAGCGATCGCTCTCATGGAATAATAGTTTGAAAGCATAAAAGCTCGTAGTGAGGATTTTAGTCCTCAAGTGATATAAATTACATATCTAACTTTGAGCCAAAAGAGATAGAGACATTGAATCAAACATTGCTAAATAACTAATAAATATCATCATTAACTGACTATTAAAAGAGTTTAAAATGACAAATTCAACATCTGATTTATGGGATAAAATCCGTCAACAATTTGATACTTTGCCCTATCCTAATGATCCTCTTGATAAATCTCCGCAAGATGATGTAAATTCACTTTACATTCATAACATAATTACCTCTTATTATCTGAGAAATCAGAAAGTTATAGACACCAAAGACAAAGTAATTTTAGATGCTGGATGTGGTACTGGCTATAAATCTCTGATTTTAGCAAAAGCTAATCCTGGGGCAAAAATTGTTGGTGTTGATATATCCCAGGAGTCTGTTAAACTTGCACGACAGCGTTTAGAATATCATGGTTTTGATAATGCTGAATTTCATGTTTTATCAATATATGATTTAGATAAACTAAATTATCAATTTGATTATATTAATTGTGATGAAGTTCTCTATCTTTTTCCTGATATATCTGTGGCTTTGCAAGCATTGAAGACTGTATTAAAGCCAGAGGGGATTATTCGTACTAACCTACATAGTTCATTTCAGAGATTTGATTATTTTCGCGCTCAAAAACTATTTACAATGATGGGTTTGATGGATAGTAACCCAGAAGATTTAGAAATAGATATTGTTGTAGATTTCATGACGGCTTTGAAGGATAATGTCGATCTCAAAGATAAGACTTGGGATTCATACTCTCAAGGAGAAGCAAGAAAAGAACATATTCTCATGAATTTCTTATTTCAAGGAGATAAGGGTTACACTATTAATGATATGTTTTCTGCTTTAAGGTCGGCTGATTTAGAGTTGATCAAGATGAGAAACTGGCGAGCATGGGACTTGATGAACTTATTCAAAGCACCAGATAATTTACCTGCTTTTCTGGCAATGGGTTTATTAGAGATATCTACAGAAGATAGTTTACATTTATTTGAACTGCTCCACCCTGTGCATAGATTATTAGATTTTTGGTGTGGACATCCCCAAGCAGCACATCTTTTTGTCCCAGTTTCTGAATGGTCTGATTCTGAGTGGGAAAATGCAACGGTACATCTACATCCAGAGTTAAAAACTCCTGACTTCAAAACAGAAGTTATTGCTTGCGTTAGCGAAGGTAAAACTTTTCCTATCCGTAAATATGCTTTCAGTGAAGAAGTGGTTTATGTAGATAGCTCAACGGCTCTTTGCTTACTACTCTTGTTTGAGAAACCTCTATCAATGATGTCTCTAGTTGAATACTGGCAAGCATTTAGACCTATTGATCCTTGTACAGGACAACTTATAGACAAATTGAAAGTTTTTCACTTATTACAAAAGCTGCTTTTAGTCTTGCACGATTTTGATTATATTATGCTTGATTCTAGTTCGTAGTGTGCGATTTATCGCACAAGCTAGAGATGATATGAGGAAGACTAAAGTCCTCACTACTAAGCTTCCAGGTTCGTAGTGTGCGATTTATCGCACAAGCTAGAGATGATATGAGGAGGACTAAAGTCCTCACTACTAAGCTTCCAGGTTCGTAGTGTGCGATTTATCGCACAAGCTAGAGGAGATATGAGGAGGACTAAAGTCCTCACTACCAAGCTTCCATATTCGTAGTGTGCGATTTATCGCACAAGCTAGAGATGATATGAGAAGGACTAAAGTCCTTACTACCAAGCTTCCAGGTAAAAGTCTCTCTACACAAAGGTTTTAGCCTATTAAGATAGATGATAAAAAAATATTTTTCGTGGGGTGATATGAAACTGATCAGATGTGGGTAAGTTATTTGCATAGAGAAACAAACAACACACCACCCCAAGGAAAACTACTATGAAAACTGAACTAAAAGCTAAATTCATCCAACACATCCTCGGCAAAAAGAAAGACAACGAAGGTTTCACCCTCATTGAATTGTTAGTTGTAATCATCATCATCGGTATTCTATCCGCTATCGCTCTACCTTCCTTCTTGAACCAAGCTGCAAAAGCTAAACAATCAGAAGCGAAAACCTACGTTGGTTCAGTTAACAGAGCGCAACAAGGTTATCGGATTGAGCAACCTACATTTGCAACTGATCTCACAGCGTTACAAATTGGGATTCCTACCCAAACTCCTAACTACGTTTATGGAATTCCCACAGGCACCGACCTCACATCAACCACATTTACTGCTACTCCAGTAGATCCAGCCTCATTGAAGGGTCTAGCTGGTGGTGTGATGATCTTGACTTCAGGTCAAACCACTGCCTTAGGTTGTATTGAAAAAGCCGTCACTCCTGGCACCGCTACACCTGCAAGCGTGGCCTTCAATACTACTTCGGGTATTACATGTGGTAGTACCAGTGAAGAATTGAAGTAGGCTGTTTCTTTGTCCTCTTCAGTTTTAGATTTATAGAGATAGTTAGATAGACTTGTTCTACCTGGCTGTCTCTTATTTATTTTAGGGGGTTTAGATTAGTTATGAGTTTGGATGCTTCTAACACAACCAATTTGCAGCAGCAAATTAAAAACTATCTTTGTCTGGGTGATTATCCCCAGTTAGAAAATATTTGTGAGCAAGCAATTAATGCTAACCCATCCGAGACATCTAATTACTGGTATTTAGGATTGGCATTATTGCTTCAAGGACAAGAAGCAGATGCACAGTTCATCTGGATGACACCCATCCTAGAAGCAGAAGATGCTGAACCATACACCGCTGAATTATTATCCATATTATCTGCCGAAGCGGAGCGACAAGCCGATATTCTCAATTATAAAAATGCCTGGTTGATTAGACGGCACATTGATGAAATCATTTTGCCAGATCTAAACAACTTATTGCAAACTGTAAAGCTATCAGTGTTGGCTGGGGAGTTCTCAGAAGAAGATAGTAGCTTACAACAAGTAATTGAAATTTTAGATCAAGGCAACTTAGCCCATGATATTCCACAAAATGTATTATTAGATTTAATCGAAAAAACTTTAGATTGTCAGCCTAGTTCCCCACTAACCATTAAATTTGCGGAAGTTTGTATTCCCTATATTGTTGATTTGCTCTCTTTATCTCAAATATTTATAAACAAAGCTACTGTAATAGATGGATCTGGTCAATATAAGTTAGCCGCAGAAATTGCTCAATTTTGTACAAAGATTTTTCCAGATGATATCAAACTGATGTTACGAGTTGTAGCTTTTCTGGAACTTGCAGGTGGTGATAAAACTCAAGAAGCTATTAACTTAGCAGAAAAATGCCTTGAAAAAGCAACACTGCTACCAGAAAAAATTATTGCCACGCATCATATTCTTGTTAGCCTGATGAAGCCCGGAGGTCAATGGTATAAGGCTCATAAAATTTATCAAGAACACAAAGGTTTTTTAAGTTCTTTATTTAATACACCAGGATCAATATATCTCGATCTTATTTATTGGCTGAAATTGTTACCTATAGGCGCATTTTTATTATATTTTGAGGATCTTCCCCAAACAAATAGACCACTGAGAAATCAGATAGGAAATGTTGGTCAAGCTGGATTACAATCATGTTTTCCAGAACAAGTATCTCGTTATCAAAAACGTAATTCTAGCGTTATTAATCATCAAAAACCTCTAAAAATAGGCTATTTATCTGAGTGTTTTCGCCGACATTCAGTAGGCTGGTTAGCTAGATGGCTATTGAATTATCACGATCAAAATAATTTTGAAATTCATCTTTATTCTTTGCATAAGTCATCAGATGATTATTTGCAACAAGATTTTATTGATAAGTTCGGGGCGAATTTTCACCAATTACCGATAGACATCTCACAAATTTCCGAGCAAATATACAACGATCAAATTGATATTTTAGTTGATTTAGATAGTATTACATCCTTAGTAGGATGTGGTATTTTAGCTCTTAAACCTGCTCCAATCCAGGTAACATGGTTGGGTTATGATGGATCAGGAATGCCGGCAATTGATTACTTTATCGGCGATCCTTATGTGTTGCCTAGTGATGCTCAAGATTACTATACTGAAAAAATTTGGCGTTTACCAGATACCTATATTGCTGTAGATGGTTTTGAAGTATCAACGCCTAATTTGCGTCGGGATGAACTGGATATTCCTAATAATGCAATTATCTATTTTAGCTCTCAAACTGGATTCAAACGCCATCCTGACAATGTGCGATTACAAATGAGAATCCTCAAAGAAGTACCCAATAGTTACTTTTTAATTAAGGGCTTAAATACAGATGAGCAATCAATCAAGACATTTTTTGAGCAAATAGCTGAAGAAGAGGGAGTAAACTCTGATAAATTGCGTTTCTTACCTTCAGCACCATCAGAATTGATTCATAGAGCCAATTTAGCCATATCTGATGTTGTACTGGATACTTATCCTTATAATGGAGCAACAACTACTCTAGAGACTTTATGGATGGGTATTCCCTTAGTTACTCACGTTGGCAAACAATTTGCCGCCCGTAATAGCTACACTATGATGATGAATGTGGGAGTAACTGAAGGGATTACTTGGAGTGAAGATGAGTATGTAGAGTGGGGTATAAGGTTGGGTAAAGATGCAGAATTAAGACAGCAAATATCGTGGAAACTGCGACAATCTAGGACAACATCTCCCCTGTGGAATGGTAAGAAATTTGCACGGGAAATGGAGAATGCTTATCAGCAGATGTGGGAAAAGTACATTGATAGTAAAAAATAAGTAGGTTGGGTTGACGCAAGGAAACCCAACATTTATTGTAGCTTTGATTATAATGAGGTATATTAGGAGAATATTACCATAAAGAAACCTAAACAGGAAATATAATAATTATATTTAACTTAAGTTGCTAGTTAGAGAAATTGTCAGAATCAGGATGTCCAGGATTTAAGGATGTACAGGATGAAAACTGGATTTTATCACCTATTACCAGCCTCAACTAGATAACTAGCGACTTGGGTTATTTATCTGGAATTTGTTGTACAATGAAAATTAAAGTTATTAATGAAAAAAATATGCAAGAAGTCATTCAAGTTCTATTGACACATTTAGAACCATCAAAAGTTTTAAAATTTTGGGCTGCTTGTAATCTTGGTGAAGGTGATTATTTACAGACTAAGGAAAAATTATTTGCTGAAGAAACAGTTGCTAGTTTATATACAAAAATTAAAAAGTATCAGGATACAGTAAATAATCAAATATTAGAGTAAAAATAATCATGTAATTTTGTGAAAGTAACAGAAATAATCACAATATGGAAACACCAACAGTAAATAAAATTTTAGATAAAGTTAAAACATTCATCCAAAAAACCTATCAAGATAATTTAGATCAAGTTATTTTGTTTGGTTCTCGTGCTAGAGGTGATCATCATGCTGATTCTGATGTAGATATTTTAATTGTATTAAAAGAACCGTTTAACTATTCTCAAGAAATCGAAAAAACAAGTGTTTTTATTTCTGAATTATCTTTAGAATTTGATTTGGTTATTTCTCGCGTTTTTGCTGAAACTAAAGATTTTAACTCTAAAAATACTCCTTTTTTTATGAATATTAGAAAAGAGGGAGTGATTTTATGAATGATGAACAGAAATATTTATTAATTAAGGCAGAAAGGAGCTTAAATGCTGCTAGAGATTTGAATAAGCAAAATTATCCTGAATTTGCAGTTTCTAGATGTTATTATAGTATGTTTTATTTAGCAGAAGCTTTGTTATTAAATGAAAATTTATCTTATTCTAGTCATGCTGCTGTGATTTCTGCTGTAGGTAAATACTTAGTAAAAACTAAGAAAATTCCTAGTAAATATCATCGTTATCTCATTGATGCTCAGGATCAAAGAAATAGAGGTGATTATGATGTTAACCCTGATTTAAACAAAGAAGATGCTGATAAATTGATAGTTCAAGCTGAAGAAATACTAAATTTCACCAATCAATATTTAAGTCAACAGATATAAATTATGTTAATCTTTAAATTAGGGGCGATCATTACTATGATGTGATGATAAATACATCATTATAAATGACCACTACTAACAAAGAGGAATTTATATTATGTTAAACATAACACAAGATCAACTACAACAACTGTATGAAATTGACGATTATCTTTGGTTAGAAGAAACCATTAAACTTTTAAAAACCAAAAAATTAGAAAATTTAGACATAGATAATTTAATTGAGGAGCTAGAAAGTTTGGGAAGAAATAATTTAAACAAGGTTAGAAGTCTTTTAAGACAGATTATCATTCATCTTTTATTGCTACAATATTGGCATCAGGAATATGATCGAAATTGTTCCCATTGGGAGGGAGAAATTATCGCTTTTAGATATGATTTAAATCATAATTTAACTACGAGTTTGAAAAACAAGTTAATTTTAGAGTTAGAAGAAATTTATCAACTTTCTCGAAAGTTAGTTAGTAAAAAAACAGGATTATCATCAAACCTATTTCCTGATAATTGTCCCTATTCCTTAGAACAATTATTAGATGATAATTGGTATCCTGAGAAACATTCATGAGGTAGAAAATAATGACCAGTCTTTACGACAAAGATTATGCTTATTGGGCTGAAGAAATGGCTGCAAAATTACAACAAAGACAATTCCATGAATTAGATATTGAAAACTTAGTGGAGGAAATTAAAGATTTGTCCAAACGAGAAAGAGATAAACTTCTTAGTAGTCTGCGTTTAATTATTCATCATTTACTCAACTGGGATTATCAACCGGAAAAACGATCCCGAAGTTGGCAAATAACCATTAAAAGAGAGAGAAATAATATTGCTTTCTATTTAGAAGATAGTCCTAGTTTACAAAAATATCTTGCTGATGATTGGCTCAAAAAAGTTTATCTGAATGCGAGTTTAGATGCTACCAAAGAAACTGATTTAGATTTTCCCTTAAACTGTCCTTATGACATCACAGAAGTTTTAAGCCATGATATTGAACTAAATTAAAGTTGGGAAAGTAAATTTTGGTTTAAATTCTTTGTGTAGTGGATATTGTATTATGAGATTGAAGCTAATTTCTCTTCTACAACCTGTTTATAAAATGCTTCTAAACCGACAACACAGGTTTTGTCATCAAAAACACGGTCTTGATTCTGACTCATTCTTTCTACAATGCTCTTTCGCCATGCTGTATCTAATCCTAATTTAACAGCTATTTCGATATATTCTGCTTCATTTTTAGCAATGGTATCTGTTACTCCTAAAAGTTTCAGGAAACTATCTGTGTGACGACCACGCATAAATTCCCCAGGACAAGTTACTATAGGGATATTACAAGCGATCGCTTCTAGGCTAGTATTACCACCAGACCAGGTAAACGTATCAAGATAAACATCTGATAATAGGTTAATCATCAGATAATCTAACCTTTCTGGTATGGTGAGATGGACACAGTAATCTTCACTATTCAATCCTAAAGCAGCAAAGGCACGTTCTAACCGAGGCTTTAATACAGTACCGCGTAAAAATACAAATTTGGCTTGGGGAATACGACTAGCAATTTCTGCCAATATAAAATCATATTGCGGTAAATATTTAAAAGGTGCTTGACAACATAAATAAAGAACGTCATCATCACTTAAACCATAATCTGAGCGAGATTTAACAACTGGGGGAATAGAAGGTTTAGGATAAGAAACACCAATATTAGGTAAGAGAATTAATTTTTCTGAGTAATGTTCTTGGGGGTTTTCTCCTTCCATTAATTCACTAGATAAAAAATAATCAATAGTTGGTAAACCAGTTGTCACAGGATGTCCCCAAGCTACACATTGCACTGGTGCAAGTCGTAAACCGGCCATTTGCATAGTTGATGGGTCCATACCAATTTCAGGATAAACTAAAATGTGTAATTTATCAGCAACTATTTGTTCACAAACTGCTGGTAAGTTATGAGGAAGATGATAGAAAAAATCACTATCTTCTTTTAATTGTTGAGTCATTCGATCTGGCTGATTACCTGTATAGTAACAGTAGATTTCAAAGTTTTGATGATCACAGTAGCGCAACCACCCAGTTAACCACAGTGTGCCGCTGTAGGTATGTAGGTAATGGGAAACATAGCCAATGCGAATTTTTTCCTGTGGTTGTATTTCTGGCATAGATAAAGGTACAACCCACTGCGGAAAATTAGCTGCCATAATCTCATTTACTAATTTTCCATATTGGCGTTGTAAATCTACATCATTTTGTGCTTGATAAGAAAGATAAAAGTTAGTTAATCTACCTATCCCAGCTAAAGCATTGCTTCGTTCTTCGGCAGTTTTTAAAGATGTTTGCTGAATTAAATTTTGTAGTCCTTGAATATATCTCTGGCGATAAAATGGGATTTCTTCTTGGTTGTCGTAGATAGTCGGGACTGTTAAATATTTAAGTATTTGAAAAGTATAATCATTAGGTAATAATTGACAAGCATTTTCAGCACTGATGATTGCTTCTTGATTATACCCATTTACTCGTAAATCTATAATTAATGAAAAATGCAACCTTGGATTATTGGGGTGATTTTTAATGCCTTCTTTGAGGATACTAAAAGATTTATGTAGCTGGTTCAAATTTCGATAACACTGACTTAAACGCCAATAAATCTCTGCATCTTCTGAGTTAATTTGTATATATTTTGTGTATTGTTCACTCGCATCTTGCCATTGAAGTTCTGAAAATAATCTATTACCCAAATTTAAAATTAATTGAATTAGGGGAATATTACTGAAACTTTCTATCTCATAAGAGGGAACATTCTTGATTTTAAATGCTGTTAATGCTGGCAAATTTTGATGTTTTAGAGTAATTGTTGCATGAATAAAACTGGTTAAATCCTCTCTTTCAAATTCATTTATATCTTCTAGTAGAGAAATTTCACATTCGGCAGTTATATCAAAACTTTCCGCTATGAGTAAATTCATAGCCACGGCTGATAAAAATAAATTGGCTTCTTCTATATTAATGCCATTTATATCTATCAGCAATGTTATCTGATGACTATCAGGATGAGTTACTACAGCTTTAATAGCTTGATCTAATTCTAACAATAGTGATTCTTCTGGTTGTTGCCAATCAGGGAAGATAATAATGTGAATATTCTCTGGAGTTATTTCCAGAAATTCTAATATATTAGATATTTTTGTTTGGTTAGTTGATGTATTTGTTCCCATGTTTAAATTTTTATGATCTTGAGTTTGACAAGGGTTTAATATACGGAGGTCTATTTTATTCACCTGCTTGATATTTAAGTAAGTAGGTAGGCGTTAAAAATTGTCGTTGGAGCAAGGGAACAGGGAACAGGGAACAGGGAACAGGAAGAGAGTTTTGGGCGATTTTACTTTTCTTCACATACCTTTAAATTTTTCTGTTCACCTACTTATATCTACTATGCTATCTGATAGCCATAAACCAGCGTCACGTAAAGCCTGAATTCCTGGAGATATAGTAGGAATAAGTCCACGTTTTTTTGCTAAATTGTGGGAGTAATTGGGCTTGTTGACTTTTGAACAAAACAATAAGAGGGGAAAATTTAATAATAATACGATTAATCAACATTCGCCATTTCCTCCGCCAATTCTTCCGCAGTATATTGCATAAAATCAACTTGATAACGAGATAAAGCATTGATAAATTGTGTACGAGTTAAGCCTGATATTTCTGCTGCTTTATTTTGGGAGATGTTACCTATCTCATACCATTTAACTGCGGCAGCAATTCTCATTTCCTGAATAAATTCTTCAGGATTTTTACGGAGTGAAGAAAATACTGTTTCCGGTAATTGAATGGATACGGTTTTCATAAATTGGGAATAATGGAGAATTTCGCCATACTTTACCTTATTTTACAACAGTTTTCATGTACTTATGGCATATTCTTATTTACCAAGCTATCTATTTGATAACTTTGTAACTTTTCTACAGATAGTTTTGCTAAAGCTATACTATCTTCATTTTTCAAAACGATTCTGCCATAAATGTGTGGTAATAAAGATTCCCATTGCATATTCCCTAACTCAGTTATTAGGGAAATATTGATGCTATCACTAATATCTAAATCTTCTTCCATTAATAAATTCATGGCGATACTAGATATAAACATTGTGGCTTCTTCAGTATCAATATTACTTGTGTTAATTAGTAGAGTAATTTTTTCATTTTCAGGATGATTTGCTAATGATTGAATTACCTGTTGTAACTCCAACCCTAATTCATCTTCCGGTTGTGACCAATCTGGGAATATAATTAAATTAGTTTCCTTGAGATTTAAAGATAATAAAGTTGTACCTATTAAAGCCTTACTAACAGTTTCAGCCATTTTTGTCCAAGAGAACTTTTTAGACTGTGCTAAACCTGCGGTAATTAATGTTTTCCTAATATTCGGTTTCTGAACTTCACACAGAGCATTTACCAATGCTTCCACATCATTATCATTAACATAGATAGCGGCTTCTCCTATGACTTCTGGTATTGAAGCATTAGGACAGGTAATGACTGGACAACCACAAGCTATTGCTTCTAATACAGGCATTCCAAAACCTTCATATTTAGAAGGATAAACTAGTGCCACTGCACCAGAGTAAGCTAGTGCTAGTTCTTCATCACTTAGTTGTAGAAGATGTACAACATTGCCTGATGTATATGCTCTAAACTCTGGTGCTAATTTTCCGCCAATACCAGTACAAATAATATCAAATCCCTGATTACTAGCTAATTTTGAGAAAGCTTGGAAGAACAAAAGACCATTCTTATAACCAGGACCAGTACCAACTAATAAAAAGTATGGTTTATGAATGCCATATTTATATTTAAAGGTTTTAATTTCATCTTCAGAAGCAGGAGAGAAAAGAGGATCTACACCACAATGAGCAACAGTAATTGATTCTAAAGGTATATCAGGAAAACATTTATGTATGTCTTTGGCTGTATTTTCAGAGATAGAAATATAAGCTAATGCGTGTTGTATACCGTGATGTTTCTCACGCCACATTGGTTCATTTAAGTTTCCCCCTAATAATTCAGGAATCATGTCATAAGCCATAAATACTGAAGGGGTTTCAATGGGAGTGGTGTAGTAGGTGGAAATAAATAATTCTGCTGCTTCTTGTTCACATATTTCTTGAAGCATCTGTTTATCAGCTTCGGCATTGTTATAGTGATAGGGAGAAATTGTCCGATAACTAATGCCATTAATTTTAGGTGCTGTATTGGCTCTATCTAGGACTATGATATGATTAGCAAAGTCTGTGTTTGCCCATTGTTCCAGCAGACTGCGCCAAACTCTAGCAATTCCTGTTTGATAGTTTTGGAAAAATACACCATCAATGAGAATAGTTGGTTTCAATAAATTTATATTCTCTGACTGAACTGACTGAAGATTTGTAGTTTGAATCATTGGGATTGAATTATTTGTTGAGTTTAGTATTCTATTTAATTCATTGATTTGTTTTTGTTGTTCTACAAATCGGTAATTTACATAAAAATCTAAAATGTTGACTGGATAAGCAAAATGTTTTGCCAAATCTTCTGATTCTACGGCTATATAATAATCATTAATTCCATCAAAAAATACGTGTTTGTAACCTTTGTCTATTAAAATTTGAGGAATATTATTTTTACAACGAATGTTAGTGTTTGGTTGAGTTGTTTCTATTACTAATACCGTTGGTCTAAATATTTCCCAGTTACCACTTACAATCACATTTTCTTCTAAACCTTCAACATCAATTTTGAGAAAATCAATTTTCTGATTGACGTACTCTTTGCAAATTGACGCTAAAGTTTTTACAGCAACTGTATATTGAGAAACAGCTAAATCTTTTTCTTTGGCTATTTCATAAGCTATTTCTTTATTCAGAGTAGAGTTTCCAGGTTGTCCTACTACTTCAAAAAACTCTAGGTTGCCTTCTGAATTACTTAAAGCAATATTTAAGTTAATATCTCTTGGGCGTTCTTGATGAAATATATTACAGTTCTCTTTTATTGGTTCTATATTTATTCCTGACCATCCACGATCATAAAAAGCTTTGGTTACTGAATCAAAAGTTGGATGTAAAGCTCCGACATCAATATAAAAACCTCGCGTTTTATACTTAAATACGCGATTTAGTAAAACGTCTTCAAAGTTTTGAGCATAGGAAATAAACATAACTTTAGAATTTCTACTACCTTAATTAAATTTTTCTCTTCTTTTTTATTAGAGATAATTGTGTTTCTACTGAAAGTAGTAGACACCTCTAAGGGCGATCGCTCTCCCCCATTCCTTTCTTCATATTCGCCAATACAGTCTGATAATCTTGTCTATCAGGATGTAGTTTAACTAACCTTTCCATGAGGGCGATCGCTCCTTTCGTATCTCCAGATTGTAACCGAATAATAGACAACTTCTCCAGCGCAACTTGATTATTTGGTTCACGCTGCAAAACCAATTCATAACCCTTAACCTGTTTCTGTAATTCAGTCTCAGCAGATTGAACTATTGGTTGCTGTGGTTTTTCCCAAGCCTGTTTGATTGTATTTACCCCTCCAAACAGCATAGAACCACCGAAAGATACAAGCCCAATATATGTAACAATTCTTTTCTTTTGAGCAATCTGCTTACCGCGCTGAACTAAGTAATCATCTCCTGAAATAGCCATATATCAAAAATTGCTGTTGTCTAAATTGCAGCACTCCTCCTAGTCATTAGATTACCCACGCGCACAAAAAAACTATCACTGCTAGTTAAGGAAATGTCTGAATCAGGTGTTTATCGAGTTTCGACTACGCTCAACTACCGCGGAGTCGAGAGGATTTACAGGATGAAAACAGAAATTTACTTACCCATTACCAGGCTCAACCCGATAACTAGCAACTTGAGTTAGGATTTTTACATAGGATTACTATATAAAGAACAGAAGTAGGAAAAAGAGAAATGTATTTTTACCAAGATTTTGTGATTCGGAATTGGCAAGAAAGCGATCGCCTTTTCGCAGCCAAAGTCATTAGTTCTGTATTATTAGAATACGGTTTACCTTGGCAACCAGAAGAAGCAGATAAAGATGTATTAAATATTGAAGAATATTATTTAGCAACTGGTGGTGAGTTTTGGGTAATTGAACACCAAAATCAAATTGTAGGGACTGGAGCATATTATCCCATTAATCGCGGTGAAAAGGCTGTAGAAATTAGGAAAATGTATCTTTTACCAAAAGTGCGCGGTTGCGGATTAGGAAAATTTTTATTACAACAATTGGAAACAGTTATTATTCTCCGTGGATTTGAGCAAATTTGGATTGAAACTGCGAGTATTTTAGCTGAAGCTGTTAAACTTTATGAAAGTAATGGTTATCTACCAACAACAGGGGTAGAAACGGCCAGGTGCGATCGCATTTATGTAAAATATCTATAATGAAAATATTCCAAAATCTCCTCAATCTTTTTCTGAAATCCCATTGTCCTTTGTGTCAACGTCCTACACCCAGGGAACTTTGTCCATACTGCACAAAGCAAATCCAAAGTTGTCAAAAGCAAAATCCTAGTTATTTATGGAAACAGCCATTACCTGTATTTGTGTGGGGAAGTTATGGTGGTGCAGTCAAAAGAGCGATCGCTGCTCTAAAATATGAAAATCAGCCACAAATTGGTTATGTTTTCGGACAATGGTTAGGGGAATCATGGTTATTAAATTCACCTCAAGCACAGCAAAAACTTCTAGTTGTTCCTATTCCCATGCACCCGAAAAAACAAAAACAACGAGGTTTTAATCAAGCAGCATTAATAGCGGAAGGTTTTTGTAATATTACAGGATACAAATTAAAAGTCAATGGTTTAGAACGCATTAAGGAAACTGAAGCATTATTTAGTTTATCCCCAGCCGAAAGACAAGAAAACTTAGTAGATGCTTTTGTCATTGGTAAAGATTTGCGTCGTCGCCCAAATATACCAATATTATTAGTGGATGATATTTATACGACTGGTGCGACTGTCAAAGTGGCTGTGAAGACACTCACAGCACATGAAATTAAAGTCTTGGGTGTAGCTGCTGTTGCCACGACAAACAAAGAAATATAAAGCTATATTAGAAAAGCCTGGGCGACTAGAAGTCGCAGCTACGCAGACGAAACCCACCTGCGTGGGTTTGGAAACCTTAATTTTCTGTTAGTCCGTGAAGACGGACTTTGTTTGTGTAGTAGTGATTTATAATCGCCCGAAACTATTTAAATTTATGAAAAAAACTTTTGCAATGGTTTTTAGACACATTTTAATTATTCCAGCCACATTGCTAACAATGGGCATTTTTATCAAAACAGCTTCAGCACAAAATAACTTATATAGTCCCATTCCTTTAACTAATTTTACAGAAATTTCCGATACCCTCTCAGATCAAGATATTCCCACGGGACAAGGGGGATTTGCGCGTGATTATTCAGTTAAGTTAGAGAAGGGTGATAATTTATCTATTGATTTATCATCGGAAAACTTTGACAGCATTATTACGCTATTAGCTTCCAACGGTTTAACAGTAGCAGAAAATGATGATGGTCCTGATGGTACAAGTAATTCTCTATTATTTACTCGCATTACAGAAACAGGAACGTATATTGTCCGCGTTCGTTCTTTTGGGGAAACTGGGGTAGGTAATTTTAAACTCAAGGTGACAAAACTACAACCTGTGAAGTAGATTTTGCTGAATAGACTATCAATTGTAACGCAGGAAATCACCTATTATTACCATTATTGCGATCGCTCTTATTGTCATTATAATCAAATGATTAAGTCATTTTGAGTATAACAACTTAGGCTATAGGAAACAGAGTAATAGTTGTATCTCCACTTCCAGCAGCTACTACAACTATCCCCACTTTAAGCAACACCGTAATTAGTGTAGGGGCGTTTGTATGGCGGATGCAACCCTAAAACAATATCTGAAGCGGGAACTCCTTTTTCAACTAACTTTTGACCAATATCAGCTTCAGTCATATTATGTTGAATCCAGATTTTGCCGTCTTTAATATCTAAATGAATATAACAGGCATAAATACGATTTAGTCCTTGCCAGCCAAGATCGAGAATTTGATAATGATCATGTTCTGTATCAAAAATGAGTTGACATTCAATATTTGGCTCATTTGTGGTGGCGTGAGAAATTAGTAATTCCCGGACAATTTGCCGATATTTAGCTAGTTTTTCCATTCGCTCATTGATTTTGATTAGGGTTTTGCTCAGGTTTTATTATTTGTTGAATTGCTTGAGCGATCGCTGTATATTGTTGAGATGTGAGACTACCACGATAAGCCACAATACGGGAAACATCAATTGCACGCACTTGATCTAATAGAGCAATTGACGGTGATTTTAATCCAGCCACACCAGCCGAAAATTGCATATATA
>NZ_VIKW01000057.1 GCF_009711975.1 Anabaena sp. UHCC 0204
AGGAAAAGTTACTAATTCCAAGTATGATTTAAGTGATATAACTTCTATTTTTAGCCAAAAAGAAAGGGAGCTAATTGAATTAAATGCACGGGGATTATTGAATCGGACACAAACTAATCCATCAAATTGGGAAATATTCTCACCTATTTTTGAATGGTGGATACTTAAAGAAATTGAATCATCAACCCCAGAACAACTAGATGAGCGACGTAGAGTATGGGGAAGCTTACTGACTCAAAAGCAAGCTGATAAAATTGGGCAAACTTTAGACTTTTTGAAGAACAATAATGATTCAATCATAGCATTTGGACGATTAATTATTAAATTAACTGGTAAGGATTTGGATTTACCTATGCTTGGTGGAGGGTGAAAAAATAAATAGGTGCTAAAACCCTCTACTAGTAATTAGGAGATTTGGGAAAGAGCGATCGCTTTTTGAGGGTGTAGGGGATGCGATCGCTGTTTTAGAGATGTGGAGGTAGGGCGATCGCTGTTTTGGGGATCTGGGGATGCGATCGCGTTTTGGGATGTGGTGAGAGTGCGATCGCTTTTGGGGTGTGGGAGTGCGATCGCTGTTTGGGGTGTGGGGGTGCGATCGCTGTTTAGGGATGTGGAGGGGTGCGATCGCTGTTTTGGGGTGTTGAGAGGGTGCGATCGCTTTCTGGTAATGTAATTATAGAATAAGCAATATAATGATAGATATGTATGTCTGCTAAAGATATTTTTCATGGAGTTGTCAAAATAGCTTTACAAAAAGATGGTTGGCAAATTACAAATGACCCACTTACAATTAGTGTAGGAGGAGTTAATCTTTCTATTGATTTAGCCGCAGAAAAGCTGATAGCCGCAGAACGGGAAGGACAAAAAATTGCAGTCGAAGTCAAAAGTTTTTTAGAAAGATCGTCTGCTATTTCGGAATTTCATACAGCATTAGGACAATTTATTAATTATCGAGGTGCATTGAGAAGGTTACAACCGGAGCGTGTTTTATATTTAGCAGTTCCTTTAACAACTTACAAAACATTTTTTCAACTTGATTTTCCCAAAGATATGATATTAGAGAATCAGTTGAAGCTGCTTGTTTATGATGTAGAGCAAGAGGTGATTTTTAAATGGATACATTAACTAAATATCGTCAGATTGTACAAAAAATATTACAGGAATATAGTGATCAAAAACCAGCTTACGGCAATATAGAAGTTGAGACGATTTTTGATACAGAACGTGACCATTATCAAATAGTTCATGTCGGTTGGGAAGGTCAAGATTGGGTACATAGTTGTATCATTCATATTGATATTAAAGGTGGCAAAATTTGGCTGCAATGGAATGGGACGGAGGATGATATTGCTGCTAATTTAGTGGCTGCTGAAGTTCCCAAGGATGATATTGTGTTAGGGTTTCAGTCTCCTTTCATGAGGCAATTTACAGAATATGCTGTTAGTTAAAATATTTAAGGATTATGAATAATTTGCAAGATATTACTCAAGATAGATTAGTAAGACCAATACATCCTGGTGAAGTAATGTTAATACACAAAATAAGCTAACATACATATATATTATTAATATGAATAGAAAAGATAGTAAAAAAATCACTGAATTTTTAATGGAAGTTATACAAAATTCAGAAGTTGTAGACAGACTTAAAGACTTCGCGGAAATAGGAATAGATGAATTATTAGATGATGGCATCATCAAAGATATTCCTATTATAAGTTCAGTATACTCAATGATTAAATTAAATTCAACTGTACGCGAGATAACTTTTCTCAAAAAAATCATTAGTTTTTATGCAGAAATAGGATATGTAGATCATAAATTTAAGGATAAATTTATGCTTAAATATCAATCCGATCCTCAGTATAGAAAACAGGTCGGAGAATATATAATTAATGCTTTAGATAGGTTTGATCAAATAAATAAAGCTGAGGCATTTGGTAAAATATTTGCTGCCTATATTAGGAATGAAATTAAATATAATGAGTTGACACAATACTCATACGCATTAGATAAAATTGATTTCTTGAATATAAATATTCTTAAAGATTTTTATTTATCAAAGATGTCTCCAGATAAAACATATTTTTTGCAAAATTTTGTTTTTCCAGGTTTAGTATCAATAGATTTTGGAAATCATCTGATGAATCACAGTTGGTTTTCAGAATTCACGCCACAAATCGGGTTTGCAAAAAATGAGTTTGGAGAAAAGTTTTTAAACATTTTAGAATTAATTTAGTCTATGGCAAGAGATCCTCTAAATCTCTCGCCCCATGCAAAACCCGTAGAACCTCCACTTGTTCCTCTTGAACTTTATAAAAAATCAAATAGTCCTTAAAATTCTTAATCCGCCACTGACGAATTGTTCCCATATCCGACAAAGACGACACAACCTTACCCATATTGGGAGTTATTGCCAATTGAGCAAAAGCAGACTCAACAAACTCCAAAAACTTCTCCCCCGATTGCCATTCACCAAAATATAATTTGCTTGTTGCCTGATATCCTGAGTAGCACGATTGCGAACAATTACCTGAAAAGCCATACTCACTACTGCACCATACCAAAGATTGATCGGCGCAAATCCTGCCAATATTCAGGAGTTACAGGTTCTGCTTCTGAGTCCAAACCTTCTTGTAACAAACTAGCTAATTTTGCTTGAGCATCCTTACGCTGTTGATCTTGCTGCAACAACATCAAAAAATAGTCCGCTACAGTATCATAATTGCCAGATTGAAGCTGAACCTCAAGATAAGACTCAAGTTCTTTTGGTATCGGAAAACTCACATTCATAAGATACTAATATGAATAAAATCTTATTAGTATCTTATCATTTTTTATTGTGGTGATGAATTTAGGCGATCGCGAAGCGCTGCTGCTTTCAGCAGATCGCTGTTTTAGGGATGTTGGGAGTGCGATCGCGCAATCGCTGACTTGTCAGTTCGCGTTTGAGGGTGTGAAGGGTGTGATAGCGAAGCTCCGTAGGAATCGCTTTTACTGAATGCTTTCAATTAATTTAATATTATTTCTCAACCATTCATTGACTAAAATTTGCACATCAATATTTTTTCCTGAGCAATTTTCTTGAAAAAATTATCAACATCTGGTTCAAGGTAAATCGGATAATGAAAAGTCGCATCAGCATTATAAAACTTACCTTGTTCAGCTTGTGAAAAATCATATTCTGCTTTCATAGCTTTCTTCCTTGATAATACTGTTGTTCATTAAAAGTTGCTTTTCGTGCTGAAATAATACGAATCAAACATGAATCTTCATCTGTTTGTTCAAAAGTATGAATAACAACCCTTAAAATACCCGTTTCATCTAAACCTATAGTAATCCATCTGTCTTCATAATCTGTTCTACCTCTTTCTACAATCCAAACAGCCTCAGCTAAAGTAGTCGCAGGAATAACTAACTCTGAATCAGAATCAGAAAGGATAGTTTTAGCATTTGCACCTAACTTTAAATTACCTTCAAGAAACCAGATTAAAGCATGAGTATCTAAGACATATTTCATAATTACTTATGACCAGTCTAAGCTGTTTTCACTATCCCCATGAAATTCAGCAATTTCAAAATCCGTTTCTGTTGACTGCTGATTTCCAGAAAACATACCAAACTGCATTATTTGATCTTTTATGTGATTTTTTTTCGATTTAAAAGAAGTGACAATAACAAGACTTTCTGAAATATCAGATGGTAATTCTTTAAGTTCTACCTTACCATCTTTGTAAATTCCTTCAATTGCTTGCAGCATACTTTTTACTATGAGCAAATTTGGCTGATGTTGTTACTTTAACTTAACTATACACCTTAGAGAAGCGATCGCGCAATTGCTGACTTGTCAGTTCGGTGTCTTGGGATGCGATAGCGAAGCTGACCAAAGGTATCGCTATTTGGGGATGTGGAGGATGAGCGATAGCGCAAGCGCTCCGTAGGAATCGCTTTTGGGAATGTGGGAAGTGCGATAGTGAAGCGATCCGTAGGAATCGCTGTTTGGAGGCTTGAAGGGTGCGATCGCTTGCTGTATTTCAAAACACTTAACTTATCAATTGATTTAAAACCAACACAGTTAACCCTGGTAAAGAAGGTAAACGAAGATCATTGGTTAAGAAAAAAGAAGCACCACCATAAATAGCAGTGCTGTAAAAAAAGCATCTGTAACTTGTAAATAGCGAGGATTTTCTTCTATAAAATAAATTAGCGGTGCAGTATCTAAACCTACAATTTTACCCTGTAATTTATTTAACCATTCCATGAATCACGCTCCTGATTGACATATTCCTGAGCGTCAATATTTCCCCAAATTTCCTTACCTAAACCACGCAATTCTAAAATACTACGCTTTGGTTTTGATGTCATTTTCAATTGTTGACGAATTAAGATAGATAAATTTTCAACTAATTTAAGCTGTTCTTCAGGAGTCAAATTTTTAGCTTGCTCTAACAATTCTTGATAATTAGACATACATTTTTTAATCCTCTGTTATCCACAGGAAAATACTCTCAATATCAGCAATAGCACTAGGTGAAATCTCAATCCGGTATGCCATATTTTTCCTTAAATTCTGCAAATGCTTGATTTAAGGGCATACCCTCACCTTGTTCAAACTCATTTATACTTTGACGTATCTTAGCAATAGATTCAAGTAATTCAAGTCTATCAATAAGTTTTTGATAACTTTCAGCATCTTGAACTACCGCAGCAGCTTTACCATTCACAGTTAGCACAATGGGAGATTTAGTTTCTTTTAACTTATCAAGAAACATCTTTGCACCTCGCTGAAATTCTGATAAGGGATGAATATCGCTTAGGCTAAACATCATAAATTCATTAAATTATTTGATAATTTGATGTTAATTGTATGAAAATATTTTGTCAAGGGAAGATATAGCTGTTTTGGGAGGTTTGGGATCGCAAAGCGCACCGAAGGTATCGCTGTTGGGGTTGTGAAAGGGTGCGATCGCTCAATCGCTGACTTCACTTTTATCAATAAAAGCAACTAAACCCGAAAATAGTTGCAGGAATAACTAGCCCTAATTAGTTAATTCCTTTACCTTTACGTCCTATAGGTACACACATTGGTGTTCCCACAACTGGGTCAGTAACAACACGAGAATCTAAACCAAAAACCTCTTTTACCATTTCCTCATTCATAACTTCTTGTGGTTCTCCAGCAGTAAAAATCCTACCTTCTTTAACTGCTACTAAATAATCAGCATAACGACAAGCGTGATTTAAATCATGCAACACCATCACAATAGTTCTATCTTGAAATTGGTTTAAATCATACAACAAATCTAAAACTTCTATTTGATGTGCCAAATCTAAAAAAGTAGTCGGTTCATCTAATAGTAAAATATCCGTATCTTGAGCTAATGCCATAGCAATCCAAGCCCGTTGTCTTTGTCCACCAGATAAAGTATCTAATGCTCGTTCAGATAACTTGAGTAAATCCGTAATTTCTAAAGCTTGGTGAACAATTTTTTCATCTTTTTGGGACCATTGTTGCAACCAATTTTGATAAGGATAACGTCCTTGTGCCACTAAATCTCTGACGGTTAAACCTTCTGGTGCTACAGGACTTTGAGGCAAAATTCCCAATTGCTGGGCGACTGCTTTTGTGGAAAGTTGAAAAATAGATTCTCCATCCAGATATACAGCCCCACCACGAGGTTTAAGCAATCTAGCCAAACCTCTTAATAAAGTAGATTTTCCACAACCATTAGCACCAACTAAAGCACTAATTTTTCCAGAAGGAATCGCTAAATTTAGATCCCAGATAATCGTCGCACCATCATAAGCTAAAGATAAACTTTTTGTTGATAATCCTTTCATAACAATTTTAGATTTTAGATTTTAGATTTTAGATTTGTAATTAATAATTGGTTTTTCTCCCCCTCTGCTCCTGCTCTCTTCACTGTCACCTGTCACCTGTTCCCTGTCACCTATTTTTCCGATTACGAATTAATAAATACAGAAAATAAGGAGCGCCCACAGCAGCAGTAACGACTCCACAGGGAATTTCAATAGGTGCAAAAAGAGTTCTTCCTAACAAATCTGCCACCACAACAATCATTCCCCCTAACAGTGCTGCGGTAGGAATCAAACCTTGATGATTTGTACCTACTAATTGCCTTCCTAAATGGGGTGATATTAAACCGACAAAACCAATCATCCCCGCAGTGGCTACTGATGCACCAGCTAAAGCAACTCCTACTAATAGTAATAAACTACGTTGAATTTCTACGGACGTTCCTAAACTTCTAGCAACATCATCACCTAAATTTAAAGCGTTCAAATGTCTGGCTAATGTCAAAGCCATTGGTATAAAAATAATTAACCAGGGTAAAAATGAAAATACCTGTTCCCAAGTTCTTCCATAAACGCTACCTGCTAACCACACCAAAGCATCACTAACGCTGTAAATGTCACCGAAGGTAATCATTAAACTGGTGAAGGCACTAGCGATCGCAGATAAACCCACACCCATTAAAATTAATAAAATTGGCGAACTACCATTATTCCAAGCTAACCAATAAATTAAAGCCGCCATCAACAAAGCACCAACAAAAGCTGATAAAGGCAAGATATAAACTGGTGCGGAAGGAAATAAAACAATCACTGTAACTGCTACCAGACTTGCGCCAGAATTGATCCCAATAATACCAGGATCAGCCAAGGGATTGCGTGTTAAACCTTGGAAGATAGTTCCAGAAATGGCCAGCGCCATTCCCACCATGAAAGCGACAAGGGTACGAGGTAGACGCAGGGAATTAATCACAAACAGATGATCAGGATTTCCCGTATTTACACCCAATATAGTTTTAATAATATCTAAAGGAGAGATAGGATATTCACCTCTACCCACATTTATCACCATTGCTACCCCAATCACTGCTAGTAAAAACAACAGTATCATTGGCACACGGCGATCTATCCTAAAAGATATTGCTGAAGAACGAAACACCAATATATTGGATTTTGAAAGTGTTGCTGTAGAGTCTTTTCGTTGTTCCATCTATTTCAATTTGGAATGTAAAAAAGTGTTTGTTTCAACGATTCTTTTTCTCCTAGAAAGGATAGTTTTTAAACCTTGAATGAAATAATTGTCAATTATCAATTGATTTCATTTCTTCACCTTTGATTTAGCCAGATAAACAAAAAAGGGAGCGCCAACCAGTGCAGTCATCACACCTACAGGTAATTCCTGGGGTTTGAGGATGATACGGGCTGTAATATCTGCTACTAACAGTAAAGTTGCCCCGACAACGGCGGAATAAGGCAAAATCCAGCGATAATCGGTTTTAATGAAAAATCGGACAACGTGAGGAACGACTAAACCAATAAAACCAACCGGACCAGCCAGGGCTACGGAACTTCCTGCTAGTAAAACTACGCTAATGGCGGTAAGAATTTTTATCCAGGCTGTTTTTTGACCTAAACCTTTGGCTACATCATCACCTAGACTCATGGTAGTAATTTGTCTACCCAAAGCAAAGGCAATTACTAAACCGATGATCACAAAAGGTAGTGCGGAAAGCAGGATAGGCGCATCTCTACCTGCTAATGAACCGGCTAACCAAAATCTAATTTCTTCTAATGTGCGTTGACTAATGATTAAAATGGCAGTAGTCAGGGAAGAAATTAAAGCTGTCAGTGCTGCTCCTGCTACTGTGAGATTCAGCGGGGTTGCACCTCCCTTTCCCAATGAACCCAGGAAGTAGACTAAAATCGCTGTGACTCCCGCACCCAAAAAGGCCGCAATTGTCAACGTAGTAATTGATGTACTACCAAATATAAAAATTGTCACAACTACGGTGAGTGCTGCACCGGATTCGATACCTAAAATACCTGGATCTGCTAATGGGTTGCGTGTTAAACCTTGCATTAATGCCCCAGATACTGCTAGGGATGCACCGACTAAAATGGCAATGAGCGATCGCGGTAATCTGACTGTTTGAATAACTAAGTGTTGATATGAACCATCAAAGTTGACAAAGGATGTCAAAATCTGATCTATTGGTATATCCGCTGCTCCCAATGTGACACTAGATACTAAACAAACTAGCAGCAGCATCAAACACACAAGTAAGCTAAATACAGGTTTAGCTGCTGAATTAATCAAAGTATTAGCGATCACTTTAACCTCGTAAATTTTTGGGTTTTAGACTGGTAATTTGAGATTGTTTTAGTGGAAACTGAACTGGTAAAACCAAGCCAAAATCTAAAATCTAAAATCTAAAATTGATTGATTATTTCCGTGTAGCTATACCTAATTTCACTCCTTCCACCTGTCGCACTTTATCCATCACTGCTACTACTTGTCCGTGATTAACGCCTTCATCGGCATTAAGTATCACCATCAAAGGTTGTGATGGTTCTACTTTTTCTCTGACTTCGGCTGCTAGTTGCTCTAAACTAACCGCTTCTTTATTCAAAAAAATCTTGCCAGTATTATTAATAGTTAATGTTACCTGTGCCGGGCGATCGCTTTTTCCCGTAGCAGCTTGAGGTAAATTAACTGGTAAACCCTCAGAACGAGTTAAATACAAGGTTGACATAATAAAAAATGTCAAAATCGCAAAGATCACATCAATCATTGGCACAATGTTAATCTGTGCTGGGATTTCCGGCTCATCTTGTAGACGCATAGGTTTTTTCTCCTCGTTCGTAGCGACGACGATATAGTAGTTCTAACTGGCCACCATATTCTTGAATCAACGCCATTTGTCGCTGATAAAATCCCCGGAAGGTATTAGCAAAAACTAGGGTAAAAATTGCCACAACTAAACCTGTCGCTGTGGAAACCAAAGCTTCACTAATACCACCAGTCACACCCGCTGCTTTTGTTCCTCCAACATCACCAATATTCAGAGAAGCAAAAGAAGCAATTAACCCTAATACAGTTCCCAGTAATCCTAACAAGGGTGCAAGGGCAATAATGGTATCAAAAATTGTATTAAATCTTTTGAATAAAGGTATTTCTGCCTGAGCTTCACTCTCTAAAGCCAAGCGAAATTCTTCTGGATTTGGTTCTTCTAGTTCTAAAGCTGTTAAAAAAATGCGTGCAATGGGTAAATCTGCATTTTTTCGCAGTGTATCAATTGTACTTACCACATTATTTTGACGATAGAGACTAAATACATCTCGTACTACCCGTTGCTGACGGTTATTAATTTTTGCCCAAAACCTGATTCGTTCGATAATTAGCCCCCCCGCTAATACAGAAGACAGTAGCAGTGGCCACATCACCACACCACCTGCTGTAAACAGATTTTTTATCTCCATGTCCGATTTTTCACCTTTTTAATAAAATTTCTCGACAAGTTCAGCAAAGATAGCTGATATAAGTTATCAACTTAAATTAGAACAAATGAGAATATATGTCAATCTTTTGCTACATCTGAGGGAAAAAATACAGTCTCAAAAAGGGTCAAAATTCCTGTAATCTTTTACTAGTGAGAGATTTGAGCTAAAATCTGCAAATATAAAAACTCAAAATAATTGATTGACATTTGTATATAACTTCTGTTATTCTACCCAAAGTTACTGAAAATAGATAGCAATAAACTAAATAGTAATAAATATAACCATGAGTTTTTCCAGCATAGCCACAGAGCAGCGAGAAAAAGAATTAAAGACACTGACAACCTTTTTGACTTATAGCTTGATTGGCTCTTTGGCTATACATATTGGGTTGCTGGCTTCTGGTATTGGTAGTCTAATTACAAAAGTCCCCGAAGAAGAGCCAATGGAAATTACTTTTGTGGAGACTCCACCGGAAGAAGAAATAAAACTAATAGAAGCACCGAAAGAGAAAATAAAACCTCAAGTTATTGATAATTCACGGATTTTTACAAGTTCAACTAATTCTGATTCCGCTCCATCCATATTCGTACCGCAACCACAAAAAAGCACAGTAGTTCTGGCTCAACCTGCTGTAATCCGAAAACAGCAAGTTCCATCTCCTGTGATTCCTGAGCCAAAAATACAACCCCTGAAACCTTTACCGACGATTACAAAGGCAAATGTATCACCAAAGACAGTAGATACTCAGCCTCAAAAAGCCTCTCCGTTAACTACAAAGCTATCACCACAGAAAGTAGATACTCAACCCTTATCTACTGAAGCTACTGCTATTCAACCATCTTCAGAATCCGGTTCTAATTTAAGTAAGTTGTTAGCAGGAATCAGAGATGGGAGAGCAAATCAAGCAGGTTCACAACCATCTCAAGCTACTTCCGGTAATGGTGGAAATACTTTAGGAACATCTAATTCATCAGGATCAGGTATTCCTGGTAGTTCTACTATTTTTACTGGTAATAGTGGTGGTGGGACAAAAAAAGAAGCAGCAATTACTCCTAAAGTTGCTACTGCACCTACATCTCCCAAATTAGGTACTAACTCTGGTAGTGGTAATGGCCGCGCTGCTTGTCGGGAGTGTAATCCAACTTATCCAGATTGGGCGAAGAGAAGAGGTGTAGAGGGCAGAGTCGAAGTAGCTCTTGATACAGACAATAAAGGTAATGTTACTAAGGTTCGGTTATTAAGATCCAGTGGTAACGAAAAATTGGATGCAGAACATTTAGAAAGAGCGCAAAAGTGGAAACTCAAACCCAGTTCAGAGGGTAGACAAGGCGTTACTATTGGCACTGAATATGCGATCGCCGGTTCTCAAAGATATCGTCAATTACAAGAACGCAAGAAACAAAGAGAAAAAGAACAAAGAAATACTGCATCTACCAACAATGCGAGTAACTCTGTAAGTGAAACACCCAGACGCAGCAGAAGATTGGTAACATCCGTTAGTGAAAATACTCCCAAAGAATCGAACCCAATCACCAGAAGAATTCGCCGTAGCAGAAGTACAGCCGCATCAACAGGATCTACTTCTACTCCATCAGCAACTAAAGGACAACGTTTAGGAGAAGCTCTCAGAAGAAGAAGAAATCAAGCTGCTACTAATACTTCTTCCGGAGAAACAAGAAACAGAAGACGAAGACGAGCAATAACTCCAGCTTCTTCTGTCACTACTAATAATCAAAGTAGCCCTAAACCTAGCAGATGGCGGCAACGTTTGCAACAACCTGCACCTTCAGAGCAAAATCAACAACCATCTTCATCAGGTGAGAGTAATTAGGGTTTGCTGATAAACCTGATTTTTTCGTAGGGGTAATTCATAAGTTTTTAATTTCCTTTCTCCCTTATTTCTTGCTCAATCCTCGCACTGGCAGTTCGAGGTAATCTTTCATTGTCAATTATCAATTGTCAATTGTCAATTATCAATTGTCTCCTAGCACGTTAAAGTCGCGCTAAATTAGATTAGCAAAAGAAGCATCAAGGAGAAACTATGTCAGTGGGAAAGCCTAGCATTCTAGTGACAGGGGGAGCAGGATATATTGGTTCTCATACAGTCTTAGCACTCAAGCAAGCAGGATATGAGGTGGTCATACTTGATAACTTGGTATATGGGCATCGTGATTTAGTAGAACAAGTTTTACAAGTAGAATTGATAGAAGGGGATACAAGCGATCGCACTTTATTAGATCATCTTTTCCAGACTCGTAATTTTGCCGCAGTTATGCACTTTTCCGCCTATGCTTATGTAGGTGAATCTGTAACTGATCCAGCTAAATACTACCGCAATAATGTTTTAGGAACGCTGACACTATTAGAGTCAATGTTAGCAGCTTCTATTAAGAATTTTGTCTTTTCTTCCACCTGTGCAACTTATGGTGTTCCGAATTTTATTCCCATCACGGAAGATCATCCCCAAAATCCCATTAATCCCTATGGTGCAACTAAATTAATGGTAGAACGGATACTAACTGATTTTGATGTAGCATACAACTTTAAATCAGTGCGTTTCCGCTATTTTAATGCTGCCGGTGCTAACCCCGAAGGATTATTAGGAGAAGATCATCATCCAGAAACCCATTTAATTCCTTTGGTGTTACAAACAGCATTAGGTAAACGAGAATCTATTAGCATTTTTGGGACTGATTATCCCACTCCAGATGGTACTTGTATTCGGGATTATATCCATGTTAATGATTTAGCTGATGCCCATATTTTGGGATTAGAATATTTATTGAATGGTGGAAATAGTGAAGTTTTTAACTTAGGAAATGGTAACGGTTTTTCAGTTCGAGAAGTAATTGCTGCCGCTGAAGATATAACAAAAATGGTAATACCAGTGAAAGAATGCGATCGCCGTCCTGGAGATCCTCCAGCCTTAATTGGTACAAGTGAAAAAGCCAGAAAAATCTTGAATTGGCAACCTCAATATCCAGATATTAAAGATATCGTCTCTCATGCTTGGCAATGGCATCAAACAAGGCATAAATAACCATTCAAATTTCAAAATATTGCCGAATTGTAGAGACGTTGCCGACAACATCTCTACATTCACTATTTAGACTCTGAACGGCGAACAAATGGCAGTAAATCTTGTAAAATTACTTCATGATAATGCTCTTGGGCATAATGTCCAACATTATTAAGTTTGATTATTTCACCATTGGGTACAGATTTGACAAAACTTTCTGCCATATCTACAGATAACCAAGGATCAATCATTCCCCATTGAACTAAAATAGGTTGTTGCCATTCTTTAAACCCATTTTCTATTTCTATCATCGCTTTTTCCAGTTGAAAATTGCGAATTGTTGCCAGCAAACCTCGACCAGATGAAGAACTTTTTAAATATGGTTTGCGATAAATATCTAAATCTTGATCTTCAATCCGATAACGACATCCACCTTCTAAGGTTCTATCAACTAATAAAGGATCTTGAGTGATGACATCACCTGCTAAAGGTAAACCCATTTGTTTGATTTTCCAAGGCAATTTTGCAGATGTGGAAATGGGTGTATTTAAAATAGCAATGTTAGCAATCTTTTCCGGATGACGTAAGGCGTATTGTAAACCAACTGAACCTAAAAATCCTTGGACAACTAAAGAAAAATGTTCTAATTCTAAAGCTTTCACAAATCCTTCTAAAGCTGTAATAAATGCTGTGGGAGTATAAGAAAAGTCTTGTTTTTCCGGTTTATCAGAAAAGCCATAACCAATCCAATCTGGTGCGATCGCTCTTGTCCCCTGTGCTGCTAAACTTGGCATAATATTCCGCCAACTATAACTTTGAGCAACTACCCCATGTAACAATACTACGGGAGTTAAGTCAGTTCTCCCAATCGGTTCAGCTTCTCGATAAAACCATTCTAGGGAATCTACTTTAATTTTTTGTTCTTTAATTGACACTCTATTTTCCTCTTTGGCAAGGCAACAGCACCGCATAAGTACCTAAATCCCTTTTATCATCCTATGAATAGGTAATAGGTGAGCAAATCGAACAATGACTTTTATCAAAACAAAAAAAATTCGCATTTTATGGGTTGAGGTTGTTGACTTGTGCCTCGGAATTTGCTATACTAGATTCTGATGAGGAAGAACTATCTTGTAATATTAAAAATAATCAATTAGCTCCCGGACTTATTCAACCCGTCCGGGAGCTTGTCAAATAGAAAAATTTAAGAACGAGAATTTTGGGGTAGAATCATTTCCCGAATAGCTATTGCTGTTGCCGGTGCAAGTAAAACACCATTACGGTAATGTCCCGTTGCCAAGAGGACATTAGTAAAACCAGGTAACTTATCAATGACGGGTGCTGGTCGTCCTTCCGGACGGGGGCGCAACCCTGACCAAGTACGGATCACCTTCGCTGCGGCTAAATCTGGGGTAAAAGCGATCGCCTGTTGTCTAACAGCATCCAACAATTCTGAACTTGGGGATACTTGATTGTCATCATTGGGAAATTCTACAGTTGCCCCCACCCAATAATCACCATTTCCCATCGGCACAATATGCACATCATTACCAGTAATCACTGGTTGAAAATCAGGATTTCCTAAAATCCGTCCTAAACTTAGATATAAAGCTTGTCCCAACACCGGACGGATATTCACCATCTGCTGTAATTGTGCAGTTAAGGTAGTCGAACCCAAACCCGCAGAGACTATAAACCAATCAGCAGCAACTTTACCCTCAGTAGTTTCAATAAAATTACATTTGTGAGCCTCACCCAATCCTTTTTTGATATGTAAAGGCGTTTGAGGAGGAGGAGGAGGAGTTTCTGTACCTGTCACAGACACACCAAACTTGAAATTTACTCCATTGCGTTGCGCTGCATCTACTAAAGCTAAAGTTAACGCTGTCGCATTTAGTTGTAAGTCTTGGGGAGAATAAACAGCACCCATAATTTGCGGGTGACTAACTTGGGGACAATATTTTTGCAGTTGTTCTTGATCCCAAACTTGTAATTGCCAACCTTGAGATTGACGAATTTCCCGCAGTTGTTCCCATTCGGACAACACCTCAACCCCACTTTCTAGGGGACGATCTAAATTTTCTGACAACAGCATCACGATTCCTTGACGGTTACAAGGGATTTTCCGCCCCGTAATCCTTTCTAATTCAGGAATCAAAGTTCCATAGCGTTCAATGCTAGTTTGTCGGATTCGCCAAGCATTACCTTTAGTTTTATGGCTAATTACACCCATTAAAACACCGAGGGCGGCGCTAGTAGATCCTTGTGCAGGTTGTCTTTGCTCGAAAACAGTGATGTTTAAACCTTTAACTTGGCTGAGTTCATAGGCGATCGCCGCCCCAACCACACCACAACCGATAATTACTACATTCATGGTTTTTGCTAGGAGTCAGGGGTGAAGAATGAAGAGTCTTCTCCTTCACCCTATCACCCCATCCCCCCAAGATTTTGTGATTCAAGACTCGAAGCCAATAAGAGGCAGAGGGCAAGGGTGCAGAGGGGCAGGGGGGAATTGATCTTTGTAATACCTGTTCCCTGTTCCCTATTCCCTGTTCCCTCCTTAGCTACTTTGTTCTGGAACTAGTTCTAAGAACTTGTCAATATCTACGAAAACATCTTTGCAGTTACTCAAAGCTTGACTAGTATTGCCAACGGTAGCAGCTTGATCTATTTTTACTAAGTCTTTCAACAAATCCTTACTAATTTGCCGAGCTTTAGCTTGATTTTGCAATGCCAGGTTGGGAATGACATAAGTCATATTTGATCTAGCTTCTGTCATCGGTCCATGGATAAAATTCCCTACATTGATCCATTCACCTTTTGCAATCAAGTTTTGCAGTTCTGGCGCGCGATCGCGCACGGCTTTAATTCCAGGAACATATTCCTGAATTTTCGCAACTTCCGCTGCTGTATAAGATGGTGGTAAAGTAGCAACACTAGGACCGCCACAACTAATCAGAAATGTTGCTAATAGTACAAAAATCAGTGAGAAAATAGAGCGTTGACGCACCATAATATGGAAATTAATTTTCTGTTTGCTTACAGATTAACAGTGTTATTTTAGATCGCTATGTAATGCACTGTTAGAGTTAATTCAGGTTTTTCTGTCTTGAATATCCCCCACAGACCGACCGAATATAGGAGTATTTTTGAGTGAACGCAGCCGAACAAGCCACAAACCTGGAATTCGCCAGCAAAATTGCTACGGTAGTAAATTTGTTTAAATCCGAATTTCCTGATGTTAAATCCGATCTCAAACCTTGGCACAATGACCCAGAAACCAGAGAATTAGTAGATCCAGATTCTATAGACATTGGTTTTCACTTTCCTGGCATTAGCAAGTCTTGGCGTAGTCGCAGTATTTTAATTCAAATCCGATTTTATCAAGATCCCATTAATAATGACCGTCGCGCCATTGGCGTAGAAGCGGCTGGATTTGACCATCGTGGCGAAGTTTGGCGACTTTCGACCATAGAAACTTGGAGTTTTATCGGTGACTCCATCCCCTCTCCTGAAGTTGGAGAAAAGCTGAAACAGGTTTGTCGGCAAATTTTAGAAGTGTTTAATCAACCAAGTTTCTAGCCTGCGATCGCCTAAAATCTCTAACAGATGTATTCGGTAAATCTGTATGAGTCAAACCACAGAAACGATTTTTAGCAAAATTATTCGCAAAGAAATTCCCGCGAATATTGTTTATGAGGATGATCTAGCCTTGGCATTTACAGATGTCAATCCCCAAGCACCCGTTCATATCCTTGTCATTCCCAAAAAACCCATAGTTAACATCGCCACAGCCCAACCTGAAGATCAAGCCCTCTTAGGACATCTATTATTAACAGTCCAGAAAGTCGCCGCACAAGCTGGACTGGAAAATGGTTATCGAGTAGTTATGAATACTGGCGTTGACGGCGGTCAAACAGTACATCACCTACATATACATATCCTTGGCAATCGTCCTATGGCATGGCCTCCCGGTTAATCACACCAAGCTAAATTTGATTTAGTGAAGTGAGAAAATAAGCCTTCATGATTTCCAGCAACATATTAGAAAAACTAATAGCTGTCATCATGAATGCTTAAGTTAAATAACTTTACAAATTGAAACATAAAGCTTAATATAAATTCATAAGGTAGAAACACCTACCAAAACATACATAACTCAACC
>NZ_VIKW01000058.1 GCF_009711975.1 Anabaena sp. UHCC 0204
GCTTCTCCTGCATCGTCAATTTCTTTACTATGAATTACGATCAATCGTGCTTGTCCACAATATTTTTTAAGTTGATCTATCGTATAGTTACGTACCTCAGATAAATTTAAAAACGGAGGGCGTTTACGGCTTTTATTACTGTCATTAATGCTTTTATCATGAATAGCCCTAACTCTACTTTCGGGATTACAGACTGTATATTCACCAGTTTTAAAGCCCTTAAAACCGTTTTCCCCACCTAATAGTAATTTTCCTCCTTGGCTAACAGGCGCTAAGGCATTCATACCAACTGCTGTGATAGTGGGTAATTCTGCATACCTTGCTTTTAAGGAAACTATTGTGGCTGCTTCAGTAAATTCTGATATGAGTTCTGTAGCCATTTCATAACGAAAGGCATCTATTAAAAAATAAGCGACTTTTTTATGGTTGTTTTGAGTGAGAGGATGGATAATTTGATCGTAAATGGTACGCTGTTGTAAATTTTCCTCTGGTAAAAAACTATTTTTCTGGCAAATAGCATTAAAATCTTGACTGAGGGTATCTGCCCAAGTTCGATACTGGCGGCAAAGTTTTTCCCTAGTTTCTATCAATTGGGTAAAATGGGGTAAGTTAGGATCTAGCTGTTTAAGATATTGTTGCTCAAAACAGCGGTGTGCTAAGTCTACTTCATAACCTGAATAAGTATAATATTCTAAAACATCTCTCAGAGAATCAAGATTTTTAATCCGCCCAGCATTATGAATTTTATCACCCAGAGTAGCAGCTTTATGAATGAGTGACCATTCAATTTTATGAGATCGATTCTGTTCTCGTTCTAACCAAAATGTCGGTTTTTCTATCCGAGGTTGCGACCAAATTAAGACTTGATTATATTCACTAGCTAACAGTGCTTGAACAGCAGCAGTTAAAACTGTAGTTTCTCCCCACTGGAATGTATTTATTTTACTTAATTCTTCTGCGGTAACAGTGTATAGTTCTGGCTCTAAACGCAACTCAACAGTAACAGCTTTAGCGGCGTATAGGTCAGAATAACGTTGGCGAAAATAGTCTATCAGTTGTTGGCAGTTTTTCAGCAGCGTTTGGGAAAGTTGCTTGAGAGGTTGGAGTTGGAAAAGATGGGGTAAACGCTTTAAACCTTGTACATACTCAACGCACATTAACCAAGCAGTAAAAACTTCACCTAATTTAGAAAAAGAGAGGGTTTCGTTATTGAGGTAAAATTGCAAAAAAGCCTCATCCATACCAGTATGACGGTAGAGATGCTGAGTTAAAGTATTAAGGCTAGTAGCATCTACAAACTTATCTCGAAGTTTTTTATTTTCCTCAATATCCAGCAAACCGTCTAAAATCCACTCTAAACTGAGATTATCTAAATATTTACCTAAGCTGTCTTGAGGCTGAGAAAGTATATTTTCCAACCAAGTTTCGGCGGTAGTAAGATTGATAATGCCTTGAAAGAGATAATTTTCTAATTCAATAGGACTAACTTTACCCGTAGCAGCTTCGCAGACAAGAGTTTTTAACGATTTGCGGAAACGGTAACCAGCACGATACATTGCCAGAATTGGTGTTTTGCGAATGGTTTCTTCTGTATGTCCAGGCATATGAATCAGTAATCTTTCTGGATCTATTCCGTTACCATAAGATTCAAGCGCAAATAGCATTTCTAAATAACTACCACGAAAGGCAATAACTGGAGCGAAAAATTCATCTTGTTGATAACGGGTAATCAGTTCATCTACATAATTTTTGTAATAGCCATCTTTATCTAGCCAAACTACTATTCCTTGTTGTCGTAATACGCGTTTGATTTCATTTTCTAGATAATTGGTGATAATGCCCATAAATAAAAATTAAACTCTAAGAGGATGTTTGAGAAGCAAGAAAACCCATATATAGGGATGCCGTCTATTTTCCATTAAATATAAAATACATCAAAAAGCCTACACTTTTACATCAAATGATAGTTTATTTATAAATCAATACTGTATAAAAATAAAACAATAGAGATATTTATGAAAGTAAATTTGGCAGTAGTTAATCGTAGCTTAACTCCAATAAAAACTAGTTTATCTCTTTCATTACCAGAATATCTTCAAAATTGAAGCAAATCATTGCTTAATTTATGACTAGAAAAAGGAAGAAACCCACCGTGAATGAAAATGTGAATGAAAATCAACAGATACCACAAAATGAAGAAACCACAGAAAATCAACAAACTACAGAAAATCAACAGTTAGAAACAAGTGAGCAAACAGGAAGAATAGTAATTATCACCGGTGATAAAGGAGGTGTCGGAAAATCCACATTTGCAAGGGGATTGCTACATTTATATATCAACAAACAGTTAAAGTATTTGGCTTATGACTCAGATCATCGCAATGCTCAATTGTATAGACACTACGACTCAGCACAACCTGGAGTCAAGCTACTTGATATTTTTACAAGAGGTGGTGCAGATGACTTACTAATAGACTTAGAAAAAGAACTTCCCCCACTGGTATTAGTAGATTTACCCGCCCAGTCAGGTCTATTTTTTGAGAATTTTGAGAAAGATTTAGGTGTATTTGATGCTGTCAAAGGCTTAGGATACAGAGTCACAATGGTGAGTGTACTATCTAGGGTAAAAGACTCAGTAAATATATTACGAATTCTTCACAAATACTGTGGCGATCGCGTTGATTATGTAGTTGTAAAAAATCTGTTTCACGGTGAAGCTGATAAATTTGAACGCTACGACAGTTCTGATACTCGCACTAAACTTTTAGATGCTGGTGCGGTAGAAATTAAAATGCCAGATTTGTTTTTCAAGCCCTATGACTATATTGATGAAAACAACTTGACTTTTAGTGAAGTTTTAGAAGATAAACAAGCCAACATTGTCATTAAATCTCGTGTATCAGCTTGGTTGAAAGAATTTGAGCAAAGCGTATTGAATGCTAATGAATTATTGGGGATAAAAGAAAATGCAGTCATCACAGATCAAGCCGCATAGCCAAAATAATCCAGAAATTATCCCTAATCCTAAACGACTAGTAATGACAGTTGGTGATGCTAGGGTGGGTAAGTCAACAACAGCACGTTTGTTGATAGAGATTTATCTAGAATCACAACTAAATCTCAGAGTTTATTACAGTGGTAATCGCAATAAGTTATATGCTTATCAGCTATTATTACCTATTGCTCAATTGCCCTTAACACAAGGTGGTGCAGACCAATTATTAATTGATTTAGAGAGTTTTTCTAATGTGCAAGTAGCTCTGAGTGATTTACCCGGACAAAGTTTTGAAGAATTCCGACAATTTGCCGAAGAAGTAATGCTGTGGGATGCCATTGCTCAATTAGGTTATCGTATCACTTTTGTGCATCCAATTTCTTATCGGAGAGATTGTACAGATTATCTACAAGAGCTTTTTAATTGTTATGGAAATAAAGCAGACTACATCATTATCAAAAATCTGTATTTTGGTGACGAATTTCCTTACTATGATGGTTCTGATATTCAACAGCGTATCCAAGCAAGTGGAAACAATGAATTATATTTAGGCAAATTATGGAGAGATACTTATGAATTATTAGAATCTCTGGATTCACCTTATAACTATGCCATCGAAAATTCTGAAATAGATTTTATGAACCGTTCTCGTGTCTTTAATTGGATGGAAGAATTTAGTGAACAAATTAAGAATAATAAACATATTAGGGAATTATTGGGTTTATTGAACATTACATCAACAGTAGATTTACAAAATCAATTAAATAGCGATTTTTAAGCTTTATTATAAATATTCAAAATCAGGAATAACCGGAAATAAGATTATGCTTAGAAAAATCATAATTTAGAAAAATTTCAGGTTTATACCAAATTAATATGAAGCTGAATGGAAAAAAATTTCAAGAATAATTGACCACAGATAAAGATGGATGAATTAATGGATTTCCCATTCTGTGCAACCTCACATAAAATTGGTATTAGAGTTATCTTTTATTTATTTTTTTAAAACCAACTTCTCTATATGAGTGAATTCTTCCTTTTTTAGTTACCACCCAAAATTAATCATGTTAGAAAATTTCAGCACAATAAAAAATTGACACATCATCTCTATCAAGAAACTTAAAAAAGGCACATGAACTTATGAACACCTCTGTAGAAGCTTCTTTAGATACAACATTAGCAGGACAATCAGATCATTTTAAACAGAAGGTTCTCGATGTAGTGAGACGTTCTGGTATCAATCCTAAAGACCCATTGTTTTTGGTATTAAGTTCCCTGGGTAAATTTGAGGTCTTAATGGAAGACATTCCCGGTAAACTTAATACTGTAGTCGAGGGTTGGACAACAGAAATAGATGACAAACTTGATAAAGCATCAAGTGTAGCCATTGTTCAACAAAAAAGTGCGATCGCCAAAGCAGCATCAACCTTGTTGAGTAAAACCGAGCCAAAAAAATCTAGATCCGTCTTTAGTCCTTTAATAGCCACTGGTCTGGTATTATTTGGTATGTTTGGTGTTGTTATGCTGGCTGGTAATATATTTTTTATTTGGAGAGGTAGAGGGCTAACAGAACCAGTTCGCTTGACTGTAAAAGAACAAGAAACTTTAAATTGGGCTAAGTCAAAAGACGGAGAATTTGCCCGTCAGATTATGAAATGGAACGATTTTGACTTGAGTGTTTGTCGAGCCAAAAAAGCTCAATTAAAAGGCAGATGTATGATTTGGGTTGTGAATAATGACGAGCGACAACGTTATCTAGATCAATTAAATCAAAAATCAAAATCAAGCCGTTAAACTGATTTGATTTGTTTCTGGACTATCTATCAGTCCCTCTACAATTGCTTTCGTAGCAGCTTGAGCGCGATTTTGACAATCAAGTTTAGTTAGGATGCGATGGACATGAGACCTCACAGTACCTACACTCAAAAAAAGTTTGTTGGCAATTTGATTATTTCTATCACCAATAGCAATCATTTGCAAAATCTCCAATTCCCTAGAACTAAGCGAATATTGCCGACAAACTCGTTTTATTTTCAGACTGGAAGTAACGACTACTGATTGAGGTTGCAAATTTTGAATTAAAATTTTAGCGATAGCAGAGTCTAACCAATGTTCTCCTTTGTGTGTAGCATAAATAGCTTCTGCTAACTTTTCTTTAGCTATCATCCTCGTACAATATGAATCTGCCCCTGCTGCAAAAGCTTCTTTGACAAAGATTTCCGTAGATTGAGCATTAAATATCACTATTTTAGTGATTGGTGATACTTGTTTAATCTGTTTTACAACTTCAAGACCACTATCATCTGGAAGATGCAGATTAACAAGAGCTATGTGTGGAGCATGAGTTTCTATTAGTTTTAGTCCTTCTAATGCTGTTTCAGCTTCCGCACAAATCTCAATACTCTCCTCTTCCGAAAGTAACATTCTAATACCATACCGAGTCAGATCATGGTCATCGATAATAACTGTTTTGATCATCTGATTTACCTCCTATTTAGGTTGGATTATCTGATTTTTCAAAATTATTAGTGATGATCTTGAAAAATGGTAACTGATGACGGAGTTCAATTGGATACAATAGACATCTCCGAAAAAAATGTGAACCCCTTGTCCTGTCTCAGAGAAAACCTAATTTCTGGAGATCTCTCATACAAAATTGAAGCAGGGACATGACATCGAAAGTAAACAAAAATCTTATTTATGCCATACCCCTACCATATCTTGCATCCAAATGAGAACCGCTATATTTGCCAGTTTAGGAGATGGCAAATTTAATCTTCTAATAATTATTCAATAATTTATTTTCAACCGTGATCTGAATCACACTTAAAACAACGAGTCTTATCTATTGTGTATCACTAAACCAAAAAGTTTTTTAGAAACTTTACCATGTAGAGATTTCAGCCCCCGCCTGGGATATCACAAAACAACGTTTTGTTGAGCATTTGAGACGATACCCATAGTTAACTTCAAGCGATCGCTCTAAGATACCTCTAAAACCAATGGTCAATACTCCCGATTCACAATGGCTGAAACCGCTGTTTTTACGTTGGTTTTCAAAAGTTTGTGGTTTACTGTGTATGGATATTCTGCCAAGTTTGTATTAAAATATACGCAACTAAAATTCTGAAAGCGTAGCAGACTCAAAATTATATCTATACAATTGAAATTGTATCCTTTTTTATACCTTTTGATAGGGGGTGCAATTGAAAGAACGAGGTATCATATATTTATGATTCATGCTGTTTTTGCTGCTAAGAAGTTCGCACTTTTAGATATTACATCCAAAATATCTGCTGGTTCAAGCAGAGTGATTTGTGCTAAAACTTCCTGTTTAATATCCTCAACAGGACGATTTTTAAGATTTCTAGCATAATTCAATGGACTATTTTCGCAACATTCACGGTAGCTAGATAAGGATATATGACCATCCAAGTACTGTTGCAACAATTCACTATCTCCACCACTGACTCGTGCCAGACGAAAGAAATTTTTAGAGTCAGCTTCAGGAACAACTTTTGCTTTTAACCACCGATATACAGTTGTGGCATCAACACCTATTCTTTCAGCTAACTTTTTTTGAGTCCAGCCTTCTTGTAGTAACTGTTCAATTAACTGAGCTAATCGTTTTTGACGTTCTTGCATAGTAGAAAACCTGGTTCTACCAGTTATAAAATTTACTTTTTATCCCACTTTATATTTATCTGATTTCATTGGCGGATTCAACTAATTCATGTCTAATCGCTGAATTTATTTTACAGTAAGGATTTTGGATGAAATAACCTATAATTCTCGGTTATTGTTTTGGTGTACGACAAGAAACCTCAAACAAGGTTGACACCTTATTAAATCCACGATCCTAACCGCTACATAAAGCTTTTAGATTTTTGTGATCCATTCACCAACGGTCTGCTTAACTTGGTATAAGAGTGTCCCAAGGCTCAAAGTGGATAAGACTTGCTCACTCATTTTATTCACTAATTTAAGACTAAATCTCTTTCCTTTACAAGAGTTTGAGAAAAATAATCTGAAAAAGTCCTGACAACAAGCCGATCAAACATTTTGGATCACATCAGAAATTAAATTATTAAGAAATAATAAGTAATCATCCAACTTACACTGCATTATGCAAGCATAATTATTGCAGGGTGCAAAAGTTACAAAATGTACTTTAGAAAGCATCCGTCAACAAACAAGGTGTCATCGCTACCAAAGGAAAGTTATGACTTATATGACGGACTTCAATCAAGTTTCTATTAATGGAGGAGAAAACCAAATAAGGTCATCCTCTAATTCTACCGTCTTTTTGGATACACAAAATTTTACTTTTATCCAAGACCAAAATAGTGATCCAATCGGTTTGGAGACTAACTTTGAAGAAAATCAGGCTGATAGTCAAAACCTATCGAATATGGAACATCAGCCCAATGAAACTGATAACTTACCTGGTGTAAAGCCCTGCGATGTGGAGAAGAAATCAGCCATAGCAATAGAATTAGGTACTTTGGAGAACAGAATTGAAAAGGGTTTAAGAGCTTTTTGGGACATCGGACAATCTTTGGGTCAAATTCGAGATAAACAGCTTTATCGGCAAAGTTACAAAACCTTTGATGAATATTGCCTTAACCGTTGGGAAATGTCCCGACGGTCTGCTTATCGCTTGATACAAGCTGCATTGGTTTATGAAAATGTGACCCGTGGATCACAAAATCCTGAAACTATAACTCCTGGATCACAAAGTTTTGTAAATGTGACCCATGGATCACAAAATCAAATTCTGCCTACGAACGAACGCCAAATCAGACCTTTAGTAACACTACCCCCAGAAAAACAACGCGAGGCTTGGGCTAAAGCAGTTTCTACAGCCCCCAATGGAAAAGTTACATCTGCTCACGTTGCCCAAGTAGCCAGAGAGTACCATCGTGAGAACTCAGCACATAAATCTAGGCAAAAGCATTCTTTTGAACAACAACACCAATCAACTGATAATTCTAACCGTAGTTGCTGGAATTGCCGTCATTCTAGTCAAGAGTTGATCAAAGATGATCACCAAAGTTTTTATTGCGATCGCCTGGGTAAGTTAAGTTTTGTTGAGAAAGACGGCAACCAACGGGGTGCAGAATGCCAATACTGGACTTACCGCTTTGAAGAATCATCTGAAGTCAGCAATAATTTAGTCCCCTTACGAGAAACTTTTAACCTTACTTTACAACTGCCAGCATACTTACAACCATTAATACAAGATGCTGCTAAAAAGTCAGATTTAGCAGTCATAGAATGGGTAGCAAAACTTGTGGAAGAGGCAATTTTCAAAAAGAATTGTCCTCAAAATAGAGATATTCACCAAAATTTTATAGATATTACAGTTTCAGAAGTTGCCTGATATACAGGATTTCAAAGCTAAACAAGATTTTCGAGCAAGATAAAGAGGGCAGAAATCAGTATTCCCTCCTGCCTTTCTTGATCACTATTAGTTCAAAATGCCATGTCAGGCGTTAGGATTTTAAAGGAAGTGCTATTTTCAAACCAATAACCTTTGATGTCTCAATGTTGACCGTGAAAGACCCACCTACCGATTTTCAACTTCCGCCGCACAACGAAGCGGCTTTAGAGGGACTTAGGGAAGCAAAAAACGTTGATTCCACTATTGCTCTAGCAGCTAGTGGTTCAGCAATTGCTACAGGTACAATCACCCCCGCCGGCTGGTTGCTTTTCGGCTTGGCTTACAAACCGTTGGTGAGGGTGGAAAAAATTGCGCGACTGGAAAAGCTAACAACTGTACTGTTGGAGGAGTTTAAAGACAAAGGAATACAAGTTTTTCCGGTGCTTCAAATTGAGGACAAGAACCCTATTGACTTGTTTATCAGGTTTCCGCGCAAAACTCACCTGTTTATCTCGATCAGATCATTAGGAGACAGAGAAGTAGTCTACAACGAAACTAGAGAAATTATCCAAGTCCGCAAGAAAAATAAGGGTGGTTTAACAACCTGGAAACCTTGTCCATTACTTGAGTTAGCAGATTACGAAAAGTGGCTCAACAAGAAAAGGGACTTATTTGGAATGTCTTCAAGGGAGGCCACAAAAATACGTACTGCAAAAGTTTTGGTCTTATGGCATCCTACTAAAAAAGCTTCAAATCTCAAAGAACATCTTTATACTGAAGTGGGAAGCATGAAAACTCTGGCTCTCAGAAGAAAAGGCACTATGTTTGTTATTCAAGAGGAGGAAGTAACTGAGTTTGTCAAATCTTGGTTAGCTACGTGCGAATAAATTAAATAGATTAAAAAGGCGAAAACCCCACGTCCAGTTAGGACAGCGAGGTTTTCCAAATACATTCCATCATCGGAATTGGAGCGGGGTATTGGGTTTTGACGAGCCTAATTTTTATATCCCTGTTAGTAATCTTATCTCAAAAAGTTGAGATGTAAAACCAGAAGAATACTGATTTTACAAATAAATTAGGATTTACGCAATTACGATGCTTTCGGTGTACCTCTTTAGGTAAACAAGCTCAAGCTACGAGCAGCGTCTCTTAACGCTAAATCGTTAGCATAGCATGGCGCAAATATTAGCTCTGCTAAAGCGCACCGTCTCCAACAAGAGAAGCAAAGACAACGTAAATATCGCCGGAAAACAATGTCAAACCCATATTGTTTGTACCCCTTGCGTAAGTCCTAATAAAGCAACATTTCAGGAATTTTATCTTCTTATCTTCCTGAGTATTTGTATAAAAGATTACTAACACGGGATTGCTCCAATTCCTCCAACACACTTACTGGAGGATTGGCTATCATGTCACCACAACAATTTAACAACTCATCAGAACCACAACAATTAACCGCTCAACAGGCTCAATTTACACCACGGTTAGAACCAGAGCCTATCCAGCATGACAGAATCAAATTCGCATTTAACGCCACTGGTAAAGATAAAAACTGGGATTTTCGGAAACTAGCAGCCAACTTCCAAGACAGAACAGGTACTATTTGGGATGTAGCTAGGCACGTAGAAGAAGGACACGCCTTATGTGCTGGGTTACTTGGTGGGCAATGGCGAAGTAAATCTCATATAATTGGTTCTCAGTGGTTGTTACTAGATATTGACAACGCCGCAACTTGGAGAGATGCAAATGGTAATCCATTAGATGCAGATGGTAGACCAATCAAAATTAATAGAGATTGGGTAGACATTAACGGTAATGTGATTGAAAAATCAGATGGTAGACAAGCCAAAAAAATCTATCAACATCAGCTAAATTTAGACGAAGCAATAGAACACCCATTCATCAAACAATATTGCGCGTTAATCTACACAACAGCCAGTCATCAACCAGGCTGGGACAAATTCCGTTTAGTATTTGTATTACCCGAATATGTTCAAGGTGCAGAAACAGTAGAAGTATTAACACGCTACTTAATGAAGCATCTGCCCCATGACCCCGCCTGTAAAGATGCTTCACGGGTGTTTTATGGCAATAGCCAAGCCACATTCCCCTTAATTCAACCTCATGTTCGACTACCCCAATCTTGGATAGATGAAGCTGTAACCACCGCTTATCAAGAAAAAATTGAATACGAGCGCCGGTTAGCAGAAATTACAATCCGTCGGCTACAATTTCAAGAACGAGCAGAAGCTAACAACTGGGATATTGATCAACTAATTCAACAAGCATTAACTTATATTCCCTCACGTAGTCCTGGCAGCAACAACTACAATGAGTGTCTAAATGTACTAATGGCACTAACTTCTCATTATGGTGCTGTAGATGCGGAAATTATAGGAGAACAGTGGAGTCCTTCAATTAAGGGAACGAGTTGGAATATTCGAGACAAAATTAGGAGTTTTCGCAGTCGTTCTGGTATATCAATTGGTACGCTATTTCACATTGCTAAACAATATGGGTTTAGATTTCCCTCAGTTGAACAGAAGAGGCAGGGGGGCAGGGAGCGGGGAGCAGGGGGAATGTCTATTTTCCTTGATCCTATTGAACATTCAACTCTTAATGGTAATTACGGAAAGGAAGACTTCAATAATGAACTATACTCTGCCGTCACAGATCCGATAATCAGCAAACAAGAATGGCTTGCTAAACACGGTATAAAGAGAGACTTTCAAGATTTTCTACAAACTTTAATCACTGTCACTAATAAAGCCCAACGGTTAATAGGTAATATAGTTTGCCCAATAGAACCAACTATACTTGTCGCCAATAACAACCTCGACGTTGATATCTGGTTTACCTCAAATCAACGGACTCACACTTATGTAAATGCAATCAAATCAGGTCATAAATTCATCTTAGATTTATCACACGCTGGTGCTGGTAAATCCCATACGGTGGGGGAATTTATGCCAGAACAGTTTGGGGTTAATATGCTCTTCTACCTCAGCAATGAACATCGTAACCCCACTGTAGCAACTATTGAAAACTGGACTGATTTACCAGTCCGTCACGATGGACTAGTGGCAGATACTAACAAACTCACACCATTAGGTAATCCCCAGGTACACTGGCCTCAATCAGGGGAAGAAACCAACGTTGAGGGAACTTGTCCTTTGACACATTTATTTAATGCTCTGGCAAATAAAGGATATAAAAAAGAAACATCCGCAGAAGCTAGTCTTAACCCCATCTGCAATGGTTGTAAACTCAGAGCTAATTGTGCGGGTAGAGATGCGGCTGGTAATGCCCTGCCAAGAGTCAATGGTTCTACGTTTCGACGTGATAGAAGGGAGGCACTAGCGTCTAAACGAATTCGTGCCAATATCAACTCCCTACCTCAAGCTAAAGATATGATTGAGATGAAAGGAGGTGGTTTTGTTGATGAAGCTTCCAGACAAATACAACCTGTGGAATTCATCAGGGTTAGTTCTAAGGATTTTGACTCTTCGATGATGGAGGTACAAACTCAATTACCCGCAGTCTATGACAAAATTAAGGATTTGGTTCTACCACTGCGGGGACTACTGACTGGAAATATCCCCCGTGTTCAAGAAACTTATCATGGATACAATGATGAATTAATCCGGGCTTTATTAGGGGAAATTCCCACAGATATACCGGAAATTATTGCCGAACTGGAAACTATTGCTCCCGATATTGAGGAATTGGTTCAACAGGCTGATAGTATCACATTGGATGGGGTTGATAAGAGCGATCGCGCAAATATCAGCAGAAAAACCTTAAAATTAATCCGTAGTCACCTCAATAAACAAGCTGCTCAAGAAACTTACAGGAATATCGAAAATTTACCTGTGAGATGGTTAATTCCCCTGCTAGAAATCATTGGAGAGATTAAACCAGGGTCTTTACGGGTTAAGAACAAACATTTAACTATTTCTACTAAAAACACCCGTCATGTTGATGTTCTCAAAGCTTTTGAGTTTGTTTTCTTGATGGATGCTACTGCTACCCGTGACAATATGGCTATGCAGTTGGGGATTAATCCAGAGGAAATACTGGTGATATCGGAAATCCCACCTGATTATAGTAATCTGACTATTCACCAAATTACGGGCTTTGGCTTGCTGAATAAAGACCGTAGTGGACCATTAAAAGAAAGAGTTACAGCACTGCGAAAGGAATTAGATTTGCGTCATGATGGCAATATTGCTTACATAGACCACTTAGCACATAAAAACAAGGGTGATGGATATTGGTTTGTTGATAATCGTGGCAGTAATGCTTATGAAAATAAGCAAGCTATTTGTAGTTTTGGTACTCCCTATCAAGATATTGGAGCATCTGAACAAGCTTATATAACTTTAACGGGAGATAGAAGTGTTGGCAAGGAGAATGAAGCTTTTCAAGAGGTGATTAATCATTTGGTTCAGACTGAGGTTGTGCAATCTGTAGGTAGAACTAGAGCTAACCGCAGGACTGAGCGGGTAACTTATTATGTGGTTAGTGAGAAAGATTTATCCTATTTAGCGGACTATTACCCTAATGCTAGGTTTATTAAGTCTGATGCTGTTGATATTTGTGCAGATGCAGGGACGGAAATCCAACAGACACGCAAGGGTATATTAGCAGCATTCAAGCAACTGGTGGCAACAGGGGTGACAGATTGGCAGAAGGTTCGTCAGGGGGTATTAGCTAAAGCTGCTGGGATTTCTCAATCATGGCTCAGTCAAGTTGCTAAGAAGTATTTTGGGGGGTGGAATAGCTTTAAAAAATTATTACTACTCCTATATAACTCTCTTTATAGGGTTAGTAATAATTCTTTGGAGATTTTGACTAAGGAGGAGCAGTGGTTTATTGATGAGTATTTACCTCTGCTTAAGTATGGCTGTGAAAGCGGGGGTCAATCGGCGGAAATGATCATTGAAGATGTGATTACATTTAGTGAACATCTTGGCTGGCAAGGGTTTTCTAGGGCTGTGAATGCAGCCACGATAGAAATTAAAGCTTTTTTAATTGCTTGTTTGATATCTGTGTTGCCGCAGGAGATTCATAATGAGATTAAGCGGTATTTGGTTTTGCACTTGGTTAAAGCAGAACCTGAATATTAAGTTTCTACTTAAACCACCTGATTTTTTCTAGTTGGAGCAAAGCAATACAATATTGCGATGTAGCTTGCTGCTCTTTTTTAGGAGTGGGAGCAATTTCTTTTTGTTAAAAAGAAGTATATTGCCGCATAGCCCAAGGTGCGGTTACATTGGTCAACCTTTCTGTAAAAATACGCCGTTTACACAAACTATTGATGCAAAAAAACTTCCGCACCCTTAACTGTAAAGTAATGCTGTAGTCAGACCAGGGTAAGTCTGCTAAGAGGCGTTCATAGCGACTATGAATTTTATGCGTTGGTTGGTTATAAACTGGACAATTAACTACTTTACTGATGGCGGAAACAATCAACTTTATCTGACTTTTTATCTTGTTAACTTGGCAATTCTCAAGTTTCAGATTGGTTGAATCTGGTAATAGGTGAGTTAGCACCGACATAGGGCTTACTGAGGCTTATTCCTCAAATGTTTGATGGAATGAAGTTTGAAGTATCTCAATTATATCTTTCTTCCTTCCTTTCTTTCTTCTGCCTTCGCCCAACCAAGATCACTAAAAGTTGCCAAGACCCAACTTATGGTTCAAGTCGCAAGATTAGCGATTGTCTGAAATGATTGAATTGATTAAGATTCTGGGGTAAGGTTTAGACCTCGATAAACTTGTTCAATGGGGAAGCTGAGATTGATGCTTTTTAGTTCAATGGTGTCACCTTCTCCATAGTTAATAATCATCCATTGTCCTGCATCATTTTTGTGATACAAATCTATTTCCATTGCAGTGGAACTAACCAATAAGTAATCTTTCAAGACTGGGTTATTTTGATACATTCTGAATTTGCCGCCTCTATCGTAGGCTTCGGTAGTTTTTGAGAGAACTTCAATGATTAAACAGGGGTAGGTAATATATTGGGTTGTGGTTTTATCGCGATCATCGCAGGTGACGCTGACATCGGGATAGGTGTAGTTATTTGTGCCAACAATATTAACTCTCAGGTCTGAGTTACCTGTTATGCAACTACTAGCGTCTAAATGGGTATCAACCATAGTTGTAAATCGAATTGCAATGCGGCTATGATTAACGCTACCGCCAGTCATGGCGTAAACTTGACCGTCGATCAGTTCATGCTTTTCTAGTTGCTGTTCTTCCCAAGTAAAGTATTCTTCTGGGGTGAGGTGGGGGGCGTTGTCTTTGGCTGCGATCATGGTTCGTTACCTCCTACGGTTTGCAGTTGCTTGGGGTCAGTTTGGCTCTGGGTTAGTTGATTTAATTTTAACAATCTACACAAACAGTTTTTGGAGTAAGCCTTTTTTAAATTGTTCGGTTTGCTCGATTAGCTTTTGTTCTAGTTGTGCTTCAGATTTTTATTCTCCGTCTAACAATGCTTGTTCATCAAGGAAGGTTTGTAGGGG
>NZ_VIKW01000059.1 GCF_009711975.1 Anabaena sp. UHCC 0204
TATCCAGAGTTAGTTGGGGTGAGAATCCACGATTTACGGCATACTTTTGCTACGGAGCGTGTTGGTTTAATGGGGATTGAAGAATTGCGGGCATTGATGGGGCATGAAAATATTCAAACAACTCTGCGTTACCAAAAAGTTACGTCAGCTAGGGCGGAAGAAGTTGCACGTCAAGCTCTCAATAGTTTACCTTTGAATCTCTAAAAATTGAGATTTTGTCAATGTTTTTTACTATTGATTTAAAATCATAGTACAGTTATGAATTCAGAGTTTTTACACAAAATTATCACGTTTTTGCTGGTAGATGAAGAGAAGACACTATACTCTGCGTCAGGAGAGTGAGTAGTGGTCAAAAACAAACCATAAAATCTGCATTATTGCAAGTGTTTTAATAAAACTTTACATCATGTCCTATTTTGCAGGTATCCCGGCTATACCCCGTTGTTAGCAACTTCCTGTGCAGGTTCTGGTGTTACCATAGCTGGTGTACCATCCTCAACAGAATCTATTTGCCCCCCGTTATTGCCATTTGGGGCTAGTGTTTCTGGTAAAACAGCGGATTCTATCAAATCACCAGTTAAAGCAATTTCCTGCCCATTATTAGCGGTGTGGAGTGAATGTTCTGCTGTCTCTTCTGCTCTAGAAACAACTACACCCAGTTCAACTACACCCAGTCGGGTGTCCGCCATTGATAAGTTTTCTTTATCGCTTTTTGGCGAGTCGCTGCCAATCAAAGAAGATAAGAAAACCTGATGAGTAATAACTTGATTTAAATCCAAAACAATCGGGTTAACTGTTGACTCTGATTGATTATTGAACTGAGTTAAATCAGTTTCAGAACTATTAAGAGAATTTATGAATTCAAGATTTTCTTGAGACTGAATTACTTCTGATTGGTTTAATTCCTGTTGATTTGATTCCTGCTGACAAACTTGAACTTCGAGATCACAATCCTGAACTTCTAGCTTTTCCTTTTTCTCCTGTTGTTCAATAATCTCTCCGGCTACCTCAGCCCCTGCGGGACTGGTAGCAAAAGGTAAACATAAAACCTTCATATAGGGGAAGTGAGTGTAATCGCCCTCTGGATAAGGGTTTTGAGGTTCTTGTTTTTTCCACGTTTGATTAGTTAGGTAAAAGTGTGTGTAATCGCCCTCTGGGTAAGGGTTTGCGCTATTTTTTGGCTCTTGGCTATTTCCTGAATTGATGTTCCTATCAAAGATTGTATCTGCTAGATTAATGCTGTTTATTTGAATCCTATTTTGTTGGCTGTTATTTGTTTTAGCACTATTGTCTGTGGTGATATTTTGTGAGTTGCTGTTATCTAACCAAGGATCTGGGATGTACCATTGGGGATGCCATAAATGCTTATGTTTGTATAATGTGTTTTGACTCAGTGTTTTGTTATATTGACGTTTATATTCTGCACTTATCTGTTGGCTTCTTTCGGTTACTCCTTCACTTAATCCTGCTTGCGTGAGTTCTATTAGTTCTGTTTCTACTTCTGTGTTTAATTCTGTTGATACTTGTAAGGTACTTTGATTTTCTGTACTTCTATACTTCTGTATTCTTGGTTGTGTTTCTAATTTTTGCACTATAACTTTAATGCGTTTTTGCGTTTGTTCGCTGCGTTGCTGGTTTTTACTTTTGGGTTTTTCAAAGGGGATGACATTGTTGTAGTTTTGATATTTGGTTATTTCTCTTATATCTGCTATGGCTAGGGCAAATGTGTTCAGATATGTTCCTAATGGGCGCTTGGGATAACTAGCGTAAGGTGTATACCATTGATGTCTGATTGTGCATTTTACCCAGTCTCTAACTCTGGTTTCGATGCGGTGTTGGTGACGACAATACTGTGTGTAGCCTGGGGCGTTTCTAGCGGTTTCTACGGCATATTTAACTAGGTTTTCGTCTTGTAGGTCTAAAAAGACGATGCCGTAGCCAACGATGATTTGTAGGAGGGTGTTTGTTTGTCCATACCCTGTCCATCCTGTGGCGATGATTTCTTCCCAGTTATTTTGCCATTCTTCGATTTTGATGCTGGCTTTTTGCCGATATTGTTCTCTTGTATGCCGCTTTCTGGCTTTTTTGCAGGCGTATCTGAGTTTACTGAGGTCTTGATGACGGGCTGCATGATCACAATGGTCAAGGAAGGTGGCTACTGAGTCGCTGATTGGTTGCAGGTCGTCGTCTAGGAGGAGTGCGCCGCTACCAGGCTGCATGGGACAACGAATGGCTTTGTAGTTGGTGATGCTGTCTTTTCCCCAGGGTTTGGGGTTGGGGTATATTTCTATTTGTCCGGCACTGATGTTGCAGCCTGTATCTTTTATTGTTTGTTCTAGGGCGCAGGCTAGGTTGAATGTGGGGATTGGGGCTGTGAAGGGGATGATGAGGTGGTAGCCACCGCTATAACTTGATTGGATGGGTACTAGGCTGAGTATGCCTATGTCTTCTAGGGCGGCTTTGATGGTTTGATAGGCTTCTAGGTTATGGTATTCGCTGCCTGTGTCTATGTCTATTGTGGCGTAACGGGTATATGAACTAAAGCGTATGCCTACTAGTTTGTCGCTGTTTTGATGCAATCTCCACAGTTCCGAGGGCTGGAGGTAATGGTCTTCTGTTCTCCAGCCTGGTTTGCTGAGGAGGTTGTTGGCTGGGGCGATTATCGGACTCCAAGGATGCCAAAAATATTTGACGTAGCGTTTTCCCAACTCGGAGGCTGGTAGGTGGTGTTGGCTTTTTGGGCTGGAACGACGACGGGCTGGTTTGGCGAAGTTGTCTGGGTTTTCTGGTAGATACATGATTGGCTTGCCTCGATGTTTTGTGTTTTTCATCGGGTAGCCGCTAGTTGGCATTTAACCTCTGTGGTTGTAAAAAGCTGCTGTTGGGCTTGAAAGCTCTGAATAAGCCTGATTTTTGTTGCTGTTAGCAATTTTCAGATATTTTCAGGTAAATGAACTACATTTTTTCTCAGATAGAGGCGCAAGGACAGAAGGAAATAGAGAAACAAGAGTGTAGTACCAATACATGAATTCTGCTGTAAGCAGAAATTCCTAGAACTCTTTATATGAAAGAGTTTAGAGCCATTCGCAGATTTTTACTATCTTGGTTTAATGCCTAATTGTTGGTAAAGGGGAAACTCATGGACTAGAATGAAGATCAATTATTTTTTATATTTCTTAGTTAGGGTTGATAGCCCTACTAGAGCGGCTGAGACGACTGATAATCGTTTCGCGGTTTTCTTGATTCAGATCGGATCTATCTTCATTCCTAGCTGGCTTTCTTTCTGGCTTTAAGGCTGGATTTAAAGCTTTCTGTTAGTGTCCATGATGATTGGTTGTCCATGAGTTTCCTGTTAACCAAGCACCTAGCGGCTATCCAACTTTTTTTTTGTCAGTTGAGATACTCCACTGGAAGCTGCGACTGTCTTCAGGGGTGGTGATAAAGATTTATTTTCTATTAAAAATTTAGCAGCATTTGTCCGCTGCTCTCGGTACTGGGGATTGGGGACACTTCGACTAGGCTCAGTGACCACTAGGGATTGGGGACTAGGGATTGGGTATTGGGGAGAATTTGCAAATTTTGGAGAGGATTTGCACTGCTTCCAAATATTTACCGCTATTCCCCAATAACAAATCCTGGAGAGATGACTTGTTAGTTCATCCGTACTCCTGTGAGATTTAATTCTGTAATTATCTTGAATTTTGTACATAAATTCCTCCAATTTTGACTATTTTTGAAGCGATTGGAGGAGGATTTCGCATTTACAGAGGGATATTTATGTTTATTTACGTCAATCTCGTTAAAAGACAGCTTTTTTGCTGTTTTTCAGAATTTCGGAAAATTTGCCAAAAAATATCTCCACACTGCACACAATTTATAATAAGATTGTGTACAGTGACAAATACGGATTGTGTTTAACTTCAACTCCAACAGTAAGATCGGTCGGGAAAACTTCACTAACTGTTAAGGGTAATTAAACGCAACTCCTCCTTAAATTCGATTTGCTTCAAAACGGACAAAATGTACTTCTATGTTGCATTTTGTCCTCACCATTTCCACAACTGCATAACCTCCATCAACTCCACAAGACTGAAAGTATTTACTTAATTGCTAATTGTACTCTAAGACGCTGCGATTGGATTCACGGCGCAAAAAGTTCTGGGTAAACCAAAACAGATGTAACTATCATATATCGCTTACGGGACAAAAAGAAGTTTTAGGGTATCTTTGTGAAGTTCTGCAACATACATCCTCTTGAAAATGCGACTGGATGGGTTGTTGGAGGCAATTCATCACTAGATACCAGCCTGGGTTAAAGCCTGACTCAAAACATCAACCAGTGCTAATTGTTCTGCCCAGTCAGCAAGGTAGCCGTAGTCGAGATTTTCGGCTTGCAGTTTGAGTATTCCCAACACGTCACGCCATTGTTTTTCTGATTGACTGCTCCTTCCCCATAACAGCTTTTGCAGCACTAGGTCTTCTGGGGAAATCACCCAAAAGGCTGGCATTCCCTCGATATCAAGTAACGTCCGGCGGGACATTTGCGAGGACGCAAAGGGTGAATTGTCCATGACGTATAAGTCCGCATTGGCGATAGTTTCGGTATGGGTGATGTTAAGCATCCTTTCTCGCCCCTGCTTTAGGTCTGCAACCGCTCCGGCTGGACAATAGTAGAGCGCAGCTTCTAGTGTTGTTACCAATAAGTCAATTTGGTTGGTTTGCACGGAGATGACTAAATCTAAATCGCGGGTGGAACGTGGCTCTCCATGAATTGAACTAGCTACGCCGCCACTGACGTAGTAGGGTATATTAACTGCATTAAGAAAGGTGTGGAGTTCGCCTGCGAGGGCAATGGAATCTTGAATCCAAATTTTTTCATCACCTCCTGTTGGTTGAAACCCTTCTGGAAATTTATCACCTAAAACAGCACGGGTAAAGTGCTGGCGCATTTCTAAAAGCGATGCCTGTGGATGCCGCATTTTTATCCCAGCTAGGCTAAGTTTCTTGACTCCACGCTCATGGGCTGCGTACATTTCTACCCTTTGCTTGAGCGCCAGTTGGCGTAATCGGGTAAACAGGTAGATATCTGCGTCAATGTTGGTGTCGGCTGCTTGCGGTTGATAACCAGGCTTGATGGTTGTTGTTGTGTTGCGTTTAGGTATTTGTTGGATACCTGCCAATTTTTGTTCTGCTGTCATGTGAGCTATTTCATCCCGTTTGTATTAATCCTCGCTACATTAATCCTTATAAGTAGATGACCAGCCAAATATTTTACGTAACCGTTGGGAGGGATTGAATTTAAAAATCCAAGTTTTTGGCTCTACTTTAACGTAAAAAGTCCCAAAGTTCCGTATAGAAACACTTTCTCCTTGTTTGAGCGATTCATAAATTTCTTCGATGGTGGCATCTATAATTTCTGCCACTGTGCCAGTTTCTTTATTTATCCGTTGGCCAACGCGGCCTACCAATTCTTTTTTGTCAATAGACATTTTTAGGTTAAGCTGCTGCACTCCCTTTCAGTTTACAATCAGGTTGCCGATATCGAAGATAGATATCAAATGCCTGTGAATTCCTCCCGTGCTGCAAAACCAACGCCACCAAGCGAGATGATTCGCGTGCCTACTGTACTAATACCCATAGTCCGCCACTTATCAAAATTACACAGTCGGGGACATACAATTGCCTGGCTGCAAGGATTAGAAGAATTGATAGCACAGTTTGTTTTTAGCATGGTGGTGGCAGCGACCACCATGCTAAAAACAAACCAGGGGGGTTCTTGACTAAAGTAAAAGCAGTGGTTTTGCATTCAGCCATCGTAAGGGACATTTAACAACTGTACAGCTTGGCGCTTGGCAACTTCAGGACGCAGATCGTATTTTTGGGTAGTCGCTGGGTCAGAATGACCAGCCAGCCGACTCACAGTTAAAACATCGACACCAGCTTCCAACAAATTACTAATAAACGATCGCCGAAAGTCATGGGGGCTAAAAGGTGCCACCCCAGAACTTTTAGCCCGTTTTTGGAGAATTACCATCACCGCCTGGTCAGTCATCCGCAGAATATGGACGTGACCACCACGCCGCACCGGACAAATCAAAGCACCAGCAGCATTACCTCTAATATTTAGCCAAGCATCTAGAGCCGCCACCGCCCCTGCTGGCAAATACACAGTCCTGAACTTGCCCCCTTTACCCTTGTGGACTTGCAAAGAACCATCTTCCGGCTGATAGTCCCCCAAATCTAAAGCCACCACCTCAGCCCGACGCAACCCAGAACCACTGAGAATAGCGATCAGTGCCGCATCACGCACACCAATCCCATCTTGACTTTGCTTGCAATCGCTCAAAAGTGCAGCAATTTCACTAGTTTTCAGCAGCCGTCCCCGCAAAGCCGAATCACCGCGCACACACTTAATATCCACCGCATGGGCGTAGTCATCGGCACTCATCAACCCCAAGCGAAAAGCTTCCTTCAGCACCCGACGCAAAGCACAAAGCATCCGGTTAACGGTTGCTGGGGCGTACTCTGCCATCAACACAGCCCGAATTGCTGCCGTGTGCTGGTAGCGTAATTTTGACCAATCCAAAGACAAAGCATCGTATTCATCGGCAGTTAGCAAGCGAGCGATCGCATTCAGAGCCTTTTGCATTGTCCGCCTGCTGCCAGCAGTTAAACCAGACAAATAGACCGCCGCCGGGTGCAGCGTCAACGGCGTTGGTGTTGCCAATATTAAGTCTGTGTACTGTATTAATTGCTCTGGCATTAAAAGAGCGTGCTTGCGCCTAATTTTATTGGGTAAACAAAAGTTTTAATAACTTATGATCCATTCTACTCCCACACAGCATCCCCTGTATGCTAGATATAAAAGTTGTAGAGTAGTCCTTAGACAGTTGAACCACCCTATCCAGCTTTTGAGAGTTCAAGACTCTCTAGTAGTTGATGCCATTATTACTGAGGTGACAGAGAAACATCTAGCAGATGCCAAAACACTATGGGAGCCGCTACTAGGCGGTACTAGGCAAGAAGACGAATATTGGGATTGGGTGGCAAAAAGCCGAGGGTCTAAGTTGTTACCAGGAGACGAACTTTACGCGATTGAGTGTGATGGTATCACCCAAGGTTTAATCATGCTTGATGTGTTGAAAAAACGCTGCCAAATTCAGTCTCAACTCAGACGGAGATTGGTTTATATCAGAGCTTTGGCAACTGCTCCCTGGAATAGACCTGCTATTTCTAATCCTCCTATATACAAAGGTGTGGGTGGAAATCTTATCGACTTTGCTATTTCTCGCAGTTATGAATTAGGTTATCAAGGCAGAATTGGGTTACACGCTCTAGAAGGTGCGTTAGGATTTTACAGAAAGCTGCGAGTGGGGTTACTAGATTGTGGTCCCGATCCAGAAGAACCTGATAATCTTGTGTATTTTGAAACAATAAGGAGAGAGCCATGACCCAATCAATTCCTTTCTCTGTCGGAGATACTGCACAATCTGAATCTTCTACAAATGGTGTAATTCAGCACAAACGATTGATGGAGTTGATAGAGGCAGAGGATGCTGCTAACGGGGAAGTTGGCTGTGGTCGGGGAGAGCGGTTTTCAGTTGATCTCAATACGTCTGGTATCAATATCTCGGATGGCAATTTCCGAACTTTGCTGAGGGAACACTTAGGGCATTTATTGATGGAGCGGGACTTTGATTCCATTACAACCCAGGTCAGTCGCTTTATTGAGTCAAATTTAGTACAGGCGAACGTTCAGCATCAACAACATTTGCCCGTGGGGAGAGAGCAAGTTGTCGAATATATCTCTAATGAAGAACTCAGAGGATTTTTCCAAGTCACATTGGGTGAGTTCTGTAATGATGCGATACTTGAGCAGATAATCCAGTTTACTCATGACTGTGTTTATAAAGCTGTGCTTCAGCCGCGACATACCTGGCCTAAACCTCTTTGGGTGCTGACAACTGGTGAGAAAATTTACGTTGCTCAAGCATCTGATTTGGATGATGCTATAAACAAAGTTAAGGCACAGTATCCTCAAGAAACTAGGACGTTAGCAGTTTTGACTGTTGGTGGGATGCTAGGACCATCGCCGGTGATTTGTTTAGAAAGGGCAAACTAAATGCCATCCCTGCAAAGAACTAGGGTCAAAAGCAATACTACACGGGGTAGCGAACTCTAAAAATATGTTAAAATTATAAATGTGGAAGCAATAAAATAACAATTTGTTAATAGCAAGATCCAAGAGGTGATGTTTGTGCTGAATTCCCTTGACCGTCCATCACCAGAAACACGTTTGGGAGAACGAATTCGCCTAGCTCGTGAAATGGCAGGATTTACCCAAAGTGAAGCCGCTCAATCATTGGGGATTACTGCTGCTGCACTCAGTCAGTATGAAAGTGGTAAGCGGAGAATCGAGGCACTCACAGTAGATAGGCTGGCTCGTCTATATGGTGTGCCTGTCACCTACTTTTTTGTAGAAGTTAGCACATCAGACCAGCCCCCCATGCAGCCAGATTGGGAAACGGCACTGCGGACTCTGGCTAATCATCTGGCCATTGCCGGGAAGACTGGCATTGCTAAACTAATCCAACAAATTCACAATTTGGAGGAACTTTACCAACTTACCGCCACCCCCTTTCCTGGTAAGCCCCATCCCCCGTTTGCAGCTCTGGGCAAGGAAAATTTCACTGACTATGAGGTAGCAGAATTTGCTCAAAAAGCACGTCGCTACTATAATTTGGGCATTGCTCCTTTACTTAACGTCAAGGGGTTTCTTGACGCGCAAGGCTATCAAGTTTTCGCTATTGCTCTGGGGCTAGAGAAAACGGATATCTCAGGTCTGTTCTTTTTGCATCCACAGCTAGGTCCAGTTGTAGTATTTAACGAAAATCAGGCTTATATTCGCTCTCAAATTACTCTGTGCCACGAAATTGCCCACCACTTGTTTCATTGGGATAGGCCAGCAATTTTGTGTCGTGATTCAGCGCGGGCTGATTTGTTAGAAGACTTTGCCAATCGGTTTGCGTCTTACTTCCTCATTCCCCCGGAGGGATTGCAGGAACGACTGGAAGTGATGGGAATTAAGACAGTCAAGCATCCAGAACAAGCAACTCACATTGCTCGTTACTTTGGCGTTAGCTATCAAGCTACAATTTACCGACTAGAAGCTGACCGCAAGTTAGGCGCTCCCATAGAAACATTTACTGATAACGTCAAACCAATGGCTATAGCTAAATCTTTGGGATATGGACCATCTCCCTATCAGTTTGGATTGCGTCCTTTACCACCCGAAGAACGCTTACCGAGAATTTTTGTGGAACTAAGCTATCGTGCGCTGACTCAGGAAATTCTCTCTTTGCGGCGAGTGGCTGAAATTCTAGGTATCAGTGATCTTGAATTAGAAGATAGGCTCTACGGAGAAGAAGTGGCAGATTCCGCAGAGGTCTATGTCTAAATTTGTGCTTGATCCAGTGGTGCTGGAGGAATTGACCCAAATACATTGTCAATATTCAACAGTCATCAATTAACAAAATAGGAGGAAATCAAATATGAAAGTTAGAGGCATCAAACGTGGTCAAAATATTGAAATTTTAGAAACACTTAATAACATTCCCGATGGGACAGAAATAATAATAGACTTAGGATTTATTGAAAATCACATAACGAAACGACAACAAGCATTAACAGAAACGGAGAAACTAGCAAAACTCAATCAATTATTCGGGGCTTGGAAAAACCAACCTGAATTAACCGAAATATTTGCAGAAATTGACCAAGAACGTCATACTTATCAAGGTAGAATCATAGACTCAATTGATAATCAGGATAACTGCTAATGTATCTACTAGATACCAACATTTGCATTGCACTACTCAACAAAAATCCCCAAGCTGTTACTAAATTCAATCGCTACTTTAGCCAATGTTATCTATCCATCATTGTAGTTTCAGAACTCTATAAAGGAGTTTATTGTTCTCAACAGGTAGCCAAAAATCTAGAGACATTAGCCCAGTTCACAGAACTACTACCAGTAGAACCATTTGAAATAGAAGCAGCTATCGAATTTGGACAGATTCAAAGCGAACTCAGAAAAATTGGGAAACCAACAGGAGAATTTGATGCTTTAATTGCTGCTGTGGCTCGTTCTCGTGACGATATTCTCGTTACTAATAATATCAAAGATTTTATTAATATTCCCAACTTAAAATTAGATAACTGGTTAGAAAACTGACTCTACCATCCCAACGATGAGAGAATTTACCTTTATTAAGCTTCCCCGGTCTGAAGACGCGGGGATTTCTGAAGAGTCCACAAAAGAACTTTCGTAGGCTGACTTAAACAGCCTCTACCTACTCCACTTAAGTCAAACTTAAATATCGCAGCTACTTTTCTGATTATGTTGACCGCACCGTTGCAATCCGCATTTATTTTTGTACCATTTTGAGAACGGTACAATCCCCGACTAACTCTTTTCCCTGATTCTTTCCACCCTTCGGGTTTTGCACCAAATGTAGGTAGAAAATCATTGTCTAGGAACGATGTTTTTGAGGTATAGGATTCTTCGGTTTCTATGAACTTAATACCGTATTGTTCACACAGTTGAGCAATGCGGTTTTTTAGTTTTGCGGTGGGAATTTGAACAAACTTTTGATTAGTTTTCTTACCCATATTAGCACCGTCTTTTTGTCCGATATTCCAACCAAAAACAACAGTACCAATTTTGTTATCAATGCAGTGGTTAATTACGATCCGTGCTGCTTTATTAGTCGCATCTCTCATCTGGCGATTGCGCTTTTCTGTAATCGCTGCAAGCCTGTTTGACCAAAAACCCTGGGGTTTATTCTCCTTGATTTTAGCTACAGATTTGTTATACCACTGGTTGATACTTTTTAAATGCAAACCGTCAACTATAAAGGATGTACCAATATTAGAAACACAAGTTAACCAGTTGTTCAATCCGTGATCAATTCCTAATACTTTTGATGTATTCACATCAAAATCTTTGACGCTTTGCTCATAGACAAATTCTGCATAGAAACATCTGTTTCTTGGTAGGATGCGAACTTCTCTTATTGATTTGTGGTCTAGATTTGAGGGCATGGGAATATAAAAAGCATCTATTCCAAACCACGCTTTCACTTTACTACCTAAAGGAAATCTCAACATTCCGTCCTTTAATTTTAAAGAACGCCCTGTAAAGGTTGCAATAGACATTACATTTTTACAGTAATTAGGTAGCTTAGGTTTTTGAGTTACCGTACCCTTTTTAATTCCTTTTAAAAGTCCAAAGTAAGATTTAAAAGATTCCGCAACAGTAGTTAAAATCTGTTGCGCTGTGTCCGAGTATAGGGCTTGGTAATGGGCGTTTTTTTGGACAGTTCCCAATTGTTTATGCAAGTCGGCTTTGCTTGGTATCTTGCCAGTTTTGAAATATAACTGACGAGAATAGTAAACACCGCAATTTGTCAGCTTTTTAGCTTCGGTACAAACATATTCCAATATGGCTTTTAAGTCCTTGTCTGGGCTAATTAATATCTGTTGGCAGCCGTACACAATTATTTTCTACCTGTGTTATTTTCTTGACTTTTCCACTATAACTGAATCATGGTTAAGAATCTTGATTGCGAATAAATTCGCCGTTGGCACTTCCTCCACGCATCTATTGCCAAGTGGCTTCCGTTCCGTTCGTTCTATTTTGTGAACCACCGACACTGACTCCGAATACCGAATACAGTAGGTGACGAGGACACGAATAATAAGCCTACTGCGATGACATTTGAGCATTTAACAACCAGCAGAATATATTAAAGTCCCAACTTTTGCCGGACTACTTCAGCTTTGTCCTTGAAGCCTATCAGCACAGCCGTTCCATCCAGTAGGAAAAGGGGGCGCTTGAGCAGCATTGCATCCTTGGTAAATGCCTCAATCCACTGCTCATCTGTCCAAGTCTTCTTGTCATCACCTAAAGCCCGGTAGGATTGACCAGAAGTATTTCGCATGGCAGTAGAACCCAAAGACTTTACCCAGTTTTCGATCTGGTCACGAGTGGGGGGAGTTTCTTTGGTGTTAATAAACTCATAGTCAATACCATTTTCTTGAAGCCACTTGAAAGCTTTTTTGCAGGTTCCGCAGTTCGGTATTCCGTAGATTTGAATGGACATAAAAAAGGTTAATCAACATTGTCTTCATTTCATATTACTTGTATATGTGCCATTTATTTTAAATGCCAAAATTTTCTTTTTAACATACAATTTTAATTACAAAAATATCCGAATTATTGGCAGTAAAATCATAAATTAGTGCAACTAGTGCAACAGATAAACCAGCTACAATTCCAGTTGTTTTTGTTCGCTTCTTTGTTTCTTGATACTGGCTTCGTGTTGTTGTTGCAGTGCTGACTTGACATAGGGTAAAACTTGTTTGACAAAATAATTAGTTGTTCCTTGGGAGAGGCAGGAACTTCTCACATCCCAGGATTTAATTTCTCTATTCCAAGCTGCTTCCATCATGGGAAAATCATCTCCAGTTCTACCCAAAGTTAAACACTCTCTATCCCACTCCGCAATGTAGTGTTCCCAGGTAAAGCGAGTTGTTTTCTTAAGATTTAAAAGAGCAGCCACTATGGGTGCAACAGTTTCTGCTCGTTGTTGTTGATGGCGATTTTCTGATTGTTTGATTAAATCTTCTTTGAGGGCAAGCATAGCATGAACTTCCGAGGGGGTCATTTCGCTTTCGGTGGGTAATGCTTCCCAGTCATCACTATTACGTCTAGCCCGCAGAATTTCGCTTTGGTCTTGTGTGCGACGCAAGGAAATTTCAGTGGCAGATATTCGCTCGGCGATAAAGTCTTTGTCAAGGCAGCAATTTGTATTTGCTAAGAGTAACTTGTCAATATCTGCTGCAAACATCGCTGTGCATTTAATCTGATTGGAACTGATGGACAGATATTGGGTACTGGCAGATACAGATTGGCTATAAACAGATGCAGATGTATTCTGATTAGAAAGATTTTGGTTACTAGTAGATACAGATTGTTTAGAAACAGATGCAGATTTATAACTATCAGATAGCTGTTGGGTACTAGCAGATACAATTTGTTTAGAAACAGATGCAGATTTATAAGTATCAGATAGCTGTTGGGTACTAGCAGATACAGACTGGGTATGATTCTCCAAGTCTTCTGGTAATAGTTGCATTTGTTCCCCAGCAGCAATCGCTGCTGGTACTGCGGAGCCGATAGCGATACCTGTCGTAGCCTTTGGCACTGCGCTTGGCGCAATGCTTGCGGCGGGCGTAGCCATCGCCTTCTGGTGGGTCGGCTCCGCCAATGCGGAGCCTGTTCGCAGGACATACAGTGGGCGTTTCGCGATCGCTCTTAAAAAAGGTAAATCACGGGTGGGGTTATAATCAACTCCACGTACTTCTTGCAGTTTTTTCCAGCTACAGTTTTTTAACTGCGATCCCCGACACCGAAATCCTTCATACTCAAAGGTTAAGCCTTTCATTTCATCACCAATGATGGTAGGGTAAACATCAACCCCCTGGTGCTGAAGTCTACCGATGAAGATTTGGATGTGAGGTTGATTTTCAGCGGCGGCAATAACCATACGTTCCAATCGTTGCTTAGTTGGTTCTGCTGGTGGTGTATTCCGCAATCCGGTGTCATATTCTTCTTGTTCTCGCAACATCCGACGCTTTTGTCCGGTGGTGGGGGCAGAATAATCAATCTCTGCACTGGGAGTCAGTTGGTATAGATGCCATCGTTGCTCGATTTCTCGTGTCAGTTCTTCGGCACGAGTTTTGTCTTGCCAGTCGTTGATGCGGGTAAAGTTTTCACATTCAAAGGTGTGAATCATGATATGAACGTGAGGTGGTGCATATGGGTTTTGCTGTAGTTGACTTTCTGTGGGTTTATGTTTAATCATCAGCCACAGGTTGTTGGTGTAGCCTAGTCCGTTGATCATGAAGTTGCCAATTTCTAGCCAGTCGTCAGGAGTGAGGCGGTCTGTGTGGTGGGGACTCATGGTGATGTGCTTGGTATCTTTGTCACTGCGGGAATTTTGCTGGGATATGGCACGCCATTCTTGGATGATTTGGGTGTAAGTCTGCCCTGCTATGTTGCCACCATACAACTCGAATTCTTTGTGTTTATCCATGAGATAACGCAGTAGACCACCGGGTTTATTGCCAGTAGGAACAACTTTGGTCAGCATTTATTATTCTCCAATTCAACATTTAACGATAAGGACTTACGCATTTACGCTTACGCATTGGGGACAAAAGATTGAGGGTGATAACAACCGCCAAGATACCAATAGCGCCAAGACATGGCAGGTACAGCGTAAGTGATAACGATATCTGCAATCAGAAAGAATGGCCTTCCACTAGAAGCATTTAATCCCAGTCCTCCAAAAACTTACTGCACCACCAGACCTCCCAGAAGCTTGAAAGCCCATAAGTGTGTTGTTGACTTCTACATCTAATTCCAGTCTTCGTTATCAAAGTCCAACTCATTTGTTGAACTTGCTTCATTTTCGCTGTTGTCATCGACACCAGATAATTGCAGTCTCACTTCACGTAATTCTGAGCGCACTTCCCCTAACAAATCATCCACTTCACCAATTTGCTTAATTAACTGCTGGTATGTTGGTTT
>NZ_VIKW01000005.1:0-136630 GCF_009711975.1 Anabaena sp. UHCC 0204
CCCAATTCATTGTGCTTTTAAACTGAATGAGATTGTTTGCTTAACCCAAATTTAATTATAATGTAAATTTGATCACATCTTTTTTAAAGATTTAATAAAGAAATTTCTATTTTCTTAAAGATAGATAATATAGCAATTTGATTTGTGTATTCCTAAAGGAAGCTATCGGCATAAATCACTCATGCGAAAATGCCCTAATTCTTAGAGAAGTCAGGGATATTGTGGTTCAAAATTGCTATAGAAAAATTAGAAATTCTGGTTAATTTTTTTTAATACTTGCTCTGTCACTAACCTTATTGGTCGTAATAAATAGTAAATAAAAGCGGGAAATTCTGCTAAAGGTAAAACTAACCAGTCGGAAGTAGTCGGCGTTGTGGCCAAACGCAAAGAATAACGTATTTTATCTTGTAAACGTTCCCGCACACTTAAATGAAAGCGAGTGACTTTCCCATCTTGAAATGAACCATCAACATTTTGGAAAAGATTTTGATTGACTTCAACTGCAAGTAAACTAACTTTTGGATCTGTCTGAATTTTTTGCCAAACTTCATCAGGTAAAGCAGTTCCAAAAATATTTCGTGCTAGTGTCAAAGCCAAAAATAAGATTCTTTGACCACCTTTAATTCTTGCTTGTTCGAGCAATTTTTTCCAATTTAACTGGGGATAACTGCGAATTAATTCAGCCACATCACAAATGCGAGCCAAATTTGTCCAACAGTCTTTTGTCCCATGTCCAGCTAACATCAACAGCGTATTTTCTGGAGAAAGATTAGGGACACTTTTACCAGCAATCGTAACTGGTTCTAAGTCTTGCCATAATGCCTCACAATCAATAGGAAAAGAAAAATAGTTTGGCATTACTCCCCAGTGAAGTTCTACTACCAGTTCTGTTTCCGGGTGGATAAAAGGATAAGCAGCTTCACGAACTAATTTATAGATGCTTTGCGATCGCACAAACGCAGCTTTTTGAGCCTCTGTAACTTCGATGCGCTCAATCTTCTGGCTATATCCCTGAGACACGAATACTTGTTTGGCCTTTTCTACATCCTGCGGGTGAACTAAAATGTCTAAATCGCTAAACTGTCGCAGTGATAAATTTCCATAAGCACTCGCAGCCAAAACTGGTCCTTTAAAGGGGAGAACTGATATTTTTGCTTCTGCAAATAAATTTAGCAGCCTTACCAATTCCCCACTTAAAAGTAAACTACGCCTAGTTTGAGCCAGAAAATCAAGTCGTAATTTGCTCAAAATCTCTTTGGGAACTACATCTGAAAAATTTCTGGAAAGACTGGAATATAATAGAGGCAACACTCGTTGCTGTTGCGCCATTTCTATCAATTTACCCCAATTTATATTTTTTGCTAGAAGTTCTCTAATATGATCAGCTTTTTCTGGTTCTATCTTAGTTCTGGCACAGCAAAGTAGCAATTCAATTTCAGAATTAGTCTGTGATAATATAGTCTCAACAGTTGAATGATCCAATTTCAGTCTCCATTAAAAAAAATCAGAATTTCAATTATTACAAATAATTTTTATTTTTTAGGTGTTGCTTCACCAAAATTAATCACGAGGGTGATAAGCAAAGTGATCCTTAGTTTTGCAACCATGGCATAACTGCATTAGTTTATAAAATTTAGGGCGTTGCTGATAGCCTGCGTGGCGATAGCCATATTGAGGTATGAAATTGGAAAATCAAAAAAATGAAACTCTTACTCTCTGAGACTGGAGCGCCTCTGCGTGAAATAAAATCATACTCTTAATCAGCAATGCCATAAAATTGAGCAATATAGCAGGTGACAGGTGAACCAGCGCGGTCATGGGGAAACCCCCATGAGCGACTAGTGTTCGCGTAGCGTGCCGGAGGCATTCACCCGAAGGGTGACAATTATTCAAGAAATTTGAGGTAAAGATATTTCTCAATATCCTATCACCCATCACCAAGAGATTAAAATGAAGAATCAGGTTGTTGTAAAAATTCCTCTTCTTCTGGGGTAGAGATGCGTCCTAAAATTTCATTACGATGGGGAAAACGACCAAATCGAGCAATTATTTCCTTGTGTCGAAACGCTGATTCAATCGCTTTAGCACTATCAGGATCATGGCTAAGTTGTTGAAATAGCTTAATACACTTGCGCTGATCAGCTAGGTTTTCACTGTGTTCAAATGGTAAATAAATAAACCAGCGTTTCACAGATAATAATTGCCGATCATAGCCTTTACTTGTCGCGTGTTGCGCTAATGAAATTGCTTCCCAGTCCGTTGCAAAGGCTTCTGGAGTATCACGAAACATATTTCGGGGAAATTGATCTAGCAAGAGAATTAAAGCTAGACAGGTTTCGGGTGCATTCATCCAATCATGTAAGTGTCCCGCTACTGCTTCTCGGTAAACTTCAAAAAAAAGATCGCGGACTTTAACATCAAAATCTGGTTGTTTGTCAAACCAAAATGGCTGCACTTTACCGTAATTTGGGTCATCTGGATAACCAAACCAAAAATCCAAAATAGCTGTTGCCTGTGACATTGCTGTTATTGATTATTACAAAGCACCTGTCGCATTTTACACATATATCTGGTATTTTTGGTAATTTAATTTGAGATGATTACCATAATGTCATCACATTTTCATCTTCTAGAGTGTTCCAAACAATAAATGATCCAAAACCAGAGATTGCTTCATTCCGCTCCGCTCCATATGGCTAACGCCACGCTCCGCGAACGCAATGACAATTGGGCATTTTTTTACTTGGAATACTCCTATCGGACTTACGCAATAACTCTCTGAAACTCTTATTTCTCCGCGTCCTCTGCGTCCTCTGCGGTTCATTTCTTCATGATTTTACAGAATCCTACTTTCGATAGATTTATTATTTTGCCAAATATTTTATAATAGAAATTGTGCTACCTGTTAACCTGCACAAATTATGCTTTGTAATGGCATATAGCAATTATGTCCTCTTGTTCAATACCTGCGCCATTTTTTTGTAGGTATTGGTTGTTTAGACGATTTTTGGCTTTAACACTTCAGAAAGTACAGTAAGGCAACAATTCCTGAGCAAAATTCAACTCAAAAGCTTGTAGGAAGCTAATTGTTAGATTTTTCAGTGTTAATTTTTGATGCTGCATTGCGGTACTAGCCAAATTCAAGGCTTGTTAAAAATACACAGGGTGTCAGAAATCAACGTTTTTGTATTTGAGGAAATCGAATTGTTTATGAATACTAAAAAAGAAGGCCGTGGTAGCGGTAGATTACAACACACGCCTTAAATCCTGTAGAGACGTTCCATGGAACGTCTCTATATCTGTAAAAATATATTTATCAGGGCGAACGATGGGGATCGAACCCACGAATGGTGGTACCACAAACCACTGCCTTAACCACTTGGCTACGCTCGCCATTCACTACTTGAGTATAGCACAACCTCCAGAAAATGATCAAGTTTTTTTTGCCAGAAATTAGAGAATTTTCTTGGTAGTCTTTAAAAGACTAACAATCGGACTAGATCAAGTAGGAATATGAAACCTTTAACTATGCTTATATGTGTAGGCGCAGCGGGTATTGGCATTCTAGGGGCAATGATGTCGAAGACAAATCCCAATCAGGTTGAATATGAAAAGTATGCAGTCCAAAAACTGACAACATATCTAAAAACTGATGTATGTCAAAAAACACCAAGTTTTTTAGAAAGATTAATCAAAACTAATTGTGAGCAAGTGCTGGAGTCAGCAACACCGCACATCAAAGAACTAATTACTAGCACAACCAAGCGACAAGATTATATGATCTTTAGTATTTATCGGACCGAAATCAAGCTTGATTCTTGGATACCAGGGTACAAATTTGAAACAGTAGGCGCGTTGAATCAATTTTACACTTACAATGCCCAAGAAAAATAAATCAGCAGAAATCAGATGAAGACTTAAGATACAAGTAGTCCCGGAAAAAACTACTCTGTGATGAGTTTCTGTACTAACTGTCTGTATCCGCAAAATCCAGATAATGCTCTGTTTTGTCTTAAATGTGGTAAACCGCTTTTACTTAAAGATCGCTACCGTCCTCTTTATCCTTTAGGTAAGGGTGGGTTCGGGAGAACACTTTTAGGTGTGGATGAACATATCCCTTCTCAACCTCAATGCGTAATTAAACAACTCTGTTTCCCAGAAGAGAATCTAGCCAGCTTTCGCAAAGCTGTAGAATTATTTCGTCAAGAAGCAGTGCGCTTAGATGATTTGCGCCATCCCCAAATTCCCCAATTATTAGCACATTTTGAACAGGAAAATCGCTTGTATTTGGTACAAGAATTAATTTCCGGACAAACATTAGCCCAGGAATTAGAGCAGCAAGGAGTTTTTAATCAGGGGAAAATCCAGAAATTACTGCAAGATTTATTACCTGTGTTGGAATTTGTGCATGGTCATCATGTTATTCACAGGGATATTAAGCCGGAAAATATAATGCGAAAATCTCTAGGAGGGGATTTAGTATTAATTGATTTTGGTGTTGCTAAATATATTTCTGCAACTGGGGTAATGAAAACAGGAACAACTATTGGGAGTCCTGAATACATGGCCCCTGAACAAATGCGGGGTAAAGTGTTACCAGCGAGTGATCTTTATAGTTTGGGTGTAAGTTGTATTCAGCTATTAACGGGGATTTCTCCCTTTGATTTATTTGATGATACAAGCGATCGCTGGATTTGGCGAGATTATTTACCTCCAGACAATCATGTTACATCTCATCTAAGTGAAATTCTGGATAAACTTATTCATAATGCCTTGGCTCAACGCTACAAATCTGCTCAGGAAGTCCTAGCAGCAATGGCAATAAATACCCAACCAGCCAAGAAACAGCAACTTACTACTCTCCGTTCGGATACAGGTATTAATTACCAGCAGTTACGTGATTTCCTCGCATGGAAACAGTGGCAAAAAGCAGATGCAGAAACTTGGGCGTTAATGTGTCAAGCTTTATCTAAACGGAAAGGTAGTTATTTATCTAATAGTGATTTAGAAACTTTACCTTGTCAGGATTTACAAATAATTGACCAATTGTGGACAAAATATAGTCAAGGGCATTTTGGTTTTAGTATCCAAACCCAAATTTATAATACCTGCGATCGCGACTATGCAGAATTTTGCAGTACAGTAGGTTGGTATTTGCCCAATGCTACTTCTGTCCGTCAACAATTAACTTTTAAATTATCTGCACCAACAGGTCATTTACCTTCTCACTTTTGGGTTAGTGGTAATCAGTTAGGAAGACACATGAAAGCTTTAACTGCAAAGGTGGCAAGCTGTTATATTAGGAACAATTGACAATTGATAATTGACAATTGACAATTGACAATGCTTAATAAAGTGAAAACTTAGATAAATCAATAACAATTGACTCCTTCTTCTCTCCTGACTCCTGACTCCTTCTCCCAGCCCTAATTATGCAAAGTAATACAGCTTATCTTTTAGTATCTCATGGCAGTCGTGATCCTCGTCCAGATATGGCTATGGAGCAATTAGCTAGGCTGTTAAGTGAGATATTACCTCAAGGTGAAAATTTCGTAGGTGTCGCTACCTTGGAAGCAAATATTCAACCTTTACATCTGCAAATAAAAGATTTTACTGATCGTGTTCAGGCTTTTGGCTGTAAAAGGGTGCAAATTATCCCTCTATTTTTGTTACCGGGTTTTCATGTTATGACTGATATTCCCGCAGAAATTGCGATCGCACAAGAGGTGATAGGTGCAGGAATGATCATGGAATTGCGTCCCTATATTGGTAGTTATCCTGGGTTAGGCAAGTTTGTCGCTAGGATGATGATGACGGTAAAAGCAGATGTATCAATTATTTTAGCTCATGGTAGCAGACGGGCTGGTTCTCATGCTCCTGTGGAAAGTATAGCGGCTAGTGTGGGCGCAGTTACGGCTTATTGGTCTGTACCTCCGAGTTTAGAAATAAGAGTACAGGAATTGATAGCTGCTGGTGATCAAGAAATTGCGATTTTCCCATATTTTTTATTTACAGGTGGGATAACTGATGCGATCGCTCTGGCAGTAGAAACGCTAAAATTACAATTTCCATCAGTAAGTTTTCAACTCGCACCACCTTTAGGAACAAGTCGAGAATTTGCTGATTTAATCTGGGATTTCATTAAAGAAGAGGACAAAGTTTTTGGGTAAAGTCTATTTAGTTGGTGCTGGTCCTGGAGATCCTGGACTTATGACACTCAAAGGAAAAGGGTTGTTGGCTTGTGCAGATGTCGTTATTTATGATGCTTTGGTGAGTCCAGAAGTTCTGGAAATGATAAATCCCGAAGCCGAACAAATCAACGCTGGTAAACGCATGGGTAGACATTCGCTGTTACAGGAAGTCACTACCCAATTACTGATTGAGAAAGCTGAGAATCATGGGATAGTTATCCGGCTCAAAGGTGGTGATCCTTTTATCTTCGGTCGGGGTGGGGAAGAAATGGCGGAATTGGTAGCCGCAGGTATTCCCGTAGAAGTTGTACCAGGGATTACATCAGGAATTGCCGCACCAGCCTATGCAGGTATTCCTTTAACCCATCGTCTTTATAGTTCTTCAGTTACTTTTGTGACTGGACATGAATCTGCTGGTAAGTATAAACCCCAGGTAAATTGGCAAGCGATCGCCCACGGTTCAGAAACTATAGTCATTTATATGGGTATTCACAATTTACCCTACATAGTTGAGCAGTTTACTCTCGCTGGGTTGAGTTTAGATACACCCATTGCCTTAGTCCGGTGGGGAACTCGGCCCGAACAGGAAGAATTAATCGGTGAATTGGGGACAATTGTCGAAGAAGTGGAAGCAAAAGGATTTCTTGCACCTGCGATCGCTGTAATTGGTGCAGTTGTAAAATTACACAGTATATTATCTGGTTCTGTGCAGGAGAAAAAATAGAGGAAAAGCTAAACTGAAGTTTAGTCATCTTTAAAAATCCTTAAAACTATGTATAATTGGAAACGATTCTGGTGTCCGAATACAGGAAATATTAGGCTCGACTATGGTGGATTTTTAGAAGATCCAGAATCAGAATATGGACATAATCCTGACGTAGTAACCTTTAGCTCTATATCCCATATTCCGTGTTTAATATTGTTGGGTGAACCAGGTATTGGTAAAACCACAGCAGTCGACCAAGCATTTGATGAATTAAAAGAAGAATTAGACGAATCTGAAGACGATTGTTTATTTTTTAATCTTGGTGATTTTGACTCAAATCAAGATTTATCTAATGGGATATTCAAAGACGAAAAATTTATTACATGGATTCATGGAACTCATAAACTACATCTTTTTTTAGATAGTTTAGATGAAGGTTTACTTTCAGTTAAGACAATTATTAGAAGTTTAGAAAATAAAATAGAGCATCTTCCTACTGAATGCCTTTATTTTCGGATTACCTGTAGAACATCTGTTTGGTTAGAAAATTCCACTCTAGAGCAAAAGTTAAAAGAAAAATGGGGAGAAGCTAATACAAAAATATATGAACTTGCTCCTTTACGTAGAATAGATATTATTGAAGTAGCTAACGCAAAGAATATAAATTCTGAATTGTTCATGCAGGAGATTTTAAATAGAGAAGCAACCCCACTTGCTATTAAACCAGTTACATTAAAATTTTTGATGGGTACTTACCTACAAAATGGGCAATTCCCTGATTCTAAAAAAGAATTATATAAACAGGGTTGTTTACAATTATGTGAAGAAGTTAACCCATATCGCTTACAGTTAGGTAAGTCTAAATTAAATTCTTATCAACGTTTAATAATAGCAGCACGTATTGCAACTATTATACTTTTTGCTAACAGAAGTGCTATATGGACAAGCCGAGAAATGGCAGATATACCTAATTCAGATATAGCTATTCGAGATTTATGTGTAGGTAAAGAAATAATTAATGAGCAAGAATTTCAGGTTACAGAAAATAATATTAGAGATGAAGTTTTATCTATTACAGGATTATTTTCTTCTCGTGGAAGTAATCGCATGGGATTTGCTCATCAAACCTACGCTGAATTTTTAGCTGCATGGTATTTAATTAAACGTAATATACCCTTGGTTCAGGTAATGAGCTTAATTGTTTCACAAGGAGATCCAGAATGTAAATTAATTCCTCAACTACATGAAACTGCTGCTTGGTTAGCAAGTATGAGGAAGGATATTCTAGAAGAAATTCTTAAAACAGATCCAGATGTACTTTTAAGAAGTGATATTCCTACAGATAGAGAAATTCAAGAGAAAATAGTTGCTAACTTACTGAATTATTACAATGATGGAAAACTGCTAAATAGAGATTTAGGTAGCTATTTTAATTACAAAAAACTTAAACATCCTGGATTAGCTAAACAACTGCGTCCATATATTCATGATTCTAGTAAATCACTAGAAGCAAGAGATGAAGCAATAGATATTGCTAAAAGTTGTGAATTATATGAGATTCAAGAAGATTTAGTTGATTTAGCACTAGATTCATCTCAATCTATACACCTGAGAGCTAACGCTGCAATGACTATTTGTTCAGTTGGCAATTTAGAAACAAAATTAAAGTTAAAGCCTTTAGCTATTAGTAATATTGAAGAAGATGAGGATGACAGACTTAAAGGATATAGTTTAGAAGCAGTTTGGCCAGAACACTTAACAGCCGAAGAATTATTTAACGCTATTACTCCAGCTAAAAGGAGAAATTTATTTGGTGGTTATCAGAGTTTTCTTAAAAATGAACTTGTTGCCAAACTTCAATCTGATGATTTAGTGATAGCTCTTAACTGGGTTGAAAAGCAAGGTTTAAGATGTTTTGAAGATCCATTTGAAAGACTAGCAGATGAAATTATTTTAAAAGCATGGGAACAATTTGATATTCCTGAAGTAGTAGAAATTTTTGCTAGAATAGCCATAATTCAGTGGAAAGAATATCAAAGTTTAGTCACTCAAAGTGATTCCACTGGGCATAATTTTGAGTCACAAATTTTGCAGTATGATGAAAAAAGACGCACATTACTTGAAAAAATAGTTTTAAATATTGTTTATGAAGAAAAAGATCCTAAATTTTTATTAAGCTCGGTTACAGAAAATATTCTCTTAAATCAAGATATATTTTGGATGTTGGATAAGTTGCAAAACACAGAATTTAATGAACAACAAAAAATTTGGGTTCAATTAATTGAATGGAGTTTTAACCGTCAAGATGCAAAACAGATAGATACTATTATTACTGCCACTCAAACTAATGAAATTTTGCGTAATCATTTTGCCTCTTACTTTGAAGCCGTTGAGTTAAATTCATCCCTAGCAAAAAAAATGGAAGCTGATTATATTTGGGTACAAAATTTGGAGAATCGCAAACCAAAATCTCAACTATTAGAACCGCCACTAAAAGAGAGAGTTATTCTACTTTTAGAACAGTTAGATACGGGTAATCTATCAGCTTGGTATCAGCTAAATATGGAAATGACTTTAAGACCAAATAGTAGATATTATACTGATGAACTAGAATATGATTTGACTAAACTTCCTGGTTGGAAAGAAGCCGATACAGCCACTCAAAGAAAAATCATAGATGGTGCTAAGAAATACGTTTTAGAACAAAATCAATTACCTTACAGTTGGATAGGTACAAACACTTTTGATAGATTGGCTTTAGCTGGTTGTAGAGCATTATTTTTACTCTTGAAAGAATCACCAGAATTTTTAGATACCATTACAGATGAAATCTGGCAGAGATGGACACCTATTATAGTGGGATATCCAAATAGTGGCAGAGAAGATAATTACCTTGAATTAGTTAGGCGATCATATATAAAAGCACCTACTGAAACTATTAACACACTAATTTTAATAATTGATAAAGAAAATGAAGAACATAGTACTATCTTCATTATGAATAAATTTGATAAATGCTGTGATGAACGGTTTAATTCTGTAATTTTAGAAAAAATAAAAGACAAGGCACTTAAACCAAAAGTTACCCAAAGATTGCTTGAAGAACTTTTAAAGCATGGATATAACAAAGCTAAAGAATTTGCTAAGAGTCTAATTTTTCATCCACTACCTTCAGAAGAGGAAGAATATGAAAGGATATTATTAACTACTAAAGTTTTAGTTGAAAATGCTGATTATGATGATTGGTCTTTAATTTGGTCAGTTGTTCAACAAGATATAGAATTCGGTCGTAAACTCTTTGAATCAGTTGCTAATGGTTACTTTGGCATTAACTTAAACATTACGGAAAAACAACTAGCTGATTTATATATTTGGATGACTAAACAATATCCTCCTCATGAAGATCCAGTTTATCAAGGTGTTCATTTTATAGGAACTAGAGAAACACTAGGGAATTTTAGAGATAATATTTTAACTCACCTCAAAGAAAGAGGAACATCTGAAGCTTGTGTAGAAATTCAGCACATTGCTCAAGAATTTCCTGAACTTACATGGATGAACAGAGTATTACTACAAGCTCAAACTAAAAGACGACGTAACACATGGCATCCTCCCACACCATCTGAAACTTTTGAACTTCTCAGCAATACAGAAAATCGTTTTGTGAAAGATGCTAATGAACTTTTAGATGTACTAGTTGAATCACTTAAAAGATTGGAGAATGAGTTACAAGGAGAAACACCTTCTGCTATATTCATCTGGAATAAAATAACCGATAAAGTATATAGACCATGTGATGAAAATACATTTTCTGACTACGTGAAACTTCACCTTGAAAGGGATTTAAAATCCAGAGGTATTATTCTCAATAGAGAAGTAGAACTAAGACCAAATAAAGGAGGAAATCCTGGTGAAAGAACAGATATTCATGTAGATGCTGTTATTAAAAAACAAAATGGACAGATATTTGATTGCATAACAGTTATTATCGAAGTAAAAGGCTGTTGGAATGATGAGCTAGATACTGCAATGGAGATACAGCTTGTTGATCGCTATTTAAAAAATAATACTTGTGAACATGGTATTTACTTAGTTGCTTGGTTTAACTGCCAACAGTGGGATAAGAGTGATTATAGAAAAGGTAAAGCACCAAAAATTAGTATTGATCAAGCCAGAGAAAACTTTAACAACCAAGCTAAACAGTTATCACAAGCAGGTATTAAAGTTAAATCCTTTGTCCTCAATACAGCACTTAGGTAAATGATTTATCAATATTCTCCAAAGGTATAATTTACTTGATTATTTGAAAATGCCCCACCCGTTCTAGTAGACTTTGATCCAGATCAAGCTAAATGGGAATATTTAAAGGAGAAACATAACCCGTGAAAGTCTTGCTTGATACCAACATAATTATAGTTCTTACACAATATGGTGAAAAATGATTTTCAGTAAATCCCCTTGAGAAAAAGGCTTTTCTAAATAACCATTAGCTTTCACAAATTTGGCTTTTGCTCTATCTCTTAATCCCATTCTTTCAGTCATTAAAATTACAGGAATATTTTGATAATGTGTGTGTTTTCGTAACAAAGAACAGATTTCATAGCCATCTAAATGAGGCATTTCTATATTTAGTAAAATAATATCCGGCTGTACGCGCAAAATTTCCATTAAAGCTTGGGAAGAATCCATAAATTTAATTACAGAAAATATTTGCTCATCTAAAAAATCTGCTACAGCATTTAATATGTTATAATCATTGTCTACACCCAAAATACTGTATTTTTTCCTCTCAGTAACTTGGGAATTAATCGGCTGATTTATATTAGGCTCATAATCAACTTGATATGTATTGCTTTTGGGTAATTGTTCTGGAAATTTGTTAACTGGATGTGACTGATGATAATTTTCAAAATTCAAATTTTCTTCAACATCAATTTTTACTCCTGATTGACATTTTTCTACTAAAGTTCTTAAATTCAAATGACAAAACTTAGGGAGATCATCTAAAAAAGTATTAGGAACAAACTCATAACTACCATTTTCTAAATCTAGTAATGATTGTAAAACCTCTAATGCCAATTGCTCAATTAATAAAGCAGCTTGAAAGTGACTAATATATTTTTGATTAACTAACCAACAAATGGCTAAATAATCGGGATTTGGTATTGACTGATTCTCAATATCTTTTTCAAAAATCATCCGTACCTGTTCATTAATACCTCTAGGAAGAGTAGAAATTTGCTGACTCAATTTCTGTAAATTTCGGTAAAGAGGTTCAAACATTTCTTCAGAGTAACTAGCGTAAATTAGTTTACCCTTATCCATATATATTGACCATGCACCAGATTCACTAAATACTTGTAAACAACCAGTAAACGAATTATTAGTAATCTTCTTTAATAGAGTAATTGGTTGTAACTTTTGGAAAAATCTATATCTACTAATAGGTATTGTATTCATGGTCGGAAATTGATCATTAAATTTTTCTCTCATGATCAGTTAATTAATGTATTTTATAAACATTCTGAATCCTGTCTTTTGAATTCTTCCCTTTAGGTTACTATATATTTTTTGGAGAAATAAAAAAGTATGTTAAACCTATGATGAAAAAATGAAGTAGAGATGTTCCAGCAGAACGCTTATAATTTTTAATCTCAATGTTTTTTAAATTACCCCCTACCAATCGTGTCCGTAATTAATATCCAAGTCCCAGAAAATTGTCAGCGCCTAGATGTCTATTTATCTCAAGAGTTATCAGATTTATCCCGTTCACGCATCCAGCAGTTAATCGAACAGGGTCATGTGCAAGTTAATGATACAGTTTGCAAATCTAAGAAAATTCATCTAAAAAGTGGCGATCGCATTACACTAGAAATTCCGGCAATCCAACCGTTAGAACTAGTAGCAGCAGATATTCCCCTCGATATTCTCTATGAAGATGAAGAGATCATCATTCTCAATAAACCTGCTGGTTTGGTTGTTCACCCCGCACCAGGACATCCTGATGGCACTTTAGTTAATGCTATATTGGCACACTGCCCTAATTTACCAGGAATCGGCGGTGTTCAACGTCCGGGCATAGTCCACCGTTTAGACAAGGATACTACTGGAGCGATCGCGATCGCTAAAACAGACCTAGCTTATCAGCACCTGCAAGCACAACTACAAGCAAAAACCGCTCGCAGAGAATATCTAGGTTTAGTTTACGGTGTCCCCAAAACGTCAACCGGAAGCATAGACTTACCCATTGGCCGCAATCCTCAAGACCGCAAAAAAATGGCCATTGTCTCTGTAGAAGATGGTGGACGGAATGCTATCACTCATTGGCAAGTACAAGAGCGATTTGGCAACTACACACTAATTCACTTCCAACTAGAAACAGGACGCACCCATCAAATTCGCGTCCATAGCGCCAAAATCGGTCATCCTATCGTTGGTGATCCTATTTATAGTTCTGGTCATTCCATTGGTGTCAATCTACCAGGACAAGCCTTACACGCTTGGAAACTCCAGTTACAACATCCCGTTTCTGGAAATTTAGTCGCAGTCACAGCGCCTCCTCCCCGCAGCTTTACGACTTTATTGGAAGTATTACGCCGTCGCAGTGGAGTTTCTTAAAATTTAATAAAATTATGAAGCCTTAGTCCCATTTTGTGCATATAACCTTTTTTACCTTAAAATCCCCCCCTGGGGGAAAAAGAGAAGAAACTTCTTTCAATTATTTAACAATGTAAATTTACAATCCTTAATCCAATTCAGTAACATCCCAAAACAACCAAAAAGGGCTGTAATCTATTTATAGCAAGGGATTTATAGAAAATTTAAACAATATTAACAAACAAAATATTGCGATTCTTTTCGAGAATTGTAAACTTATGTAACGTAAATATTGATTTTTTCTCACTTACACACCTTGTATGTAAAGGATTTGAGGCTTTTCTTAGGCGATCATCTTATTTATTCATAATTTGTAACAAATAAAGACTCTATGGCATTGTATAAACATAAACTGTAGGGGTTAAACAACAGAAAAAAGTTAAACAAAGCAGGCAATTGACGAAGTTTGCCAGTTTCTCATAAAATCCCTCATGACTCTCATAATTTCTAGTTCATAAAATATAAATATGGTCTAGTATATGAGAAGATAGATTGAGAAGCGCTTTGATTTGATTCTGTTGCCAACCAATCCGAATTAGTTTTAATTTAGAGATCTCTCAACTAAGTAATTTAGGAGATTAGAGTCCATGACATTAGATGTATTTTCCAAGGTTGTTTCCCAAGCTGACGCTAGAGGCGAATTCCTCAGCACCGAACAACTAGATGCTTTAACAGCAGTTGTAGCTTCTGGTAGCAAGCGTTTAGATACCGTTAACCGGATTACAAGCAACGCTAAAGACATTGTTACTGACGCTGCTCGTGCCTTGTTTGAAGAACAGCCCAACTTGATTGCTCCTGGCGGCAACGCTTACACCAACCGTCGTATGGCTGCTTGCCTACGCGACATGGAAATCATCTTACGCTATGTAACCTATGCAGCATTAGCAGGTGATGCTAGTGTTCTTGATGACCGTTGCTTAAACGGTTTACGTGAAACATACCAAGCTTTGGGTACTCCTGGTGCTTCTGTAGCAGTTGGTGTTGGCAAAATGAAAGAAGCAGCGATCGCTAAAATTAATGATCCTAACGGGATCACCAAAGGTGATTGCAGTTCTTTGGTTTCTGAAGTTGCTAGCTACTTTGACCGCGCTGCGGCTGCTGTTGCCTAACAATTTCTTACAAATCAAATTAGCTCGAACCTAAATTGAGCTTTTCCCAACAAAACAAGCAAGAAACAATCTAGGAGATTTTCACCAATGAAAACACCAATTACCGAAGCAATCGCATCTGCTGATACCCAAGGACGCTTTTTAAGCAACACCGAATTACAAGCAGTTAACGGCCGTTTTGTTCGTGCTGCTGCCAGCATGGAAGCTGCTCGTGGTTTGACAGCTAACGCTCAAAAATTAATTGATGGTGCTACCAGCGCCGTATACAGCAAATTCCCTTACACCACCTCTACACCAGGCGCTCAATTTGCATCTGACAGCCGTGGTAAAGCTAAATGCGCTCGTGACGTTGGTCACTACCTACGCATCATCACCTATAGCCTAGTTGCTGGTGGAACAGGTCCTTTGGATGAGTTCTTAATTGCTGGTTTGTCTGAAATCAACGGCGCGTTTGATTTATCTCCTAGCTGGTACGTAGAAGCTTTGAAATCAATCAAAGCCAGCCACGGTCTAAGCGGTCAAGCTGCTAACGAAGCTAACACCTATATTGACTATGCAATCAACGCTCTCAGCTAGATAGCGTCATGCCCGGAGAGGGATATAATTGTTAGATGGAGTTACCCCTAAGGGGGTTCGCCAGTCGTTCATGGGGAGTCACTGCGTAAGTTGGAAAATATTCTAACTATAAATTAAGTGGCGTTAAAATCTCCAAGATCATTCTGGTTCACCTAGCAATTGGATCTAGCTCCGGGCATCGTTTTATCTCCAGATAACTGAAGTTGTTAATCAGAGCGTGAAAATCACTTTTTCAGGTGGTTTTGGATTGAAATGAAAACAATAAAGGAGAAAAAACATGGCAATTACAGCAGCAGCATCAAGACTGGGGACAGAGCCTTTTAGCGACGCACGCCGAGTTGAACTGCGCCCCAACGCCAGCCGAGAAGAAGTCGAATCAGTAATTCGTGCTGTTTATCGGCACGTTTTAGGAAATGACTATATATTGGCATCAGATCGCTTGATTGGTGCAGAGTCACTTTTACGCGATGGTAACTTAAGCGTGCGCGAGTTTGTTCGCAGCGTTGCTAAATCGGAACTCTACAAAGCTAAATTCTTTTACAACAGTTTCCAAACTCGGTTAATTGAACTCAACTATAAACACTTGTTGGGTCGCGCACCATACAATGAGTCAGAAGTAACTTACCACTTAGACTTATATATTAACCAAGGTTACGACGCGGAAATTGACTCCTACATTGATTCTGAAGAATATCAAAACAGCTTTGGGGAAAGTGTAGTTCCCTACTATCGCGGTTTTGATTTTCAATCAGGACAAAGTGCAGCCGGTTTTACGCGGATGTTCCGTTTATACCGTGGTTATGCCAACAGCGACACTGCTCAAGTCGAAGGTGATAAATCTCGTTTAGCGCGGGAATTAGCGAGTAATAAGACTTCCTCAGTTGTTGGACCCTCTGGTAGTAACAATAATTGGGGTTTCCGTGTATCTGCGGATGACGCTCCTAAGCAAAACTTAGGTAATGCCGTAGGACAATCAGATCGCACTTACCGAGTTGAAGTTACAGGCATTCGCAATCCAGGATACCCCAGCGTGCGCCGCAGCAGCACAGTATTCATTGTACCTTACGAGCGCCTTTTAGACAAAATGCAGCAAATTCATAAAGTTGGCGGCAAAATTGTCAGCGTAATTTCCACGTAAGATCCGGTGCTGTTCACCGACAAAACACATCACAGGAGATAGAGAATGTTCGGTCAAACCACACTTGGCGCTGGTAGCGTTTCTTCATCTGCAAGCCGCGTATTTCGTTACGAAGTTGTTGGCTTAAAGCAAAACCAAGAAACCGACAAAAATAAATTCGACATTCGCCGCAGTGGTAGCGTATTTATTACCGTACCCTATAACCGCATGAATGAAGAAATGCAGCGGATTAGCCGTCTCGGTGGCAGAATCGTCAAAATTGAATCTTTGACCGTAGCAGAATAAGCAGAAAGCCCTGGCAATGATAGAAACCAGTGGAGAAGAATATTCTGCCCAGAATGCACCACCTCTGACACCAGAGATAGCGTTCGCCGAAAGCGTGCGGAACGCAATCGCTAACCTGCAATCATCAGATTTAAGTCTCCGCTATTATGCTGCTTGGTGGTTGGGTAAGTTCCGAGTCAGTCAGCCAGAAGCCATAGACGCACTCATTACAGCGTTAGAGGACGAAGCCGACAGAACAGAACTAGGAGGTTATCCCTTACGGCGGAATGCCGCGAGGGCGCTTGGTAAACTAGGCAACTTAAAAGCCGTACCAGGTTTGATTAAGTGCTTAGAATGTGCTGATTTTTATGTCCGCGAAGCCGCAGCCCAATCTTTGGCAATGCTTCGCGCTCAAACAGCATTACCAGCACTGATAAAACTGCTAGATGGGGGAGTTGACCAGGCTGTACAAGTACCAGGACTACCCCACCTTACCCAACCCTATACAGCAGTATTAGAAGCCTTGGGAGCTATGGGTGCAACTGAGGCTATTTCCCTTGTTCAGCCTTTTCTCAATCATCCAGTTCCCCGATTGCAATGCTCCGCAGCTAGAGCCATGTACCAACTGACACAAGACTCTGCTTATGGCGAGTTATTAGTGAAAACCTTGGTAACAGGTGATTTAAAGATGCGTCGCGTTGTGTTAGGGGACTTGGGGGCAATCGGGTATTTGCCAGCAGCAGCAGCGATCGCCTCTGCTCAAGTGGAAAATAGCTTCAAACTTATTGCTTTAAAAGGATTATTAGAGTATCAACTGCCAGAACAGTCTGATACTTTTGGTATTTCTGAGCAAGCTATCCAAGTCATGAATTTGATGGATTCACTATTATAGTCAGTAGTCAATTGTCAATTGTCAGTTGCAAAACTACTGACCACTGACAACTGACAACTGACCACTGACAACTGAAAAATGGATGAACTAATTCGGGCTGTCACCGTAGCAGAAACACCATCTCAACTGGTGACAGCGGTTAAAAATCTGGCAGCAGCCAAAGATCCATCGGCAATTCCCGCCTTAATTGCCGTCTTTGGTTATAACAATCCAGAGGCGGCAATAGTTGCAGCAGCAGCATTGACAGAGTTGGGACAAATAGCAGTTCCACAACTGCTAGAACAAATTGATGATTATAACTATGGCGCACGGGCTTATTCGATTCGCACAATAGCTGCGATCGCAGATCCCCGTGCTTTGGATATTCTCATCTCTACAGCAAAAACTGACTTTGCCCCCAGTGTCCGCCGGGCTGCGATTAAAGGACTAGGAAACTTACATTGGCATCAGTTAGAAATTTCTGAAGCAGAAACAGCCATCAACCGAGTCCTAGAGGCACTTCTGTTAATCTGCGAAGATACAGACTGGTCAATTCGTTATGCTGCTGTTGTTGGTTTACAAGCTTTAGCAAAAGTAGCCATAGTACAACCGCCTATTTTGGCTAAATTTCAATTAATGCTGACTAACGAAACTGAAAAAGCCGTTCGCGCTCGCGTTCAGTTGGCCTATAGCCAGTAAACAGATTTATATACCATATAACAAGGTAAAAGTAAAGATGTCAATACCATTACTAGAATATTCGCCCAAAACGCAAAACCAGCGAGTAGACGGCTACGAAGTCCCCAACGAAGACACCCCAACCATTTATCGTTTAGATCGTGCCACCTCAGATCAAGATATTGATGCCATCATCTGGGCTGCATATCGGCAAATTTTCAGCGAACACCTGATTTTAGCCAGCTATCGGCAAAACTTTTTAGAATCACAACTGCGAAATCGGGCGATTACCCTGCGTGATTTTATCCGGGGTTTGGGAAAATCAGACGTTTACCGCACCCAAGTAGCAGAGACAAACACCAACTATCGTTTAGTTGATATCACCTTAAAACGCTTCTTAGGCCGGGCTGCTTATAACAAAGCCGAAGAAATCGCTTGGTCAATTGTCATTGCTACCAAAGGGTTACACGGTTTTATAGATGCTTTGTTGGAATCCGTTGAGTATATAGATAACTTTGGTGATGACATTGTACCTTTCCAACGTCGTCGTTTTGGCGATCGCCCCTTTAACCTAGCTAACCCCCGTTATGGTGCTGACTGGCGCGATACTCAAAACATCCGTGGATTGGCAGGTCGTTCCTACTACAGCATCCGTACCAGCGGAGAACTGACTACAGCAGATATCCGTCGTGCCATTCCCGCCAACTTCTTCATCATGGCTGGGTCTATTATTACTGACGAATGCAACTACCAACGCAGTTTGGCCACCGCCCAATCTTACGTTAGTAGCGGCGACATCCCTGATACCAGCAGAGATAACCAAGAACAACCCACCGTTAAACCTGTAGCAGTTTCCTTACCTTATCGTTACATTCCGGCGATCGCCAAAAATTAGTTATTGGTAATGGGTGATTGGTGATTGGTGATTGGTGATTGGGAAACACCTATTCCCTGTTCCCTGTTCCCTATTCCCTGTTCCCTGTTCCCTGTTCCCTGTTCCCTGTTCCCTAACAATTAACAAACATGACAATACCTCTACTAGAATACAAACCCAGTTCTCAAAACCAGCGCGTTTCTGGTTATGAAGTCCCCAACGAAGATACACCCACAATTTACCGCATCGAAGACTATGCCTTTGGTGGAGAAGTAGAAGAACTAATTTGGGCTGCTTATCGGCAACTTTTTAGCGAACACGTGATTCTCAAATTCTACCGCCAAGGTAATTTAGAATCCCAAGTAAAAAATAAAGCCATTACCGTCCGCGATTTTATCCGGGGTTTAGCTAAATCTGAAGCTTTCCAAAGTTTAGTAATTCAAAGTAATTCCAACTACAGATTAGTAGAAATTGGACTAAAACGGTTATTAGGTCGCGCACCTTACAACAAAGAAGAAGAAATTGCTTGGTCAATTGTCATTGCTACCAAAGGTTGGGGTGGTTTTGTTGATGCTTTGTTAGATTCTGAAGAATATCAAAGCAACTTTGGCGAAAATATCGTTCCTTACCAAAGACGGCGTTATAAAGATCGTCCCTTTAATTTGGTAACACCACGATACAGTGATTACTGGCGCGACCAACTAGAAGATGCTCGTTATAAATGGGGCGACATCAAAAACTTTTTGGATATGGCAAATTCCATTAATATTAGAACAGTGACCTACACACCAGTTAGCACTGCCAATATCCAAATTCCTAACACGACCAAGGAAACAACACCAGCAGGTATTCCCGTTTCCATCAGTCCTAGTGCTAGTTTTCCCTTGTAATAAATAGTTTTTTAACTAGCTGGGGAATCTCGGTTGAAAATCTTAAGTTTGTATTTTTTTAAGGATTTTGATTTTAGTTAGTTTACTAAAAATAACGACATTTTAAGATGCCAACTTTACCAAAAGGCAGGTTCTTGAAAATGGCAATTCCTTTACTTCAATACAAACCGACAACTCAAAACCAAAGAGTTAGCAGCTTCGGTACAGCAGATATTAACGAAGACACTCCTTATATCTACCGAATTGAAGATGCTAACTCACCCGGCGAAATTGAACAACTAATTTGGTCCGCCTATCGCCAAATCTTCAACGAACAGGAGATCCTCAAATTTAACCGCCAAATTACCTTAGAAACCCAACTCAAAAATAGGTCAATTACGGTTAAAGACTTCATTCGCGGTTTGGCGAAATCAGAACGATTTTATCAGCTAGTTGTGACACCAAATAACAACTATCGGCTAGTAGAAATGTTCCTGAAAAGGATCTTGGGTCGTTCTCCCTACAATGATCAAGAAAAAATTGCTTGGTCAATACAAATTGCTACTCTGGGTTGGGGAAAATTTGTGGATGTGCTGATTGATAGTAGCGAGTACGAAGAAGCCTTTGGCGAGTACACCGTACCCTATCAACGCAAAAGAATGACCACAGACCGCCCTATTAGCTTTACCCCTCGTTATGGTGCTGATTATCGTGACCGAGCAGGTATTGTCCAAAAAAGGCGGTATATTCCTCAGTGGAGTGGGTCTTTGTCACCCGAATTTAGTCAAAATGTTGATTGGGGGGCCCTGTCTGCTGTATTACTAGTAATAACCGCAGGCATTACCTTCTTATTTATCCTCAATTGGTTAGGAATTAGTTCTATCTATTAACCAAATAGGGGAAAATAACTAGGAAATAAAGATGAATGAGGAATTTGAGTAATCAACCCTTATTCATCTTTCACCGCTAAATTTTTGTTTAATTTGATAATAAAAGGAAAAAAACAACATGGCATTGCCATTACTTCAATACAATCCAAGCAGTCAAAATCACCGTGTGGGTAGCTTTGGCGCTGCTGACAAAAATGAAGATACACCTTATATCTATCGTTTAGAAGACGTTAGTTCTTACACTGACATTAGCAGCATCATTTGGGCTGCTTATCGCCAAGTTTTTAGCGAACATGAAATTCTTAAGTTTAACCGTCAAGGTACTTTAGAATCTCAACTGAAAAACGGTTCTTTGTCAGTTCGTGACTTTATCCGTGGTTTAGCTAAATCTGAAGCTTTCTATCGTTTAGTTGTCTCCGTTAACAACAACTACCGTTTAGTAGACATCACCCTCAAACGCTTATTGGGTCGTTGTGCTTACAATAAAAAAGAAGAAATTGCTTGGTCAATTGTCATTGGTACAAAAGGTTTTAGCGGTTTTGTTGATGCTTTAGTAGACAGCGCAGAATACACCGAAAACTTCGGTGAAAATACTGTACCTTACCAACGTAAGCGTTTCGTAGATCGTCCCTTTAACTTAGTAACTCCCCGTTACGGTGCAGACTTCCAAGAAACAGCAGGTACAGTCAGAACCGACTGGCGCTTTACCTTGGAGAACTTCTACACTGCTAAAGCGAAAGAGAAGCGGATGGTAGAAGGAGATCCTCGGAAGTTTGCAGCTATGGCGGCTTCTGTATCTGGTAAAGGTAACTATGCTCAAAAGCTATCTTCTTTTGACATTGATTACCTCAACGCCGTTCCTTACCGTGGCAAACGCTAGTACCGCTTTTTGGGAATTAAAAATTAATAATTAAAAATTAAAAAAGCAGATTGTACAAGCTGTTTAGGAATTTTTAATTGTTGGTTGACAATTTTGAAAAAATTTCCAGTTTTTAGGGTGTGTTAGGAAGATAATTCTTGACGCACCCTATATTTATTGGTTATTGTATAATTTTGCTGAAAAAATGCACTTACATAAATTTTATCAGCAGTTGCTACACTGTTTATATTCTGCATTAGTGCAAGTCTTCAATACCAATGTTGAACTTGAAGCTAAAGTAGCACAACAAACTGCGGAATTAGAGGCTGTTAATCAACGTTTACAACAAGCGGAAGCAGCAATAGAAGAAAAGGACGCTATATTGCGTAGTTTTTATGATTCTGCACCAATGATGATGGGTGTGGTGGAATTACTAAATAATGATATCCGCCATTTATCTAATAACTCAACTACGGCTAGATTTTTAGAAACGACTTCAGAGAATATCCTCAATAAATCTTGCAGTCAAGCAGGTAGCGATCAAGAAGATATTCGCAAATGGATAGAACATTATCAAGAGAGTCAACGGACTGGTAAATATGTTCGCTTTGAGTATCAGCTAACTGTTAATAGTATTCCTAAATATTTATCGGCTACAGTTAATTATATTGGCAGCGGTAATTATAATTTACCCAGATTTACATATTTTGTTAAGGATGTGAGCGCCCGTTTGGTGGTGGAAGCAGAGCGAGTTTATCTGTCAAATCTTCTGGAAGCTAGTTTAAATGAAATTTACGTTTTTGATGCCAAAACATTAGTTTTTCGGTATGTTAATCAAGGGGCGCTGCAAAACTTAGGTTACTCTTTGGTAGAAATCCAACAAATGACTCCTCTGGATCTAAAAACAGAGATGACAATGGAGAAATTTCAATCTTTAATTACTCCTTTAATAATTGGTGAACAAAAAATTATCCAATTTCAGACTATTCATCAACGTGCAAATGGTAGTTTATATCCTGTGGAAGTTCATCTACAATTGATGAAAAATTTGGGTAAAGAAGTATTTTTAGCTGTCATTTTGGATATTACCCAGCGTCAAGAAACCGAAAAACAAGTCAAATTTCAAGCTCAGTTATTAGCCGAAGTGAGTGATGCAGTAGTGGCAATTGATAGCAACAACCGCATCATTCATTGGAATAGTGCTGCGGAAAAACAGTATGGGATTAAGGCTACGACAGCACTGGGTAAATTAATAAATGAATGTTATGAATATCGTTGGATAAAATCAACAGATGAAGCAGATGCTTTGACAACTTTAAATACTATAGGTTATTGGCAAGGTGAAAATATTCACCGCAAGCAAAATGGAGAAGATATATTTGTTGAATCATCGGTAACTATTCTCAAAGACAAACAGAGTAATAAAATTGGATTACTAAGTGTGATTCGAGATATTAGTGAACGCAGAAAAGCAGAAGCGACTTTACAACAACAATTTCAAAAGATGTTGCTACTGAAGCAAATTACCGATGAAATTCGCCAGAACTTGAAAACACAGGAAATTTTCGACACTGCTGCTTTACAAATTGGCCAGGCTTTTGCAGTGAATCGCTGTCTGATTCATAATTATATTGTAGAACCAGAACCTAATTTACCTTTGGTGGCTGAATATTTAAGTGGTAATTACAAATCAGTAAAAGGAATAGCAATTCCTGTCAGAGATAATCCTTATGTGAAAGCAGTTTTAAAAACAGATCGGGCGATCGCTACACCTGATGTTGATCATGAACCATTATTGCAAAATGTTATTTCTCTGTGTCACCAAGTCCAAATTCAGTCTTTACTAATTATTCAAACTTCTTATCAAGGAAAACCTAATGGGATCATAGGCTTACATTATTGCTGGAAACAAGGGGATATCAAGCCAAAAATTCGGGAATGGACATCTGAGGAAATTGAATTGTTAGAAGCTGTAGCTGCTCAAGTAGGAATTGCGATCGCTCAAGCTACTTTCTTGGAAATAGAAACTTCTAGAAGAGAAGAATTAACACTAAAAAATTCAGCTTTAGAGCAAGCAAAACAACAAGCAGAAACTGCTAACCGAGCTAAGAGTGAATTTCTAGCCAATATGAGTCATGAAATTCGCACACCGATGAATGCTATTCTCGGTTTTGCAGACTTATTGCAATTGGTAGTCATGGAAGATCGTTCCCGTTTTTATGTTGAAGCGATCGCTGCTAGTGGCAGAACTTTACTGAGATTAATTAATGATATTCTTGATCTTTCTAAAATTGAAGCTGGTAAACTGGAACTATATTATGAACCAGTGAATTTGCGATCGCTCATTCAAGAAATTCTCCATATTTTTCAAGCCACAGCAACTGAAAAAAGAATAAACCTTTGTTCCCACATTGCAGAAACAGTCCCTACAGCTATTTATGTTGATGAAATCAGATTGCGCCAAATTTTGTTTAATGTTGTTGGTAATGCGTTGAAATTTACAGACAATGGATATGTAAAAATATCTCTATCGGCTCAAATCTATTATATAGATAATCAAGAAAATATCTGGCTAGAAATTACTGTTGAGGATACAGGAATCGGCATTGATCGAAAACAACAACAAAGTATTTTTGAAGCCTTTATCCAAAGTGATGGACAAAGTAATCGCAAATATGGGGGAACAGGTTTAGGACTCACAATTACACGCAAATTAATTAACATGATGGCGGGAATAGTCACAATTCAAAGTAAATTAGGTGAAGGTAGTATTTTTACGTTTGTTTTTCCTCAACTCAAACCTCATCCTGGGGTCGAGAAAATTACATCCTCTTGTCAAGACGATAATTTTAACAAATTTTCACCTAGTAAAATTTTAGTTGTTGATGATATAGAATCAAATCGAGAATTAATGAAGGGATACTTCCAAGGAACTGACCATTTTCTTTTATTTGCAGAGAATGGAGAGGAAGCAATTAATTTAACTAAACTACATCATCCTGATGTAATTTTACTCGATATTAGAATGCCCAAAATGGATGGAAAACAAGCATTAAAATATCTAAAACAGGATCAAAATACCCAAAATATTCCTATCGTTATTTTGACTGCTTCATCTCAATCAGAAGAGAAATTTGAACTTGAGCAAAGCTGTCAAGGCTTTTTACGTAAACCCATTAATCGTCAACAACTATTTACTGAACTAAAAAAACATTTAAAATTAACTCATGTAGTCCAGCAACAAACAAATCAAGAATCTTTTATTCCTAATAATATCGCCCAAATATCATTAACCTGCCCAATTAATTTACCAGATTTACTGCTGAAATTAGAGGAAGAAGAAAAAGTTTGGTTCACATTACATAGAACCCTGAAAATTCGTGAATTAAGGCAATTTATTCACCGCTTACAAGAATTAGGGAAACATTATGATTGTCAAATTTTATCAGATTATGTTGAGCATCTCAAAACTAATTTAAATACTTTTGATATAGAAAAAATTATGCAGATACTTGATGATTTTCCCTGTGTGCAGAAAACCCTTATTCAAGAATATACTTCTTGAGGAAAATGATGGGCAATTACTCGATTACGTCCCTGATTTTTAGCTTGATAAAGTGCTTCGTCAGCCCGTTGAATCAGGACATCAATATTTGCATCACCTTTTTGATAGCTACCCACACCAATACTAACTGTTATTGCTACTAATTTTCCATCCACAGGAATAGTTATTTGTTCTATATTTTCTCGAATCCGTTCCGCTGTAATTACTGCTGCTTTACTATCAGTTTCTGGTAACAAAGCCACAAATTCCTCCCCTCCAAATCTTCCTAAAACATCCACATTACGTAAGTAATTCATAACAGTTTCTGTCATCACAATTAGCACTTCATCTCCTATAGCGTGTCCATAAGTATCATTAACAGTTTTGAAATGATCGATATCAATCATTAGTACAGATAAAGGACGATTATATCTTCGACAACGTTGAGTTTCTTGTTCTGCTAAATTTAAAAGATAACGACGATTCCAAACTCCTGTTAATGAATCTGTATTAGCCAATCTTTCTAAATTTTTAACTAATTCTTTTTGCTCTTCTAGCATTTTCTTGAGTTGATTTTGTGTATATCTCAACTCTAAATGAGTCCTAACACGAGCTAGAAGTTCATAAGTATTAAATGGCTTGACTATATAATCAACTGCACCTTTATCAAAAGCTTGTAAAATATGCTCTTGTTCGTTACTAGCAGTAATGAAAATAATAGGAATATCTGCTAAAGTTAAGTTAGATTTAATTTGATCACAGACCTCGAAACCATTCATATCTGGCATCATTAAATCCAATAATACTAAATCTGGGCGAACTAATTCCATTCGTTCTAATGCTTGTTTGCCACTAGAAGCTAAAGTAATTTCATAACCTGCTGATTCTAATGCTTCTGACATAATTTGTAAATTTAGTGATACATCATCTACCACTAAAATCAAACAATTCCCAGGATTAAGTTGTGTCATAAAATTTTTAACCTTTTCCTTGCTTGTTGCTATCGTTGTTTAAAAAATGAATTTTCACAGAATAAATAAAAATGATATATTTATATATAACATTTAAAAATAATTTATAACCTTAATGTTTTTGTCTCAATCCCATAAAAGTTGCACCCGTAACTAAAGCCGCAAATTGTCCCCAGTAACTGACATTAGAAAAAGAAAAACTGCCTGAAATATTTAAACTTCCTATTCCATAAAATAACTGCTGTATAAACCACCAAAATAAGTAAAAAATAACTGGTAATTCAACAGGTATGTACAAAATTAATAAAGCCAGAACAGAATATATTTTTGCTTGGGGAAACTTGATGATATATGCACCTAAAATAGATGTAATAGCTCCATTTGCACCAATTATAGGGGTTGTTAAATCTGATAATAAGACAATTTGGACTATCCCACAAAAAAAGCCAGCAGTTAAGTAAAGTAGTAAATATTGTTTATGTCCTAAAATGCCTTCTACTGTTTTTCCAAATACCCATAGAAAAAGCAAATTACCTAAAAATTGACTAAAACTGCCATGGAGAAACAGCGAGACAGGAAGAGAAAGCAAGCGCCAAAATACAACTACCCAAGCCGCAGAATTGTCCAAAAAAGCGTTAGCGATCGCTTGATTGATTTGAGCAGGGATGATACCCAAATTATTAATTAAATACCCTAATTCATTAGTTGTATCTAATTTAATTTCCCAGATAAATATCACTAGGTTAATCCCAATTAACCAATAATTAATAATTGGCTTTTGCCAACTGCGAATATTGTCATCTACAGGAATCATCTTAATTTTAACATTTGGGTTTTCGATTTTTAGCTACTGATGAATATTTTTCCCCATCTCCTCATTTTTATGTGGCAAGATTGTCATAATGTAACATAATAGTCAGATAGGCTAATGAGATGCTAGGAAACACACTTGTAGGCAGATACCAAATTACCAGTTATCTGGGAGGTGGAGGATTTGGAGAAACTTATGTTGCTAATGATACTCAACTACCTGGTTCACCCCAGTGTGTAGTTAAGAAACTCAAGCCTCAGTCTACGGATATTGCTACTTTAGAAATAGCTAGAAGGTTATTTGACACAGAAGCGCAAGTTTTATACAAGTTAGGGATTCACGATCGCATTCCTCAACTTTTAGCTTACTTTGAAGAAAATGCCGAATTCTATCTGGTTCAGGAACTTATTGTTGGTAAGGATCTCAGTCAAGAATTAAAACCTGGGACAATTTTTACTCAAGATCAGGTAATTTCTTTGTTACAAGAAATTTTAGAAATTTTGGACTTTGTACATCAACAAAAGGTAATTCATCGTGATGTCAATCCTCGGAATATTCTCAGACGTGAACAAGATGGTAAGTTAATTTTAATTGATTTTGGTGCAGTCAAACAAATCACGACTCAATTAGTAAATTCTACAGATATTACTAAATCTACGGTTGCGATTGGCACACCAGGTTATACTCCTGGAGAACAAGCACAAGGCACACCAAAATTTAGTAGTGATATCTATGCTTTGGGAATTATTGCTATTCAATCTTTAACCGGATTGTCTCCCGAACAATTAGAGAAAGATGCAGAAACTAATGAAATTATTTGGCAAAATCACGCCAATGTATCTCCAGAATTTGCCCAATTTTTAAATCAAATGGTATGTTATGATTTTCGCCAACGTTATGCTTCAGCTACATTAGCATTACAAGATTTACATAAATTAAATAAAAACACATCGGGAACAATAGTTTTTGCCCCTTCCCATTTACCAAAGCAGATAAAAATCAAAAAAGGAATATTCTGGAAGTTAGTATTAGGAATGTTTGTGCTAGGTATTGGTAGTATAGGATCAATTTATATCATCAATCGTATTAATAATAAGAATGCTACAGAATTATATAATCAGGGAAATACATTGATTCAATTACAACGTTATGAAGAAGCTTTAGCAAATTATGAAAAAGCTGTAGATATTAAACCGAATTATCATCAAGGTTGGTATGGTAAAGGCAAAGCATTATTTCAGTTACAGAAATATCAAGAATCTTTAATAGCCTATGAGAAAGCTATTCAAATTCAACCCAATTATTTAGAAGCTTGGACTAATCGTGGTTTTGTTTTAGTCAGCCTCAAGCGTTATTCAGAAGCACTTGCCGCTTTTGATAAATCTTTACAACTAAAAAATGATAACCCCCAAGTTTGGCAAGTAAAAGGTGATATTTTTATAAAAATTAATCAATATAATAATGCCATTCAAGCTTATGAACAAGCAATTAATTTAGAATCAGAAAATTTTGAATTATGGTACAAAAAAGGGTCAGCTTTACAAAATATTAAACAGTATGAAGAAGCGATCGCCGCCTATAAAAAAACAGTAGAATTAAAACCAGATCATGAATTAGCTTGGTATAACTTGGGTAATTGTTCAGTTAATTTAAATCGTTATGAATATGCTTTACAAGCTTACGATCAAGCCGTGCAGCATAACCCAAATAACTCCGCAGCTTGGTTATCAAGAAGTCATGTATTAATGACATTACGCAGATATCCAGAGGCAGTTGATTCTTTTACTCAAGTAATTAAATATAATCCCCAACAGTATCAAGCTTGGTATAATCGGGGCTGGGCATTACATCAAGTTAAACGTTATCCAGAGGCAATAGAATCTTATAATAAAGCGATCGCGATCAAAGGAAATGATTATTTAGTATGGTATAATTTAGGAAATACCCAATACAAGTTATTAAAATATCAAGAGGCGATCGCCGCCTACAATAAAGCAATCCGCTATAAACCAAATCATGCGGAAAGTTGGTACAGTAGAGGTAATGCTTTGTTAAATTTGCAACAATACCAACAGGCGATCGCTTCCTACGACAAAGCCATAGAATACAAACCAGACTACCAACAAGCTATAGAAGCCCGCACAAAAGCCCAAAATATACCTGGATTTGTCCCCCAACTCTGGCCACAAAAACCGGAGACTTTACCAAAATCCAGATAAAATCTAAAATACAAATCACCAGTTATCTGAGAAAAATCTCAAGTCATTTCCACTTGAGCCAAAATTATGGACGTATTAGAACTAAAACGCGAAATTGAAACATTGTCTAGCCGCCTGGGTAAAACCCAGGACTATCTTTGACGTACCCGCACTCAAAGCCAAAATTCACGACTTAGAACAAATTTCAGCCCAAACAGAATTTTGGGAAGATCAAACCCAGGCACAGAATACCCTGCAAGAACTCAATGATCTAAAATCCCATTTAGATCAGTATTATCAGTGGCATTCCCATTTAGACGATACCAGGGCAGTCGTTGAGTTATTAGAATTAGAAACCGACACAGCACTATTGCAAGAAGCGGAAACTACCATTACCAAACTCAATCATGAGCTTGACCAATGGGAATTACAACAACTACTTTCCGGGCTTTATGATGATCAAGGCGCAGTTCTGACAATTAACGCCGGTGCAGGTGGAACAGACGCGCAAGACTGGGCATTTATGTTGATGCGGATGTATACCCGTTGGGCAGAAGATCATGGTTATAAAGTCACCTTAGCAGAAGAATCAGAAGGTGATGAAGCCGGAATTAAATCTGCTACCTTAGAAATTACCGGACGCTATGCCTATGGTTATTTGCGTTCCGAAATGGGTACTCATAGGTTAGTGCGAATTTCTCCCTTCAATGCGAACGGAAAACGGCAAACCAGCTTTGCTGGAGTCGAAGTCATGCCGCAAATAGATAACACCGTCAAATTAGACATTCCAGAGAAGGATTTAGAAATTACCACCACCCGTTCTGGTGGTAAAGGAGGACAAAACGTGAACAAAGTAGAAACCGCAGTCCGCATTGTTCACCTACCCACCGGTTTAGCAGTTCGTTGTACAGAAGAACGTTCTCAATTGCAAAACAAAGAAAAAGCCCTTGCTCGTCTTAAAGCCAAACTCTTAGTTATTGCTAAAGAACAACGCGCTCAAGAAATTGCCGAAATCCGCGGTGATATGGTTGAAGCCTCTTGGGGTAATCAAATCCGTAACTATGTATTTCACCCCTACCAAATGGTCAAAGACTTACGGACAAACATCGAAACAACAGCCGTTACCGATGTCATGAATGGTGAACTTGATCTGTTCATTCAAGCCTATCTTAGACAAGAAAATCAGCTAGTTGATGTGTAATAGGGGAGATTCCTAAATGGGCGGGGAGACCCCGCCCCTACGGTCAATCCTTCTTCCCATTTCCCCACAACCTGTTACAGTGATAAAAGAGATTATTACGAATTAATTATGGACAAATCTCCTGCCACAGACCCCCAACCCAGCTACGTCAAACTTGCCATGCGGAACATGGTGAGAAAAGGTGGAACTTCCCTCAAACACTTTGCCCTGACTGCTGTAGGACTATTATCTGTCCTCGTGGGTTTGGCATATCTTACCCGCTAAGAGAGGAAAACTTGTGCCTCTACAAGTGGAATTATATTTAGAAAATTGTGTTGACGACTCTTCGCCCATAGCCGTCAATATTAGTGATAATTACCCAATTTCTCCCGAAACTTGGGAAAACTGGTTTCAGCAATGGTTGGAAATTCTTCATACTTATCTGCCAACTGCACCTAGTTATGAAATTAGCTTGCGTTTGACAACCGACACAGAAATTCAAACCCTAAATTCCCAATATCGTCAACAGGATAAACCTACAGATGTATTAGCTTTTGCATCTCTAGAAGCTGATTTTCCACAAAGTGAAGAAATGCTTGCTTCCATGCCTTTGTATCTAGGTGATATTATTGTCTCTCTAGATACAGCACAGCGTCAGGCACAACAGCAAGAACATAGCTTATCTACAGAATTAGCTTGGTTAACAGCCCATGGTTTATTGCATTTGTTAGGTTGGGATCATCCCGATGAAGAGAGTTTGATGCAAATGCTACACCAACAAGTTATCTTACTCAAAGACATAGGTATTATTATTAACTTAGAGTAGCAATAGATGTATATTCATAACTGTAAATCTTGGTAATTACTTTATAGTGTGGCTATGAAAAATAGCCTACAATTACCTGAAAGTTGATTTGGCTATGAAAATCGGTAAATCCTCACTCCTTCATATATCGTATTTTTTTGTCTATGTCCCCAAAAGTTTCGTCATCACCAACCAATAACAGCTTACCAACGCTTGTGTCCAAAGATAGGGAACTTTCTTGGCAAATTGCCTCTAATTTATTTGTTAGTTTTAAGTATGCTTGGGCTGGAATTACCTATGGTTTTCAGACTCAACGTAATTTTCGTATTCATGTAGCCGTCTGCGCCTTGGCTATTGGGTTAAGTGTATTTTTACGTCTAGAAACAGTAGAAATAGCCATAATTGCTATTACTAGCGGGTTAGTTTTGACATTAGAGTTAGTAAATACTGCCATTGAGTCAATTGTAGACTTAACGGTAAAACAGTCTTACCATGAGTTGGCAAAAATCGCTAAAGACTGCGCTGCTGGTGCTGTACTTGTTTCAGCTTTAGTAGCATTATTGGTCGCAGCTACATTATTATTGCCTCCTTTAGCGACTTTAATCCTATCTAGTTTTTAGATAAATGAGGAAATAGGCTGTTGAGTCTTTTTTCTGTTGGATGAGTTCGATGATTACTGTTGAGATTGTGAATAATAGAGACGTTCCGAGGGAACGTCTTTGATATGTTTAAAAAGATTAGGTAAAAATTGTGATATTAGTCATTGATAATTACGATAGCTTTACGTATAATTTAGTGCAGTATTTGGGAGAATTAGCAGCAGATTTTCCAGTTGCCAATGATCTCCAAGTGGTGCGGAATGATAAAATTACTATTGATGAAATTAGGACATTAAACCCTGATGCAGTGGTGATTTCTCCTGGTCCTGGTCGTCCAGACGATGCGGGAATTTCCTTAAATGCGATCGCTCAATTGGGAGATAAACTACCGATTTTAGGGGTGTGTTTAGGACATCAAAGTATAGGTCAGGTTTTCGGTGGTAAAATCGTTTCTGCCCCAGAATTAATGCACGGTAAAACCTCTTTGGTATCTCACACAGGCATAGGAATTTTTCAAGGATTAGAAAATCCTTTGACCGCTACCAGATATCATAGTTTAGTCATTGAGCGCGAAACTTGCCCAGAAGTATTGGAAATCACTGCTTGGGTAGAAGATGGCACAATTATGGGCGTGAGACACAGGAACTATCCTCACATTCAAGGAGTCCAGTTTCATCCAGAGAGTGTTCTTACTTCTTTAGGTAAGGAATTGCTGCGAAATTTTCTGCGAACTTTGTAAAGCGAGAGTGTAAATGAAACGACGACAATTGATAGGCTATGCTGGGGCGGGTTTAGTAACGGCTGTAGTTACTAATTTAAGTTCTCACGTGCCAGTAAATGCCCAATCTAGCGGTGTATCAATTCAGTGGTTAGGTCATACTTGCTTTTTATTAACTGCTGGGAATATAAAAACACTCATTAATCCCTTTCGGACTTTGGGGTGTACTGCTAAGTATCGTCCCCCAAAAGTAGCGGCTGATTTGGTATTAATTAGCAGTCAACTTTTGGATGAAGGTGCAGTAGATCAACTACCAGGAAATCCTAAATTAGTTTATCAAGCTGGAGTTTATGATTTTAGGGGTTTGAAGTTTCAGGGAATTACCACAGATCACGATCGCAATGGAGGCAGACGATTTGGAAAAAATGTGGTTTGGAAACTGACCAAAGGGGGAATTAATATGCTTCATTTAGGGGGATCTGCTTCACCAATTACCCTAGAACAAAAAATTCTGATGGGTCGCCCCGATGTGTTATTTATTCCCGTGGGAGGCAGTGCTAAAGCTTACAATGCCCAAGAGGCAAAACAAGCGATCGAGGTCTTAAATCCTAAGTTAGTCATTCCCACCCATTACCGCACCCAAGCTGCTGATGCTAACCAGTGTGATATTACCCCAGTAGATGATTTTCTGGCTTTGATGCAGGGTGTTAATATCCGCCGGAGTAATAATGACTCTCTGGTAATTAGTGCTAAGAGTTTGCCAGAAAATACCGAAATACAGGTTCTGAGTTATAAATTTTAAAATTGTTGGTTGGGTTGACAGCAGAAAACCCAACCAGACTATCAATTACTTATTTGTTGCATGATAGTTCTTCCTTATCAATTTTAGCATATCATATCCAGCCGTGCTTGTCAATGGGTTTCTTTTTAATAAACGCGAACATTTTGCACCAAAAAAGTTGGGTTTCCTTGCGTCAACCCAACCTACGCTGAACAGTTCAAAAAATATTGGTAGGTTTTCCCAATGACCAATGACCAATCACCAATCACCAATCACCAATCACCAATCACCAATTACCAATTGTCAATTGTCAATTGTCAATTGTCAATTACTAGATCAAGCTGTATACCATTCTGGAGTCAGCTTCTCTGTATCAGCAACAGGAGTTTCTGTTGCTAGAGTTCCATCCATAGTCCAGATGAAATCTGCGGATGTTTGTTGATCACGCCAGTAAATATCGGTCTTACCATCACCGTTGAAATCACCCAAAGATGCTGTCAAACCGGGGGTATTGCTGGGTAGGAAAGCTTCAGAACTGACTGCTGTACCATCCATCAACCAAGCGGTATTTGCGCCAGTAGTCGCATTATGCCAGAAGATGTCAGTTTTACCATCGCCATTAAAATCGCCAATATTAGCACTCCAAGCTGCATCTAGTGTGCTGACAACACCCTCAGTCACAAAAATGCCATTCATTGTCCAAATTTTGTTCTCACCGGTGGCGGTATTGCGCCACAGAAGGTCTGTTCTCCAGTCGCCGTTGAAATCGCCTAAGCTATAAGTCCAAGAAGAATCTTGTGATTGTAAATCATACTTGGTGGCTTGGCTACCATCCATAAACCAAACACTATTTGTGCCGGTTGTGTCGTTACGCCAGAAAATGTCACTCTTGCCATTTGCGTCGAAATCAACAATGCTTGCAGTCAAACCTAGCTCTGTGGTGTCGAGAACGGTTGCACTAACTACTGTTGTTCCATCCATTTCCCAAATAGCATTTTGGCCAGTAGTTGCATTATGCCAGAAGATGTCAGTTTTGCGATCGCCATTGAAATCGCCAATATTCGCACTCCAACCTGGATCAACTCGATCTAAAGCTAGGAAACTAGAGACTCTTGCGCCATCCATTAGCACAACTACATTCTCACCAGTTTGTTGATTACGTAATAAAAAATCAGTCTTATTATCGCTGTTAAAATCAGCAATGTTATAAGTCCAGACATTTAAATCATATTGACCTAAAGAAGCCTGTTCCATAACTTTTGTTCCGTCCATTAGGCGAACCAAAATTTCACCAGTTTGGACATTTACCCAAAGTTTATCGGTTTTACCATCACCGTTGAAATCAGGAACAACGGCTGCACTGGTTAAATAAGGATTAGGATTGGGGTTAGCACTGCCGCCAATAGGAGGTAATTGATCTAATGGATTTATTGGTAAGAATGGGTCTTCTTGTGCTTGAGGTGCAGAACTTATAGGAGATGATTGATCAAGAGAGGTTGTCAAAGATTTTGATTTTTCAAGGGATTGTAAACCCCAATTGCTTGTATTTAAAGATAAGGGTGATTGATCAGGCATGATGTGTTTTTATTAGTAATTAATATCCATTTTTAATTTGATTTCTATGAAGATTCTGTAAACAGAAAACATTTGTTTAATTATTTTTGTTGAATGTCATTATTTGTAGATATTTTCATAATGTTCATGCACACTAACATTTAAAATTAAAAGTAATATTTGAGCAATCTAAAAATATTTTATTTTCTATTCATGTCATTATTTAATGATGAAATCCTGTTTTAATGACAATTTCATTTAGAGAAGTTCTCAAAGATTTGCGAAAATTGCCATAGTCCACTAAATTAAAAATTGGCTAAAATAACTGAAATTAGCAATTTTCCTGGCACATTTCTCTGTAGTCTATAATTGTTAAAGCAAAAAACAATACTATCAATAAATTAGCTATGCAAACAGAATATCGGCAACGTCGTGAGCAGTTAATGGCGAAAATAGGCAGCGGTACAGCGATTTTTAGAAGTGCGCCAACAGCAGTAATGCACAACGATGTCGAGTATGTTTACCGTCAAGATAGTGATTTCTTTTACTTAACTGGCTTTAATGAAGCCCACGCAGTAGCAGTATTAGCACCCCATCACGCAGAACATCGGTTTATATTATTTGTCCAACCCAAAGATCGAGAAAAAGAAGTTTGGAGTGGTTATCGCTGTGGAATAGATGCAGCGAAGGAATTTTATGGTGCTGATGCAGCTTACCCCATAGCCGAACTAGATGAGAAGTTACCACAATATTTAGAAAAAGCCGATCGCATATACTATCATTTAGGGCGCGATCGCTCTTTTAATGACAAAATCCTCAAACATTACCAAAATTTACTGCGAACCTATCCCAAGCGCGGTACAGGTCCAACTGCGATCGCTGATCCTAGTATTGTCCTCCACAGTTTGAGATTACATAAAAGTAAAACAGAATTAGACTTGATGCGTCAAGCTGTAGAAATTGCTGTAGAAGCTCATAATCATGCTTTACAAAATACTGCACCTGGACGTTATGAATACGAAATCCAAGCAGAAATAGAACATATTTTCCGAATCCGTGGTGGAATGGGACCTGCTTATCCTTCCATTGTCGCCTCTGGTAAGAATGCTTGCGTTTTGCATTACATCGAAAATAATTGTCAAATGCAAGAAAATGACTTGCTATTGATTGATGCTGGTTGCGCTTATGGTTATTACAACTCCGATATAACACGGACATTTCCCATTAGTGGTAAATTCACACCCGAACAAAAAGCATTATATGAAATTGTATTAGAAGCACAAAAACAAGCAATAGCAGCAGTAAAACCAGGTAATTCCTTCCATGCACCTCATAATACAGCCGTGCGGATATTGACAGAAGGATTAGTAGAACTGGGTTTGCTGAAAGGGGAAATTGATAAATTAATCGCTGAGGAAAAATATAAACCCTTTTATATGCACCGTACCAGTCATTGGTTAGGTTTAGATGTGCATGATGTAGGAGTTTATCAACATGGAGAAAACCCGCAGATTTTACAACCAGGCCAAGTGCTAACCATAGAACCCGGACTTTATATAGTACCCGACACCAAACCCGCAGAAGACCAACCCGAAATTGACCCCCGTTGGGTAGGGATTGGAATTCGCATTGAAGATGATGTATTAGTTACCCCAGCAGGAAATGAGGTACTAACTGCGGGAGTTCCCAAGGAAGTCAAAGATTTAGAAAAATAAACTTTAGCCCGGATTTCTCACATCACGCTATGATCGGATAGAGTGCCTAATTAGTGCCTAAATTCTCCGCATCTACCATGACGACTTCCACACCAGAACCCCAGCCACCAAATACACCTATTACCGATACAAATCTGGTAGAAGATCGTAGCAAGCTGAGTAAAATGTACCAGCACTATGTAGAGGTAAAAGATAAACATCCTCATGCTTTGCTGTTGTACAGGGTAGGTGACTTTTTTGAAACTTTTTTCCAAGATGCTGTAACCGTATCCAGAGAATTAGAATTAGTTTTAACCAGTAAACATGGTGGTGAAGTTGGTCGTGTAGCCATGACAGGTGTACCCCATCACGCTTGGGAGCGATACACAACCATGCTGGTAGAAAAAGGTTACGCTGTGGTGATTTGTGACCAAGTAGAAGACTCGGCTGATGCGATTGGTTTAGTTAAACGGGAAGTAACGCGCATTCTCACCCCAGGAACTTTGTTAGAAGAGGGAATGCTCAAAGCGAGTCGCAATAATTACATAGCGGCTGTGGTAATTGCTGTTAATCATTGGGGTTTAGCTTACGCAGATATATCAACTGGAGAATTTCTCACATCTCAAGGGAGTGATTTAGAACACTTGACGCAAGAGTTAATGCGATTGCAACCTTCGGAAGTGCTGTTTCCCACGAACGCCCCCGATTTAGGTAGTTTACTACGTCCTGGGGAAACTTCGCCATCTCTGCCCCAATGTTTACCACCTTCATTCTGTTATAGTTTGCGATCGCAAGTTCCCTTTTCCCAAGCCGAAGCTAGAAGTAAATTATTACAGAAATTCAAACTGCGATCGCTTGAAGGTATCGGTTGTGAACATCTTCCTCTGGCAGTTCGCGCCGCTGGTGGTCTTTTAGACTACATTGAAGATACACAAAAAGCCAATCCAGTCTCGATCCAATTATTACGCACCTATACATTAACTGATTATTTAATTGTCGATCATCAAACCCGCCGTAACCTAGAAATCACCCAAACCGTCCGCGATGGTACATTTCACGGTTCTCTATTATGGGCTTTAGATAGAACTAGCACCGCCATGGGAAGCAGGGCTTTAAGAAGATGGTTGTTACAACCGCTACTAGAAATTAAAGGGATTAAATCACGCCAAGATACCATTGAAGAATTAGTTGAAAATACGCCTTTGCGTCAAGATTTACGGCAGTTATTAAGGCAAATTTACGATTTAGAGCGTTTAACAGTCAGAGCCGCTTCTGGTAGAGCTAATGCACGGGATTTAATGGCTTTAGCTGATTCTTTCTCCCGTTTACCAGAATTATCGCGCTTGGTTGCAGATGCTCATTCTCCGTTTTTAAAAGCTTTGCAAAAAGTCCCACCGATCCTAGAAGAAATAGCAGAAAAATTACACGCTCATATCGTAGAATCACCACCCATCCAGTTAAAGGAAGGTGGTTTAATTCGCGCGGGAATTAATCCGCTTTTGGATGAAAGAAAGGCTACTGTAGAAAGTGATCAACAATGGATTGCAAACTTAGAAGTTGATGAAAGAACGAGAACGGGAATCCCGACTTTGAAGGTAGGATTTAATAAAACTTTTGGTTATTATATCAGTATTTCCCGCAGTAAATCTGACCAAGTTCCTGATAATTACATTCGTAAACAAACTCTGACAAATGAGGAACGTTACATTACTCCTGATTTGAAAGAACGAGAAGCGCGAATTCTTACAGCGCGAGATGATTTAAATCAGTTGGAATATGAGATTTTTGACGCATTACGGGATGAGGTGGGTTCTCACGCCGAAATTATTCGGAATATTGCCCGTGCGGTAGCTGCCTGTGATGTATTATGTGGTTTGGCGGAATTGGCTGTTCATCAAGGTTACTGTCGCCCGGAAATGCTGACAGGACGGGAGATTAACGTGATTGATGGTCGTCACCCGGTGGTGGAACAGTCTTTACCTGCTGGGTTTTTTGTGCCTAATTCTACTGGATTAGGAGGAATGAACCACGAAGGAGCGAAGGACACGAAGGAAGAAGGGAAGAAGACATCCTATCCTGATTTGGTGATTTTGACGGGTCCAAATGCGAGTGGGAAGAGTTGTTATTTAAGGCAGGTGGGTTTAATTCAGTTGATGGCACAGGTGGGTAGTTTTGTTCCTGCTAGGTCGGCTAGGTTGGCTGTGTGCGATCGCATTTTTACTCGTGTTGGGGCTGTAGATGATTTGGCTACTGGTCAATCTACGTTTATGGTGGAAATGAATGAAACTGCAAATATCCTCAATCATGCAACTGCGAAATCTTTGGTTCTGTTAGATGAAATTGGTCGAGGAACTGCAACTTTTGACGGTTTATCAATTGCTTGGGCTGTGGCGGAATATTTAGCAGTTGATATTAAATCTCGAACGATTTTTGCAACTCATTATCATGAGTTAAATGAATTGGCTACTATTATTTCTAATGTGGCAAATTATCAAGTTACTGTTAAAGAATTACCTGATCAAATTATCTTTTTACATCAAGTTCAACCCGGTGGTGCTGATAAATCCTATGGGATAGAAGCTGGAAGGTTAGCGGGTTTACCGGCGGTGGTAATTAAAAGAGCAAAACAGGTAATGGGACAAATCGAAAAACACAGTAAAATAGCTATGGGTTTACAGAATTTAGAGTAGTTAGAAGAAGGTGACAGGTGACAGGTTACAGGTGACAGGGAATAGGAAGGAGAAGATAAAATGTTCTTCATTCTTCATTCCGGCCTGCGGTACTAGTTTAAACCTAAATCTTGAGAAGTAATGATGCTAAAGCGATCGCGTCCTGCTCTTTTTGCTTGATAAAGTGCATCATCTGCTGTTTTAATCAGAAATGCAGCCGGAATATCAGCAGCAGGAATCATAATAGCCACTCCTAAACTGACTGTAATTTGATGACTTATCTGAGAAGCTGTATGGGAAATTGCCAATTTTTGAACTTGAGAACGAATTTCTTTAGCTACAAGTATCGCCTCTTCCATGTTTGTATTCGGCAAAATTACCGCAAACTCTTCTCCTCCATATCGTGCTACTAAATAACTAGGTTTTTTAATAGCTTTAGTCATAGCTTGAGCCACTTTTTGTAAACAACTATCTCCGGCTTGATGTCCGTAAGTGTCGTTATATAGTTTAAAAAAATCTACGTCACATAAAATTAGAGAAATTGAGGAATTTTCCCTAGCCATACGTCTCCATTCCTGCTGAAAATATTCATCAAATCGGCGACGGTTAGGAATTTGCGTGAGTCCGTCATAATTAACAAGATGTTGGAGAGTTTGATTTTCTGCTTTGAGTTTGAGATCATCTTGCCAAATAACAATTCCTGTAGTCATTACTAATAAAGTTATTGGTGCAGCAACAGGTAGCCAATAATTTATTTTTAACATGAGCAAACTGAACAGTTGCCAGATTACATATAGCCCTATACAAAATCCTAATTTTTTCCGAGAATACCAACGAACAATTACTAAACTCCATAGAGGACCTGCTAATAGGAATAAGATGATCCATGCCCCAGCCGGAAAGATATGTAAAAAATTATCCTCAAATAAATTACTAATAAAAGCTGCGTGTAAGTAAACTCCTCCTGTCGGTGGATCATAATTAAAGGGTGTGACTAAAACATCAATACCCGGAGCAGTAACTCCTACTAAGACAATTTTATTTTTAAATATATTGGCTGATACTTTTCCCTGCACTACATCAACAAATGAGTAATGAGGCATTTGATTTACCTGACTTGGCCAGTTAATCAACAATGGCTGTTGTAAATTAGGAAATGGAGGTATTTCCGTAAAAATTCCATAAGCTTGGATAGCGGCAATTCCTAATGCGGGAATACCATTAATTAAAGGCTGTATTTTCCGGATCATACCATCTCCATCTTTTGCTCCCAATATATGCCCTGTGGTAATAGCGGCTGCTTCCAATTCAGCTACAGGAAACCAAGGTTCTCCTTGGGTATCCCAAGCTTGTGCTAGAACTACATTTCCATGTTGCTGCATGGCTTTTGCTAAGGCGGCATCATTGAGGCTAGAATCAGAAAAAATAATATCAAAAACAACTACATTTGGCTGGGCTGTATTCAGTACATTTAATAACTCTATATATCTGGTTCTTTTCCAGGGAAAATGTTTAAACTCTGCCAAACTTTTTTCATCTATTGTCACTACTACTACCTGCTGATTCCAGTTAGTATTTCCCCGTAGTCGAAATAGGTTGTTGTATGTCATCCATTCCAAAGGTTGGAAAATTCCTAATTTTAGCAAACAAGTAACTATGAACATAGCTATCCAACCAGGAATAGATAACTTTATTCTCTTGAAGAGGCTAAGTATAGCTTCCTTTCCCGCAGGATTACGCCGCAGGTATTGTAATAGCCAATATTTTTTGGTCACTGATGTTTCTGTAAAAATTAGATTACTCTTGTATCTAATTTAAGCGATCGCCTGCACCTTTGCAACTTTTATACAATCACTAATAGGCTAACAATCATGGGAAAAAAACGCAGGTTTGTAGTGAGGACTTTAGTCCTCATTTAAGGGCTTCAGCCCTTACTACACTTAATCTAAGTTGATTTATTTTTGTCTAGTACACAACGGCGTAAGTAAACCAACCATTAAGAATTCTCAAAAAGCTTGTGTCATCTGCTTTTTTAATTTTTAATTTTTAATTTTTAATTCCGCCCTGCGGTACTAGTTACTTATAATGAAATTATCAGTTTTGAGAATCTCCCCTTCCAGACAAAAACTGCTCTTGTGAAAAGTCTCAACAAAAGCAGTTAAAATTAATTTTTTAGCAATACTAGCGCCATTTTTTGTAAATTGGATTGACATAAAAAACCCAACTTACAAATCAAGAATATTTTCAATTTGGCGCAAACAACTAACAATTAAAAATTGATTCAAAGCTTATGTAATCTGCTTTTTTAATTTTTAATTATTAATTTTTAATTCTGCACTGTGGTACTAGGCATCATCAGGTTCAAATTGTGCCACTGTGACAGCATTAAACGCAAAAGATAAAACTAAAGGAATCGGACATTTAAACCAAAAGGTGTAAATCACTGCTAAGATAGTAGTAGATATGGCCGCACAAGCCCAATACATTTCTTGATTGGTGAATCCATTTTCTTCTTTAATTACTCTCAACACATTCATGGGGATTGGTTCTGGCATAACTCCACCAGGAGGAAACGCCCAATAGTTGTCACGTCTCTCCATAAATAAATCTGTCCAGCCGTTTTCTAAGCACCATGCTTCAATCCATTGAATAGAGTAATGATTCATCATAGAAATACCAATTTTGCCTTTTGTGTGTGCCTTTCGTCAATTTCAATAACTTAAAAATTTTTAGTCAGATCACTGTTAGCAATAACATTAACTTTAAAGTCATGATTCTGGATATTGATTAAACATTTTATCCATATTAGAAATCTTGCTTTCACAGCTATGACCATAATTAACAGATTAACAGTAGTTTTTAACAGTGAACTTCAAAAGATAATAAACTTTACTTGTAATCAAACTTAATGAATAATTGTAAATACACAGATCCTGAATCAATGAAAATTTGATCACCAACAACTTGATTAAAATATAAAATCGGGAAATTCAACCTTTACAACCTTGATTATTTGCGCCTCTGCGACGGCAGTCACTCATGGGGGAAACCCCCAAGACCGCGCTGCCTCGCCTTTGCGTGAGAAATATTCATATATTTAATCAGCCACGCCCAGATTAAACTAGATAATTAGTAACTTGGACTTATCAGCTATGTTTTGGCAAAAAGCCGTAGGATTGATTTTAGGAATTATGGTTTGGTGCATAGCACAACCAGCATTATCAGACTGGACTCATCCTTTATCATTTAGTAATGCAGAGTTGTCAAGACAAGATTTTTCAGGACAAAGTTTACAAGCAGCAGAATTTTCTAATGCTAATCTGGAAATGGCCAATTTTGAGGGTGCGGACTTGCGAGGAGCAGTTTTAAGTGCTTCAGTCATGACTAAAGCCAATTTACATGGAGCAGATTTAACAAATGCAATGGTGAATGAGGTAAAATTAATAGGCGCTGATTTAAGTAATGCTGTTTTAGTAGAAGCTATTTTATTCCGCACTATCTTTACAGATGTTAATATTGCAGGTGCAGATTTTTCAGATGCAATTCTAGATAAAGCGCAAATTAAAGAACTATGTCAAAAAGCCAGTGGTGTAAATTCCCAAACTGGTGTAGAAACTCGTGAGTCGTTAGGATGTCAATAAAACTTGGTATAATTGGTGGTGGACAACTGGCTTGGATGATGGGAGATGCAGCAAAAAAGCTGGGAGTAGAATTAATAGTCCAAACTCCTAGTCAAAATGATCCGGCTGTATCTATTGCCAAAGATAGCATTTTTGCCGCAGTTGATGATGCTGCTGCTACGGAAATTTTAGCGACAAAGTGTGATATTATTACCTTTGAAAATGAGTTTGTCAACCTGGCGGCATTATCTCAACTCGAAAAAAAAGGTGTTTGTTTTCGTCCTCAATTAGCAGCTTTAGCACCTCTGTTAGATAAATATGAGCAACGTTGCTATTTACGAGATTTAGGTTTACCAGTTCCCCAGTTTTTTGCATTACCAGGGGAAAAAGATATAGAATCTAAAATTGCAGATTTGGGTTTTCCTGTTGTTCTCAAAGCGCGAAGACATGGATATGATGGTCAAGGAACTTTTATCATTCCCGATTTTTCAGCTTTATCCAAAATCATTAATCACAGCAATACCCAGTTTTTAGTAGAAGAATTTGTTCCTTTTACTAAAGAATTAGCGATAATTGCAGCCCGTTCTGTGAATGGGGAAATTGTCATCTATCCAGCGGTAGAAACTTTCCAAGAAGAACAGGTATGTAGATGGGTAATTGCACCAGCTATAATTACCAAAGAACAAAATTTAGAAATTGAAGCGATCGCTCATAAACTATTAAATAGCCTCCAATATATAGGAGTCTTGGGCATTGAATTATTTCTCACTGCTGATGGTAAAATCCTAGTTAATGAAATAGCACCCCGCACTCACAACTCTGGGCATTTTTCCCTTGATGCTTGTGAAACTTCCCAATTTGAACAACACCTGCGAGCCGTGTCTAGTTTACCGTTAAACAATTCCATATTACATTGTAGTAGTGCTGTAATGGTTAATCTCTTAGGCTATGAAAACTGCCAAAGTGACTACCAAAAACAACGTCAACAACTAGCAGATATTCCCCAATCTACTGTTCATTGGTATGGCAAAACAGAAGCTCGTCCAGGACGGAAACTGGGACATATCACTGTTTTACTAGAGCAAGATAACCGCGATGCGGTAAAACACATTATACACCAAATTGAATCTATCTGGTATCCCCCAGAAAAAATTTCCCAAAATTTTCCCTAAATTAGCACACAAACTATTTTTCAAAGCTATAATGAATTAGTTGCACTACGACGATTGGTGACTGCCATCAAGTTTTTTGATCTATGTCTTTAACAACAAGGGAGCTAAATAGTTCTCATGGCAGTATACCGGGCTTGTACCCGGAAACTTTAAATGAGAATCCTCTGTTCCCACCTGGTTTACCCAGGTCATAAACTTAGGTAAAACGGCGTTGCGGTGAACTAAAAAATTTTAGCTTCCTGGTTTATTCAACTGGGGAGCTTTAATAGTATCGCAGGGCGGAATTGAAAATTAAAAAAGCAGATGATACAAGCTACCTGAGAATTTTTAATGGTTGATTGATTTCCGCCGTTGTGTACGAGAATTCCCTAAATAAAGTCGCAGAAATCTCGAAACTGATTACAATACTCAAGATGAAATATAATTCTCTTGCGTAACTAATCATGGAAAATTTTGTTTTTTATAATCCAGTTAAAATCTTATTTGGTAAAGGTCAAATTGCCAACATTGCCCCAGAAATCCCCGCAGATGCTAAAATTCTCATTACCTACGGCGGCGGTAGCATTAAAGCCAATGGCGTTTATGATCAAGTAAAATTAGCCTTAACTGGACGGAATGTATTTGAATTTGGTGGGATTGAACCCAACCCCCATTTAGAAACTTTGATGAAAGCCGTTGAATTAATCCGCAAAGAAGGTATTGATTTTCTATTAGCGGTGGGTGGTGGTTCAGTTGCAGACGGGACTAAATTTATAGCTGCTGCTGTTCCCTTTGTGGGCGACCCCTGGGATATTTTAGCAAAAGGCGCACCAGTGACTGCGGCTTTACCAATGGGGGTAGTTTTGACTTTACCCGCAACTGGTTCGGAAATGAATACAAACTCAGTTGTTACTAAGTGGGAAACGCAAGAAAAGTTATTTTTCGCTAGTCCCTTGGTGTTTCCTAAATTTTCAGTTCTTGACCCAGAAACGACTTTTTCCCTCCCTCCTAGACAAATTAGTAATGGGATAGTTGATGCTTTTACTCATGTCATGGAACAGTATTTAACCTATCCGGTAAATGCACCATTACAAGACCGCATGGCTGAATCAATTTTAAAAACTCTGATTTCCGAAGGACCAAAAACTTTAGAAAATCCTACAGATTATGATGCACGGGCAAATTTAGTTTGGTCGGCTACAATGGCGTTAAATGGGTTAATTGCTGCGGGTGTTCCTCAAGATTGGACGACTCACATGATTGGCCATGAGTTGACAGCGTTGCATGGTATGGATCATGCTCAAACTTTGGCGGTTGTGTTACCTAGCACTTTAACAATTAGACGCGATCGCAAATGGCAAAAACTTCTACAATATGCAGATAGAGTTTGGAATATTGTCAGTGGTTCTGAAGAAGAACGGGTAGATACAGCAATTACTAAAACTCGTTATTTCTTTGAATCAGTTGGTGTTCGCACTCACTTATCGGATTATGGTGTGGGAATAGAAACAATTCCAGTGGTGATCAAGAATTTAGAAAAGCATGGGATGATAGCTTTGGGTGAAAATAAAGATATTAACCCGCAAGTTGTTGAACAGATTTTAGCTCTTTGCGCTTAGAAATTAAAACCATAGGTCAGGCTTTTGTCTGACCTATTAATCCTATTTGATTTTTTAAATACAAGTATGATGAGTAATGCCCACTCTACAGCAAGATCATTTTATAGAAACAATAGATATTTATTTTTTTATACAAATAACTTATATATAGAAAAACGGTGCATAATTACCCTAAAGTATGAACAAATAATCTGATAGTAGGAAGATCAAATTCACTGTGATAAAATTACTTAACTTGCCAAAAACAGGGTATTTTTTGGGATTAATTGTTTGGGTAGTGCCATTATTATTATTGAATCATGGGCAAGATAGTCTTATTGCTCACGATGAAACCACCTATGCAGTACGCTCTCGATGGATGCTAGAGTCTGGAGATTGGTTAACTCCCCAATCTTGGTCAGAACTTGCTTACGAAAAAACGCCTGGTTTTTATTGGATTCTAGCATCTATTTACACAATGTTTGGGATTAATGAGGTAACATCTCGCATACCTTCCCAAGTTGCTTCTGTGATGAGTATTTTCCTGGTTTATCAAATAACAACAATGTTGTTAAATAAACGGATAGCTTGGTTAGCTGGGGCAATTTTATCAGTATCTTTTATTTGGTTACAAGTTAGTAGATTAGTTGCTCCAGATATTATTACTATTTGTATTGCTCTTTTCGGTATTTTCTGCTTAATTAAATCAGAATTACAGCCCAAATATCGTTATTATTGGGGTTTTGGTACGGGTTTAAGTTTAGGGTTAGGATTTTTAATTAAAGGTCAATTAATATTTGTCCCATTTATTGGTTTATTGCCTTATTTAATTTGGCAAAATCGTCATCATCGGCATTTTAATAATCCTCTGTTGTATGTGGGTTTTGTTGTCGGTTTTATGCCAGTAATTACTTGGTTTTGGTTAAGTTGGCAACATTACGGTGCAATTGTTTTTGAACATTTCTTTGGTTTTGTCACCAAGATAAGTACAGAACAACGAAATGGACATTCACCTTTTTATTATTTATGGAATCTGCCTCTGAAGGGGTTTCCTTGGCCTTTATTTAGTATTTTGGGACTGTTGCTCATTTGTCGTCGTTACTTGAGTCGCAATTTCTGGATATTAGTTGTGTGTCCTCTGATTATATTTCTAGAAATTAGTATAATTTCCACTCGTTTACCTCATTATGCTCTGATGCTTTGTCCTTGGATGGCAATTCTAGCAGCAGTAGCATTAGATTGGTTAGGAGATATTTATAATAATTTTCAGAAGACAAAATATTTTTACCTACCCCGAAATTTAAGTTATGTATTTGGCATTTTAGGTGGAGTTGTTTTAATAGCAGGAATAATCCTAAATACGGAGATTTTGCCTATTAATGGGGGAACAGATATTAAAAGTTATTCATTAATAGGGTTAGTGTTAGGATTTGGTTGGTTATTTTTACCAATAATTTGGGTTGCTCGTCATCGGTTTGGACAAAAATTTCTAACTGCTAATTATTGGTTGGCAAGTTGGTTAGTACCTGCTTGGTTAGCTGTAGCTGTGGCTGGTGCTAATGGGTTATTAAGTAACTATAGTCCTGATATAAAATTGTTTTTACAGCAACCAGAAATTGCTTCTGTACTCAAAGATAATTCTATTAATTTTGTTGTTCAAAAAACAGAAACAATGACTACAGGTGGAGATAAGGCTCTGTTATTACTAACTTTTGATACTCCTCATTGGGGAAAAAGATTTCAACAAGTTGCAGATGTTCCTATCAATAATTATGCTTGGGTTAGTCCTGAGCCAGAAGTGGGTGAATCAAAGAATGAACGTCAAATTGGCACTTTCCGAAAGTGGAAGTTGATTCAGGTAGTGGGTGAAGAAGGTGACAGGTGACAGGTGACAGTGAAGAGGTAATAGGTGATAGGGAGGAGAAGATGAAAATGTTCTTCATTCTAAACTCTTGACTCCTAGCCCTAATTAATCTTCAATAATTTGAATTTCATCAAGTTGATTAATAACCACATCTGCACCTTTAACATTATTTGCTTTACCAATCCAAGTAATCCCAATGCAACCAGCGGCTTTAGCGTCACGCGCCATTTGCATATCACCGACAGAATCACCTACCATTAAAGTTGCGTTTGGAGATACTCCTAAAGCTTGACAAGCTTCTAAAAATAGGGTGGGATCTGGTTTACTCGGACCATCATCAACTCCCTTTTTCAGTTGTAAATAATCGCCTAACTGGTGAGTAGTCACAAATTGTTTCACATCTTCAGTAGTTGCTGCTGACAGAATCCCTAATTTTAACCCTGCTATTGACAGAGACTTTAAAACTTCTAAGCTACCCACAAATAAAGGTGAAGGGGTTTTTCCCACATATTGATCAGCTTCTGCTAAAGCTTGACGAGCAATTTTCAAAGACTCAAACCATCCCCTACCAGTTTCTGCAATATAGGCTGCTGCTGCAATTTCTGTTTCTTTGCGACTTGCTACTGATATTAAACCTGCTGGATCTAAGCGATCGCCATCAATACCAAAAGCCATTAATAAGGGTTCACCAATACCAGGAACTTGTGCGTCTATCATCCGCGCCCCTTTTTGTCCTAGTGTTCTTAAATATGCTTCCGAGTCTTCTAAAGTACCGTTTTTATCAAATAAAATCGCTTCAATATTAGAAAACGTCATGTTTCTACATTTAATACTTGTCAAAATATTGCACCCCACTTAGATTAATTGCAGATTTTAGATTAAACGCTAAGTTAAAAAAAAAGAGGGAAATCCCTCTTTGTTATATACTTGAATGATCTGAGTTGTAATTACTTACAACAATAAATCTACTATTCTTCAATAGCTGCGGGGATTTCTTCTTCAATATCTGTAGCTGCGGGAATTTCTTCCTCGGCTACAGCATCTACTGGTGCAACTTCTTCAGTTACAGCTTCCACTGATGTAGCGTCCACAGGTGCTGCATCCACAGGTGTTGCGTCTACAGGCGCTGCATCCACAGGTGCTGCGTCCACAGGTGCAGTAATACCTTGCTGTTTGGCAAGCAATTGTTCCCGATACTTAGCTGCCATTTCTTCGGCCTTATCATAAACCAAATCACGGTTCTTGATCATGTCACCAGGTTCGGGTTCTAACTGTTTAGTAGACAGAGAAATCCGTCCCCTTTCTGCATCCAAGTCAATGATCATTACTTTCACTTCATCATTGACATTAAAGACGCTATGAGGAGTGTCAATATGCTCGTGGGATATCTCAGAAATATGTAGTAGTCCGCTCACTCCACCGATATCAATGAAAGCACCATAAGGTTTGATACCGCGAACAGTACCAATGACCACTTCTCCGACTTCCAGGCGGTTCATCTTGCGCTCAACTAGCGCCCGACGATGGGAGAGAACTAAGCGGTTACGCTCTTCATCTACTTCTAGGAATTTCAAAGGCAGTTCTTCACCTACCAAATCTTCCTTGGGTTTGCGAGTGCTGATATGAGAACCGGGGATAAAGCCGCGCAGTCCTTCAATTCGCACTAATGCACCACCACGGTTGGTAGCAAAAACACCAGAGCGGACAGTAGCATCTTCTGCCTGTAACTGCCGTACTCGTTCCCAAGCCCGCATATACTCAATTCGACGGATCGAAAGGGTAAGCTGACCATCTTCATTTTCATCGGTAAGGATGAAAAATTCCCGTGTTTCGTTTGATTGTAAGACTTCTTCCGGGGCATCGACCCGGTTAATAGACATTTCTTGTATGGGTATATATGCTGCGGTTTTCGCACCTATGTCAATCAGAGCGCCGCGCGGCTCTATACTGAAAACTGTACCCGGTACGACATCACCAGGGCTGAAGTGATAATCGTACTTATCAAGTAGAGCAGCGAAATCTTCGAGAGTAAATCCAATTTCTGTAGCGGTTAAGTTCTGATTGACCATGCTAATGTGTTCCTGGTTCTAGTCTCCGTAAAGGTTTTGTCATATATTCTGTGTGTTTGTAAGCAGTCGGATAACCGTTTTTACTTACAGTCCTGTCTTATCCTAGCTTAGAATAGCTAGTCTTAACACATATCAACTTCCAGATAGAAAATTATATCAAATATCTTGCCATTATTCATCTGTCATCGGCTATAAGTAGTCACAATTATTTATCCAATCAAGAGTTCAGGAATATGGCTTACGCCACGGTACGCTATCGGAATGAAGAATGAAGAACATTTTTATCTTCTCCGCCTATCACCTGTCACCTGTCAATTGTTATTGATTTATCTAGGTTTTCACTTCATTAAGCAAGGCATACATAAAAATTATCCGTTGCCACTAAAAATAGTAACAACGGATACAAGGGTGATATCCCTTTAAAAATTTGGTTTTAACAACCTAACTTTTCTTTTCTTCTTTTTTCTCAAAGCGAGGGGGTTCGCGGAAGGCGATCGCAAAAAAGAGTACACCTATTGCTAGGCTTAAAATCAAGATGTAAGCAACACTTTCCATATTCTTCAGATCCTGCCTGTTGAGCCAGTAATTTTAGTTTACCAAGCCTAGTAAAAAGCATGAAGTAGATATTCTCCACTTCACACTTAATCCAAGTTTTAAGCTTCCTTACGGGTACGAGTTGTCTTGTCACCCAGCTTCTGGAAAAGACCCCATTCAACTTGTTCTTCTTCAATTTCCACACCGGCAAATACATCACGGTAGATTGTCCGTGAACCGTGCCAGAGATGGCCAAAGAAGAATAGTAGAGCGAATACAGCATGACCAAAGGTAAACCAACCTCTGGGAGAAGTCCGGAATACACCGTCAGAATTCAAGGTTTCCCGGTCAAATTCAAAGATTTCTCCACCTTGAGCTTTGCGGGCATACTTCTTCACATCAGCAGGATCTGTAAAGGTTTGACCATTCAGATTACCACCGTAGAAGCTGACAGTTACGCCAGTTTGTTCAAAGCTGTATTTAGATTCTGCCCGACGGAAGGGGATGTCAGCGCGGACAACACCATCTTTATCGGTCAAAATTACTGGGAAGGTTTCAAAGAAGTTAGGTAGACGACGAACTGTTAATTCCCGTCCTTCAGCATCTGTGAAGACAGCGTGACCTTGCCAAGATTGAGCAATACCATCACCTTTCACCATTGCGCCTGTCCGGAATAGACCACCTTTAGCGGGGCTATTGCCGACGTAATCGTAGAAAGCCAGTTTTTCAGGAATCTTTGCCCAAGCTTCAGTTAGAGTTGCACCTTCAGCAACACTAGTTTGCACACGACGCTGAATTTCTTGACGGAAATAGCCTTGATCCCACTGATAGCGGGTAGGTCCAAACAATTCAATTGGGGTAGTCGCGTTACCGTACCACATAGTTCCAGCTACTACGAAAGCAGCGAAGAACACAGCAGCAATACTACTGGAAAGTACGGTTTCAATATTACCCATCCGGAGGGCTTTGTATAGCCTTTCGGGAGGTCTAACTGTGAGGTGGAATAAACCAGCGATAATACCGACTACACCAGCCGCAATGTGGTGAGCAACAACGCCACCGGGGTTATAGGGGTTAAACCCAGCCGGACCCCATTCTGGTGCTACTGGCTGAATACTACCAGTGATGCCATAGGCATCAGATACCCACATTCCCGGACCAAATAGTCCGGTCTGGTGGAAAGCACCAAAACCAAAACAAAGTAAACCGGATAAGAACAGGTGAATACCAAACATTTTTGGTAAGTCTAAAGCAGGTTCACCAGTCCGAGGATCTCTAAAGAGTTCCAAATCCCAGAAAACCCAATGCCAAACGGCAGCGAGGAATAATAAACCAGAGAGAACAATGTGAGCAGCAGCAACGCCTTCAAAGGACCAAAAACCGGGGTCTACTGCTGTACCACCAGTTACGCTCCAACCGCCCCAAGATTCGGTTACGCCTAAACGTGCCATGAAGGGAAGTACGAACATCCCTTGTCGCCACATGGGGTTGAGAACTGGATCACTGGGATCGTAAACAGCCAGTTCGTACAGTGCCATTGAACCTGCCCAGCCAGCTACTAAAGCTGTGTGCATTAAGTGTACAGAAATCAGCCGACCTGGATCGTTCAGAACAACTGTATGTACTCGGTACCAAGGTAGTCCCATTGACTACAAGCCTCCTGGATAGTTATGTTTACAAAGCAATTTTCTTACCGAGTTTCTGAGGGACGGAAGCCGCCTATCAGAAAAATCTCTGAGTTTTTTTATTGCTGATTTTGAATTTGGCAATACCGACGCACTACCATAGTTTGAGTTCTTTTGTCAAGAACTAGCTATTTGAGTGTTTGGGCGATCGCTAAACAAAAATGAGAATATTTTAAAAAGTGTAACTATTGATGGAACGCTTTGCAAGGGTTTCTATAGCTGGAGTTACGTAGCTTGTGGCTTAAATATCGTTACTAGTCTCCAGAAATGCTGGTTATAACCTGATCTATCGGGAAAGCTGAAGTTTTTTTTTAAGTCCACTATTCCAGCATAAAACTAAATTGGGGTTTTACCGAGCGAACTACTTGCAGCATCTCTTCGCGATCGCTTCTAGAGAAACTACCAGTTTTATTTTAGACTGAATTTACGCATATAAGTTCTGGCTATCGGTGAGGAATAGACAAAATACGGAGTTAAAAGTTTACTTGCGACTAAGTTAAGTTTTTTTTACAAAATCGTGACTTGCCTTTTTGATGTCTATATGCTGAAATAAGTATTAACTCTCATGTCTTTCATGACAGTAGACAGAATTTAAATGCAATTATTTTTAGTGTGCCTCGATTTTCCCTATTCCCTATTAATACTAAACAAGACTAAATCTTAATTTTAGATATCAGTCTGAGACTTGGCTATGAGTAAAAACAAGCAAAAACTTGAGGAGTATACCAAGCAATGGCAGTTTCACTAACTAAAGGACAACGGATATCACTGGAAAAAGTTTCCCCAGGACTAACCGAAGTATTTGTAGGTTTGGGGTGGGATGTTAAAGTTGTAGATACTGGCTTGGATTTTGATTTGGATGCCTCCGTTTTTATCTTAGGAAGTAACGAAAAACTAATTTCTGATCAACACTTCATTTTTTACAATAATCTCACCAGTCCAGATCCTGCCAAATCAGTTCAACACACTGGAGATAACCTGACAGGTTTAGGTGATGGTGATGATGAAGTCATTAAGATTCATTTGCAAAAAGTCCCTGCGGATGTCCACAAAATCGTTATCACTGTAACTATTCATGAAGCAGCAGAAAGGCATCAAAACTTTGGTCAAGTGCAGAATGCCTTTATTCGAGTTGTCAATGCTCAAAACGAACAAGAAGTTATTCGCTATGACTTAGTTGAAGACTACTCCATTGAAACCGCATTAATTATGGCTGAACTTTACCGTAAAGACGGAGATTGGCGGTTAAATGCCGTTGGTTCAGGTTATCAAGGGGGATTAAAAGCTTTATTAGATCGGTTTAGCTAGGAGAAATTTAAAATGGCAATTAATCTCCAGAAAGGACAGAGAATTTCCCTTTCTAAAGAAGCTCCTGGTCTAACCAAATTGATGTGTGGACTAGGTTGGGATGTGGTTAAACGCTCTGGTGGCGGATTTTTTAGGAATTTTGGTGGAGGTGGTCATGACTATGATCTAGATGCCTCTGTAGTTTGCTTGGATGCTAATGGTAAATTAATAGCAAAAGAAAACATAATCTATTTTGGGAATCTTCAACATTTATCAGGATCAATCGTCCATACAGGAGACAATTTAACTGGTGCTGGCGATGGTGATGACGAAGTAATCATTATTGATTTACCTCGCATTCCTGCTGATATTGCTAAATTAGTCTTCGTCATCAATATTTACGATTGCATTGCACGTAAACAAGATTTTACCCAAGTTGACAATGCCTTTGTCAGATTGGTAAATGCAGCTAATAATAAAGAATTAGCTCGATATAACCTTTCTGGTAAAGAATACAGCGGGATGACAGGAATGGTTTTAGCTGAAGTTTATCGCCATAATAATGAGTGGAAAATGGCAGCTATTGGCAACGGTGTCAGTGTTAATGGTTTAGCGGAACTTGTTGCATCTTATTGTTAAATAATGTCACTTTACGATCGCCTGAATTTAACCAAAAAAACCAAGATCAATCGTAAATTGCAAGTTCCCATCTGGGAACGGATTAACCTTGACAGACCAGCAAAACCACGTTGTCAAAGTTGCCGTTCTCGGATTCAACCTGATTGGCGTGTGTGTCCATCATGCGGTTCATTTCTAATTCGTAAAGATCAAGAAAAGCGCCATTGTATCTGGGTAGATATTTCTGGAATCATCAAGACAACTGACAACAATAGCATCATGCTAGAAATAATTGCAGATGCTTTGGCTAAAGTTTTTAGTGCCTTTAGAAGTGTTCATGTATTTTTGACTTCAGAAGAACCAGAGGACAAAGAATGGGGGCGTAATTTCACTCATGTATATGTATTTGCAGATCAACAACCAGTAGATTATTTAGGAATAGCTAGTTTCCGTCATCATCAAGTTACAGATATTGCTGCTGTTCGTATTGACCAAATTATTAATAGTTCCAATCAAGCTAATCTGAATTTAGGTCAATTATCTAACTTAATTGCTAATACTATCGCTCATGAAATTGGTCATACCTTGGGATTAGATCATTCATTATTACCTACAGACGTTATGCACGATGGATTGGATCATCGAATTCATAGTTTAATGCCTCCTTCTTTCCATGTAGGACAGATCATTTCCATGAATAAAGCTATTCGTCAACATACAGCAAATTTTAGGTAAATGAGATACAAATTTATCTGCGTTTATCCGTGTCCATCATCTTCTATCTGCGGTTAATTCTTTCTTGTTTTAACTCACTTAGATAGGAATCGCTATAAATATTGGCGTTGCTGATTAACGGTATGAATTTTAGTCTCACGCAAAGGCGCAAAGACGCAAAGGTAAGAGTTTTAAAGGTTCAATTTAGGAATTTCATACCTCAATATGGCTATCAGCAACGCCTAAATATTTTTAACAATTCAAAATTAAAGACAGTTTTAGATGAGAATTTAGATCCCACAATAAAACTTGGTATAAAATAAAATTTAATTACTTTACCTAACTTAATTTTTATCAGGAAAAGTAAAAATCAGTATCTATGCTTAAAATCAGTTAAGTTATTCATAACCAGGGTGAGAATTAATCATGGGTAAAGCAATTGGTATAGACTTAGGAACAACTAACTCCGTCGCTGCATTTAAGTTAGCAGGTGTGGAAGTAGTCACAGCGAATGACAACACACCCCCAGATAGAAAACTTACCCGCTCAGTAGTAGCTGCTGAACAAGGTAAATTTTTGGTAGGAGAACAAGCTTATAACCAAATTCGCCATGATCCAGAAAATGTAGTAATTTCCATCAAACGGTTAATGGGTAGGGGTTTCGGGGATGTAGCAGTTCAAAAACAACAATCCGAACTAGCGTATAAAATCGCCCAACCCAGTCAGGGAACAGATAACAGCATTGCTGTGTGGGTAGGAGGTAAAGAATACCAACCAGAGGATATTTCGGCGGAAATTCTCAAAAAAGTGGTGCAAAATGCTCAAACTTATCAACGAAGTATAGGTAAAGAAGAAAATATTGATCAAGCTGTAATTACGATTCCTGCTTATTTTAATGATCAACAGCGTCACGCTACCCGCACCGCAGCCCTAAAAGCTGGACTTACTCCCTTAGAATTGCTCCCAGAACCTACAGCAGCGGCTATATCCTACGGTTTTTCACCTAATAGCGATGATGTCAAGACAATTTTGGTTTATGATTTTGGCGGTGGGACATTTGATGCTTCAGTAATTACCGCAGCCGGAACTTCTTTTATTGAACAGGGGAAAGCGGGTGATTTATGGTTGGGTGGTGATGATATTGATTCCCGGTTAATCAAGTTTGTGAAAGAGCAAGTTGCTAAACAAGAAAGAATTAGTGATATTGATAGCTTAATTTCTAAAATGCCATATTATCAAAGAGGGCGATTTAACGCTGATTTAAAAATATCTGTAGAACGGGCAAAGGTAGAATTAAGTAATAAAACATCGGCTCAAATTAACCCCGCTACCCAATTATTAGATGAGTTAGGAATTGGGATTCCTATTGAAGTGGAAATCACCCGCGAGCAATTTGAAAATATGATTGGGGAATTAGTAGAACGAACATTACAAATTTGCCACCAAGCCTTAGAATATGCAGAATATCAAATGGATATGGTGGATGTGGTGCTTTTAGTTGGAGGTTCTTCCCAAATTCCCTTAGTTCAACGTCAATTACAAGCAGCTTTTGGAGCGAATAAAGTTGTTTTACATCCCCGTCCTATGTATGCAGTTGCTGAAGGTGCAGCCATTGTTGCGGCTGGACAAACAGATAAAGTCACCACTGTTTCTCGTGATTATTTTATTCAATTAATAGATCGTCAGGATAAAGTTATTAATCGTGGTGATATCTTACCTGTAACGGTATCTCATACTTTTAAAACAGTAGCGGAAGGACAACGCTTGATTCACTTTCAATTTTTTAGCCCTGATGATGTCAAAGAAGATTTAGATGGGGTGAAAAATGATGAACGGATTGGGGATATGTGGTTGGGTTTAGATGAAAAATATCCAGCGGGAACAGAAATTATTGCTTATTTAGAGTTGGATGAAAAGAACAGTGATTTAAAAATGACTGCGACTTTAAAAAATAATCCATCTGTAAAAGTGAGTTGTAATTTTTCACGGGGGCGTGTGGATGAGAAAATATACAAAGAATTAGAGGAAGCGATAGAAGAACTTAATCACCAAGATTTAACTGCTTATGGTGTTGAAGAAGCTTTGAAGTTAGCTGTACCAGTTGTTCAGTTAGCCAATGGGATTATTAATCCTACGACTGGAGAAGAATATAGTGATTTACAAAAACGGGCTGGGGAAAGTTTGAATCAGTTCCAAGTATCTATGTCTCCCGTCCGCTTAGAATCAGAGTCTTTGGTGAATGAGTGCGATCGCGTGATCAAATTCTGCGGTTTTATGATTCCCCAACTCCAACAAGAACGATTACAAAAGTTGAGTCAAGAATTACAATTTGCTATTAATACTAACAATAGCTCCTCCATGGAGTATCACAATGAAGAAACTAGACGCGAACTTCGTAACTTACCTGATGAAGTACAGTTAATTCAAGGTTGTATTCTCGCTATCCAACAAGCCAAAGTTGTTGCACCTACCCAAGCTAATGCTATGTCTGATAAACTATCTCGAATGTTGAGTGCAGCGACAGGTGGTGATAGCAACGAAGCAGATCGTTTATGGCGAGAATTACAGCCAGATGTGCAACATTGGTTAAATCAAGAATTACCCAGTAATAGCATTATCACGGGACTTACACGATGAACACTAAAACCAAAATTGATTGTCCTGTTTGCGGGTATCAAGGAATTGAGGGAAATATTTGTCCTAATTGTGACACGGATGTTTCTCTAATTCGTTCCTTGGAAGAATTACCCCAGCGGCCAAAATCTTGGACAACAGGAATGGCCATTTTAATGTTGGTGATTGGAATTACTATCGGTGCAGGTGGTAGTTTTTTTGCACTGCAAACTGCTATGTATACCGCAACTGTCCCTAATCCTACAGTTTCTACTAATCCCAACCCTACACCACAGGTAATTACCCCAGTTGTCCCCAAACCAGCCCCACCATTAGCTACTTATACTGTTAAATCTGGTGATACTCTTAGTAGTATTGCAGGTAAGTTTTGTAGTAAATCTACTGATTGGCAATTAATAGTTACAGCTAATCCGGAATTACAAAAGCGGGAAAATCAATTAGACATAGATCAGGTGTTGAAAATTCCTAGTAGCTGTAAAGGGAAAACTCTATGAGTAGAGTTGACAGCTTCAAGCAAGCTAGTCAGAAAGCTGAAAATTTCGCCCAAAAAAAACAACTGCGGGCAGCGGTAATTACTGCGGAAACAGCCCTCAGTGATTGGGCGGAAAAACCCAGTTTTTGGGAACGTTTATTAGCAAAAGTATTAATTGGTAATCTGGTAGAAAAATTAGAAAAACAATTAATTACATGGCGGAAATATATAGAAGCTGCTGATAAATTGGCCATGCAAGCCCAAGGGATGATTAAGAATGATACTGGCAATCCTTGGGAAACTCAAATTTTAGCGGGTGTTATTTCTCTTTATCAGCGTTATTGCCAAATTATTTATGATCCAACAATATTACAGATAATTCAAAAATGCCAACAGGAATTGCAACAAAGACAGCAATTTCAAAAATTAGCAAATCAAGGAAAATTACAGGTAGTAAATCTTTTTTATGAAAAGGGAATCTCTCTTTATCAAGAAGCATTAAAATTATATCCTCTTGATTCAGTTCAACAAGCTATTATTGATGCTCAAACCCAAGTTACTCAAGAACAAATATATAACTCTGCTCTGGAAAAAGCCCAACAAGCAGAAACTCAAGGAAAATTACGCAGTGCTATTAATATTCTAGAAACTGTTATTACTAACTTTCCTCGCATTGATGGTGTAAATTTATTACAAAAACTAAAATCCACATTTCAAGCGAGAGAACAATTTCGACAAGGGTTGAGAGCCGAAAAAATAGGTGATTTCCATGCAGCTAAAACCTTCTATACCAATGCTAAATTACTTTTACCTGATTTCCAAGATTGCCAAATTCGTTTAGGCTTAATTGCTATTAAAACCCAAGATTGGACTAATGCCATATCTCATTTAGAAAATGTCCCCGGCACACAAGCTGCTTATCTGCGTGGATTTGCTTTTGCTCAACAAGGAATTTTACAATCAGCCTATCGGGAATGGCAAAATATATCAAGTTCTCAAATTAGCCAACAACAAGAAATTATCAAAGAAATTGCCCAAAGACAACGTTTACTATCTTTACAAAATATTGAAGAATTAGTCAAGTCTGAAGATTTAGAATTAGCTAAAACAGTCAGTCAAGAATATATTAGCAAATTTGGATTTGAACCAATAGTAGAAAAAAATATTAATGAACATATTCAACCCCGTTTAGCAGCAGCAGCTTGGCAAAATCACAACTGGCAATTTACTGCTCAAGTAGCTAAAAATGAATGGATAACTCAATCAAATATTACCACATTACACAATTGGGCAGTGGCTAATTATTATCTGGCTCAAAATAGCGATGATAATTTATTAGAATTTATTATTTCTTTCGCTACTGCTATTGCTAATATTACCATAAATATTCATCTCCAGGATGTTCCTTGGTTGGGAAATAAAAATGTTGATTTTAATTCTTTATCCTTAGAGCTAAAACGCCGTTTAGAATCAGCAATTGATAGAGTTAAAGATATAGATATTCAAGTATATTTGAATTTACGTGATTATTGTAGATTAGAATTAGTGGCTTTAAAATTTATGGGTGAACCTGTAAATTCAGGAATGGTAATTAATAATTTATTTATTACACCTGGATGTTATGAATATTATCGTAATTATTACGAATTACAGAATATCAAACCAGTAGAAAAAATATCTTTTCACCAAAAAATTCTCCATTCTCTTTATAGCTGTTGGGGATTAGCAGTAGCGGCTTGTTTGGAAGCAGATATTCAAAGAGCAATTATTCTAAAACCATCAAAAAAAGCTATTATTGAAAGTGAAGAATTTGCAAGTAAATTCGTTGATTACCATGAAGGATATTTCTATCTACAAAAGCAAAATTGGCAACAAGCAATAATTCCTCTTAAACAAGCTAAATCAGAAATTCAAAATAATCAAGATTGGCAACAAGAAATAGATAGGCTTTGTAGTTTACAACGTCAAGCTATATCAGAATTTAATGAACATTTAGAATTTGCTCAATTTTGGTATGATCTAATTGCCACTAAATCTGCACGCAGTTATTTAGCCGAATATAAAGCCGAGGAACTGCAAGAAAAACTTTTTAGTCAGCAAATTTCTACAGAACAAGCTTTACAACATTTACAAGTAATTAGGAGAATTGATGAAGATAATCCAGTTGTAATTACCTTAATTGAAAAAGTAGAAATTAATCAAGAATTAGAAGAAATTGACAGATTATTTAAAAATAACCAATTAGAAGAAGTGAAGCGAAAAGCTCAATTTTCACGACATGAAAGAATTCGTTATATTGTCGCTGATATTTTTATTGATATATTAGTGAATGGGATTAAAAATGGTAAATTAAATGATCCAGAAATAGTTCATCAATTAGGAAGTTGGGCTTATGAACTTTGTCCTTATGAATCGTCATTTCAAGAAATTTATACTGGATTAGGATTATGTTAATCTCAATAACCAGATTTTCAACTTCTTTAAGAAGTCGGGGATATAATTTAACTCTGTTCCCTGATATAGCGGTTATCAGTCGGATGAAATACAATCGAGGGCGGGGAAACCCCACCCCTACAGGTTTTGCGATTTAATGACTGTATCTCACAAAGAGTGCATACCGCTGTATATGATGGAAAATAACCCTTACGATATTTTAGGTGTATCTCAAGCAGCATCAAAAGCCGAAATTACCAAAGCTGTAGCCTTAGCAATGAAGCGAAAACAGTATCCTGTTGATGTTATTGCTAAAGCGCAAAAAAGCTTAATGAAGTCAGAAGAAAGGATTATTGCTGATTATTTGCGCCCGATCTTGCCAACGATCAAGCGATTCAAGTATAGTGATTTATCAGCTTTGGATAAACCTGCACCTACCTTAGCTTTATTATCAGAATTTGATGGATTAGAGCAAGCGATCGCTCATGCTAACCAACAAGAAAATTTAGAAAGAGAACCTCTACCCATACCATTAGCAGAACTTTTCAGCGAAGGGATGACAGCTTGTAAAGAGGGACGCTACCCTAAAGCTATAAAATATTTAGAAGATTACTGTCAAGAGTGTAAAGAGCGCAATAGCCCAAATTATATTCAAGCCCAAATGTGGCTAATTAAAGCTTATCAAATGGGTGGACAATTACAAAGAGCGATCGCCCTCTGTCAACTTTTGAGTAATCATTCTCATTCCCAAGTCAACACTTGGGCTAAAAAAATTTTAGCGATGCTATCTAAAGAGATTTCCCGTGCCTGACTTATCCCCAAACTATCTTATCAGCTTAGAATTACGAGAATTACTCGTACAAAAACTCGGCGTTCTCCAAAAAGACAATATGGTATTACAGCAGTCTTTACGAGAACAGCAAACCCAAACCACAGCCCAAACAGAAGATTTATTCTTAGAACTTTTAGAAGTAGCTGATGCCCTAGAAGCTTTATTAGAATACCTAGAAAATAATCCTAATCCTAGTCCAGAATTTATAGAACGCTTACCCAGATCCATTGGTGCAGTTAATCGGAAGTTTCTCAGTGTATTAGGAAAACGTCAACTTTTACCTATAGAATTACAGGAAGGAACAGAACCAGATTTTAACTTATGTCGCGTCATTGATCGGGAAGAAAGAACCGATATCCCAGACCAAACTATTACTAAAATCGTCCGTCGCGGATTTCATTGGGGTGAAAAAGTTCTTCGTCCCACAGAAGTCATTACCGCTAAATCAGATAATGGTCAGTAGTCAGTAGTCAGTTGTTCGTTGTCAGTTGTTAAGAAGTTTTTCCTGCTCCTCTGCTCCCCTACTCCCCTGCTCCCCTACTCCCTGCCCCCCTGCTCCTCTGCTCCCCTACTCCCCTGCTCCCCTACTCCCCTGCTCCCCTGCTCCCCTGCCCCCCTGCTCCTTTAAAATCCTACATACACTGTTAACTATGACTCCTCACGAAAGTGATATTAAAGAAACTTCTCCACAAACAAAAATATGGAGTGGTTGGCAGGAAAATTTAGTTTTAATAACTATTGCCCTGTGTTTAGCTCTCCTAATTCGGACATTTATCGCTGAACCACGCTTGATTCCATCTGAATCAATGTATCCTACCTTACACACAGGCGATCGCTTGGTAGTTGAAAAAGTATCATACCGTTTACACCCTCCCAAAACAGGCGATATCGTCGTTTTTCAGTCACCACCAGAATTACAAAGACGGGGATATCCGGAAAACCAAGCCTTTATTAAACGGGTAATTGGTGAACCAGGATCAGTAATTAGTATCTCTCAAGGTAAAGTTTACCTCAACGGTCAAGCCTTAACAGAAGACTACATTGCCGAACCCCCTAATCGTCCATTTCCCCAAATCCAAGTCCCAGAAGGCGCATTTTTTGTTATGGGAGACAATCGCAATGATAGTAATGACTCTCGCTACTGGGGTTTTGTACCCAGCCAAAACGTCATCGGTCGTGCTACATTTCGCTTCTGGCCACTTGACCGCATTGGCTTAATTTAGGAAAAGACTGGGCGCAGAAAAAGACTGGGCGCAGGCCCTGCGCCCCTACGAGAACCGCAAATAATACATTAACTGAGCGATCGCATCCCCTGGTAATTCTAACCGTCGTTGAAAATCTGCTAAACTTCGGTAAGGACCAGCAGCCAGGCGGTTTTCTACAACTTTCTGCGCTAGGGATGAATCTATAAAAGGAATTTTAGACAAACTTTCTACCGAAGCTGTATTAGGGTTAACAAGAGGGGGTTGATCTAGGGAATTATTGTCATAATAATTAAAATTTAACAGCGGTTTGAGGGGTTCTAATCGCTGTACAGGCAAACCCAAAGCCGCAGCCACATCTTCAATACAGTAGAATACTACACCAGCACGGGAAAGTTCCACAAGCGATCGCCCTTGGTGAATTGATAACCCAGGTAAACGCAGCCAATCATCCACAGTCGCTTGATTAGCGTCAATACCCAAACCCAATTCAGCGGCCATTTGCACTTCTTCACCTGACTGTAAACGATAATAAGGGTCACTCAGCAACTTGGCTCGCAGCTTTTGCAACTTCAGATTCAAAGGTAGCCATTTATTCATAAATCAATCTTGCTTGATCAAAAAAACTCTTTCCTATTCCCTTCTTCTTACTGTCACCTGTCACCGTCACCTGTCACCTGTCACCTGTCACCTGTCACCGTCACCTGTCACCTGTCACCTGTCACCTGTCACCTGTCACCTGTTCCCTGTCACCTAAATCTGATCTAACATCTGGCGGCGTTTTTGCTCAAACTCATATTCAGAAATTAATCCATCTTGACGCAGTGCTTCTAACTCACGCAAAGCATTAGCTAATGATTCTACATGATTACCTGTCTGGGAGGATACTTTAACTACAGACTCACCCAAATTAAAATACCGATCAAAAGTCTCCTCATCTTGAGTCAAATACCACACCCCTTCAATAGCACTAGCTACTTTAGGAATAGGTGTCCAAGATAACAAAACATATATTATTCCCCAAATTGGCTGTCCCAAGTAAAATTTATGTAAACCTGAAATGGTAAGTGTCCCAGAAAAAGCTAAAATAGCAGCAATGTTCCGGCTTTTTCGTTTAATTAACATAATTTTATTTATACCCATCATCTTTGATTTGTAAACTGACTCGTAAAGCTATCTTAACGGGCAAAAACAAATAACGGAGGTAGATACACACAATATGCTTCTAAAAATAAAATATGATTTCTATTTGTGATCTCATAATTGCTAATATCAAACATCAATCATACCAACTTAATCAAATTCCACACACTACAACACAAATATGAAAATGTATATCTTAACTAAGACCATGAAATTAATGGAAACATCTTGATATCAGTGATACACTAAGTGTATTTACGTAACTTAACAATAATTAAAAATAATCTAATACTAGATAAACCCATCTGTAATTATCAATTCAACTTTTATATCCAGTACCAATAAAGGTTTTATTTGCGAACAATACTAAAATGTCACAGAACACCCTAACAACGGAATGGCTAAACCTGCTTATTGATCCTTATGCTATCTTAGGCGTTTCTGTGAATGCTGACGAACGTCAGATTAGTAAAAGGTATTATGTTCTGGCAAAGCAGCTACATCCTGATAACTATATTAATAACAATAAACCAGATCAGAAATTAGCCCAAGCAGTATTTACACAATTAATTAACCCAGCTTATGAACAACTCAAACAAAGCAAAAAACGCCTGAACACCATAGCAATATTACGTTCAGAAGCAAAAATCTTAGATAAACAAAAAGCCGTTGGTATCCAAGTTTCTATAATTCAGGCCATAGCAACAATGTCTGCTCAAGAAGCAGAATTATTTTATGAAGATGCAGTTAAATCCTATGCAACGGCTCAATATCACTCACTCCGTCAAGCATATCAAGTCACACAGCAATTAAGTGCATTAAATATAGTTTACTTGTCATGCCAAAAACCAAACCGTTCACCAAGTAATGAATCTCAGCCTATCATTCCCCAACCAGAAACTAAGTCAGTTCCAAAAACCTTATCTCCAAACACAATTCTCAAACCAGACCTAAAAGACTATGCCATACGTCACTATGAACGAGCAGTAGAGTATTCTAATCAAGAACAATGGAATCTAGCAGTACAAGAACTACGAGATGCAATTAAGCTAGAACCAGCTAACAGTGACTACTATGCCCTACTAGGGGTAGTACATTTTCAACAGAAATTTGTAGGCATGGCTAAAGTCTATATTCGTCAAGCATTAAAAATTAATCCTAAACAACCACTGGCTTTAAAATACGCTGAACTTTTGCAAATTCAGGCAACTGAAACAAGCACTCCCCAATCAATAGTCAAAGCTTTGGGTATAGCTTCTTTATTAAATAAATTTTTATCTAAGTAGGTAGACGTGAGATAACCAAAATGTGTGAAGAAAAGTAAAATCGTCCAAAACTCTCTTCCTGTTTCCTGTTCCCTGTTCCCTGTTCCCTATCCTCACAGACAACTTTTTCAGCAAACCCTACTTAAGTGAACAAATTTAAACAGTTCAAAAAAGGTCAAGTGGTGAAATTTCGGTAAAAAACCCTACTTTAACCGAAGTAGTTTCCCTAGACGAATACTCTAGAGTAAAATAGAAATAGAGACAAAACTTGAAGTTACTGAAGTAATAGCACTCAGTTAAAGAGAAGTAAAATGGGATTCTTCGACTCTGAAATAGTGCAGCAAGAAGCTAAACAGTTGTTTGAAGATTATCAAGCACTGATTCAGCTTGGCAACAGCTACGGCAAATTTGACCGCGAGGGCAAAAAACTGTTTATTGAGCAAATGGAAACCCTGATGGATAGATATCGCGTCTTTATGAAGCGTTTTGAACTATCAGAGGATTTCATGGCGCAAATGACCATACAGCAACTAAAAACTCAGCTAGGTCAGTTTGGTGTAACTCCACAACAAATGTTTGAGCAAATGAACGTCACCTTAGAGAGGATGAAATCTGAATTGGAAAAAACACAATGACTGGGAACAATTGATAATTGACAATTGACAATTGACAATTATCAATTACCTCTTAGTTTGATTTAGGACGTGGAAACTGAGAAGGGGACTTAAACTTTTCTACAGGAACATTTTTGAGTGCTTTTGTCATAAAATCGCGCCAAACGGGGGCTACCATTCCACCACCAGTTGCTCCACTAGCCAACTGTCTATTGTCATCCCTACCTACCCAAACAGCAGTAGTTAGTTGTGGTACAGTACCGACAAACCAAATATCTTTTTCTGAAGATGTAGTTCCAGTTTTACCAGCACTGGGGCGATTTATAGAAGCACCTTTACCTGTACCTTCAGTCATTACTGAAGTCATAACATCAATAATAGCTGCTGAAGCCCAAGGATCTAAAACTTGTTTTGGTTTAGGTGTATTATCGAGGATCACATTACCAGCACTATCTGTAATTCGCACAATTACGGTAGCTGGTGATTGCCAACCATAATTAGCAAAGGTAGCATAGGCACTAGCCATTTCTAGGGGAGTGACACCAATAGCGCCCAAAGGTAGAGAGGTAACGGGTTCCATGGGACTCATAATCCCCAAAGTCCGGCAGGTTTCAATTACCTTATTCATCCCCACCGCTTTACCAAGTTTAATCACGGGGATGTTGCGAGACTGTGCTAAAGCTGTGCGAATTGACATTGCTCCGGAAAAGCCACCATCATAGTTTCTTGGATAGTACCGACTATTGCCATCTTGGTAGCTAACTGGAGTATCTAACACGGTGCTATTTGGTGCATATTTACCAGTAGCAAAGGCAGCATAGTAAACAAAGGGTTTAAATGAAGAACCAGGTTGGCGTTGAGATTGGATAGCTCGGTTAAATTCGCTGCTTTTAGAATCTACACCACCAACTAGAGCTTTAACAAAATGTGTACGGGGATCAACTGCCACCAAGGCCATTTGGTTTTTATATAACCCTTGAGACTGAAGTCTTTTATGCCAAGTTTTGACAGTATCTTCGGCCATAGCTTGGAATTTAGCGTCAACAGTAGTTTGTACGCGCATTCCACCTTTTAACAGGACATCACGTCCAAATTTTTTCGCCAACTCTTGGGCTACAGTATTAGTAATATAAGGTGAGGCGCTACCCTGAAAAGACCTGATTCTGCCAAGTTTAATTTCTTGCTTGAGGGCATCATCATATTCTTTTTGGGTGATCCAATTCAACTCTACCATCCGCCCCAGAACTTCCTTTTGTTTCTGCTTGGCTAGTCTCATGCTGGCAAAAGGGCTAAACTGTTCTGGCGCTTGGATTAAACCCGCCATCATAGCTGATTCACCCAAGGTTAAAAATTCTGCTGATTTATTAAAATAACTGCGTGCTGCTGTTTGGACACCGTAGTTGTTATGACCCCAATAAACTTGATTGAGGTACATTTCTAGGATTTCGTCTTTACTGAGAATTTGCTCTAAACGAATTGCTAAGACACCCTCTGCTAACTTGCGGGTAAAAGCCCGTTTTTGAGACAAAAATAGGTTTTTTACCAATTGCATGGTGATAGTAGAACCACCTTCTTTGACTCCACCTGCTGCCATGTTAACAACGATCGCTCGGCCTACACCAGTGGGATTAATTCCGTGATGTCCATAAAAGTGACCATCTTCACTGGCCAGAACTGCGCGTTTCAGGTTGGGAGAAATTCTATTCAGGGGGACTACTTCTCGGTTGGCTTCACCGTGAATACTAGTTAAAAGCTTGCCTTTGATATCATATATGTAGGTTGTTTCCGAGGGAAAAAAGCTTTTTATTTGCCTAACATCTGGTAAATTACGGAAGCTAATAGCTAAACCAACTAATGCTCCCGCAGCAATAGAGCTTGTTAGGAGTGTTACAGATAGCAGAGTACCACCTGTTACCTGGCCTACGCCTTTAAAAAAATCAAATCCAGATGAAGCCTGCTCTTGTGGTTGTTTGTTATCAAAAGTCCTAGACGACACGGCGATCTCACTTCCTCACTTGTAAATTTAAATGTAATTCATTAAATGAAAAAAGACAGTTAATTTTTGGCGATTTATAGTAGTCTGGCAACACAGAGAACGGATAATTTGTTTGTGAACATAACAAACTTAACTTTTAAAGTGGAAAGTATAGCTAATAGCGAATTTCTTAGTATGACGCAAAATTTCTCTTGGTTGCATCGCGGTGTGGCAGAAATTTTTCCGCAACCCCATGATGGTGATAATGAAACGGAAAGTCTGGAAAAGCGGTTACTCAATTCTGACCGACCGTTAAGGATTAAGCTAGGTATTGACCCAACGGGGGCAGATATTCATCTTGGACATAGTATACCTGTACGTAAATTGCGGGCATTTCAAGATGCTGGTCATACAGCGGTACTGATTATTGGCGATTTTACAGCCCGGATTGGTGATCCTACTGGTAAATCGGAGGTACGTCGTCAGCTTACAGAAGCTGATGTGGAAAAAAATGCTCAAACTTATCTTGATCAAGTGCGTCCTATTTTAGATTTTGACACACCTGGCAGGTTAGAGGTGCGATATAACTCAGAATGGCTTTCCTGCTTGGATTTGGGGAAAACTTTGGAGTTACTTTCCACGATGACTGTAGGACAAATGTTAGCTAAGGAAGGTTTTGCAGAACGTTATAAACAAGAGAGTCCTATTTTCCTCCATGAGTTCCTGTATCCACTGATGCAAGGTTATGATTCTGTGGCTGTGGAAGCTGATGTGGAATTGGGGGGGACTGATCAAAAATTTAACATCGCGGTGGGAAGAGATTTACAACGGCATTTTAAACTAAAACCTCAATTTGGGCTACTGTTACCAATTTTAATTGGGACTGATGGTGTACAAAAAATGTCTAAGTCTTTAGGTAATTATGTAGGATTAGGAGAACATCCTTCCCAAAAGTATCAAAAACTTCAAGGTGTGCCAGATAATTTACTGTCACAGTATTTTGAATTGCTGACAGATTTACCTTTGGATAGTCTGCCAGAAAACCCCCGCGATCGCCAAGAATATCTCGCCTGGGAAATTGTCCGTCAGTATCACGGCGAACAAGCGGCTAATGAGGCGAAGGAAGCAGCAAAAAGTGGTGGTAAGGAAGGAACACTACCGGAATTTTACCTAGATACTATTCCTCAATTTCCCGCTAAATTAGCCTATATTCTCGGTGCTTGTGGTTTGTGTAAAAGTACAGGAGAAGGGAAGCGGAAAATTCAAGAGGGTGGTGTGCGCCTAGATGGGACTAAAATTACTGATGTTGATACCTCTTTTGCAGAACCTAGCGATTTACACGGTAAAGTTTTACAAGTTGGTAAAAACAAGTTTGTGCGTTTGGTAGCAGGATAGGGAACAGGGAACAGAAAGAAGATGCTTCCCAATGACAACTAACAACTGACAACTGACCAATGACAACTAACCAATGACAACTGACAAAATTATCGTTCCTTTAGATGTACCAGATTTAGACAGTGCGATCGCTCTCATTGATAAACTTCCCCAAGTCACTTTCTGGAAAGTTGGTTTGGAGTTGTTTACTAGCACTGGTCCAAAAATTCTGGAAATTCTCAAATCTCAAGAAAAACGCATTTTCCTAGATTTGAAGTTTCACGATATCCCCAACACTGTCGCCGGTGCTTGTCGCGCTGCGGCTGGTTACGGGGTGGATTTATTGACAATTCACGCAACTTGTGGTAAAGATGCTCTCAAAGCGGCGGCGGAAGCTGTGCAAATTGGGGCGGAAAAAGCCGGGACAAAACCACCGAAGTTAATCGCTATTACTTTGTTAACCAGCATTTCGGCGCGTCAGTTGGCGTTTGATTTAAAAATTCCTTTAGAATTGCCAGAATTTGCTTTAGAAATGGCACTATTGGCACAGAATTCTGGTTTAAATGGGGCGGTTTGTTCTCCCCAAGAAGTGCAACAATTAAGAGCAAGTTGTGAAAAAGACTTTGTGCTGGTTTGTCCAGGAGTGCGGCCGACGTGGGCTGATCAGGGAGATCAAAAGCGATCGCTCACACCTTCCCAAGCTATCACAGCAGGTGCAGATTATCTAGTTATCGGTCGCCCCATTACTGCTGCGGCTGAACCTGAGTTAGCGTGGAATCAGATTGTAGAGGAGTTAAACACAGTGTCATGAAAATAGGAATCAGGAGTCAGGAGGTAGGGGCGCAGGTCCTGCGCCCAGTCAGGAGTCTGAAGGAAGAAGAAAGAAGGAAATTCCTCCTCTCCCCTGCTCCCCTGCTCCCCTGCTCCCCTGCTCCCTCGCTCTGGTTGTTGATAACCTGTAGCTGGCTATTTATCTCTCCTGGATTTCATTACCCTGTATTTGCTAAAAATATTACTCCCAAACCTGTAAATCCAGAAATTAGCAATTCTTGTTCTGAGCAAAGTTTAGAAACTTTAACTACTCAGCTATTGCTAGATTTACCTAGCTATGCTAACCGGGCTATCCAACGTGGGCGTAGAATGAAACGGAGTGTTGATACTTTTTCCTATATATTAGTTGCGGGTAAACCAGAGTTTCAACCTTTACCATTAAATCCTGGTATTGATAATGGGAATAACTATGAAGTAGAAGGAGTAAAACAGGTTTTCTTTACTACCTTAGAGCGAAAATATATCAATAAAAAACCTGTAGAATTACAAGAATTCCACAGACTATTTTTAACAAAAACTAAGATTGGCTGGGCTGTAGTAATGATGTTTTCCCAAACTGGTGAGTATCCCGTTAAACCACCTATTGCACCACCCAGGGATAGTAGTAATGGGGCGATCGCTCAAGGTGTTAAACTATGGTTACGGGATTGTCAAGCAATTGACAATTGATAATTGATAATTGACAATGATCCACTATCAAACACTAAAAGGCTTTGACTCCTGACTCCTCTTCTAATTCTGCTGTCAGTTTTTCTTTATTGCGTCTGCGGATTTTGGCGTACATTTGAATACTCACAGCCATGAAAATCACTAAACCAAAAATTAGCCATGCGGTGAGGTCTGTGGGTAAGTTATTCTTGAATGTAGCCAACATCACAATTACTACTAATAAAAGCGTCGGTGCTTCATTAAAAGCGCGTAAACTTTGACCAGTCCACTTACATTCATCTGCTGCTAACTGCTTCATTAATCTACCGCAGTAATGATGATAACCGATTAAAATCGCTACAAATCCTAATTTGAAATGTAACCACGGTTCTTTTAATAGTTCCATGTTGGTAGATAAGATACCAATAGCCATTGCTATGGTTACAAACATCCCAGGAGTGGTAATGATGTCATAAAGACGCTTTTCCATGATTTGATACTGGTTTTTCAGTATCGTTTTCGCTGGTTCTGGTTCTTGGTTGGCTTCAACGTGGTAGATAAATAGCCGTACTAGGTAAAATAAACCCGCAAACCAAACTACAAAGCCAATTATGTGAAATGCTTTAAACCAAGAATAAGCCATGAATTGTCACCTACCTTAATGAATTTACAAATGATTGCATCTATTCTCATTATCAGGTTACGGTGATTTCTGGCAAGGATGCAGATAGGTTAAGAAGTGTGAACTATAGCAGGTAAGAGTTGATTGCTTCTTTATCACTCCTCTAGAAACGTTCTAGAGGAACGTTTACTGACGCTATCAGCAAGCCCTATCTAAGGTTAGTTTCAGCAGCGTTACGGCAGTTTGCAAGTATTTATACAATTTATTTACATTTTCTTCAGTAATCCTCACAAGATCCTCAACTTTTGTGTTTATAGTCAGTTGCAAGGTGATAGAAAAAATCTAGAAATTTTAACAAAGCCTAGAAAATTAATATTATTTGGAGATTTACCATGATTAAATTGCTGGTGGGGATTCTTGTTTTTGTGATTAATACAGTTTATCGAGATCGTCCTTATCCTCGTTTTTATGTCCTAGAAACTGTTGCTAGAGTTCCTTATTTTTCCTATCTTTCAGTTTTGCATCTTTATGAAACATTAGGATTTTGGCGGAAAGCTGATTGGTTAAAAGTGCATTTTGCCGAATCTTGGAATGAATTGCATCATTTATTGATTATGGAATCTTTAGGAGGTTCAGCATTTTGGGGCGATCGCATATTAGCAAAAACAACTGCTTTAATTTATTATTGGATTATTGTCACCCTGTATATTATTTCTCCTAAATCTGCTTATCATTTCATGGAATTGGTGGAAGGACACGCTTATAGCAGCTATCAGAAATTTTTGACAGAACAAGCAGCAGAATTAAAGTTACAACCTGCTCCAGCAATAGCTATTAGCTACTATCGTGATGGTGATTTATATATGTTTGATGAGTTCCAAACTGCTCCATCTTCAGAAAAACGTCGTCCTCAAGTTGATAATCTTTATGATGTATTTGTGGCGATTCGTGATGATGAAATGGAACACGTGAAAACAATGGTAGCTTGTCAAGAAACCAACGCTCAAATCTCCTTCAAAAGTCCTCATACTTTAGCTAATTCGGAAATTACGGATAGTTTTGCAAATATACCTAGCGATTAAAAAATGACTTCACCACTCTACAAAAATGCGGGTATAGGTTAAGATGTAGTTTATGGTCGGTTAATGATAAAAGCACCAATAAATGGTAAAATCTGGAAAATTCCTGAAAAACCATTAGCATAACCATTTTTTCTACCGATAGCTTCTATATCAGTTGGCTTAACTGGTTTTTTGGCTTTGCTGATTTGAAGTATGAACATAATTTTTGATCATATCAAAACCCCTGTAGAGACTTTCCATGGAAAGTCTCTACTCAATTTTTACCGGGTTTTAGTCCGATTTTTGAGCCTGGTTAAATTTGATCAAGGTTTCTCCAAGAGTGATATTATTTATCTTTACTAGGAAATTTCCAATAAATAATAACTGAGTCGAGTTTTCTTAACCTTTTTTAACGGAAAGAAGCGAAACAAAAGTGTAGTCAAAATATTCAGTTAATTCATTCCAACTAAAAGCAAATGAGCGCAATTAGTCAACGTAGGTTTGTGATTGGGGATGTGCATGGTCACTATGAAGCTTTGATGTTACTGTTGGAGGAAATAGCTCCTGCATCAGAAGATCAAGTCTATTTTTTAGGAGATTTAATTGATCGTGGTCCACAAAGCGCCCAAGTAGTAGAGTTTGTTAAACAAAGTAATTACCCTTGTTTGCTAGGTAATCATGAACAGATGTTATTAAACATCTTGACTGGTAGGGATACTACATCAGCAAATATGCAAGCGTGGTTGTATAGTGGAGGACAGGCCACAATTGCTAGTTACCAATCTGCGGCCATTCCTCAAGAACATCTAGATTGGTTTCATAGTTTACCGACATATCTAGATTTGGGAGATTTTTGGTTAACTCATGCAGGTGTTGATCCCTACAAAACTGTAGAGGAACAAACATCTGAGCAACTGTGTTGGATTAGGGAAGAATTTCATCGGATCGAGCAACCATATTTCCCAGACAAGTTGATTATAGTTGGTCATACTATAACTTTTACCTTGCCTGGTGTTGCTCCTGGTAATTTAGCACAAGGACAAGGATGGATTGATATTGATACTGGTGCTTATCATCCCCGTAGTGGTTGGTTGACGGGGCTAGATATTACCAATAAGTTAGTTTATCAAGCTAATGTTTTTAATCGTACAGTTAGAACTTTAACTTGGAAAGAGGCAATTACGATGATTGCGCCAGAAGAATTCACTGTTAGTCGTCGTCAGAGGCTGCGTAGGTAATGATAATAGATGAGTTTTCTACTGCAAAAACGCTCTGATTCTATTTTGATAGATAGTATTATCCAAACCGTTATTTTGATTACTGGGTTGAGCGTTAATCTGGTTTTGGAGTGAGTTAACGCGATCGCTTGTTCCCGGATGTGTACTTAAAAATGTAGGTACAGTTCTGCTACTTTGTAGCTTTTTCATAAAAGAAACCATTGCTGACTGAGAATAACCAGTGCGTGTTAAATTTCTTAATCCTCTGGTATCAGCATCATATTCATCTTGACGACTGCGAGGACGATTCAGTGCTAAATCTACGCCTATACCTACAGCCGCATTTTTATTTAAACCTGTTGCGGTAGCTACACCACTAGCGATCGCTCGTTGACGCATTTGTTTAACGAGATGTTTACCCTCAATGTGACCCATTTCATGAGCTAATACACTAGCTAGTTCTGCTTCATTGTCGGCTGTTGTCAACAAACCTGTATTCACATAAATAAAACCCCCAGTAGTAGCAAAAGCATTAACAGCCGGATCTTCAACTACTTGAAAAGTATAGGGAATATTAGAGCGATCGCTATTAGCTGCTAAACGTCTACCCACTTCTTCTACATAACGATTTAGCTGTGAATTCCGAGAAATTCTGACTTCTCGCTGTAACTGCTGATTCATCTGTTTACCAAGCTCAAATTCCTGACGATCAGATATATTAGATAAGTTAAATACCTGCACGCCTTGAAATAAAAGCGGTAATAAATCTATAGCCTTACTTGGTAAAGGTGTACTCAAGCACAGACTAAGGGCAACAACCACAGAAATCAGGGGATACAAACCGCGTCGTTGCCACAGACGGTAATTTTTCCAAAATCCTTGCCAGTTAATCATAATTCACCCAGATATTGTGTAACAACTTAAAATTAGAAGACGAATTTTCAACGGACTAAGTTGCATTTTCTACTGAATCACTTAATATAGATAGTCAAATGCGATCGCCTACCCGCCCGCCGTATACATAACTCGAAATTACTGCAATTATGATAAACTGTCGCATAACATTAATGTAATGTCTACCTGTTCTCAGGTTTACCCCAATTGTCAAGATTGTAAATTAACCACATCTTAATCAAAATTTCGCGCTAAATAAAAAAGAGGTTAATTTTAGGTGTGGTCTAAATACATGAAAACTCCTGTAAAAACTCTTTAGTCCCATTAATTACCTAGCTGAAAACTCAACTTAAATTTTTGCAACCCAGGTTATGGCTATTTTAGATTCCAAAGGTCGCTTATTCGGTAAGATTAACCTACTAGACTTAGGTGCTGCATTAGTAATTTTACTAGTAATAGTAGGTATTTTTATTTTCCCTGGTACTTCCGGTTCTGTTGCTCAAGTGGGTTCAAAAACAGTACCGATTGAAGTAGATTTAGTAGTCCGTGGACTCAATGTTCGTGATCCTGAACAGTTATTTAAACAAGGATTAATCAAAGGTGGTAAAACCAATGTGATTATCCGCAATCAACCTTATGGTCAAATTGGGATTAAATCCATTCAGCAATTAGATAGAATGCTGACAGTTGGTCAACCAGATGGTTCTGTAAAAGAATTACCAGATCCCAGAACAAACAACTTTAGTACGGATTTTATCTTGACTTTAGAAGACAAAGCTACAGTAACTAAAGATGGTGCAGTTCTAGGTAATAGCAAAGTAAAAATTGGGATGCCTTTTGAATTAGAAGGTTTTAATTATAACTTTAATGCGTCTGTAATTGACATCAGGTTACAGGATAAATAGCATTTTACTAGAGTTCATCACTCACAATTAGCCGAAAACTATACACTCATCATTTTGTAATTAAATAGGTAAATACTGTGGCACAGGCTTCGTCTTCTTGGCGACAACTCATTAATCAAATTTTGGAAATTAAAACAGGAAGACCAAAACAACGCATTTTTCAACAATTCTCAGAACCTGGTTTTTTGCTTGGGTTGTTAACAGTTATTGTGGCCATGCTACTCTGGAGTTGGCAACTGCTGTTAGCTCTTGTTGTTGGCATTGGCATCATGGTATTTACTTATTCAGTGCAGAAATGGAACTTCCAATTACACTGGGTAGAAATCAGGAAATTGATTAGTAGCACTAACAGTCGTTTAGCTTATTCTGTTGTAATTGGTGGAATTGCGACTGTAATCACTTATCTGGCTTCAGCAATTTGGGTGGATTCCCAAAGTCCTTGGTTAGCTGCTGGTACTATTATCCAAGGAATGGGAACACTATTAACTCTCATTTTATTAGTGTGGCAGATATTCAGTTTTCAGGGAAATCGAGAGGAAGATTATCTTGATAAATTGTTAAACAATTTAACAGAAAAAGATCCTTTGAAACGTTTCATTGCTATGCGCCAACTCAATAAATTAATTAACCGTCAGCACATTGATACAACGCTACAAAAAGATGTAGTAGAATGCCTGCAACTGTTGCTGAGTCAGGAAAAAGAAGTAAGAATTCGGGAAGTAGCTTTAGATTGTCTGCAAAATTTGGATGAGTTCCAAATACTAAAACCAATTAATACAAAAGTCTTTGTTCCTGTGTCAGCCAAAGCCAAAAATAAAGTCCTTGTGGATTGATATCAAGCCCTATTGTTGACTTCTCACTTCAGGACTTTGTGTTAACTCTTCTTGTAACATTTTCTGATAAATTTTTGGCAAGGAACGACTTATAGAATTAGTTTCTATGCCATATCCTAAACTTGTCCAAGTAGGAGAAAGTTTTCGTAAAACATCATTTAATTTTTGTTGACGTAACAATTTAGGAATCTCCACACCCCAGACTTGGGAATCATTTAACCAACTGTAAACTACAACGTCTTGATACTCTGCTTCAAAACTATAATGAGTCCAAAGCATCATTTGTGTAGGTTGTGGATGATAACGTGGAGCAATTTCATACCACGTAGTGTTAATCATTTGATAACGACCGGCGGCTGTAGAACAATTACCTGTATTTGGTCCTGTGAGAATAGTGACACATTTTTGAGGATGACGACTAAGATCATTAACTTGTTCTCCGCCATATAACAGAGAGTAGGGACGATTCCCATTAGCCTCACTGGCAGATATAGTTCGCATTAATGCCCGAATATAAGGATCTCCCCCTTTCATAACTAAAGGTGGCTGTCTTTGGGTGAATACAGGTTCGGAAGATGATCGGATATTGCCAAAAACATACCACTGAAATAGGTATACAAAGCCCAAAACAGCGGCTATGGGCGCAATGAGTTTTTCTACACCTTTAAGTTCAAAGCTTTTCAGAATTCTTGTCCTCTCAATTCTTTCTTTTCACTAATAACAAAAATCTAGCTTTTGATTTCGGAAAAATAATAACTTCAGTAATATTGCCATGATGACGGTATTCCATTGTTTAGATACAATATCAATTATTGTATGACAATCATTAATCATCCCGATTATGTGAAGTTAATGACAAATTATTGAGATTTTGATAAAAGTTGGATTTTAATGCGAAAAAACTTCTCTAAATTGGGAATGATTAATATAGACAAATTTTAAAATATACAAAAAACAAACTTATGGTTACAAACAATAGAGAATATCAATCTTTAGAAGTAGAGGAATTTCCTTTAGAATTAGATACAAGCGCAGCCAGGAATGAACCTGTATTTAAGGAGTCCCATTTCAGCCCTACTAAATTTTATGGAAATTATCAAGACTGCATGGAAATGTATGCACCTGTAGAACAGGTAGAGGAGTATTTCAATGCTCATGCTTTATGGTTTGGCCGTTGTGCAGAACCCATGAAAGTACATCCTCTAGGCGAAAATAGTTATGCTTTAGTGGTGGGTAAATTTGGTGCTTTTGGTTACGATGTTGAACCAAAAATTGGTTTGGAGTTATTAGCACCCGCAGATCGTGAATACCACATTCGGACTATCCCTGTACCTGATTATCAAGCACCTGGTTATGAGGTAGATTATAAATCTTCAACTCGATTAATAGGTGATTTGGATGGGGTGACAAGGGTAGAATGGGATTTGGATTTGGTAGTTGAGTTACACTTTCCCCGCTTTATTCAGCGATTACCCCATTCTTTAATTCAATCTACAGGCGATCGCGTCCTTAATCAAATTGTTCGTCAAGTTTCCCGTCGTCTCACCCACAAAGTCCAGAAAGATTTTCATCAATCTCTAAATATAGGTAAGAATTGACAATTGACAATTGATAATTGACAATTGACAATTGATAATTGACAATTGACAACTAACCACTGACAACTGACCACTGACCACTGACAACTTATGCTTTAGTGAGAATTCTTTGGATAATTTCGATACCAGAGAAAGCTTGCCATGCAAACAGCCCTAAAATAGCAAAATTCAACAATATATGAGTCATCCGCGCCCAATTTGCTCCTTTTTGCATAAAAGGAGATAGGGATGCAGAAAAAGCTATTAAGCCTGTCATACCTAATCCGGCTAGTAGATGGGGTCCGACAAACAATTTACCATTATTAATATAGGTAACAGCCATACCACCAATTGAACCTGCAACCATCAAGGCTAAGATAATAGAACCAATTTGGTGGTGTTTGATGGTATACCGTCCTTTAATCAGTTCTTTCTTTTCTTCTCCTTGAGAATTTCTGGTACGCTGTACTTGTAAACCTAAGTATGCAGCATATAAAGTAAGTGCTAATAGTACCCACATGATGACTGGATGTCCGAAATTCAGCCAGAATTTTATTGTTGGAGAGAGTTCAAAAACCATATTACTTACGCCCGATTATTAAATCTTCATAAAACTTAGCATACATTGATTTTCTTGACTCAGCAATTTTCCGATAGCGTGGTATTAGCTATTCTTGTCAAAGTCTAAATTTTGATTGAAATCAGTAACATCTGCCCAAATAGGATATAACCAATGATAGAAAATAAAGATACCTCTTTGCTAAAGGCTGTAAAAAGTGGGGATATCAAAGGATTGTCTACACTGCTGGCTCATGGTGCTAACGTGGATACAAGCGATCGCCATGGGACCACAGCATTGATGTTTGCAGCGAATTTAGGTTATACAGAAATTGTGCGATCGCTCTTGGATGCTGGTGCTAATATCAATTTAACCAGACAAACATATAGTTTAACAGCATTAATGCTTGCTGCGAGTGCTAATCAAATAGATGTTGTTAAGCTATTAATCGCTAGAGGTGCAAATATTAATGCTACTAATGAAGATGGTAGCACAGCCTTAATGGTAGCCGCACTTAAAGGTAATTTAGAGATAGTGCAAATCCTCTTAGCGGCTGGTGCTGACAGAGAAATTACTGACAAAGATGATGACAGTGCTTTAAAACTAGCAGTAAAACACAAACATCCCGCAGTTGTTAAAGCAATATCACAAAATCACAATATTGTCAATAGCCAAGATCCAGAAGGTGAGACAGCATTAATGATTGCCGCAGACTTAGGTTATTTAGAAATAATACAAGCATTGCTGTCATCTGGGGCTGATGTCAATATCAAAAATGTTGATCATGGAACAGCACTATTAGCAGCTACAGCAACGGGAAACATTGATCTAATCACCACTTTATTAGATGCAGGTGCGGAAATTAATCACCAAGATAAAGAAGGTGAAACAGCCTTACATCTTGCTGTTGTGGAAGAATATATTGATGTAGTGAAAATATTAATTCAGCAAGGAGCAGATGTCCAAATTAGAAACCATCTGGGAGATACACCCCTACTCATAGCAGCATTTCAAGGATATAGCGAGATAGTAGAAATTTTGTTGGGTGCGGGTGCAGAAATGGAAAAGAAAAACTTTGGAGAAGTTGCGCTCACATTAGCAGTATCCAAAGGACATTTCACAACCGTGAAAACATTACTAGATCATGGTGCAGATATTAATAGTTTAGCAGATGATGGTAAAACTGCTTTAGTCAAAGCCATAGCGGCAAATTATCCCGAAATATTCCAAATATTACTAGAAAAAGGGGCAAATGTGAATCTGCAAAACTCTTCAGGAGCAACTGCTTTAATGTGGGCTGTAGCTGAGGGTTATAGTCAAGCTGTAGAAATGTTATTGCAAGCTGGAGCAGATATAAACTTAAAAAATCAAGGTGGTTATACTGCTTTAATGATTGCAGAATTTAATAATTATCGGGGTATAGCTAAAACATTAAGACAACGTGGAGCGCAGGAATAATTTAGAAACTTAAAAAAAGAGAAACATCAAGATGAAATTCTTACACGACAAAGGTAGAAAGAAGTAAATTTACCTTTTACCATTACCTTGTTTCTGCCTTGATGTTTCCTACTGTGCTAGATGTGAACAATATACATTGTTTGATTTTGGTTGGAAGTATTGGAATTATCATTTTTTATGTAAAAAAAACTACTTTCATTACTAATAAATCTCTCTTAGGTGTGATTTTATCAAGTAGGGGCAACAGTTTTAAGTGATCATGAAGAAAAAGTTAAACTATTAAACACAATTCTATAAATCCTGATATGGCTTCACTATCAGACAGTAACAAAATCGTTCATCATCAAATCAGTAATGTAGACGACAAAAAAACTTTATGGGTAGGAATTGGTTGTCAAAAAGGGATTTCCCAGCAACTAATTAGTACAGCAATTAACAAAGTTTTTCAAGAAAATCAACTTATATTTAATGAAATAGCTGGGATTGCAACTATTGATAAGAAAGCATCAGAAAGCGGTTTAGTAGAATTTTGTAACTTAGAAAAATTAGTTTTAAAAACCTTTAGCGCCGAAGTTTTAAATAATGTATTTGTTCCCAATCCTAATAATAATATTATTAAATTCATGGGAACAGCCAGTGTAGCCGAAGCATCAGCAATTCTCGCAGCTTCAGAAATAACATCTGAAGAAATAACATTATTAGTTCCTAAGCAGATTTTCCGACTAACAGAAGAAACAATCACAATAGCTGTTGCTAAATGTGAAAACCCGATATTTTAATCAACTGCACTGACAAAATAGTTAACGATACTGGAAACAATTGATAAGACAATTGAACCTAATAAAGCCGGAACAAAACCCCGAATTTCAAAACCATAACCGGGAGTAATAGCACTTGCTAACCATAAAGTTAAGGCATTGATCACGAAAGTAAATAAACCCAAAGTAATTAAAGTAATGGGAAATGTTAAAATCTGTAAAATTGGCCGAATAATAGCATTTACTAAACCAATAACCACAGCAGCAATTAAAGCAGCCGCAAAGCCGCTGAGAATGAAACCAGGAACAATATTAGCCGTAATTAATAATGCTACCGCAGTACCAAGCCAAGTCAAGAGAAAGTGTTTCATAGTTTTATTAGGGGAATTAAGATCAACGTTGTGGGGAAGTGCGTTTTAAGAAAACTTTCCATGTACCACCACCGACTACACCATCAGGTTCTAAGCCATAACGGATTTGAGCCGCTTTCACTGCTGCTTCTGTAGATACTCCAAAATCTCCGTCTATAGCACCATTCAGAAATCCCAGGTTTTTTAGTTGTTTTTGCAACTTAATCACTTCTATCCCACTCATTCCTCTCCGCAAAATCGGCCATCCTTCGGAAGTATATTGAATACCAGGTATTTGTTGATTAGGAGGAGTGGGTTTAATGGTAGTATTCGGTTGATTTGGGGGGATTGTAGGTTTTTTGGGAGTGGGTGGTTTTGGTGTAATTACCCTAGTGTTGCTGCTGGGTTTGGTGGGAACAGTAGTAAAACTACTAACAGCGTTAGGTGGTAAAGAGTTAATAGTAGATGGGGTGGGAAACAGTCTTTGCCAAGTGATATTATCTACCGTACCCTTGGGGCTTAAACCTGCGGCTTGCTGAAACTGGGAAACAGCTATAGCTGTATTTTGTTGATATGTACCATCCACAGCACCCGAATAAAAACCCAAAAGTTTTAAAGCGGCTTGGAGTTCTGTAACTCGTTCACCTTGACTACCTATGTTTAGAGGTGGACGATTAATTTTAACTTCTGGGTTAATTTGAGCGATTTTGACTGGTGCGGCTGTTGATATTAAGGCGGAAGAACTAATCAACACGGGTGTGGTGGTTAACAAAATGAAGCAATACCAAGAATTTAGGCTCATGTAGTTGGGAATACTGGCTATTAAACTATTTTTCATAGAACTTTTATACAACTTCTTTTGTAACTCTAATATACAAAAAGCAATATTTGTTTGCAGAATGGGTTGAATTGCTATTTTCCTGTAATATTTGACCCCTATTCACAAATCTTTCACAAATTCGCTCTATCTTCAAAATTAATGAGATTACTACAATTTTCTCCCGATTTATAACCAAAACAAATTTTGTAACAACTTTTTAAACTTTTATGAATACCTGTCCTTGCTGCTCCAACACCATGACGCGCAACTTTCGCCAACATCATATCTATTGGTTTTGTCGCAGTTGCTGGCAAGAAATGCCGTTAATGGCTGAAAAAACTCATAATCCTCTGGTTAAGCCCTTACCAAAACGTCCTTTGGTTTTAGTTTAACTGTGCCATTAGAAAATATACATCAAAAAGTCAAAAATCATGAATTGTATTCACCAAATTTCACCTAACAGTTTGATTCAAGAAGTCTTTGGCACAGAAAAACACCAGTATCAAATACGTATCTACTTACCTTACTCACAAATACAAATAGTCATTTTTTCCAAGATCAGAGTAAAAACAGGTTTCTTAACAATCCAACAGGTTCAGAATCTAGGAACTCTGGTGGTAAAGGAATTTAGACTGAATCCGAATTTTGTAGTTTGGATTGAGCATGATTTCTCACAGTGCGAACATTTATCCTCTGCTGCCTTCAGTTTAGTGACTTTTGACTGGTATCATGGGCAAGCAACTAATCCTCGCTGGCTTCCTATTCATGAAAACTGGTATATTGATTGGTTACAAAATGCTAATCTTGAGTACATAACAGTATGAATTAAACATCGTGATTAGATGAAATCACCAAGGATAAGCCCATGTGAAAATTTTGTGTGTCGAAGATGATAGAAATATAGCCCAACTGCTACAAATAACGTTAGCCAAACAACGCTATCAAATTGACTTAGCCCAAGATGGACAAGCAGGATGGAATTTAGCGGAAGTTTATACTTATGATCTGATTCTTCTAGATGTAATATTACCGAAGATGGATGGTATTAGTTTCTGTAAAAAACTCCGCACCAATGAGTCTTCTAACCTTAATCCTAATCGGGATACCCCAGTAATATTAATGACAGCATTAGACGCAGTGACAAATAAAGTCATGGGCTTGGATGCTGGTGCTGATGATTACATTGCTAAACCTTTTGATCTAGATGAATTATTAGCTCGAATTCGGGCATTATTCAGAAGAAACCAAATACAAAAAACGCCTTTATTGACTTGGGGGGATTTGTCACTAAACCCGAACAGTTGTGAAATCACATATCGAGAAAAACCGATTTATTTGGCTGCGAAAGAATATGAAATACTAGAATTATTTCTGCGACATCCTGAGCAGATTTTTAATCCTAGTCGGTTACTAGATCGGCTCTGGACAGCGGATGAATTTCCCAGTGAAGGAGCAGTTCGCGCACATATTAAGGGATTGAGGCAAAAACTTAAAAAAGCGGGTGTTGCAGATATATTAGAAACGATTTATAAACAAGGTTATCGGCTCAAACAGCCGGAACTTTTCAGCAAAGACTATCAAGAAGAAATTACCCCCGTTGTTAGTGTTGCGTCGGAATTAAAAGCTGTTTGGGAAAAATATCGTCAGTCTTATAGCGATCGCATCTTTATCATAGAACAAGCCATTACTTCTTTACAAAATGGCACTCTTACACCCACACAACAACAGGAAGCAGAAAAAGAAGCACATACTCTGATTGGTTCTTTAGGCTGTTTTGGCTTAGATACAGCTTCGCAAATTTCCCGTCAGATTCAGCAACTTCTCAAACAAGAGCAAGGATTAGAAACAACGGAAATTGCACAACTGGGAAAACTGATAACGCAGTTACAGCAGGAGATTTCAGAATATGGCTGTGAAAATCGAGCAGAAAGTTTATCTTCAATTCCTGTTATTCCTTCAGCATCTTTACTAATCGTAGATGATGACTTGCCTTTAGCAAACCAGATGGTAACAGAGGCAAAAAATTGGGGATTTCAAGCGGAAATTGCCATTAACCTCAAGCAAGCACAGGAATTTTTAACTCATCACTTTGATGTAATTTTGTTGGATATCAATTTTTCTGATTCCACAGAAAATGGGTTAGATTTTCTCGCATTAGTCCGTCAGCAATACCCAGAAATTCCCGTTATCATCCTGACTGCTGAAGATTCCTTTGCTCAAAGGGTAGAAGCAGCACGTTTAGGAAGTCAATGCTTTTTACAAAAACCCATTCCTCCAAGTCAAGTATTAGCAACTATCACCCAAGTAATTCAACAAAATAATCAGCCCATAGCGAGGTTATTAATTGTTGATGATGATCCAGGTTTATTAAATTTTCTCCGCACTCTGTTAGAACCATGTGGCTATCATCTGATTTTACTAGATCAACCTCATAAATTCTGGGAAACACTAGAGCAGACAGTTCCAGATTTGTTGATTTTGGATGTTGAATTTAGTGTAGTTTCTCTATCTCATCAGAACAGTGAAAAAGTCAGCATTTGGAGTGGGTTTGATTTGTGTCAAGTAGTCCGCAGTGATGCTCGTTGGAATCGTTTACCTATCTTGTTTTTATCTTCCCATACTGATATTGAAACTATCCAACGTAGTTTTACAGTTGGTGCTGATGATTTTTTGACTAAACCAATTGTACCAACGGAATTATTAACCCGTGTGCGAACCCGCTTAGAACAACGCCAACTTTGGAAAGTGGCAGAAATAGATGCGCTCACAGGATTAAGTCTGCGTCGGAAAGTATTACAAGACTTAACAAGATTGCTACAGTTAGCACAACGACAACAACAAAGTTTTAGTTTAGCAATATTGGATTTAGACAAATTCAAGTTTGTCAATGATCAATATGGGCATGAAATGGGCGATCGCGTCCTCAATTATTTTGGTAAACTCCTTAATCAATCCTTTAGACAGGAAGATGTCGTTGGACGTTGGGGTGGAGAGGAATTTGTGGTAGGAATGTATGGAACAAGTAGAGAAGATGGAATACGACGATTAGCACAAGTGCTTCAGCAATTTAGTCAGTATTTATTTACTGCCCTGGATGGAACTAAATTTAAAGTCACATTTAGTGCGGGAATTGCTCAAATTCCTGATGATGGCAAAGATTTACAAACACTGTACCAAAAAGCAGATGCCGCACTTTACCAGGCTAAAAAATTGGGGCGAAATTGTATTTGTGCTGCAACTTCAGGTTAGGAGGAAAATACTATGGAAGATGACCTTAAAACCAAAGCACAACTAATTGCTGAATTACAAACTTTACGAGCAGAAATAGCTGCATACCAAGAAATAAGGGAAATTAAAATAGCCCAGAGAAAGGAAAAACGACAACTAATTAATCGCACTGCGCTGTTAATCCGTGATTGTCTAAATGTTGAAGATATTCTGCAAACTACAGTTACAGAAATTAGAGGTATTATTAAGAGCGATCGCCTAATTATCTACCAATTTCAACCCGATGGTACAGGCTTGGTTGTTAAAGAAGCTGTCGTAGATCCAAAATTTTCAATTTTAGATCGCACTGTTATAGATCAATGCTTTGAAGAAAGCTGGGTGGAATTATATCAACAAGGACGAACCAGAAGCATTAATGATATATACACTGAGCTTGATATCAATGAATGTTATCAGCAATTTCTGCAAAATTTTGATATCCGAGCAAATCTGGTTGTTCCCATTATCCGAGAAAATCACCTCTGGGGATTACTTATTGCCCATGAGTGTACAGCACCTCGTAATTGGACAACTGCCGATGTAGATTTTATGAATCAATTGGCAATTCAGGTAGGTATTGCTATTCAACAAGCATCATTAATAGAAAAGCTACAAACAGAACTAGCACAACGGCAAAGATTAACCTCTATATTAGAAGCTACTCCTGACTTTGTGGGCATGGCCACACCCCAAGGAAAGGTGATTTGGCTCAATCCTGCTGCTCAGAAAATGATGGGAATTGCGAATATTAATGATTTTACAGTTGTTAAAAGTCATCCTCAATGGGCATTAGATATTATTTATCATCAAGGCATACCTACAGCAATTGAAACTGGTAGTTGGTTAGGAGAAACAGCAATTTTGCATCAACATGGCTCAGAAATTCCTGTTTCTCAATTAATTGTTGCTCACAAGTCTGAGGATGGAAAAGTGTTATACACTTCTACTATCATGCGTGATATTTCTAGGCGCAAATTAACAGAAATAGCCTTGAAGGAAAGGGAAAAACAACTAGAATTGTTTGCCAAATATGCACCTGCTGGTATTGCCATGTTTGACAGAAATATGCACTATGTAATTGCTAGTCAACGATGGATTGATGATTATAAACTTGAATCTATTACAACTATAATTGGTAAATCTCATTACGAGCTATTCCCGGAAATTACAGACACATGGCGACAAATTCATCAACGTTGTCTTGCCGGTGCAGTAGAAAAATGTGATGAAGATTTATTTGTCAGAGTAGATGGATTAAATCAATGGTTACGCTGGGAAGTTCGCCCTTGGTATAATAGCAACAATGAGATTTGTGGGATTATTATTTTCTCTGAAGATATTACTCAACGCAAACGAGTAGAAAGAGAACTGCAACAATTAAATATACAATTAGAACAAAGAGTTACAGAACGCACAGCACAACTATCTCAGGCTAACGATCACCTACAAAGAGAACTATTTCAGCGAGAGAAATTAGAACGAGAATTAAAAAATCGGGAAAAATTATTAGATGGATTTTTCTATGCGGCCAGCCAAGCAAATGTAGGTTTATCAATAGTTGATACTAACCTCCATTTTTTAAAGATTAATCAGAAATTAGCAGATATAAATGGCTATCCTATTGAGGCGCATTTGGGAAAATCGGTAATGGATTTAATACCAGAAATTGCGCCGACAATTTTACCCCTATTACAAAATATTCTCGATCATAAACAACCAATTTCTAACTTAGAAATTAGCGGTATTATTAATAGTCAGCCAGAAATGATAGGTTATTGGCTCGTTTCCTACTTTCCCATTTTCGGAGAAACAGGAAATGCAATTGCACTGGGGAGTATTATCATTGAAATCACTAAACGCAAACATTTAGAAATAGAGCGAGAAAAGCTGATTGGGATTATCGAAGCTACTTCTGATGTGATTGCTACAGTTAGATTTGATACCCAAAAAACCGAATATGCTAACAAAGCAGGCCGTCGTTTCTTCGGTTTAGCTGATAATGCACCAATTGATCACATTTCTATTGCAGATGTTCATCCTCAGTGGGCTTTAGAAATTGTTCAAAAACAGGGTATTCCCGCCGCAGTTAGACATGGTGTTTGGGTGGGAGAAACAGCCTTTATCAACCATGAAGGGCAAGAAATTCCTATTTCTCAAGTGCTGATTGCTCAAACTTTTGGTAGCAATCACACACAATATCTTTCTACTATTGCTCGTGATATTACCCAACAAAAACAAATTGAAGCCACTCTGAAAGAATCAGATCGCCGCTGGAAATCACTGCTAGATAATGTGCAGTTAGTAGTGATTGGTTTAGATATAAGTGGTAATGTCGAGTATGCCAATCCCTTCTTTTTGCAACTCACTAACTATACCGAAATAGAGGCTTTAGGCAAAAATTGGTTTAATAATTTCTTACCTCAAAGTCAAAATCATCTCATAGAAACTACTTTCCAAGAAGTAATAGAAAATAATTTCTATCCTCACTATCAAAATCCCATTTTAACTAAATCACGTGAAGAACGGATGATTTCCTGGAGTAACACTTTATTGAGAGATGTTGAAGGAAATCCCATTGGTACTATTAGCATTGGTGAAGATATTACCGAGCGTTATAAACTCGAACGCATGAAAGCCGAGTTTATTTCCATTGTCAGCCATGAATTGCGAACTCCTTTAACTTCTATGCAAGCTGGGTTAAGTTTGCTCTATGAAAAAATTATAGATGCCAATTCTCCTGAAGGTGAAGCTACTCTTGAAATCGCTACAGAAGGCGTAGATCGTTTAGTCCGCCTCGTTAATGATATTCTTGATTTAGAACGGTTAGAATCTGGCAAAATCAATCTCGAAAAATCTGTTTTTAACACTATTGATTTAATCAATACTGCCATTTCTCAAATGCAAGATATGGCAATTCTCGCTGGTATCATCCTTAATACTACGCCCTCATCCTACCAAGTTGATGCTGATCCAGATCGCTTATTACAAGTTATTATTAATCTTCTCAGTAACGCAATTAAATTTTCTCCATCTAATGCAAATATCTATTTAAAAGTAGAAGCAATTTCTTCTTCTCCCTTGCTCCCCCGCTCCCCCACTCCCCTGCTCCCCAGTCCCCACCTCCTTTTTACAGTCAAAGATCAGGGAAGAGGTATTCCTAGTCACAGCCTAGAAAGTATTTTTGAGCGTTTTCACCAAGTTGATGCTTCTGACTCGCGCTCTAAAGGTGGCACTGGTTTAGGATTAGCTATTTGTCGTAATATTGTGGAACAACACGGTGGTACTATCTGGGCAGAAAGTATTTTAGGAGAGGGTAGCACTTTTTACTTTACACTGCCAATTGAGGAGGTTAACAATGGGGAATAAACGGGTTTTAATTATTGATGATGAGCCAGGTATTCGTCAGATTGTGCAGATTGCGCTTAAAGCTATTGCTGGTTGGGAAGTGTTGCTTGCGGCTTCTGGAAAGGAAGGAATAACTATGGCTATGGCCGAACTTCCTGATGCTATCCTCTTAGATGTGATGATGCCAGAAATGGATGGAATAGCCACATTTAAACAAATGCAAACGAATTCTAAGCTGCAATCTATACCGACTATTTTACTGACTGCTAAAGCTCAAACTGCTGAACAACATCAATTTACTGAACTCCCTATTACTGGAGTCATTACCAAACCCTTCAAAGCCCCTGATTTAGTCAAGCAAATGCGATCGCTCCTCAACTGGTAGAAGCAGGGGAGCAGAGGAGAAATATTATCTTTCCTTTTGCTTTTCCCAATTAAATTATCAATTACTAATCATTAATTTATTTACATTCACAGATAGTTCACAAATTTTGTTTAGCTTACAGGATAAATAGACCTGAGAAATCCTGGTAGCAATATGAACAAGATTTTAGTGGTTGAAAATGAAACCGTACTATTGGGGCTTTTAGCAGAATTACTTGATTTATATGGATTTATTCCAATTACTACCACATCATTGAAGCAAGGATATGAGCTAACTAAACTCGAAAATCCGCATTTAATTTTGTGTGGTTATTCAAGTCAAAATATCAATAATAGTGATGAAACTTGTTGGACATTTCTGCAAAAAATTCGCCAAGATTTAGAAACAGCAAATATTCCTTTTATATTAATGACTGGAGCAGAGTTAGAAACAATTCCCAACTGGCAGAATTACCTGAGATTTCAAGATATTTTACTAAAACCATTTAACTCACAAGTTTTGCTGGAAAAAATCCATGCTCATTTGTCTTCTTACCAAATAAAATCCAAAACTAACCAAAATCATCAATCATCTGATTCCAGAGAATTTACTAATCAAAATGCCTTTTTCACAAAAGAGAACCAAACAACTTACAACTATAGCTATCTTCTTGCTTAAAACCCATAACCCAGAAGCTATTTATAGCTTAAAAGATTTTCTTACTATTGTTCCCAATCCAGAGAAAATTAAACAAATTCTCATTGCAGCAATTTACCAACTTATGGAAACAGAACCAGAAACAATATATTGGCTGTTAAAAAATCCCACTTATTTACAACCGGAAATTGATATTAAATTCATTGTTACTCAAAAATTGTATGAGAAATTAATAACTTGGGGATTTACACCGGAAGATATCTACTTTAATGAAAATGGAAATTTAGAGTTTAATGCAGCAACTAAAGACAGGTTATTATCAGCAAATTATTCTTCAGATAATGGTGCAATACTAACCTTAATTAAATTCTTTTTAACTGAATTAATTTAAAGCTTTGGCTTGGTTAAATTCCCAAATTTAGGACTCCACCATCCTTTGGCTGTATGAAAATAAGCCACATCTTTATGTTTTTTATCTTTCCATGATTCCTGACCAGAACACCGCAGCATAGTTTTATTCTGCCCATCTTTAATATAGCTGTATTCCTCCAAAGGTTTCTGACATACTGGACAGGGATATGCAGTGATTTTTGCTGAAGGTTTGGGAGCATTTTCATCTGGAGATGTTTTAGTTTTTGGTGCTTCCCATTTTTTGTTAAAATCGCTCCAAAACAGCACAATGTTTTCACAGCCACTCACACATTTAAGAAAGTATTTCTTTTTAACTTTACTGCTGGGAATTTTAGCTAAAAAGTTTTTACACTCAGGACAGCGAGTTTTAGAAGTTTCATATTTACGTTCAGCTAGATTATTAGTTTTAGCTAAAGTTGATGAATTGACAACGACAGTTTTAGCTTTGGAAAGCGCAGGGACAAAATAATTTTGATTCCAAGTAGTTAAATAATGTTGCCAAGAGTTTTTTCCTTCAGAAATTGCATCTAGCGCATCTTCCATTTTAGCAGTAAATTCTGCTTCTAATAAATCTGGTAAAGCCTTTTGTAAAAATTCATCAACTTCTAAACCCAAAGTTGTTGGTTGAAGATTGTCTTTTTTCAATTCCACATAATTGCGCTTCTTTAAAGTAGCAACTGTAGGGGCATAAGTGCTAGGACGACCAATACCTTTTCTTTCCATCAATTGTACAAGTTTTGGTTCACTGTATCTTGGTGGTGGTTGGGTTTGTTTTTGGTCATGTCCGGCTTTTTCTAAAGTTAGTATTTGTCCCTGTTGCAAAGCAGGTAAAACTGCATCTTTGCTCAGATTCAGCCAATATTTTGCATAACCGTAAAATTCGATTACTTGCCCTCTAGCTTGCCATAAAATATTACCTGATTTCGTAATTATCAGAGTTTTACGAAGTTGAGCAGGACGACATTGAGAAGCAACGGCTCTTTTCCAAATCATCACATATAGGTTAAACTCATCTTCAGGTAATTCTGCCCGCAATTGCACTGAAGGACGAAAAACATCTGTAGGACGAATCGCTTCATGTGCTTCCTGCGCTGTTTTACTACTGCGGTGCTTGGCTACCTGCTGGGGGACATTTTGGGGATCATTTTGTTCCAACCACTGACGCGCACTGGCACAGAAATCAGGACTCAACATGACTGAATCTGTTCGCATATATGTAATTAACCCTGCCTCATATAGCTTTTGGGCAACCTGCATGGTTTTGTCGGGAGCAAATTTCAGCTTTGAACCGGCTGCTTGTTGAAGAGTTGAGGTGGTAAATGGTGGAGGGGGTTGACGATAAACGAGTTTCCCTTCTACGTGAATAATTTGATGAGGATGACGCTTTGCTTCCTCAACTAATCTTGTTGCTTCTGCTTCCGAGAGAACACGCTTAGATTCGGGCTTCTCTGGGTTATTACTAGCTGCATCATCATGAGTTTCCGTTTCTGCTTCTGGTGTGTCTGTGGGAGTATTGGCTGTACCTTTGTAAAAAGCCCGAAATCCTTCTTGATAATCTACCCACACACTCCAGTAATCTTGGGGGACAAAAGCTAGAATTTCTCTTTCGCGCTGACAAATGAGGTGTAATGTGGCGCTTTGAACTCTACCTACGCTTTTTGCACCGTTATTTAATGCCCAAACTAGGGGACTGCCTTTGTATCCTACCAGCTTGTCAAGACAATCACGACATAATCCTGCACCGATTAAATTAGTGTCAAGTTTTCGGGGATGTGCGATCGCATTTTTGACCGCAGATGCTGTAATCTCAGTATAAACTACTCGCTTGGGTTCTCTTAATCCTAATGTTTCTTTAAGATGCCAAGCAATGGTTTCTCCTTCTCTGTCCGGGTCTGTCGCTAAAACAACTTCATCAACTTGTCTAACAGCCGCTTTTAATTGTTGAATTGTTTCTTTTGCCCGTTGGTCACGGGGTACATAATTGCAGCGAACAGTATTACCATCCATTGTAAATCCTAGTGAATCATCACCCTCATTGCTGAGTTCGCGGATATGTCCACAACTAGCGCGAACAATCCAATCTGCACCGAGAATTTGACTCAGTTTTTTGACTTTTCCGGGAGATTCCACCACTAGGAGACGTTTGGGCATGGCGCTTGTGTTTTAGATGCTTTATATAGGATAAAATAAATCAGAAGATTTTTACAAGAAGTCGGGGATCTGAATTTCTCAACTGTCTGAATCAGGATAAATAATTTTTAGTAATGGCAATAATTATGAGTAAAAGCAACATTCAATCATCACCTGTTAAAATAGAACTTTCAATTAGAAGTGAAAGTGTACAAAGGATTTATAATTTTTATGTAAATAATCTTTTTTATGCTAATAGAAGATATCAAAGAAAATTAGTTTGGACTATAGAAGAAAAAAGAGCATTTATAGATTCCATTTTACAAGGGTTTCCAGTTCCTATAATCTTACTAGCAGAAACAGAAAAAGACAAGAAATCTGTATTTGAGATTATAGATGGGATGCAAAGATTAAATGCCATTACTGCCTTTATTGAAGGAGAATTTGATATTGAAGGTAAATATTTCGATTTACAAACAATGGTAGAATCAAAATCTAGGTTAGATCAAGGAAAGTTAATACAAAAAAATCCTATTCTTGAAAGGGAATACTGTGAAATAATAGGTAGTTATATTCTTCCACTATCTGTTTATGCCTTCAATGATAATGATAAAGTTGATGAAGTTTTCAGAAGAATTAACTCAAATGGTAAACATTTATCAAAACAGGAATTACGTTCAGCAGGTGCAACTTCTAAATTTGCTAATTTAGTAAGAATAATTTCAAGTGAAATAAGATCAGACGCATCAGCTTCAGATATTATTCTTCTTAATGAGATGAAAAAAATTAGTATCACTAATAAAGAACTTGAATATGGTATTAAAGTTGATGATATTTTTTGGGTAAAAAATAAAATTTTAACAAAGGAAATGCTTAGAGAGTCAAGAGATGAACAAATTGTTGCTGATATTATTGCATATATGTTATTACCTGAGACACCTAGAAGTAGTGCTTCTATCTCAGATGAATATTATGGCTTTAAAAATGGTAAAAATCAGGAAAAAATAGAAACTTCATTAGTGTTAAAGCAGCCTGAGCATATTAAAAAAGAATTTATAATTATCTATAATCATATTCGCGAGATATTACAAGAATCAAAAAGAAACTTTAGCGAATTAATTAGTTTAAACAATTTGAAATATATGCCTCGTCCTTTTCAAGTAATATTTTTCAGTTTTTACGATTTAGTTTTTCGGGAAAAAATGGAAATAGCTAATTATGATGGATTAGTAAAATCTTTAAAAAACATTAATAAAGATATAGATATTACTAGTGGGCAAACATGGAGTTATCAAAATAAAAGGCGTAATATTAACAAAGTTAAAGGGATTATTAGAGAGTTTTTTAAAATAAGAGATAATAACGATCCTGCTAAAGATTCATGGTTAACAGAATTTGAAACTCTACTAACTCAATCAAAAACAGAACAATCTTTATATGATTTTAAACAAGGTTTTACACAACTAGATGGAAGAGGACAATTTGATCAAGGAAATTTTAGTAAAATAATTCTAACTTTAACTGCAATGGCAAATCATTCACCTGGTGCAACTGGTTATGTTTGTGTTGGAGTAGCAGATAATGATCAGACAGCACAAAGGATAAAAAAATTATATAATATTGAACCAGTGGAATATAAAAATTTCAAGATAACAGGAATAGAACACGAAGCAAAGAGATTACAGGGGAATATTGATAATTTTTATCTCTGGATAACTCAACAAATTAAATCAGAACCTATTCCTCAAACAGTTAAAGATACCATAGGTAGAGAGATTAAAATAATTGATTATCACGATAAAAGTGTACTTATTTTTTGTTTGAAAGCTGGAGAAAAACCTATACAATACGATGGAAAATTTTATCAACGTATTGGTGCAAACATTGAAGAAATTGACATTGATGAATATGCGGAGCTTTTCAAACGTTTTTCCAAATAAATCTAAAAATTTGGATATCTTGTATTTTACAATAAATTAAATATGCAACGTAACGCACCTTGCCTTGATCTATGGGATTATTTTTAATAAATTTGGGGCGTTACGCTTTGCTCTAAGCCAGCCATTCCCGTAAGGGCTTTACACACCCTATTATTAACTTAAATCCTGGATATCCTGATTCTGATATAATATAGTAAATTGCCAGCAGGAGTAAAATTTATGACGATGAAAGAACTTATTCAAGCAGAAATTGACAAAATACCAGAACAAGAGCTTAATGAAGTTTATCAACTAATTAAAGATTTTACAGATAAAAAGAATAGTACAAAAAAGGGAATTTTATCTCAATTAAAACAGATAAAAATTCAAGGTCCTACAGACTTTTCCGTGAATTTTGACAAATATTCATACCAGCAAGAATTAGATGAGCAATAATCGTTATTTTTTAGATACTTCATTTATTATTGCTCTAATTAATCAAAGAGATCAATATCATCAAATAGCTAATGATTTAGCAAATTATTATGATGATTCATTTTTAGTGACTTCTGATGCAATTATATTAGAAATTGCTAATGGTTTAAGTCGTAATTATAAACAAGAAGCAACTCAATTAATAGAATATTTATTAAATGCAGAAACAGTAGAAATTATCCATGTCACTCCAGAGTTATTTCATCAAGGATTTGATTTGTATAAGAAGTTTCAAGATAAAGAATGGGGTTTAGTTGACTGTATTTCTTTTGTAATTATGAGAAATCAGAATATTACTCATGCTTTAAGTTTTGATCATCATTTTCAGCAAGCTGGATTTTCGTTAGTAAAATAGTGTCGGTTGGCTTGGATATTAACTGAGTCTAATTTTTTTAGATATGAGAATTTTTCTGAGGTTTATATTTTTTAGATATTTGGTAAATTATGATCATCAAGTAATTCTATCTTAAATCTCACAATTAATTATCAAATCAATATTCAAAACATGATACTTTAAAATAACATCCTGTAAATCCTTAAATCCTGGATATCCTGATTCAGACAAAAAATTCCATCTTCAATATCACAATTAATCATCAAATCAAGATTCAAAAAAAACATGATATTTGAAAATAACATCCTGTAAATCCTTAAATCCTGGATATCCTGATATGGCTACGCCACGCTTCGCTATCAGACAAATAATTAAAAAGTAGCTGTCTGAATTGCTTCTTCTGGTCCCACTAGAGATAAGTATGGTGTTTGTAAATATTTCCGAGCGGCTGTAATTGCCTCAGTTGCTGTTACATTATTAATTAATTCGGGAAACTTTTGATCAAATTCAATTCCTAAACCCAAAATTTCATACCAACCATATATTTGAGCAATATGTCCATTAGTTTGTTTACCCAAAGCATATTGACCGATAATTTTGTTTTTAGCAGTTTGTAATGCTTCTGCTGTTAATTCGGTGGTACATAACAATTCTACTTCCTGACGAAGTCCATTAAAAGCAATTTTAGTATTTTCTGGTGCAGTGCCAATATAAACTACAAAAGAAGCTGGAAATAGTCGGGTAGAATAAATTGCAGATACGTCATAAGCTAACCCTTGCTTTTCTCGTAATTCTACAAACAAACGACTCGAAAGACCATTACCTAAATAGGTAGCAAGTAACTTGAGAGCAGCATATTCTGGGTTAGTTACTGATGGTCCTAAATAACCCAACATGACAATTGATTGTTGAGTATTTAAAGGTTTAAGACAAGGTTTAGGTGATCCGGCAATTGGTGGTAAATTAAGAGTAGGTTTGGCGGAATCTGGTATTTCCCAATCACCAAAAATCGTTGTTACTAATTTCTCTGCTTGTGCTGGTGTAATCCGTCCAGCAATACTAATGACAATATTATCGGGGCGGAAATGAGTTTGGTGATATTCTATTAAATCATCACGGGTAATGCTGCTCATAGTTGTTTCATCACCTAAAACTGACATAGAGTAGGGATGATTTGGGTACATTACCTGACGTAGTTGTTCAAAAGCCAGGCTAAAAGGTTGCTCTTTTTGGGAACGAATATCTTGGATTGCTAACCGCTTTTCTAGTTCTACTTGATTTTCGGGAAAAGTAGGCGATCGCAATAATTGTCCAGCTAATGCTAAAATTTCTACAAAATCAGTCGTTACTGTTTTCAAAGATAGCAAAAAATAATCTGTAGCTGCATCTGTGCCTAAACTAGCACCCACAGATTCCACTTTTTCAGCAATTTCTAAACTCGATAAACCATCACAGCCCTTTGTCATCACTGCTGATAACAAATGTGCTAAACCAGCTTTTTCTCGCTGTTCATGACAACTACCAGCCCGAATAAAAATCCGTCCAGCAATAATATCAGCGGCTTGATTTTCTGATACTAATAAAACAATACCATTACTTAATACAGTGCGATGAATGAGAGCGCGATTATTAATAGTTTGCATTTTTCACTTAATAACTAACAAGGTTTAAGAATTGTCACAGCATAATTAGCTGGTGAAAGATACTGTTGAGCTAATTTTTGCAGTTCTTGAGTATCTAAAGACTGGATTTCCTGGGGATAGGTAATAGCTAATTCAGCATCGGCTATAGTATGATAATAACCATAAAAATTAGTTAGCTGATTTGGTGTTTCTGTAGAAAAAGCATATTCATTACATAAAAACCTCTGAATGCGATTTAGCTCTGGCTGGCTAATTTCTTGATTTTGCAATTCTTGTAAATGGGAACAAATCAAATTTTCAACTCGTTCCAAATATTCTGATTCTAACCAAGCAGTAATTGTAAATAAACTTGATTCTTGTTGTAGAGAAAAATTACAGCAAATTTCTTGGACAAGTTGCTTTTCTTCCCGCAAATCAGATACTAACCGAGAAATTCTCCCTTCCCCTAGCAGCACTGATAATAATTCTAAACCATGAACAGCCCGAATTTCTTCTACTCCCGGTACTTTCCAAGCCATCATTAACCGCGCTTGTTCTAGTCTTGGTAATATTAACTCATGACGACGAATTCCTGGAATTGTCGGTGCTGCAACTTTGGTAAATTGGGGACAATTATCCCGCTGGGGAAAATTTGCAAATGTACTGTTTACCAATTCCCGCGCCGCTTTTTCGTCAATTCCCCCCACCACAACCACAGTCATATTTTCTGGTTGGTAATAACTGCGATAAAAACAGCGCATAGCTTCCGGGGAATGCTGCATCAATTCTGGCTCAGTACCCAATACAGAACGCCCGTAAGGATGGTTTTGGTAAGCATTTTTCACCAGAGATTGATAACCCAGCCAATCAGGATCATCATTGTAAGAACGGATTTCTTCTAATACCACATCCCGTTCTCTGATAAATTCATCGTCAGGAATGGCTGCATTGAGGAGTAATTCTCCTAAATGGGGGACTGTATGCTCTAGGTGATTAGCAGCGGTTGTAATGGAATAATGGGCATAATCGTGGCTGGTTGCCGCATTACTCACCCCGCCGATTTTTTCGATGTGATAATCAAATTCTCCAGGAAGCAGGTTTGGTGTGCCTTTGAAAATCATGTGTTCTAAAAAATGTGCCATTCCAAACCAAGACTCTGGTTCTAGGTTAGTTCCCGCACGCACCCAAACATCAGTTACCACTACAGGTGTAGTGGATATCTCTTGGTGAATGAATGTTAAGCCATTATCTAATTTGATGACTGAACCGGGAAACACGCTGTTAGTTAGTTGTTTTGACAATTTTTATAGCTTCAACCAGAATCTAATTTTCTATTCTAACCTTGATTTTCATGTCTTATGCACAAGGAAAAGCAGAAATCAGGATTTGAGAGTTTTCAGCCTATCTTCTGAGTAATCTGTGGTGCGATCGCTTGCCATAGCGCCAAAGAAGTCAATTCTGCCAAATTTTCGGTATGATAGGCAGGGCTGAAGCTCTGAGGGTGCATCTCGTGGAGAATTACAGAAACATCGGCTTGGGCTATTTGCCATGCTATTGTAACCGAAGTTCCAGCAGGAGTCGTAGGGGCGTTCGCGGAGCGTGCTGGAAGCATCAGCATTCGGGCGATAAATTATCGGTTTTTTCCCAAGTTTATTTTCCGAATGCTTCGCCCGTAATAGGTAGAGCGATCGCTGTTATCTTAATAATTCGATGCAGATTTATAGGACTTACGCAATAATAAATTATTACTAACTACTCGCCATCTTTTAATCATGAATCAGTCAAATGATAGTGGAATACTTGAACAGATTGTTAACACAGTGATGGGGGTGAAAAATGGAAATCAACAACAATTCCTTAATACATCAGCCGCGACCACAAAAGAATTAGATATCAAGGCAGTTTTAGTTTATAAATTAGGAACTATTCTACAAATAGGAGTGATGATTATTGTATTACTGGGAATGGAAAAACTAGTAACGTTCATTGATCAAAATTCTTCTTTTCCCAGTTGGTTTAGCACTTTACTGACTGCATTATTTTTTGCTTTATTAAGTATCCGTTCCCGAATTTTTTCGCTTTTAGATAATACCCGCTCTCGGACAACTTATGATCAAGTAATTAGACCAAAATGGTCGCCACCACCTTTAGCATTTCCCATAGTTTGGATGATCATTGCTGTGTTGCGGGTAATTTCTTCTGTGTTAGTTTGGCAGCAAATGAATCACCAATTTTTAGTATTGCCTTTAATTTTGTTTGTGATACATCTTTCTTTCGGTGATACTTGGAATACGATTTTTACCGTAGAAAGAAGATTAGGTGCTGCTGTTCCCGTGGTTATTTTAGGTCCTTGGTTATCTGCCCTAGTAGTCACAGCAATTTATTGGCAAACTGTTCCTTTAGCGGGCATGATTTTATCTTTTTCTTGTGTATGGCTAACGGTTGCTGCTGTATTGGTATTGAGAATTTGGCAATTAAATGGATCTGAGCCTTTGTATCCTTTAAAACTTACATTTGTAGAGAAATAAATCCTGACTGGGCGCAGACTGGGTGCAGACTGGGCGCAGGGACTGCGCCGCCAGTGAGCATATAGGCCGCTCGTTTTTCTGTCAAGTTGTGCAGACTGGGCGCAGGGACTGCGCCCCTACATCCTGCTGTATTAAATTTCCGTTCCTAAACTCTGAGCATAAATAACTTCAATATTGCTACCAAATTCCACTTTGTCTAAAGATTCTGCGAAAAAGACAAAACCCTTATATGCTGTGACATATTTATATATTTTCGTAAAATAACCTTCACTGGTGACAATGACAAGCGGCTCTTCACCTTTGGAGAGAATATTTAAAAAATTATCTAACTTCACACAGATACCAGTTCCTCTATGAGTGAAAATACTCCCACCAATAGCAGCAGGTTGAGCAGCCGCGTCACCACTGTAATAGCTCATTTGGCGCTAATTTTTACTTATGTTATTGACTCTGCTGATTTTAAACTTTCGTCTCCATTACGTGCTGTGAAGTTTGTAACGTTTGGGGTAAACTCCAATCTGGACGAAGTTTAGCTGCTTGGCGTAAATAAATGTGGTGAATTGGGGTAGAAGTTGGTAAATTAGCGTGAATTAAAAAGCGAATACAGCGCGGTAAACTGCCTTCAACGTACATTTGTTGGACATCTAACATAGCTACACTATCCCATAGAGGACGACTGCGAGCGATCGCGGCTGGGAAAATAGCATCTAAATCTTTTGTCACTGAAAAAGTCACACTAATCATATTGTCTGGCTGAAGTTGATTTCTTTGCTCCAACTCATCCAATAATTCTGTCACTGAGTCTCGAATTGCTTCGATGCTGTTTTCTGCAACGGTTGTTGCACCACGAATTGCTCGCATTTGCCATTCCACTACTAAAATCCTCCTTTTGTTAGTTGTTAGTTGTCCGTTGTCCGTTGTCAATTGTTATTTCTATGGGCGATATAACCACATGGGTAAACCACTTGTGGACATTTCAAACTCTAACCAATCAATTCCAGCACTAATACCTGATTTGGCTAGACGACTTCCTGGTAGAATACGGCTCAACAATGGTTTCCGTTCTTCTAGCGTATAACAAGGAGTTTTCTCTGGATCAAGTCCTACCAATTCGGCTGTCCAACGTCGTGCGTCTTCTTCTGTCCCTAAGCGGTCTACAACACCCAATTCTAAGGCTTGTTGTCCGGTAAAAATCCGGCCGTCAGCGAAGCTTTTTACCTTATCTACCGTGAGTGAACGCGCTTGTGCTACCGTTTCCACAAATTGTTGATAACTACAATCAATCAATTCTTGCAGAATGATTTGTTCTTGTTCTGTTAGTTCCCTATCAAAAGCTAATATATCTTTGTAGGGTCCAGATTTAATCACTTTAAAGGAAACACCAATTTTTTCCAGTAGCACTTCTATGTTGTTTCCCCGCAAAATCACACCAATACTACCTGTAATCGTGCCTGGGTTCGCCATAATATGCTCTGCACCCATACCAATATAAACGCCACCAGAGGCGGAAATATTGCCGAAGCTGGCGACAATCTTGGTTTTCTTGCCCAATCTCTTCAGGGCGCTATATATTTCTTGGGAATCTCCCACAGTACCCCCAGGACTATCAATGCGTAGCAGTAAAGCGGGAAATTTACTTTCTTCTACGGTTTTTAGGGCTTCTAGGACGTGCTTACGGGTTGCACCAGCGATCGCACCGCTAACTTCAATCCGCGCAATTTGTTTACGAAAGTTGGGCTTAAAGGGCCAAATCATGAGCAGTTAAATAACTTTTGAATATTCTGAATATATTTAATTTGACACTCTCTTGCCACAGCGTCAGCGGTGATCATCAATTCTCGTTTCCCAGAAACTGTAGTCAGAAGTCGTAGGGGCGAAGCATTCGGAAAATAATCTTGGGAAAAAACCGATAATTTATCGCCTGAATGCTGATGCTTCCAGCACGCTCCGCGAACGCCCGTACAAAAGTCAGGAGTAAAACCCTGTGAGGGAAGGAGTTTTCATTGATGTCCTCACTACATTGGCGGTTTTTATAAGTCCCAAAAAAAAGCTTAAGGAAATTTTTAGATTTTATATGTAGTTTTATTTGGTATTTTTAAGGAACAAGAAGCAAGTATTGAAAAATATTAGCTTATACGAAACAAATATCCATACAATAGCATTGTATTATATTGCTACAACACAGAAGAATAAAATATTAACAGAAATAACAAAATAGAAATCTCCAGCACAGAGCCTAGCTTTTAGCAAAGATATCAATTATTTATTTTGTCATTGCGTAGTTCATCAGAGCAACTTGAGAGCAGTGGTGACTTTCAAGAATCAGTCCGCAGAATTTGATGGCGGTAATGAGCATAGACATCAAATAGCGCCCCGACAAATCCACAAGTTAGACTAATGATCAATAGACCATTAAGGGAACTTCCACTACCAAAAGTGGCCAGAAAATGTAGAATCGGCATAGAGAGATCCGAAATTATCCCTTGTAGCCCTGGAATGTAGCCAAAAAGGGATAAAACCAACAAAATCCCACCAACAAGGAAGACAGGGGCAATAAAACTAAAAATGGTGGTAAGGACTAGAGATCGCAAAAAATTACTAAAAATAGTCATTGTTAGACCTGGTTAATGGGTAACTCAAGTAATAGCCAAAAATTTATCTGCTACTTTCTACAATACTGGCGATCGCTCTTAAACATCCATTTCGTCAAGAATCTTAAGTTTTCATTAAATTACACTGGTAATAGTTATCCCCAGACAATGGGATTTTTTTTATGTTCAATATCCAGAAAACCCTGAGATAATTAGGATTTACACCTCAGTGTGTAGTTTAGCTATAAGTAGCAGCACTGTAAAACCTAGCTTAATTTTATGAGACTAGTCGTAAACTAAGTTAATGTTTAAAGCAAAAGAAAAATATGCTATGAGCATATAAGCTATTAATACAAAAGGTATGGAAACTGCTTCTATGGACCCTAAACGGGTTTTATTTTTACACCCTAACTTTCCCGCTCAATTCCGGCATTTAGCTACAGCTTTAGCCCAAAATAGTAATTATCAAGTTGTATTTGGTACTAATCGTCAGGAAGGAACAATCCCCGGTGTATTTAAGGCTATTTATGAACCTTCCCGTCAAGCTACTGCACCAACTCATCATTATGTCCGCAATTTAGAAAATGCAGTTCTCACAGGACAAGCTATATATAGGATGGCAGAACAACTGAAAGCACAGGGTTTTGTCCCAGACATAGTTTATGGTCATTCCGGTTGGGGTCCAACATTATTTATCAAAGAAATTTTCCCCAAAGCCGAATTATTGTGTTTCTTTGAATGGTTTTATCATGCTCGTGGATCTGATGCCGATTTTGACCCCAGCGAACCCCTCAGTGCAGATGATCAATGTCGGATTCGTGTAAAAAATGCGCCAATTTTGTTAGATCTATCCAGTTGTGATAGCGGACTTGCTCCTACTCACTGGCAGCGTCAACAATTTCCTCTAGAATATCATAGTAAAATTACTGTATGTCATGATGGTATTGATACTAATTTTTTTAAACCCAATCCAGGAGCTAAATTAGTTTTACCCCGTATTCATCTTGACCTTTCCCACATAGAAGAATTAGTAACTTATGTAGGCAGGGGGATGGAACCTTATCGGGGTTTTCCCCAGTTTATGGAAGCAGTAGCATTAATTCAACAACGAAGACCTCACGCTCATGTTGTAGTTGTGGGAGAAGATAGAGTAGCTTATGGGAAAACTCTCCCCGATGGCAAAAGTTATAAACAGTTAATGTTAGAAAAATTAGATTTGGATTTATCTAGATTGCACTTTACTGGTAGATTGCCTTACGATGAATATCTGCAAGTATTACAAGCTTCCTCAGCCCATATTTATTTAACCCGTCCCTTTGTTTTATCCTGGTCAATGTTAGAAGCAATGGCCGCTGGATGTTTGTTAGTAGCGTCTAATACTCCCCCTGTCTTAGAGGTAATTAAAGATGGGAAAAATGGACTGCTAGTAGATTTCTTTTCTCCCCAGGAAATTGCCCAAAGAGTAGATGAAGCCTTAGATAATGCCAAAGATATGCTCTCTATTCGGATAAAAGCGAGAAAAACAATTATTCAGAATTATAATTTAGAAATCCTTTTACCACAACATTTAAATTGGTTATTGGGTAATAAAACTGCCGTTATATCTCATGGATTTTCAAAGTAATTTAATTGACCAGCGCAGTCAAAGAAAATTAAACCTATTAGCTATACTGACCGAAGCGATCGCTTCTTGGTAGAATTTAGGTATGCACCATAACCCATTTTATAAATCAATACCCTTAGTGTTAAAAATAAATCATTGTAGGGGAATAGCAATGCTATGCCCTTAGCAGGTTTAAATATTTATTTTTGTCAATGTTGATTCTATTCCCAACTACCAGTAAGTAACCAATGAGCAAATCCAGTTTCGGAACATGGAGTCAGCGATTGCTGGCCGCAATTTTTTTAGGTGGACAAGCCTTAGTTCACCTTCTCAAAGGTAAAATTCATCGCCGCAATACCATAGAACAACTAGTCATGGTAGGACCAGACTCCCTCTTTATTGCTTTATTAACAGCTATATTCGTGGGTGCAGTATTTACAATTCAGGTAGCACGGGAATTTATAAACTTTGGAGCAGGAAACCTCGTTGGTGGAGTTTTAGCAGTAGCATTAACTAGAGAACTGACACCTGTATTAACAGCAGTAATTTTAGCAGGACGGGTAGGCTCGGCTTTTGCAGCGGAAATTGGCACAATGAAAGTTACAGAACAAATAGATGCTCTATTAATTCTCAAAACAGATCCTATTGATTATCTAGTCATTCCTCGTCTGTTGGCTTGCTTCATCATGCTGCCTATCTTAACTTTGCTATCTTTAATAACAGGAATGTCTGGAGGATTGCTCATAGCTACCAATATTTACAACCTTTCAGATACAGTATTTCTAGACTCAGCGCGTAACTTTCTCGATATATGGGATATTTGCAGCGCCATGATTAAAGCCTGTTGTTTTGGTGTATTAATCGCCATTATTGGTTGTAGTTGGGGCTTAACCACTACTGGAGGTGCTAAAGGTGTGGGACAATCTACTACAACTGCTGTTGTCACTGCTTTATTAGTTATATTTGTTAGCAACTTCTTTTTATCTTGGTTGATGTTTCAGGGAACTGGTAGTGGATTAGCAAATTAATACACTCCAGACGGAAGCCACGGAAATTCTTGGTTCAGCCAGTTCACTTAGACTTAACGATGATTTAGAAGTAATCAGTCCAGAAGCAATACAGAGTAATTAAGAATTATCCTCAGTAGGAGAAAAAATTATGACTAGTTCATTGACACCTAACACCACCTCAACAGTAGAACTAAAGCCAAGTTACAATATTCCTGTTGTATTAGTGCTTGTGGCTATTCCCATATTTTTGATACAACCTTGGGTAGGAGGAATATTCGCCCTACTTGGTTTATTTTTGATGTTGCAAGCTGTAACATTGCGGTTTCAGTTTACCCCTACCGATTTTGATCTTTACCGAGGAGAAAAGTTAATTAAACGTTTTCCTTACCAAGAATGGCAAAATTGGCGGATATTCTGGAATCGGGTTCCCATTTTGTTCTATTTTAAAGAAATTAACAGTATTCACTTTTTGCCAATTTTATTTGACCCTAAAACCTTAAAATCATGTTTAGAAGAACGTTGTCCACGAATTGATTAGAGTTTTGGAGCTATTCGATTGTATATTTTGTGAAAGATATTTTTGTATCATGGGAAATTTAGATTATTGTTTATGAACCCAGAGGAATCTCAAACTCCAGAATCAATAGATGAATGGTTGGAACAAATAGAAGTACAACCCCCTACAGATGAAATACCCGCAACCCCATCTGCTGATTTAAAATTAGAGGACGAAGTATCAACACAGGAATCCTCTTTGAATTCACCCATTATTGACACAACAACACCAGAATCTGAAGACTCACTAGATATACAAGCCGCGCAACGAATCACTCAGTTGCAGCAGATGGAAGCTGACATAAAAGCAGAAATTGCTCAATTGGAAATTACATATAAAACTCTTCAGAGACAAGTCACTGTAACTCAAACCGCACTCTCGCAAGTTGTTCAAGAGTCATTATCGCAGTTAGAACAACGTAAACAAGCGTTACAAATCTCTGTAGAACAGTTAGAACGTCGTCAAGAAAGGGTTCGCAACGAAATGCGGACTACCTTTGCTGGGACATCTCAGGATTTAGCAATTCGGGTGCAGGGTTTCAAAGACTATCTTACAGGTAGTTTACAGGATTTGGCATCAGCAGCAGAACAACTGCAACTTATCCAACCTGCAAAAGAACGGGAAAAGCCAGCACCAAGAGAAGCAAAATCTGCTAAAGAGCAAATGGCTAATTCCACGCTATCAGAAATGCCCCAACTTGGCCAACAGCAGTTTCAGGATACTACTAAAAAAATCCGCCGCTTACTTGACCAATACCGCAACCAACCAGATTATTATGGACCACCTTGGCAGTTACGCCGTACCTTTGAACCAATTCACGCGGAAAGAGTCTCAAATTGGTTATTTACTTTAGGTGGAAGAGGTGCTTTGCGGACAATGGGTAGCCGCTTACAGAATATTTTAATTGCTTCATCAGCAATTTCGATTTTACATCAACTATATGGCGATCGCGTGCGAACTCTGATTTTAGCAAATACACCAGAACGTTTAGGTGAATGGCGACGGGGTTTACAAGATTGCTTAGGTATCGGCCGTCCTGATTTTGGACCCGACAGAGGAGTGATATTATTTGAAGCACCGACAGCTTTAGCCCAAAAAGCAGAGAGATTAGTGAAAGCTAATGAAATGCCTTTAATTATCATTGATGATTCTGAAGAAAAAATCAGTTTAGGTTTACTACAATTCCCTCTCTGGTTAGCTTTTGCCCCTGATCCAAAAACCATGAAAGATCGGGATTTTGACGATGATTTTTAATTGGTAATTTTTAATTGGTGACTTGCCCTGAGCGTAGCCGAAGGGTTGGTGATTGGCAAAACAACGGACAACGAACAACTGACAACTGACAACTGACAAATTTATGTTTATTTGGTTAACTTTGTGTGGAGTAGTTGTTTTATTAGCTTACCTCTTTGGTTCTTTCCCTACTGGATATCTGGCAGGTAAGCTATTAAAAGGAATTGATATTCGAGAAGTTGGTTCTGGTTCAACCGGTGCAACAAATGTTCTAAGAACTTTAGGAAAAGTCCCAGGGGCATTTGTATTATTAATTGATGCTTTGAAAGGAGCATTAGCAATAAATCTAGTTTATGCCTTATTTAATATTGCTGCTACTCAGAATTTAATTCCACCAACTGTAAACATCGAAATTTGGCAACCTTATTTAGCAACTCTAACGGGTTTAGCCGCCCTTTTAGGACATAGTAAATCAATCTTTCTCGGTTTCACTGGTGGTAAATCTGTTGCTACTGGTGTAGGACTTTTATTAGCACTAAGTTGGCAAGTTGGCTTATCAACAATAGGGGTTTTTGCTGTAGTAATTGCTATTTCCCGAATTGTATCTTTAAGTTCTATTGCTGGGGCTGTGGCTGTTTCTATTTTAATGGTAATTTTCCAGCAACCTTTAGCTTACATTCTTCTTGGTATTGCTGGAGGTTTATATGTAATTATCCGTCACCGCACTAATATCGAGCGATTAATTGCGGGTATAGAACCGAAAATTGGGCAGAAGGTAGAAGTGCAAATAGAAGAAACCGCTTAGAGGATGTTTTAAAAGTCCCTCATGGTGTATCAACTATTTTCTGAATCTCCTTCTAATTTTTCCTTCCGGACTGGGCGCAGTCCCCGCGCCCCTACCTCCTGATTCCCGTAAGGGCGAAGCATTCGGGCGATTAATTATCGGTTTTTTCCACGTAGGGGCGAAGCATTCGGACGATTAATTATCGGTTTTTTCCCAAGTTTATTTTCCGAATGCTGATGCTTCCAGCACGCTTCGCGAACGCCCTTACAGCGAATGCTGATGCTTCCAGCCCCCGTTAGGGATACACCCCTACGAAAAACCGCTATTCTTTGTGGTGATGAAAGTGAATGCCGATGAAAATATCATAGACAAACTCAAAAAAGTCCTTTTTCTGCAATAACCCGGAAGTTTGGGGACTACCCTTTTCATCTAATAATGGCTTCATTAAATAATAAGCAGGTTGGTAATTATACCAAGGAATCGAAGGCCATAGATGATGAATTAAATGGTAATTCTGCCCCAAAATCAGGATATTGAGAACCTTACCAGGATAGACGCGAGCATTTTTCCAGCGATTGCGTTCCACAAAAGGACGGTGGGGTAAATAATCAAAAAATAACCCCAAGGTGATTCCCACCAAAAAAGCGGGAATAAACCAAAAGTTCAGAATATAGCCCAAAAAATGGTACTGGATAGAGATATAAAAAATACTAATGACAATTAAGCGACTAATAAACCATTCTAGTAGTTCATAGTTGCGCCATAACCGCCGTTGAAAGAAAAATACTTCATGGTACAAAAACCTCACCGCAATCAGCCACAGAGGACCACCTGTAGAAACATAATGATCGGGGTCATCTTGAGGGTGATTAACATTGCCATGATGCTGTAAATGTACACGTGTAAATACTGGAAAAGCAAATGCCAAAAATAAGGCGCTACAATGGCCTAAAATAGCGTTAACAATTCGATTACGATGGGCAGACTGGTGAGAAGCATCATGAATCACTGTTCCTGAACAATGTAATGCCAGAGTATTGACACTAAAACACAACCAATGCGGCCATTCCCAAAGCCAATACCCAAAGTTAGACAAAACCAACATTATTACCACTACTAAAAACATCAGTAGTGTGGGGTTAAAATCACCAGGAGGTGATAAAAGTTCCTTGGGGGGAATTGTCAGCGGCTTTTGTGCCTCCGACGTGAGCATTATTAACTCCTTTAATAATCAATCTTTACAAATCATACTATTAATCTGAGTTAAGAGTAAAGTTATGTGAAGCAAGATTTATCTCTAGTCCTGCTGAAGAATCAATAAATGAGGCTATGATTTTTGGCTTAACGGGTGCTTAGACAAAAAAACTTTTCCTTGAGGAAGGTTGCGAATCAGATTAGTGTACGATATCAAATCTATACAATAATCACCTCTCTAACTGCTTATAACATTGATATAGTAGTAACTAAAAAAGAGAGTTCGTTTAATTCATACCTATTTGTAAAATGATGGCGATAAGCGGAAAAATGATTTGCTGATCTAGTCAGTCCTTCATGATCCAAAATCTAAAATCTCAAATGGGATGACAAAACATTTACGATTAATTCCCAGGTAGATCCAAAAAATCTTGAACCCAGCCCATGACGCAATTAAGAGATTCTCAGCGCCGAACTAAAATTGTTGCTACTATTGGACCTGCCACCAGCAGCCCAGAAATGCTAAAAGCGATTATTGAAGCAGGTGCAACAACCCTACGGCTAAACTTCTCCCACGGAACTCATGCTGACCATCAGCGAAGTATTCGGTTAATCCGGCAAACTGCTTTTGAACTCAATAGACCAGTAGCAATTCTGCAAGACTTACAGGGGCCAAAAATTCGCTTGGGACGGTTTGAAAATGGTTCTATAATATTGGCGAAAGGCGATCGCTTCACATTGACAAATCGCCCCATAGAAGGAACTCAGGATATAAGCTGCGTTACCTACGATTATTTAGCAGATGAAGTCCCCGTTGGTTCAAAAATTCTCCTCGATGATGGCAAAGTCGAAATGGTAGTGGAGGAAATTAACCACGAAAAAGGAGATTTACATTGTCGGGTTACAGTTCCTGGTAAACTTTCTAACAACAAAGGTGTTAACTTTCCGGGAGTTTACTTATCTATCAAAGCCATGACCGACAAAGACCGAGAGGATCTAATGTTCGGTTTAGATCAAGGTGTGGATTGGGTAGCACTTTCCTTTGTTCGCAATCCCCAGGATATGATCGAAATTAAAGAGCTAATTTCCAGTACCGGTAAAAATGTTCCTGTAGTTGCCAAAATCGAAAAGCACGAAGCAATTGAACAAATGGAAGCAGTTCTGTCTTTGTGTGACGGCGTAATGGTGGCTAGAGGTGACTTAGGGGTGGAACTACCAGCGGAAGACGTACCCATACTACAAAAACGGCTAATTGCTACAGCCAACCGCTTGGGTATTCCCATCATTACAGCTACACAAATGCTAGATAGCATGGTCAGTAACCCCCGTCCCACCCGTGCGGAAGTATCTGATGTTGCCAACGCGATTTTAGACGGTACAGACGCGGTGATGCTTTCCAATGAAACCGCCGTTGGTAGTTTTCCGGTGGAAGCTGTAGCCACAATGGCCAGAATAGCCGAACGCATTGAACAGGAAGAAACCCTCAATACCAATTCCCGTCAGTCAAGAGATAACAGGCGTTCTATTCCCAATGCTATTAGCCAAGCTGTTGGTCAAATTGCTGAAAATTTAGGCGCAGCGGCAATTATGACTTTGACACAAACTGGGGCTACAGCCCGTAACGTTTCTAAGTTCCGTCCCAAAACGCCAATTTTAGCCATTACACCCCATGTGAACGTGGCGCGACAATTACAGATGGTATGGGGAGTTAGACCGCTCTTGGTGCTAGAACTACCATCCACTGGTCAAACATTCCAAGCCGCTATCAACGTTGCTCAAGAAAAAAATCTCCTCACTGAAGGTGATTTGGTCGTCATGACTGCTGGTACACTTCAGGGGGTTTCTGGGTCAACAGACTTGATTAAGGTAGAAGTAGTCACTGCTATACTTGGTCAGGGAATTGGACTAGGCCAAGGTTCTGTGAGTGGTCGTGCTAGGGTAATTCATAATGCTATGGATGCCAGTAATTTTAACTCTGGAGATATTTTAGTTGCATCCCGCACTGGTGTTGATTTTGTGGAAGCAATTCGCAAAGCCGGGGGGATTATTACTGAAGAGGAAAGCCTCACCAGTCACGCTGCTGTGATTGGTTTACGTCTTGGTGTACCTGTGATTGTGGGTGTGAAGGATGCAACACAAGTAATTAAAGATGGTGCGATTTTGACTTTGGATATGCAGCGAGGTTTAATTTATTCTGGTGCGGTGGGAACTTAAACAATTAAAAATTAACAATTAAAAAAGCAAATTACACCAGCTTTTTAGGAATTTTTAATTGTTTTTTGAATTTTCTCGTGATCAAATATAGCGGTATGTATTCGTAAGTAAACTACTGTGTATACACAAGTTGGAAGTCGTTGAAAAATCTAGGTTTTACCGTTTTTCCATAGCTATAACACCCACTCCTAGCCCCTCCCTACCGTCAAGGAGGGGAACTGGATTTTTGAAAAAACCCTAATTTCTTTTATGACTGAAAATACAAAAGCGATCGCTGTATTTGATATAGATGGTGTGATCCGTGATGTTGGTGGTTCTTATCGCCGCGCTTTAGCTGATACTGTAGAATATTTTACCGCCAAAGCTTATCGTCCCACACCTATAGACATTGACAACCTCAAATCAGAGGGAATTTGGAATAATGATTGGGAAGCATCTCAAGAATTTATTTACCGTCATTTTGTTAGTCAAGGAATCACCCGCGAACAACAGCAATTAAATTATCAAGATATTGTTACCTATTTTCAAACTCGTTACCGGGGTACAGATCCTGAAAATTGGAATGGATATATTTGTAATGAACCTTTATTAGCACAACCTAGTTATTTTCAAGAACTAACCCAAGCGGATATCGCTTGGGGATTTTTCAGTGGTGCTACTCGCGGTTCTGCTACTTATGTTTTAGAAAAACGTTTAGGTTTACAGTCTCCTGTCTTAATTGCAATGGAAGACGCACCGGGTAAACCTGATCCCACGGGATTATTTGCGACGATTCGGTTACTCGAAAATGGCACTGATAAAAAACAAACAGTAATATATGTGGGTGATACAGTGGCAGATATGTACACCGTAGAGAAAGCAAGAAGTTTAGATAATTCGCGCAATTGGTTAGGTGTGGGAGTTTTACCGCCCCATGTCCAGGAAATGGTAACACATCGAGATGCTTATACTGAGACGTTAATGAAAGCAGGAGCAAATATAGTATTTAGTAATGTACAAGAATTGACTGCCAAGCAAATCAAAGAATTATTAAGAGAATAAATGTTCTAATATTAATCAAGCAACAGGTTCAAGATTGTCACCAATTTTGCGCCCATTTATGGGGAGATAAGTCAAAATGTCTAATAAACTACCTGCTGGACCACAAACTCATCCTTGGATACAGACATACCAATGGGTGAAAAATCCTTTGGGATATATGGAAGAATGCGCTAAAAAATATGGTGATACTTTCACTTTAAGGGTGGGTCCACTTTTTAAACCACAAGTGTTAATTAGCCATCCCCAAGGGATTCAACAGATTTTCACCACAGACCCTAAACATTTAGATTCTGGTGCGCCAGCAGGTGCAGGAGCGCCGCTTTTAGGACCAAATTCGCTGTTATCTTTAGAAGGCAAAACCCACCAACGGCAACGAAAATTATTAACTCCTCAATTTCATGGGGAACGGATGTTAACTTATGGTGAGTTAATTAACGATATTACGAAGGAAGTAACCAGTCAATGGCAGATTGGGGAAGTTTTTCCAGTTTTATCCTCAATGCAAGAAATCTCTTTTCAGGTAATTTTAAAGGCTGTATTTGGTCTTAAAGATGGGGAACGTTGCGAAAAACTCAAAGAAAATTTGATTGGTATCCTTAATCCTAAAAGACCTTTGCTCAGGGTAGCAATGATTATGTTTCCCTTTTTGCGAAAAGATTTAGGCACATGGAGTCCTTGGGGAAGGTATCTGCAATTACGTCAGCAATTAGATGAACTTATCTATGCAGAGATTCAAGAAAGGCGATGCCTTCGGCGAGCGGAGCTATCGCAACCAGATCCGTCTCGAACTGATATTCTGTCTTTAATGATGGCTATTCGTGATGAAGCTGGTGAGCCAATGACAGATATAGAATTGCGTGATGAGTTGATGACTTTGTTAGTAGCAGGTCATGAAACTACAGCAAGTTCTTTAGCATTTGCTTTGTATTGGATTCATTCTCAGCCAGGGATATATGAAAAGCTATTAGCAGAATTAGATAGCTTGGGTGAAAATCCTGATCCAAATGCCATTTTTAAGTTACCTTATTTGAATGCCGTTTGTTCGGAAACACTGCGTTTTTATCCAGTAGCAATGGTAGGATTAAATCGCTTAGTTAAATCACCTTTAGAAATTTCGGGGTACAAATTTGAGACGGGAACTATTGTTATTCCCTGTATTTATTTAACTCATCATCGAGAAGATTTATATCCTGATCCTCAACAGTTTAAACCAGAGCGTTTTTTAGAACGGCAATTTACTCCTTATGAGTTTTTACCTTTTGGTGGTGGGAATCGTCGCTGTATTGGGATGGCTTTTGCTTTATTTGAAATGAAACTTGTCTTGGCAAATGTGCTATCTAATTGGCATCTGGAATTAGCTGAAACTGAACCAGTTAAGCCTATTCGCAAAGGTTTATTGTTGGGTCCAGATGGTGGTGTCAATATGATTGTGAAGGGCAAACGTCTACAAAATCAGCCTGTTTTGGAAAAAGCGCGTTAGTTAAATAATTTAAGGTGCGTTAGCTACGCTAATGCACCTTAATTAAATGTACAGAATAAGATTGTATGGCATAATTTTATTTTTGTACTTATGAATCCTTCCTCAAGCCCGAATAGCATAAATATTGAACATCTTGAATGCAGACGGGATCATATTATTGGGATCTAGTATAATCCTAAAACCTTGATTTTCAAGAAGAGTTTGTATTTTATTTATTCTTCCTTCTGTATCTTGCACTTCCAGAACAATTTGTTGAATTTTGTGCCAATCAGTTTGATTAATGCCACTTAAAACTTCATATTCTTCTCCTTCTACATCTATTTTTAATAAATGTATTGTTTTAATATCTAATGAATTAATTACAGAAGATAATGTTTTTATTTCGCATTTTACTTCCTGACTCTGGAAAAAATAATCAACCATATCTTGATGTAGAACCGTATTCATAACTGCTCTTTGATTGACTTTTTCCCAAGGTTTACTTGTTGAATTACCAGCCATATTTGGATAAAAAGTAAATGTCTTTTCAGAAATATTTTCAGAGCCTAAGCCATGATTATATAAAGATATATTAGAGACAGAATGAAGGTTAACATTAGCGGTTAAAACTTCAAATATTGGCTTTACTGGTTCAAAAGCAAATATTTTAAATTGCTTTTGCAATGTATTCAAAAATATAGAAAATAACCCAATGTTAGCACCAACATCCAAAATGCAGTCTTCATCATTTATAGTTATGCCATGTTTTAAATATTCTTTGTCAATAAAAATCTCCTTATATATGAATTCTGTTTCTTCTTGACCCAGATAGAATAACTCTAGATTGTTGGGTAAAATCATCTTTTTCATAATCTTTTTTTCCTGTATTTTGTCACAAAATCTCAAATTTTCACTTGCAAATCGCGTTTTTATCTGGAGTAATAGCTCACAATATTTTATTTTGTGAGTAGAGTAGGATCTGTTTATTGATTTAAAACAGGTTTACCAGTAGATACAGCCTGTTCGACAATATCAATCGCTCGCTTTACTCCTCCTGCTTTCTGAATTGCTGCTTGCAATCTGAGAGCATTCTTTTTATAAGAATCTTCTGTTAACACCTTGTTAATAGCAGTTCGCAAATTATCAACATTAACTTTCTTCACAGGTACAGCTTCCCCACATCCTGACCAAACTATTCGGGATGCTACTCCTGGTTGATCATTGGCAATAGGAATTGCTACCATTGGGATACCATTTGTTAAACATTCCAATGTAGTATTGAGTCCTGCATGAGTAATAGTTAAATCTGATTTTTCTAATAATTGTAATTGTGGTGCATAACGAACTACTAAAGGATTTCCTACTATTCCTTGGAGAACTTCAGGATTAGCCGAACCACCCAAAGAAATTACTAATTGTGCATCCAAATCTTGACAAGCTGCGGCAATTTGTTGAAAAACTGGTAATAACCGATTTTGCAAAGTTCCCATTGAAGCATAAATTAAAGGTTGTCCTGTTAATTTATCAAAAGGAAAATCGGGAACTTCCCTACCAATTGGACTATGATATGGTCCTGTAAAATGAAACCAATCAGGTAAATTTTGCCGAGGAAATTCTAATTCCGCAGGTTGTTGACTGATTTGAGCTAATTGAGAATAACGTTGATTTGGGTTAGAGTATGCAGGTAAATTTTTCTCTCGACGATAGTTGTCTATTAATTCTGTGATAGGTTGAGTAGCCCTATTTAATAATTTATAACCTAATTTGTTACGCAATTTTGCCCACCAAGCTGGGCTATAAGACCAATTTGTCATGAAAGGGGGAATACTGGGTTCTCGATTTAAGACAACAGCACTGCAAATAGTAATTAAGGGAAGACCAGAAACATCTGCAATAGTCCCTCCATATGACATAGTTTGATCTATTAATAGTGCTTCTATACCTGCGTCTTTGATAACTGTTGGGGCATCTCTGAAGGTAACATTAGTCATATCTCTAAAAATAGAGATGGTATATTTTAGTGCTTCCTGTCCGCTTAATTCTCCTAATTTATCAAAAGATGCTTTTGCTGAACCCAAGGGAAATTCTGATTCACCAATAACTCGAAATTCCAAACCTGCTGCTTGTGCTTTGGGTTGAGCATCAAGAACACCAATTAAGGTAACACGATGTCCACGCTGTTGTAATTCTTTCCCCAATGGTAGGATTGTATTCCAATGTCCGGTAGATTCAGGACACATTAAGCCATAATGAGTCATAATCGTATTTTCTGGTTAATTACAATGATGTATACCAGAAAACCGTCCCATAGACTTAAAGCATAGGTATTTCCGTTTAAAAGTGCTTACTCTAATTTTAAAAACTTATGTTTAACTCCAAAAATCTCAAATTTCTCTTCTTCAAGAATCAGAATAGTATCAATTATGACTCTAATTAGCCTGGTAGCCGCCATTTCTGAAAATCGGATTTTAGCAGATTCTACAAAAGAACATATTCATGTGGGTATTCCTTGGAATATTCCCAGTGATGAACGTCGGTTTCAAGACATTACTCGGCGACATCCTATAATTATGGGGCGCAAAACTTATACTACTTTTAATACACCAATTCCCAATTGTACAAATATTATTGTTACTAGAGACACTAATTTTCAAGCTTTTGGTTGTCTTGTTTTTAATTCACTTCAAAAAGCAATTGAATGGACGAAAATGAGTGAAACAGAAGAAATATTTATAGCTGGTGGCGGACAAATTTATGCTGAATCCATCAAATTTGCTAATAAGCTTTATTTAACTATTGTTGAAGGTAATTTTGTTGGAGATGTATACTTTCCTGAATTTGCAGATTTTGGAGAAATTACCAAAGAAGAGAAGTTCCAGGAAAATGGTTTTAAATTTAAGTTTGTGGAGATTGAAAGGTGCGTTAAAGAGATAACGTCACCTCCAATTATTGGATAATTTATTTTGGAAAATTCCCTTATTGTAAATTCAAAAATTTATCCAAAGCTGCTACCATACTAGGTGGCCAACGGCGGATATTTTTTACCCAGTTCATATCTTTGTAACGGATATCTAATCCATAGGCTGCTACCCAATTGCTTTCCGCTTCTCCTTTATTTCCTGTTACCCAATAAGCGGCTGTTAAAGCGGCTCGCATATCAGCAAATCGGGGATATTTACGGACTATATTTCGCATTTCCCGGATGGCTTTGTCTATTTGATTAGTTTCATATAAAGCCAGAGCATAATTAGCTCTAGCAAAAGAAAAATTGGGGGCGATTTCTGTGGCTTTTTGATAATCTAAAATCGCTTCTTGCCATTGTCCTAAACCTGATTTAGCATTACCGCGATTATTATAGGCCATGGCATCTTTAGGATCTAATTCTAATACATGATCATAATCAGCGATCGCTTCTTCCCATCTTCCTAAACCTTCTAATGCTGTCCCCCGATTCAAATAAGGATCTGTCACATTAGGCGCTAACTCTACAGCTTTGTTATAATCGGTTAATGCTGCTGCTAATTTATTTTGACTGACACGAGAATTTCCTCTATTACTCCATGCTCCTGCATTGGTGGGAAATTTTTCAATAATTTCTGTCCAATACGCTTCCGCTGTAACAAAATCTCCTTGATTTGTGGCTGCAAAGGCTTTAGTAGCTAATTCATCCCCTGCTTGTAACTCTTCTGGAGTAATAGTTTGGGTTTGTGCCATAACTGGTGTAGTCCAGCCAAAAACCAGTAACAGACTCAGGAAAATACTAATTAATTTAATCATTTGAAAATGATATGCAACAAAATCAATAATATAGCAGAATTTAGGAGTAGCGACATTCCGCCGAAATGTCTCTAAAGAGTAAAATTCGCTCAAAAAATCATTGATCCTATTTTAGGATTATTCTCAGGTTTTGACTTATTCAGAAATATAATGTGAGTAACCTTAAAAAAATATGATATAATTAGTAGTTCTCTAAAACAGTGCTGGGTGAAGAACGTAGAGACAAAACTCAGCACACCTACACACTCAGCACTAAAGAACTCTAGTTTATGGCATTGCCAATTATTGCAATTATCGGTCGCCCCAATGTGGGCAAATCCACCTTTGTTAATCGTTTAGCCGGAGACCAAACGGCGATAGTCCACGATGAACCAGGGGTAACGCGCGATCGCACTTATCGCCCGGCATTTTGGAATGATCGTGATTTTGTCGTAGTAGACACAGGTGGCTTAGTTTTTAACGATGACACCGAATTTCTGCCTTTGATTCGTCAACAGGCTTTAATGGCGCTTTCAGAAGCCTGTGCTGCTATTTTCGTAGTAGATGGGCAAGTTGGTCTTTTGCCCGCAGATCAAGAAATTGCCGAATGGTTACGTCAACAACCATTACCCGTGTTGTTGGCTGTTAATAAATGTGAATCTCCTGATCAAGGAATCATTCAAGCTGCTGAATTTTGGGAATTAGGATTAGGTGAACCTTACCCCATTTCTGCCATTCATGGTAGCGGCACAGGGGAAATCTTAGATGAGTTACTTAATCACATTCCCCTCACCCCACAAATAGAGGAAAATACTGAAATTAAAGTTGCCATTGTCGGCAGACCAAATGTAGGTAAATCCAGTTTGCTCAATGCTTTCGTGGGGGAAAATCGAGCTATTGTCAGTCCTATTTCGGGAACAACCAGAGATACAATTGATACAATAGTTGAACGAGGTGGGCAAACCTACAGGTTAATTGATACTGCCGGAATTCGCAAAAAGAAACATATAGAATACGGGACGGAATTCTTCAGTATTAACCGCGCTTTTAAAGCTATTCGCCGGGCTGATGTAGTGTTATTAGTGATTGATGCCGTAGATGGCGTAACTGAGCAAGATCAAAAATTAGCAGGACGGATTTTAGAAGAAGGCCGCGCTTGTGTTGTTGTTGTCAATAAGTGGGATGCTGTAGAGAAAGACTCTTACACGATCTATGATCATGGAAAAGAGTTACAATCACGCTTGCACTTTACGGAATGGGCAGATACCATTTATGTTAGTGCTGTCACGGGACAACGGGTAGAAAAGATTTTAGAATTGGTAAATAAAGCTGCTGAAGCACACAAACGTCGTGTAAGTACATCAGTAATTAATGAAGTTCTAGAAGATGCTATTAGTTGGCATTCACCACCAACTTCACGGGGCGGTCGTCAAGGTAAGATATACTATGGAACTCAGGTGAGTAGTCAGCCTCCTTCTATCGCTTTATTTGTCAATGATAATAGCCGTTTTAACGACAATTATCGTCGCTACATTGAACGCCAATTCCGCAAACAGTTAGGTTTTCAAGGTACACCCATTCGGCTATTTTGGCGCAGTAAGAAAGTTCGGGAAATGGAACTTGGTGGACCAAATCGAGCTACTCGTGTAAAATAGATAACTATTGTCAGTTAGTCATCATAAAAAGGGCAGAGGAGCAGGGGAGCAGGGAAGCAGGGGAAAAATATTCCTTTGCAACTGACGACTGACAACTGACAGCGGACAACTGACAGCGGACAACTGACAACTGACAACTGCCAAAACATGGATTTATTGCGATCGCTTCCACTCGGACTTTACTTAGAAGAACCGCAAACTTGGTTACATAAACTCGATCCGCGAGTCAAGTTAATGTGGTTATTGAGCTTTCTCAGTAGTTATGTTGTTGCTAACAACTTTTGGCGAGTATTGCTGGTATTACTGTTAATTCTTTTTACTGTATTTGCCAGAATTCCCCTGAGAGTATGGCGACAACAAATGGGCTGGCTGTTGATACTATCATTTATGGTATTAGTAATTGGCTCGATTAGTCCTGATGGATTAGGGATAAATTATCAGTCCCGTTTACCAGCAAATGAACAAATCCTCACCCAACCAACCACCGCTAAAAATACCCAAGTTACCCCCGAAATCACCAATAGCAATAAAGAATATAGCTATGTGTTGATTGATAAAGGATTTGTGAAAGTAAGTCGCCGTTCCTTGGATTTAGCAATTAGCTTGAGTACAATAGTTTTTACATTAATCTACAGCACTAATTTATATTTGCTGACAACCGCACCCGAAGAAATCACTTCGGGAATGGAAAGTTTAATGCAGCCTTTGCGAAAGTTTAATATTCCAGTCACAGAAATTACCCTAACTCTAACTTTATCTTTACGGTTTATTCCTCTGGTTTTAGAAGAAATCCAAAACCTAGTTCGTTCCGTCATGACTAGGGCAATTAATTGGAAAAAACTAGGATTAAAAGGAGGAGCAAAAGTGTGGTTAATTGTGACTGAAAGATTATTAGAAAATCTGCTTTTGCGAGCCGAACAAATGGCAAATGCGATGATGGTAAGAGGTTTTACCAGTCCTAATGAACATCGAGTTAAATGGCAAGAATTAAGATTAAGAATAGGAGATGGGTTAGCGATCGCCATTTTAATCATATTTTGGGGTATCAGAATCGCCTTTGGTTCTAAAATTTCTTAATAAAAGCTATTTCAACAATGGACAAAAAGTGCGTTATGTAGGCATCGCTAACGCACCTTACTTATCTTGATGGCTATAAAAACAATTGACAATTGACAATTGATAATTGACAACGCTTAATAACCCAGATTCAAGACTATTTTGATCTCCTTCTAATTCTTCCTTCTTCTAACTCTAACGAAAAGACTTTATCAGAAAACCCTATGTATGATAGATAATAACAACCTTTTATTACGTAATCTTTGGTACTATGCACTACCTAGTCATCTCCTGAAACCAGGTAAGATGGTGGCGCGGATTTTCTTGGGAGAACCAGTATTATTAATGAGAAGCCAAGATGGTCAGGTTTCTGCTGTGCGGGATATTTGTCCTCATCGGGCTGTACCATTGAGTTGTGGCCGATTCGATGGACAAGAAGTAGAATGCTGTTATCACGGTTGGCGTTTTAACCCTGCTGGACATTGTGTAGCAATTCCTTCTTTATTGCCAGAACAAGACATAGATTTAAATCGCTTCAATGTGCAATCATATCCCATCCATGAAACTCAAGGCAATATTTGGATATACATGACAGATGGTGATAAATCCTCACCCAGTGCTTCCGAAATGGACGTTCCCATAGTTCCAGGTTTTGCTGAACAACTCCCTCAATTAGTTGAGGTAATGCGGTTTCCCTGTTTTGTTGATCATGCGGTGACAGGTTTAATGGACCCGGCTCATTCTCCTTATGTACATCGGGTATGGTGGTGGAGAAGTGGAGAACTACATGAAGAAGTCAAGCAATTTGATCCTTCACCTTATGGGTTTACAGTTCGACGACATAAATTGTCAGAGAATATGGAGAATATGAGCCGATTATATTGGTTAGTCGGTGGTGGTATTCCAGAAGTAGAAATTTCTTTTCGGTTACCAGGTGTGAGAATAGAAGAGATAACTTTTGGTAAACATCGTCTTTCTAATTTAACAGCAGTTACACCAATTTCTGAGACAGAAACTGAGGTAAATTTTATTCTTTATGGAATGCCTACTTGGTTACAAATATTCAAACCTTTAATTCATATATTGGCACGAAAATTCCTGGGACAAGATCGCGCCGTGGTAGAAAAACAGCAAATTGGACTCAAATATGATCCAGTGTTGCGATTAATTAAAGATTCCGATATGCAAGCCCAATGGTACTATCAGTTAAAGCGGGAGTTTGCTCGCGCAGCATCTGAAAAACGCGAATTTATCAATCCTGTTAAAAGTCTGTTACTGCGATGGCTGGCTTAATATTGTCAGAATCAGATGGTTATCGAGTTTCGACTCCGCTCAACTACCGCGACTTGTACTGAGCGAAGTCGAAGTAAGTCGAGATAATGTACAGGATTAAAGGATGAACAGGATGAAAATAGGGAATTGATCACCCAGGGTTTCTTGGTGATCAAAACTAATTTATTTTTTAGTGCTGAAGATGGTAGTGAACATCATCAACATTCCCCCTACCAAAATAATGAGGCCTAATCCCCCAGTCACTAAATCCAAAGTATTGTTATCTATAGTCATACTATCCATGCTCCCCTAAAATCTATGTTATGAATAATAATACACAACTACAAATTATTCTTGCTAATTCAATTGTTGCTACTGTTTTACCTGCGATCGCTCAACTTGATTTACCTAACTGGTGGTTGGCTGGAGGTGCAGTCAGAAATACAGTTTGGCGTTCTCTTTTTAGTAAAGAATGTGATTTATTTATCAAAGATTTTGATATTGCTTTTTTTGATCATGACGGAAACCGTGAACAAGAATTATTAGCTAAATCTACTCTAAAAACACAATTTCCTGAACATGAGTTTGATGTCAAAAATCAAGCCAGTTTTGGGCATTGGCGGGCTGGAAGCATGACTTATAATAGCACGGAAGATGGCATTAATAATTGGTTACATACGGCGACTGCTGTAGGAGTGCGGATGAATAAACAGGGAGAATGGCAATTTTTTACTCCCTATGGTTTAGATGATTTATTTAACGGCATTATTCGACCAACACCAACGCATATTCATAATCCAGATGCTGATCAAAAAGCAGCCAGTTTTTTACAAAAATGCTCTTGTCTGCGGTTAGTAAAAGATTAGGAGGTTGCTGAATTGAAGTATGAAAATCAAAAACTATATTTCTCAAACTCTTACTCTTTGCGCCTCTGCGCCTCTGCGTGAGAAAAATTCATACTTTCATTCACCACCGCCAAGATAAGTTATGATTTATGAACATAGGTGATTAGAAGTCGTGACTACACAATAAAGTATATTTTCCAGGAATACTACTATGTATCAAACAGATCCACCCCGTTCACCTCAAGAGGTGTTACCAACGATGTATGATCTCAAAAGTGAAGATCCAGAGGAGAAAGGTTTGCCTGATCAATTTCATTTATTACAACCTCGTTTATTAGACGAAACTTTTAATTCTCCTACCTATCCTAGCAACAAAATATTTACCGCTAGTGATATGAATTTATATTATGATCCCAATCATCCAACATGGTATAAAAGACCAGATTGGTTTGTATCTGTGGGTGTTTCTCCCCTTTATAAAAATGGCGATTTACGTTTAAGTTATGTAATGTGGCAAGAAGGAATTACACCTTTTATTATAGTTGAATTACTATCACCAGGAACAGAAAAGGAAGATTTAGGACAGACTTTAAGAGATGTGGAAAAACCGCCAACGAAATGGGAAGTTTATGAACAGATTTTAAGGATTCCCTATTATGCTATTTTTGACCGTTACAAGTATGAATTTAGAATGTTTAAATTAGATGGTGGTCGTTATGCGGAAATAGATTTATCATCATCAAATCATCGTTTTTGGATACCAGAAATAGAATTAGGTTTGGGTGTTTGGGAAGGAACATATAATAATATTCAGCAGCCTTGGTTACGCTGGTATGAAGATGAGTGAATTTGGTGATATTTATATCTAATTAAGTAGATTGGCGTTAAAAATTGTCTTTATGACAAGGGAACAGAAAAATCAGGCGTTGCTGAATCAGAGTATGAAATTTAAAAATTAGATTTCTTTAACTCTTAATTCTTTGCGCCTTTGCGCCTTTGCGTGAGGCTAATTCATACATTCAATCAGCAACGCCAAAAATCAGTTGTGTAATTAATTCTGTCCCATAACTTCAATGAAATGGGAAAATTCCAAATCTCAAACTTTGCGCCTTTGCGCGTTCGTGCAGCGTGCCGTAGGCATAACATAATTCATACCGCCATAATTAAATTATGGCTAAATTACAAAAGTATGCTATACTAGCGAATGTATAAGGGCGCGTGGCTCAGTGGATAGAGCAACAGGTTCCGGTCCTGTGGGTCGGGGGTTCAAATCCCTCCGCGCTCGTTTAAAAAAATAATCAAAATGGCGCTTTTGCTACAAAGCGTCTGTTTATTTGTGAATTTATTCCCCTGGTTATATGAACCAGGAGTTTAAAAATGTAAATACAGATTTACAATCTTTGCAGCAAATTTACGCCATGTGTATCAGTACCACAAGTGTTAAATAAATTGAACTTCTGAGCTAACTGTTGAACTTCCTCAGTTTCCACCACACTAGGTTTCCAGGGTTTGGGGTTACTGTAAGCATAGAAAGCTTCAACACCATCAATCCCATAATCAGCCGCAGCAGGAATGAGATCAAAATGCGATCGCTTGTACCGGGCTGGATGAGCCAGTACCGCTAGTCCACCTGCTTGATGAATAGCTGCAATCACGTTAACTGCTTGATAAACCTTACCTACAGTAGGCATCCTTTGTAAATAAGGCTTCATGCTGGGATGTTCGGAATCAAAAGCATAAGCCAAAATATGGACTTCAACATTGAGCAGATTGGCATTAATTTCTACACCACTCCACAGGTGAGGAGTATCTATATCTGGATTACTCCACTTCCAATCTTCTAACCAAGCTAGAGCCGTCTTGTAGCCATTGATACTATGATGATCTGTGATTGCTAGACCTTTTAAGCCAATAGCGATCGCCTGAGTCATCAATTCACTCGGTTCTAGTTTGCCATCCGAGTGAACCGTGTGCATATGAAAATTAAATAACTTGGGACAACTTTGTGCATCAATGCTTTGGAATACTTGCTTCAGTATTTCCTTGGAAACAGTAGTCCGGGCAAAATTTACAACCATAACCCCTCTACACAAAAATTACATTCTTCTCAAACCACCAACACGCCACACTTATAAATGAGATATAACGAATACCGCTAACTGGTAAATACAGATACTTCCTCAACTGCACCAATGGATTTTTGCAATATGTTAAGACTACGTTAGCAAATATTAACGCTGACGGCGATGAGTATTTTTGATTACTTTCATCAAGAGAATTTAAAGTTTGTGTATAAGTTCCATCCCATCTCCCTCTATCTTCCTTACTCAGTCTGCTTTTTCCTCTTGTTATCAAAATAAACCTACCAATTCACCCGTCCCCTCAATCACTTCACCAATAACATTAGCAGGAATATCCAGAGCTTGAAAATGAGTAATTACCTGTTCTGCTTGCTGGGGTGGAACTAATAAGACAAAACCAATCCCCATATTAAAAGTATTGTACATAGCTTCAGCACTTACAGAACCAGCCTCAGCCAGCCAATGGAATACAGGGGGAATAGTCCAACTATTTGGGATAAGTTTAATAGCTTGACCTTTGCCCAAACATCTAGGTAAATTTTCTGGTAAACCGCCACCAGTAATGTGCGCCATCCCATGAATTTCTAAACCAGTTTGCAATGCAGCGAGAACAGATTTTACATAAATCCGTGTAGGTGTAAGAAAAGTCGCACCAATAGAATTTCCATTTAATAAATCTGGGGTATCACTCCAAGCAAAACCACCATCACTCACAATTTTCCGCACCAAACTTAAACCATTACTATGCACACCCGCACTAGCTAAACCTATAGCTACATCTCCCACTTTTACCTGTGAACCATCAAGCATTCGGCTTTTTTCGACAATTCCCACACAAAACCCAGCTAAGTCATATTCACCAACTTGGTAAAAACCCGGCATTTCCGCCGTTTCTCCCCCCAATAAAGCCGAACCTGCTAATTGACAACCCGCAGCTATCCCCGCGACAACTTGAGTTAATTGTTCTTTATCTAACTTACCAGTAGCCACATAATCTAGAAAAAACAGCGGTTCTGCGCCTGATGTCAACACATCATTAACACACATCCCCACCAAATCTATGCCAACGGTGTCATGACGGTTGAGAATTTGGGCTATTTTTAGCTTTGTACCCACACCATCCGTCCCAGACACCAAAACTGGTTCTTTATAGCCTGTGGGGAGTTGAAAGCAACCACCAAACCCACCCAGTCCACCTAAAACTTCTTTTCTGAAGGTACTTTGCACCAAATTGCGAATTTGATCTACAAAAGCTCTACCTGCTTCAACATCAACACCTGCATCCCGATAATCCATGCCTAACTACACCGTTATCAATTCATAACTTAGGTTATTTATCATCACACAATTTAGGTACTAAGTAGAATAGACTAAATAATTCCAGGTTTGTAGTGAGGACTTTAGTCCTCATGTAAGGGCTTCAGCCCTTACTACCAAATCATCTCAATATTTTTTACACTACTTAATCTAAGTTGATTTATTTTTGTCTAGTTACTTAAACCTTTTTGTGATTATTGATAAATTTAAACTAACCATTGTATCCTAAATAATTTAGGATTGCTATATATATTGGGTGCATCAGTGAATAGTTATTTAATTACAGGAATAATCACAGCTATTTTATGGCAAGCTTCATTATGCAAGGCTTGGACACAACCACCTCCTTGCATTCCCAGAACTTTACCTGGAGTTAGCAACTCTCTCAATAGTTTCCGAGAAAATAATATTATCGTTATTGGCAAAGTTCCTAATCGTCAATATGTAGTTGTTGTACCTGGAGAATCGGCGAAATTATTAAACACTGTGAGAAGTTACGTTTCTGACGCATTTCTGGCACAGCATAGACGTGGAGCTTATATATATGCTGGAGGATCTACAAAAAGAGGGGAAGCAGAATGCTTATCTTATGTGTTGAGATCCTACGGATTAGATGCCAGGGTTGTCTACTTTCAAAAATAGGAAAAATTTAAAATGAAAACAGGGTGGACTGGTAATTTGATTTTGGTAGTATTGGGGTTAGTTAGTACCATTAATGCCTCAGTTGCCAATGATAAATTACAGGTTAAAGTCAATCGCTGGATAGAAGTACGCCGTACCACCGGTCAAGTTATGTACACCCGTGGACAAAAGTCTCAACCAGCCCGCAAAGGCATACGTCTGCAATCAGTTGGGGATACAATCATTACAGGCTCTGGTTCTAGTGCTGAACTGGCTATTGATATCGGGACTGGTACAATTAAAGTTTCCGAAAATACAAATATTAAAATCAGCAAACTTCAAACAGGAAATAAAGGTGAACGGATTACGGAACTTCAGGTAAATTCTGGACAAGTCCGTTTGCAAATGAGGCCATTAACTAATTCCGCTTCCCGTGTCAATATTAAGACTCCTGCGGGAATTGCTGGGGTGAGGGGAACTACATTTGGGGTCAGCGTTCAGGAAGATGGCAAAATGGGTGTAGGGACTAAGGAGGGTAGTGTAGCTACCAATGCTCAAGGACGGACAGTGCTGGTAAATGGTGGTTTCCAAAATTTGACAATTCCCGGACAACCTCCTTCAGCAGCGATTCCTCTCCGGGAAGATACCCGTTTAAATATCAGCCAACTTGCAGCTAATGGTAATCAGGTACGAGTTATTGGTATTATTGATCCTGTAAATTTGTTGATAATTTCCCAACAGCCTCAAAGTGTTGATGCCAATGGCAAATTCGATATTAATGTTCCTTTACCCCCAAACCGTAGAGTCAGAGCTATGGTGGTGACACCTTTAGGAAAACAGCAATTATATGAGTTAGCAGTTCCTTAGTTAGGAAATATGAACTTTTTCTTTCTTATTTGTTCTTCTAAACTCCTGACTTTTAACTCCTGCTGCCAAGATTTGTAACTCAAATCAATACAGATTCATTATCCATCATTTTGATGATAATACGATCGCGTCCCTCTTGTTTAGCTTGATATAAGGCTTGATCTGCTGTACTTAAAAGTTGGTCTGGTTGGTGATATATGGTGGGGATAGAAACACATACACCTATACTGGCAGTAATATGATTGCTTACCAGAGAATTTTTATGAGCAATATTCAATTTATGGATTTGGTCTCTAATCATGTTAGCTATATGTAATGCACCTTCTCTGTCTGTATTGGTGAGCAAAACCACAAATTCTTCCCCTCCATAACGAGCTACTAAATCAGTAGAACGTTGAATGTTTCCAGAAAGTGCTTTAGCTATCTGAATCAAACATTCGTCACCCATGGGATGACCATAGGTATCATTGTAAGGCTTAAAATAATCAACATCACATAAAATTAAAGCGAGTGGTTGTTGATTGCGTATGCAACGCTGCCATTCAATCAAAAATATTTCATTAAAATAACGACGGTTAGCGATTTGGGTGAGTCCATCAATCCGAGCTTGTTTTTGGAGTTGAATTTCTATTTTTTTGCGATCGCTAATATCTATCACCACAACTCCTACTCGACAGGGAATATTATCCATATTAAATATTGGAAAAAAAGAAACTAACCAAGTTAATTTAATACCTGGTTGACTTGGAACTTCACCCGTTATTTCTTGATTTAGAAATGGTTTTCCTGTTAATAGAACTTGTTTGTAAAAAGGTTCTATTGCTGGATATAAATTAGGCAATATTTCTTGCACAGTTTTACCTAAATGATCAGCAACTGATGTCCCATTAATTTCTGCCAACACTTCATTAATTCTCATATATCTTAACTGCTCGTCAACAATACTCATACCTATAGAAGCAGAAGAAAAGAAGCCATCAAGTTGAGCTTCACTTTGTTGTAATGCTGCTGTTCTTTCTCTTACTTGTAATTCTAAAGTATTTAAAGTTTTCTCTAAAGATGATTGTGCTACTCTTTTTTCATCCACTACAGCAGAAAGTATCAAAGAAGTAATAGAAAAAACTCCTATAAATGATTGTAAAATCACCAGAGACTCATGGGGTGTATTTTTCACAAAATTACCATACCCATTTGCAGTAGCCACAATCGCAACTATAGCAACTAAACTTACCAATAAGCTGGAAAATAAATTACCCAAGCGAAATACTGACCAGATCAAAAGAGGCAGAAATATATATTCTAAATCATAGTTTTTTATAAAAGCAAGCCAAACTATAAAGATAAATATAGTAATTAAAAACAATTTTTCAATTCCACGATACTGAAATTTTTGTTTCCTAAAGCTATTGAATAATAGTAAGAATGGTGTAAATATAAGGTGTCCTAATGCACTAGCTGACCACCATGTTATCCAAGAGATACCATAGTTATTCCAGTTTATTACTCCAGTTAAACAATGCGCTCCAATTCCTATGGTTGCAGAAACAGCCGGAGAAAAAATAGCAGCAATTATAAATATAAAAACTCCATTAACATGATTGAAAATATTTTGATACTTAGCAAATCTTTGAATTAGATAATGGGTAATAAATGGTTGTAGACAATTAAGACCAGCACAGATAACATTTAGGAAAATAAAATTAAAAATTGATAGGGGAGGTGTCAATTCTAATAAAGCTGTAGATATGCCAAATATAGACCCTAAAAAAATTCCTGGAAATACGCTTATTCCTTGTGAAATAACTAGAGTTAATGTCATGGCTGCGGGCAACCACACAGATGCAATGTTACCCGGTAAAGATATAAATTTAAGGCTGATATTGACAATGACAATATAAGCAATGGCTATTCCTAAATTCAAAAATATTAATTTGTTAATTTTTTGATCTAATAACCAATGTCCTTTTGGAAATTCCATAAATTATATTCAGAAAAATTTCTGAACTCCAGAGAGGATAGTAGCAATGAATCACAAAATAAGGATATAAACCTTTATTATTTTAGAGAAAAATAGAATTTTTATAGAAATTAGGACTTACGCATTGACAGGATAAACCAAATATGAGGTATGGGTTTCGGGCATTTTAACGTGATTTTTTGATGCTTTTTGAGCGATCGCTTTTGAGCGGAAGTTAATCACCAAAAGCCTGAAACGACGGATTTTCGTTCATTCACATCATGGTGAATTTGTACAGTGCGTAAGTCCTAGAAATTTATAAGTATTAAAAATAATTATCGTGGATCATAACATGATAAATCATCGGTATAAAAATTAATTTTTTAATAATAGATTCGTTACTACACATTGAAGTATATTAAAATTCTTTATATAGATATTTATGCTTATATTTATTACTCTAACTGAAAAATCTGTAGTTATAGCTACGAAACTAATGCTATAATACACAAGTTTTGTTTTTAGTCAATTATATATAATGGCAGAAATGGGTCAATTAACCCAATTTTATTATACTGCACAGCATAAACCCAACCAGTTAATTTATGGAAGTGGGCAAACCGCAGTGATTACAGGATGGATGGTGAAACAGGCGATCGCGAAACACCTCCAACCAAACGAGTATGCTGTAATTGGGCAGCTATATTCACCGACTAGGGGTATAAATTTACTAATTCGCAATTTATTACTAAATCCCCATGTTCACTACTTAGTCATTCTCAACGCCACCAAAGAAGATAAAAACGCAGGTGCTTGTCAATGCTTAGGCGATTTTTTCCGTCATGGTGTTGAAGAAAGTATTAGCGATGCTGGACGTAAATCTTGGTTAATTCGTTCTTCTATTACTGGTTATATTGATATTGATATTGATATAAATGCCTTAGAAAAATTACGACAGTCCGTAAAAATTCAAGACGTGACATCAATTTCTGATGCTGTTGAAAAAATTAAATATTACGCCCAAAAAGAACCTGTTGAACCTTGGGGAACACCGATAGAATTTCCCCTAACTAAAGTTGAACCAACGGTTTTGCCAGGAACACGCTATGGACACAGAATTGAAGGTAAAACCATCGCCGAAACTTGGGTAAAAATCATTCACAGGATTAAAACCACAGGCACAATTAGACCAACTGGTTATGATGGTAAATGGCAAGAATTAATAGATTTAATGGCAGTTGTCACCGATGAACCTGATGATTTTTATTTTCCCGAACCCAATTATTTACCAATAGATAGAAGCTTTTTAGAAGAATACATTTCCCAAATTTTAGATGATGCACCAAATCGAGAAGGGGTAAAATATACCTATGGGCAACGTTTGCGTTCTTGGTTTGGACGAGATCAAATTGAACAAATCATTGAGAAATTAATTGGAGAAATTGATGCTGCTAGTGCAGTCATGACTTTATGGGATGTGAAAGATCATGAAAAAGGTGGTAGTCCCTGTTTAAATCATATCTGGTTGAGAGTAGTTGATAATGAATTATCACTAACTGCCATTTTCAGAAGTAATGATATGTTTGCAGCTTGGCCTGCTAATGCAATGGGATTAAGGTCTTTACAAAAACATATTAGGAATGAAATTTGTCAACGTTCTCAATATGATTTGAAGATCGGACCATTGATAACTCTGAGTCAGTCGGCTCATATTTATGATGATACTTGGAGCAATGCTGAACAACTGATTCAAGAACAATATTCTGCAATTTGCAGAAACTTAGATTACTATGATCCAGCAGGAAACTTTTTAATTGAAATAGCAGAAGAAAAGATAGTTGTTACACATACAACTCCTGGTAGTGGAGAAATTGTCGGTTGTTATTCTGGGAAAAATCCTTTGAAATTGATCAAAGAAATTTGTGCTGCTTTACCTGCAATACGTCCAGATCATGCAGGATATTTAGGTATGGAATTGCAAAAAGCAGCAACTTGTATTAAAATTAACAAGCCATACATTCAAGATCAGTAACCGCTAACAAACAACCATTTTAGAAATGGTTGTAGAAAATTCTAATTTTTTCTAAAGCTCAGGGAGTATTTGATGTCAGTTTTGAGTTATCAAGATATTATTAGCGAGCTTGGTAAAGGGATATATTTTCATCCTCTTAAACCAGGTAGTGTTAAAGATTGTGATTTGTGTTTAACTGCTAGTGAATGTGCTTATTCACTTACAGAGGAACAACCCTTGACTATTCATACAGAACAAAACTTACAAGGAGAGGAACGGAAATATTTCGACATACCAAAAAACGATACAGCTTTAGTATGGACTAGTGAAGCAGTTTGGCTTAGTAATGAATTTCGGGGACCAATTCATTCTGTAGTTAAACAAGTATCATACGGTTTAGGACACATTGGCACAAGAGTAAATCCTAATTGGTCAGGTGTTCTTTGTATAGCACTTCATAATGTTTCGGACAAACCAATACGAATTTATGTCGGAGATGTTAACAACCCAATTGCTCATTTAGCTATTGAGAAATTAAATTCCAAGTGTTCCAATCCATCAAAGATTCACAAACATGATCATACTCCTGGAAGACTCGACGTTATTCGTGGACGGCCTAAAAGTCAAGAAATAGTGGACTACTTTCTTGCACCAGAAAATGGTTGGATGATGGATAAGAAAGATAGGCTAAAACAACTGATGCTTGATTCAAAAGAGTATAAGGAACTTAAAAAAAGTGTTACAGACAAATTATTAGGTTTTCTAGGTTCACATAAACCGGATCGGTGGTCAGCAGTAGGCGCAATAGGAGGTATAGTAGGTGGAATAGCAGGTATATTGGGACTTATTATTCCTATATTCAAACCTTCTGACTCGTCTAATCTAAATCCAAAAACAGATACTACTCTTCAGAGACAAGCAAATCCAAATAAAACAGTATCTCCTGGATCAAATAAATAGTATATTATATTTTTATTAACAAAGATGCTTATATTTCAATCTCATATTTTTGTTTGTAATAAAACTAAATTTTTTTGATTCAACACAGAAAAGAATATAACTTGTAAAGCAAGGTGACTAATAAAAATGTACAAAGTATATGTATCTGGTGCGTTGACTGACGTAGAAAATCCAATAGAAAGTAAAGGATTTTATGAAAAAATAGGCTTGATTTGTGAAGAAATTGGTCTTCAAGGTTATGTACCGCATTTACATACTGACCCAGTGAATAATCCTGATATTACTCCTTATGAAGTTTTCGAGCAAGATAAACATCAAGTCAGCATCTCAGACTTAGTTATTGCTTATCTTGGTTCGCTTTCTTTCGGTGTAGGAATGGAGTTAGCGTATGCAGAGAACAACAAAATTCCTATCATTCTTTTGTACGAAACAGGTAAGCGGATATCAAGATTTCCTCGCGGTATTCCCACTGTAATTGCTGAAATTCAGTTTAATGATTATGAAGATGCCTTAAATCAGTTAAAAAATGTTTTATTAAAGTGGAAACAATAGTATCTAATATTTTAGTTGCCAGCAAAGCAGTATAGTAAAGTTTAAAATTGAAACACCATGCAAGATATTTTTTCATCTGAAGAATACAATCAAAGACCAACATGGGATGAATATTTCCTAATGTTGGCTAAATTAGCTGCAACTCGCTCAACTTGTCTTGCTTTTCCAGTTGGTGCTGTAATTGTTAAAAATAAACAAGTAGTAGCTACAGGCTATAATGGTTCACCATCAGGTTCTGCTCATTGTACAACCCAAGGATATTGCTATCCAGGTTTAAGTAGCTGTGATGCAAGTAAAACTCTACCATCCAGGGCTGTACACGCGGAAGCAAATGCGATCGCTCAAGCGGCAAAGTATGGTATATCTACAGATGGATCAAGTATATACGTAACGTTAGAACCCTGTTTGTCTTGTTTAAAGTTAATTATCTCCGCTGGAATTAAAGAAATATTTTATGAAACTTCCTTTAACAGTGGAGAAAAAGCTTTAGTTAGAGATTCCTTTGTTCACGAAGGTTTAGTCACAATTAAGCAAGTTCAACTTTCTGAAAATATAGCTAAAAAAGCTGCTTCTTTCCTTTTGTCTTCCATCTCTGTGAGTGATTTTGCTAATACTTAAGGTTGATGAGAGCGACGAATTTCTGTAATTTGATCTGCCACATCTAAAATAGACTGGGGCATATGTGAACCGGTGAGAATAATATCTAGATGAGAAGGGCGTTTAGAAAGAAAGTCTAAAACCTCAATTTCCGGAATTAGACCGAAATTAATCGCTAAACTTAACTCATCTAATACCAATAAAAAATACTTACCTTCATTAACTACCTTTTGGGTATGTTGCCACAGTTGTTGTAAAGCTTGATTTTCCGATTCGTCCAAATCTGGAGTATCAATATAACGGGGCAAATCACAGCGAATCCAATCTAGGTTTTGTCCCATTTGTATTGGTCGCTCATATCCTTGACGAATCCCACCTTTGAGAAATTGGACTATTAATACTGATGTACCTTGTCCAGCAATTCTCAGTGCTTGTGCCATCACATTTGTAAAAAAGCTCCGCTCAGAAGTAGTAAAAACTTGCACTAGACCTTGTACGGAATATGGTAAGCTGAGAGTCGAATTTAGACTTGGGGTTTCTAAGGGGACAACCATAAGATAAAGGTTAAAAACTCACTATAAATTTAATGATTTACAAATAAATGTAAATCTTTGCTGATAGCAAAACATATAGTCATCATACAGCAGTATTGATCAGTAAAACAACTTTGATATTTGGCTATGAAGCTTTGGTTAATTTAGGTATATTTTTAGATGACTTTAGCCCAAATGATTTAGTATTGCTACAGCAAAATATACTTTAACAATAGTGAATATTATACATGAGGGTTAAGTGGTGGTGAGATTAGTGATTTTGGGAGGTTCAGGAGCAGGAAAAAGTACACAAGCACAAAGACTGTGCAAGTTTTTTGATGTTCCTTTGGTTTCTACGGGTGAAACTTTACGAGAAGCAATATATGGAGATAATCAAGATAATACCTATGGTGAATTGCATGATTTAGTTATAGAAGCTAAACCTTATTTGGAACAGGGAGAGTTAGTTCCAGATGAAATGATGATTGAATTTATTAAAGTTCGTCTCAAGCAACCTGATGTCAATGATGGTTGGATTTTAGAAGGTTATCCACGCACTGCTTTTCAAGCGGAGGAATTAAATTTTCTGTTAGAAGATTTAGGACAAAACCTCGATTGGGCAATTTATTTGCAAGTTTCCGCAGCAGTGATGGTTAGTCGTTCTTTGGGACGTTTACTACCGGATGATCAACCGGAAATTGTGCAGCGTCGGGTCGAGTTATTTTACGATCGCACTATCCCCATTTTAGAATATTACGATCGCCGTCGTCGCCTATTAACTATTAATGGCGATCAATCTCCAGAACAAGTACAACAAAATATTCTGACTTTATTAGGGTAATTGGTCATTGGTAATTGGTGATTGGTGATAGTTTTATTGCTATTAGTCAGTTATTCTATAAGGCGTAGGCAAAAATTTTGAGGCAACTTTAATGACTTGGCAGCGTATTGATGGTAGAACACCTGGTGAACTTCGTCCCCATAGTTTTTATCCTAATTTTACCCGCTTTGCGCCTGGTTCTGTTCTCGCTAAGTGTGGTGATACTCAAGTTCTGTGTACTGTCAGTGTCGCAGAAGGAGTACCTAAATTTCTGGTTGGTAGTGGTAAAGGTTGGTTGACGGCTGAATATAGGATGTTGCCCTCTGCTACCCAAAAACGCCAAGAACGGGAATTAATGAAATTATCGGGCAGAACACAGGAAATTCAGCGTTTAATTGGCCGGAGTTTAAGGGCTGCATTGGATTTTGAGGCTTTAGGAGAACGGACACTGACTGTGGACGCAGATGTATTACAAGCTGATGCAGGAACGAGGACAATGGCAATTACAGGGGGTTTTGTCGCCTTAGCTCATGCTATTTCTCAATTATTACAGCAAGGAGTGTTAGAGCGATCGCCTTTATCTGGACAAGTAGCGGCAGTTTCTGTAGGCTTATTGCAGGGTGAACCATTTTTGGATCTTAACTACGTTGAAGATGTCGCCGCAGATGTGGATTTTAATGTAGTCATGAACCACAAACTGGAAATTATTGAAGTCCAAGGAACAGCCGAAGCCGGTACTTTTAATCGTCACCAGTTGAATCAACTCCTAGATTTTTCTGAACAGGGTATTCAACAATTATTAATTGCTCAAAGAAATGCAATTCCTGATTGGCATACCCTATTCGTACTAAATTAAGGAGGAATCATTCCCCACCACAAGAATTCAATTAATGTCCGAAAAATTGCAACCAAAAAAAAATTTAGAGCAATTGTGGATAATTCGCTGTTTGTCGGCATTACTGCTGTTCGGTCAAATCTTACTGCACTTAATTCAAGGGAAAACGTATTATCGTAAGATATTAGAACATACAGTAACAGCAGGACCAGCGTCTCTTTCTCCAGTATTGTTAGTCAGTGGTTTTGCTGGTATGATTTTCACTATTCAAACCGCTAGAGAATTAGTTAGATTTGGCGCTGTAGATTCTGTTGGTGGTGCATTTGCTCTAGCATTTTGTCGAGAATTAGCACCAATTCTCACTGCTAGTATTATCGCCGGTCAAGTTGGTTCAGCCTTTGCAGCCGAAATAGCTACAATGCGGGTAACAGAACAAATTGATGCTTTATATATGCTCAGAACAGATCCTATTGATTATCTGGTGCTACCAAGAGTAATTGCTTGCTGTTTGATGATGCCTGTAATGATGATTTTTGCTGTAGTTGTCGGCATCTCAGGAGGGGCTTTTGCGGCTGCACAGTTTTATCAGGTTGCTCCAGAAATATTTTTAGAATCAGTTAGAAATTTTTTATCACCATCAGATATCTTCATTATTTTACTCAAGGGGTTTATTTTTGGGACTATAGTTGCTGTTAACGGCTGTAGTTGGGGACTAACAACTCAAGGAGGAGCAAAGGAAGTAGGAGAATCAGCTACTACATCAGTTGTGACTACTTGGGTAGCAATTTTTATAATGGATTTTATATTGGCTTTGCTACTGTTTGAAAAACCTATATAGCAATTCTAAATGATACATAAGATTTCAAAAAGCCTCAAATGCTTATAAAATAAGGATTTTTATCTACGTATTTTTTCATGTTTAGGGTAGGACTGCTATAGTACAAGTAAGTTAACAGAAAAATTTAAAGGTATGTGAAGAAAAGTAAAATCGTCCAACACTCTCTTCCTGTTCCCTGTTCCCTGTTCCCTGTTCCCTGTTCCCTGTTCCCTGTTCCCTTGCCCCAACGACAATTTTTAACGCCCACCTACTTATGGACACTGAATTAGAACAAAAAATCTACCGAACACTTGTTGATAATTTGCCTAATGATCATAATTTTGCAGATGTTGTGAATAATTTACTTACTCTGGTAGAACGTGGATGTGAAGAGAAAGCTGCATATCATCATGAAACTGTAGGAAATGAAGAGTTTAATTATTGGAGCAATTTTCAGAAGGAAATACATCAGTTAAGGATACTTAAGCAACAAGCAAAAATTAAAGAATATCGAGGAAAACTTAAATGGGAAGATGATCTTGAAGAAATGAGAACAAACTCATGATTATTATAGATTCAATTGTCTGGATAGACTATTTTAATGGTACAGAAATACCAGAAACTAATAAGCTAGATCAACTTTTGGGAGTAGAAGCAATTGCTATTGGTGATCTCATTTTAACTGAGGTTTTGCAAGGGTTTCGCTCAGATACAGAATATAAAACAGCCAAATAATTACTGACTTCTCTAACGATTTTTGAGATGTTAGGTTTGGATATTGCTCATCAAAAGTGTTAATAACTATAGATTTCTCCGTAAACGTGGTATTACTATCCGCAAAACTGCTGATGTAATTATAGCAACTTTTTGTATTGAAAATCAAAACTCACTTTTATTTAGTGATAAAGATTTTTTACCATTTGTTAATCATCTTGGTTTAGTCAGCGTTTCAACAACTATATAAAAATTTCTAGGACTTACGCAAAATGTAAAACATGACTAAAGTAAAAATAAGAGATTGATGTATTTTTTATTTCCCTAACTATCCTCTGCGGTGATTATGAGCGATTAGTACAACTGAATACTGACAACCAACTAAAAATGATGGTAAAGAAGGTAGAGGACGATAATTTCTGGCTTAACTTGATCATATTAAAAGTTTCCAGAATTAAGACGGAAAATTGGCAAAAGTTCGGTATGGTATTGCAAAGAAACAGGCTATGTTGTGATAATGCCATGAATAAAACTGTTGAAGTCCTACCAAATGTATCCGCGCTAGTAAAACGGGCGCTGGAATTGATCCTGTCTAACGTCGAAACTGCTATTAGTGAACGGGGGCAATTTACCATTGCTTTATCTGGTGGTAGCACACCAAAACCGTTATACGAAGCGATAGCTACTCAAAATTTACCCTGGGATAAAATTCATGTATTCTGGGGAGATGAGCGTTATGTACCACCAGATCATCCTGATAGCAATGAACTGATGGCTCGACGTGCATGGTTAGATCAGGTTGCTATTCCCGCCGCGAATATTCATGCTATCCCCACTTTATCTGCTAACCCAGAAGTGGATGCCGCTAAGTATAACCAGCATCTCCAAACATTTTTTAATTCTGGATCAGGCGAGTTTCCTGGATTAGATGTCGTGTTACTGGGAATAGGCGATGATGCCCATACTGCATCTTTGTTTCCCCATACAGCGGCTCTCAAGGTGCGCGATCGCTTAATCACTGTTGGCAATAAAGATGACAATCCTCGCATCACTTTTACTTACCCATTGATTAATGCGGCTCGAAATGTGATTTTCCTTGTGGCTGGTGCTACCAAACGACCAGCTTTAGCACAAATTTTCGCACCTGTAGCCGATGATTTCACCTATCCATCCAGGTTAATTCGACCCCAGGGAGAACTTTACTGGTTGCTAGACGCAGCGGCTGGTTTAGAACTCAATTCATAAGTGTTCTGACTCTAAATCCGCAAAGTTCCTAGTTATTTAGTTGGGGACTGGTGATTGGGGATTGGGAAAGTTTTTATCCTTTCCTACTCTCTCCTCCCTGTCACCTATATTTTTACAATGACCTTCACTAAGGCTTAAATCCATGATCGTCTGCCCTAATTGCAATCATCCCAATCCAGACGGCGCTGTTCAATGTGAAGCTTGCTATACGCCGTTACCAGCTACAGCTAACTGTCCTAACTGTGGAGCAACTGTACAATCAGATGCTGCTTTCTGTGGTCAGTGCGGCTATAACCTACACGCTCATGCTGCTGCTGTAGTTGCAACCACCGTTGCCCCAACCATAGCTCCAAACCCCGTCTCAGTACCCCCATTGGTCGCTCCTGACCCAATGATAGAACTATTACAGCCGGACGCTTTGGGACTTTCTCAGGCTGCTCACCCTCCTGTTAGTTCTAATGTGCCACCAACAGTAGTTACACCAGCACCAGCCCCTGTAGCTCCACCAGAGGTTTATATTCCATCTGTAGTTACACCAG
>NZ_VIKW01000005.1:136824-257729 GCF_009711975.1 Anabaena sp. UHCC 0204
AACCAGAAGTTTATATTCCGTCTGTAGTTACACCAGCACCAGCGCCTGTAGCTTCAGAACCAGAACCAGAAGTTTATATTCCGCCTGCGTATGTACCTCAAATAGACCCCATACCAGTCGCTGAACCAGCAGGAAATGTGTCAAAAACACAATTACAACAGATAGTAGCGCGGTTATTCTATGTTCAAGCTAACCAAGAAATAGAATTACCACAAAATCTTTCGGTTATTCATATTGGTAAGCCTAATGATCGGATTCCTCCAGATATAGACGTTTCGGGATTTGCTAATTCGGAAATTGTGTCGCGGATTCATGCAGATATTCGCATTGAGGGAGATTCATGTTACATAGAAGATGTAGGTAGTTCCAATGGTACTTACATCAATAACTTACCTCTATTACCTGGAAACAGACACCGCCTCCGTCCAGGCGATCGCATTAGCTTGGGTAAGGGAGATTTAGTAACTTTCTTGTTTCAACTCTCTTAGGAATAGGGAACACTTCGACAAGCTCAGTGCATCGCAGGGAACAGGGAACAGGGAATAGGGAACAGGGAACAGGGAACAGGAAATAAATATTTCCCCTGCTCCCTTGCTATGATCACAACAGCTTATTAGCTCTAGTTGCTAGTTATCCCATAAACTATATAACTAGCAACTTGGGTAATAACATGATTAATGATACGGAGTATATCAGGAAAGCTGAAGCTAATCGCGTAGAAGTTCTCAGCGAAGCACTACCTTACATTCAACAATTCGCCGGTCGTACCGTTGTTGTTAAATACGGTGGCGCAGCAATGAAGGATAGCACCCTCAAGGATAAAGTTATTCGTGATGTGGTCTTTTTATCTTGTGTCGGCTTGCGGCCAATTTTAGTCCATGGTGGTGGACCAGAAATTAATAGTTGGTTAGGTAAGCTGGGAATTGAAGCACAATTTAAAAATGGTTTGCGCGTAACTGATGCGGATACAATGGATGTAGTCGAGATGGTGTTAGTTGGGCGTGTGAATAAAGAAATTGTGGAACTGATTAATCAAGCTGGAGGGATGGCTGTAGGACTTTGCGGTAAAGATGGTAACTTAATTACGGCTCGTCCTCAAGGTGATGAAGGGATTGGTTTTGTTGGGGAAGTTAGTAATGTCAATATCAAAATTTTAGAAACACTTTCTAGTAATGGCTATATTCCCGTAGTTTCTAGCGTTGCGGCTGATGAGACTGGACAGGCTTATAATATTAATGCTGATACTGTAGCGGGAGAAATAGCCGCAGCTTTAGGTGCAGAAAAGTTAATTTTGCTGACTGATACTAGAGGTATTCTCAAAGATTATAAAGATCCATCTACCTTAATTCCCAAGGTAGATATTCGGGAAGCGCGGCAATTAATTGCTGATGGTATAGTCAGTGGAGGGATGATTCCTAAAGTGAATTGTTGTGTGCGATCGCTCGCTCAAGGTGTTAAAGCCTCACATATCATTGATGGCCGCATTCCTCACGCTTTATTATTAGAAGTGTTTACAGATGTGGGGATTGGAACAATGATTCTTAGTTCTCAATTTCGACAATAAGATGATTTAAAAGTCAAGATATTTTGGATTTTGGATTTATTCCCTAGATAAAGCTATTTTTTCTGGACAAAAAAATCTATCCAAAATCCCCTCATCATAATTAAAACCGACAACTGACTAATGACTACAGAAAGTTTAGAACTTGCTAAATCTCGATATCAAATTGGCAAAATTGCCTTTGAAAATGGCCAATATCGGGAATCCGTAGAAAATTTAGAAAAAGCCAGCGCCCTATTGGTAAAAAATACCCGTTTGGGTGGTGAAGTAGAAATTTGGTTAGTGAATGCGTATGAGGCTGCGGGACGTTCTGAAGAAGCGATCGCTCTTTGTCAACAACTCAGTCGTCATCCCCACTATGAAGTGCGTCAACAAGCAAAACGTCTAGGCTATATTTTAAAAGCACCTAAACTAAAAAGACCCAAAGAGTGGATGACAGAAATTCCTGATCTGGGGACAATTTCTGATAATAAATCCAAAATAATTGTCACTGCTCAACCTAAAAAATCTCCCTCTAAAGCAAAACCTGTAGAACCAGAATATATTGATCTTAGCACAGTCAATACCAGAGATAATCGCTTTGTGTGGGTAGCTTTAATCGCTGTTGCTTTGACAATTTCCTATCTAGTTTGGTTAAGTTTTTAGCAGATGTTACAATTCTGCAAATTGCATCATGAATATCTATTAGGAAATAGGTTTGAATTTCTCTAATTAAATAGGAGTTTTATATGTTGATGAAAAATATCTCACGGTTGGGAAAATATTTTATTTCTCCAATTAACAAAATTAGAAAATTTGCCAAAGCTAATCCTATTTTATTAGTGGTATTATTGGCATCATTACTTCTATCTGGTTGTGTAAAGTACGATTTAGGAGTTACATTTAACAGCACAAATAATGGTGAATTAGTCCAGCATATTAAGTTATCGGAAAAAATTAGCCTTTTTAGTAATGATTATGTATCTGAATGGTTAAAAACTTTAGAAAATCGAGCGCGAACCTTATCCGGTTCAGCAGAGAAGATTTCCTCAGAAGATATAGTTGTTAAAATTCCTTTTACTAATGTTAAGGAATTACAAGAAAAGTTTAGCGGTTTCTTTAACTCTCGAACAGATGAAGATATTGATGGTTCGGAAATTTCTAATATTACTTCAACTTTAGTAGCCGAAGATCAGAATTTTCTTTTATTATCTAGAAACCACCTAATCTATGATTTGGATTTACGTTCTTTGGCTATGCTGACTAGCAAAAGCAATAATTCTATCATCAATTTAGATTTTAGCTTACAAACACCTTGGGGTGTTAAGAATATTCAAAATAACGAAAATTCTATCCAACCCGAAAAACATAATAATCAATTAATCTGGCAACTTAAACCAGGTTCTATAAATCACATAGAAGTAGTTTTCTGGTTGCCTAATTTCTTGGGAATTGGTACTTTATTAATTATCTCATTTGTCTGGTTGGGCTTATATCTGAGATATACCCTATTACCAGATCCTAGTACCGCAAAGCAGAATTAAAAAAGCAGATTAAGGGACTTCCAAGAAATAAATTATCCAGATTAACGTTAGCGTAGCGTGCGTGAAACGCATACCGCAGAGGCGCAGAGGACACAGAGGAATAAGGGTTTGAGAGGTTTTTACGTTAGGTGGTTGAGTGTTTTTTTATTTGGAAGTCCCTTAAACAGCTTTGTGTAAATTTTTAATAATTGGTTGATTTACGCCATTGTGTACGAGTTAGAGAGATTGTCAAAAATGACTAACGCCTCCCATTAGGGATACAGGATGTCCAGGATGATAACTGGAATTTCATTACCAATCACCAGCCGCAAATTGACATTTAATGTAGGGGCGCAGGGCGTGCGCCCAAAATTTATTATAAGCAAAGCCACACTACGCTATATTATGCAAATAAATTCATAGGCTTTCTAAATAACTTAAAAGGTCTGCCATTTCTTGGCTACTAGGCTGAAATTTTGGCATAGGGGGAGTGTCACCGCTAGTTACTTGATGAATTAGCCCATAGCGGGATTTGTATTTAGAGATTTCATGTAAGCTAGGACCAACTAGACCGTTGGCTTCTAAACCATGACAGCCAGCACAGTTGATTAGGAAAATAGCTTTTCCCTGTACTGGGTCTCCCTGAATGGATAGAACACTTTTGACATAAGGATCAGAGGCTTGTACTATCTGAATACAAAAAAGGACAAGAGGGATGGCTATCAACATCGCTACGACGAAGATAATAATCTGTTGAATCAGAGTTTCAGGTTTAATTAGCTGGTTATCCAAAAGAGTTGCTTTGACAATCCCAAAGTTTTCATTTCCTACACATAGCTTAAAATTTCTTGATTGTGTTAGCAAGTACAAATGATGATTTTTACAACTATTTTGATTTAAAACTCTGATAGGACGCGGGATTAGTGCCAGATTTGTTAAAATCAACAACAGGAAACGAATCTTTCATAATTGTAACGAGGAGATTTACAGTGGTTGAACCCCTACTATCAGGTATTGTGCTTGGGTTGATTTTTGTGACTTTAAGTGGATTGTTTTATGCTGCTTATCGGCAATATAAGCGTCCTAACGAGTTGGGTGGCTGATATTAATTAGGTGACAGGTGACAGGTGACAGGTGACAGGTGACAGGTGACAGGTGACAGGTGACAGTAAAAGAGAGAATCACTAAATTACCTGTTCCCTGTTCCCTGTTCTTGATAAAATGTTAAGGCTGTGTTGCCGTAAGTTTTTTGAAGGCAGATTTCCCAGTTGGGGATATTTGGTGGTGTCCAATCTTGGTGACGATGTTCGACTGCTATTTCTCCCTGGGGATCTAAAAGCTGATATTGGGCGATCGCTTCTAATACTGGTTCATATAATCCACTGGCATAAGGTGGATCAAAATATATTCTGTCAAATTTTTGACCTGATAATTTTTTTAACTGCTGGGTGACGTTTCCCCGCAATAGCTGAAATTTCTGTTCTGGCTGGGCTACTTGTTGCCAGTTGGCTTGAATAATGGCACAGGCTTGGCTTGATTGTTCAATGCCGATGACTAAGCTGGCTTCCCTACATAAAGCCTCTGCACCCATTGAACCACTACCGGCGCACAAATCCAACCAGCGACAACCACTGATTGTCCCCTGCCAAATATTGAATAATGCTTCCCTGACTCGCGCACTGGTAGGTCTGGTATTTTCACCTGGTAAAGTTTTAAGCAGACGATTCCCGTAAATTCTCAGACTCATTACTTATTGATCATTAAATCTTCAACTTTGAGAAAATAAACACCTGAAAATATTGCAAACTTTTATTAAGCAAAAACTTTTTCGCGGACTTGAGCCACAAAATTAGATAAGATTTGCAATCCGACATTTGATGATTTTTCGGGATGGAATTGAACAGCCATGAGATTTTCATGAGCGATCGCCGCCGTTACCGTTTGATTGCCATGAGTAACCGTGGCAGCGCGAACTTGGGGATTTGTTGGTTCAACATAGAAAGAATGAACAAAATAAACCCAAGGATCGATAGGTAAATGTTCCCATAAAAGACTTTTTGGCTGAGAAAGTTGCAGTTGATTCCAACCCATGTGAGGAATTGTCATTCCTGGTTCAGAACGAAAACGACGAACTTTTCCCGGCACAATTCCTAGTCCTGGTAACGTCCCTTCGGCGCTGGATTCAAACAAAATTTGTAACCCTAGACAAATACCCAAGAACGGTTTCCCAGAAGCGATCGCATCTTTAATAGGTTGTTCCAAACCACGCGATCGTAGATGTTGTACAGCCGGATCAAATGCTCCCACTCCTGGCAAAACTATAGCATCTGCTTTTGCCATCTCTTGAGAACAATAAGTAACTTGAGGAGTTGCACCAGCTTTTTCTAATCCTTTGCAAACAGAGTGCAAATTTCCCATGTCGTAATCAACAACTGCAATCACTGGCATTTAGCTGCTCCTTGTAAATTTATGAGGGAGGGCATTTAATTATTCTAATTCTAAATATTATTTATTATGCAAAAAAAAATACTATTAACTTCTTTTGACATTTGGTTGAGCCAACAAGAGTCAAATTCATCCGATGACTTATTACTCGCACTAGCCAAAATGGCTTCACTCTCCCATGACTTAAATTTTTTGCACCGTCTCCCTGTAAATGTGCAATTGTCTAGTTCTCGTGTCATTGCCAAAATTAAGGAAATTCAACCTGACTATATTATCTGTTGTGGCATGGCTGCAAGTCGTTCCCAATTAAGCGTAGAAGTCCTTGCTAGTAGTACAGCTATCTTACCTGTAGAGACAATAAATTCTCCCGAAAATGTTTTGCAAACCAGCGTTGATATCGAAAAATTATTAGCCCAAACAGCCGCAGTTGAGATTAGCTACGACTGTGGTAAGTTTGTCTGCGAGGGACTTTACTATTCAGTCTTGGACTATTTACGTCAGTCCCAACTGTCAATTAAGTGCATTTTTGTTCATGTACCAATCTTAAATCAAGAAAACTTGATAGATATAGTTGCCGATTTTATTTTGATCATTAACAATTTGGCACTTCTTTAGAAAAGTTAACGTCTGTTAGGACAAATTTACTCAGTATTATGTTGCCACTATTACTTTCTTTGACTCTTTCCCAAGCTGTTCCTGCTACACCACCACCGACAGAAATATTACAAGTGCAATCAGTACGCCCTTTGCCAGGAAAATTGGATGCCGTGCCGGTATTTAATAGCAATAGTCCAGAACTGGTATTAAAGGAAGGAATCTTACTTTCTACGTTTCCAAGCGCGGGAAAAAAAGTCACATCAGCCCATTTAGACTTTCCCTTTCGCGGCCGATTTGATATTTTTGCCCACCATGTTGCCAAAGCAGATCCACCCGAAAATTTACGTTCTCTTTACTTGGGCATAATCTTACATAATCCTGGTTCTCAACCAGTAACCGTGAATATATTGGAAGGTGCGAGTTATTTAAGTCAACCAGATGCACCATTTATCCCATTATCATCTTTCGTTCCCAATAACTTAGGAACAGTTTTTGCCGGACCCGGTAGCCGAGTCACATCTGATGTATTACGAGGTAGAAAACAAGATATTTTCCCCTCACAAATTATTATTCCTCCAGGGGAAAGTCAGATGTTATTAAATTTACCAATTCCTGTTCAAGGACTCACTCCACCACTGAATGGCCGTTCTACATATATGCGACTGCGGAGTAATGGTAATATTTACGCGGCTAGTTTGGCTATGTTCGCACGTACAAATACTGATGGTAGTGAGCGATCGCCCAATTTGGAAGAATGGCAAAATTTATTAGATCAGGGTGAATTATCTACGCCTAGAGATAAAGTCCCCACTCCCATAACAGGAAATAATAAACCGGAAATTTACGGACGTGTAGCCGGAGTATCTAAAGGTTCTCGGTGGCGAGCTTATGTAGTAGATAAACCAACAAGTAAGTATTTAACTATTCCTCAACCTGGTGAAGCATTTTCCTACGGTTTAAGCACCTTACATGGGGGAATGTTGGGAACTGGTCAAATTCAAACTGCACCTATGTTAGTGCGCTATCCTGATACCGCTTATTACGCCCATGGTAATTATGGTATTCAATATAGTATCAAGTTACCTTTATATAACAATACTCAAAATCAACAAACTGTGAGTATTGCGGTACAGACTCCCATTAAGGAGAATGAATTAAGCAAATCTGGACTCCGCTTTTTTGTTCCTCCAGCGCGTCAAGTCTTTTTCCGAGGAACTGTACGCTTACGTTATCAAGCAGACGGAAAATGGCAAAACAAGTTTGTGCATTTGGTTCAAAAGCGTGGTGAAACTGGAGAACCTTTAGTATTATTGAATCTTAAACCAGGTGAGAATTCTTTAGTAGAAGTAGATTTTCTTTATCCACCCGATGCTTCACCACCACAAGTTTTAACGGTATCAACTCAATCTAATTGACATTCCTGGCGATTTATTGGGAATAATGCAGGGCGCAGACCCTGCGCCCCTACAGGATTTCGCCCTTTTATCTCCCTGGTTTTTAGCCTTTGGTATTACTTAACAAAAATAAATCTATGACAGGTTGTCATATTTGGCGTGAATTGTATTTAAAATAGGAGTAAGAAAGTAAAAGTATTTCTGAGGAGAGTAGGCATGAAATCTATTTTGGCAAATTTGCGACGCTTTACCCTAGCTGCATTGACAGTGGTTGTAATTTTTAGTAGCTTCGCTGTGTTTACTCCCACTGCATCTGCGGAAACATATACAATCAAGTTGGGTAGTGATAAAGGTTTGTTGGCTTTTGAACCTAAAAAGCTGACTGTTAAGCCAGGTGATACTATTGAGTGGAAAAATAATAAAGTTCCTCCTCACAACGTTGTATTTGATCCTGCTAAAAACCCTGCTAAGAGTGCTGATTTGGCCAAATCTTTGTCTCACAAGAAATTGTTGATGAGTCCTGGACAAACTGAAACCACTGTTATTCCTGCTGATGCTACTCCTGGTGAATACACCTTCTACTGCGAACCTCACCGTGGTGCTGGCATGGTTGGTAAACTCATTGTTGAAGGTTAGACTAGTCTACTTTTTTCACTGAAGATTATAACGAGTTTTATCCCTGCTGACGCTAATCAGTATAAGTGAAGGGGTGAGACTCGTTAATTTTTTGTATTTAGGCTTTGCTGCAACTAACAACTGACAACTGACAACTGACAACTAACAACTAACAACTGACCACTGACAACTGACAACAATTAGTTCAATCTTCTCCTTGTCTGCGTCCTAGTTCATAGACACCAGCACCCATACAAGCAAGAATACCAATACTAATTCCCCAGCTATTACCTAAACTTATATCTAAAATCCAGTTAGATAAACTACCAAATATTAGGAAAGGGAAAATGCTAAATAATGAAGCATAGAAGAAGTTTTGTGCTTCTCTAGCTTTGCGCGTCTTTTCAAATTCTGACTGACTGGTGTAGAGAGAACGTTCTGCAAAATTGAACCAGCGGTTGAGTTGTGTAATTACCCATTCTCTAGTTTGGGAAAAACCCAGATATAAAGCCAAAGCCCATAAACAAGCTCCGGCGATCGCAATCTTATCTAACTCAAAGCGAAAAGGCAATATATCAAACATGGCATTGGTTAACTCTCCAATTGCTAATTTTAGCTTTTATTCGCCGTTAAAGAGGTAATTATCAATATTATCTATTCCCTATTCCCTGTTCCCTGTTCCCTGTCAGCTTGCCATAGACAATTTTTAACACCAACCTACTTATCTCTTTTTAGAATTATGTGCAGGCCGCTGTTGTGATTCATCTCCTCTTAATTGTTTGCGACCATTAGTAATAATTTGTAGCATTTCTTGAATATCCTGCTCAATATTACCCAGAACGTTATCAGCGTATTTATCAGCACCATCTTCAATATCTTGAGCTTGAGCGATCGCAGTTTGGCGCATTTCCTCTAATTCTTGCTGACAGGCGCGACGCTTGCGTTCAATCTCTGTCAGGGTTTCCTGCATCATCGCTTCACAATCTTGCTGCACTTGTCGCCGTAATTGGTCAGCTTCCCGTTGAGCTTGTCTGATAATATCACTTTCCGCCAAAATTTGCGCTCGTTTGGCTTGGGCTACATCTACAACCTGTTGTCCATATTCTTCAGCCTCTAGGAGAATTTCATCCTTTTGTTCCAAAATATCTAATGCTTCCTGGAACACTGATGGCAGAGAAAGGCGGATAAAATCAAGTTGTTCAAGTAATTTATCTTCATCTATGAGAGTACGTCCCGTGAGTGGAATCCTCAAACTGGAGAGAACTATTTCCTCTAAGCGGTTGAGTTCCTGCTGAATATCTACCCCTCCAGCAGGTGTTGGCAGCCCATTTGGGGGAATTCCATTCACATACTCTCGTGGGGTAAGGTTATTTCCGTTGTGGTTGGATTCGAGGCTAGAGATTTTTGGTTGTAGCATTGGTATATATCTAGGGCAATGTGTGGAGGAACAAGATGATCAACAGAGCCACCAAACCTGGCAATCTCTCGTACCACACTACTACTTAAAAAACTATACTCATTTGATGTTGCCAGAAAAACAGTCTCAATTTGAGTAGACAGTGTTTTATTGGTATGAGCCATTTGTAGCTCAATTTCAAAGTCAGAAACCGCTCTTAACCCCCGCAACAAAACTTGCGCTTGTTGCATTTGAGCATATTCTACGGTTAAACCATCAAAACTGTCTACTCCCACATTTGGTAAATGTTTTGTAGCCAGAGTAATTTGTTCTAATCTTTGCTTTACTGTAAACAAGGGCATTTTATTAGGATTTCGTAGCACGGCAACTATCACCCGTTCAAACAGACGACTACTGCGCTGTATGAGGTCTAGGTGTCCCAAGGTGATGGGATCGAAACTACCAGGATAAATAGCAATCACAATGTTATTTTAGGTGATTATATTGACAGTTTTTTCGTAGAACTTAATTAAATCTAACATCTCCTGCTTCAGGATTGAGGATTAGTCGCTCAGACATACTATATTATTGTTTTTCATCCATACTCCTATAGGTAATTTCTCATGGTACTGGATTTTTCTGTTCTGCCCTTAGGGTTTCAATTTACTTCTCCTGGTCCGATTCTAGTGAAAATTGGACCAATAGTTATTCGCTGGTATGGATTGTTAATAGCCTGTGCTGTATTAATTGGTGTTAGTCTTTCCCAGTATCTAGCCAAGCGTCGTCATGTAAATCCAGATTTAATCAGTGATTTATCAATTTGGCTAGTAATTGGTGCTATTCCCGCCGCCAGGTTATATTATGTTTTGTTTGAATGGTCAGAATACTCTCAAAACCCAGAACGGATCGTTGCAATTTGGCAAGGGGGTATTGCTATTCATGGGGCGATTATTGGCGGTGTGGTAGCGGCGCTCATCTTTGCTAAAATCAATAAAGTTTCTTTTTGGCAATTGACTGATTTAGTTGCCCCTTCGTTAATTTTAGGGCAAGCAATTGGTCGGTGGGGAAATTTTTTCAACTCAGAAGCATTCGGAAGTCCCACAAATTTACCTTGGAAACTGTACATTCCCCCAGATCGTCGTCCTTTAGATTTAGTGAATTTTGAATATTTTCATCCCACTTTCTTATATGAATCGCTGTGGAATTTAATGGTATTTGCCCTGCTACTAACTTTATTTTTTCGGGCTTTATCTAAAAAACCACGTTTAAAAGTAGGGACTTTATTTTTAGTTTATTGGATAGCTTATAGCTTAGGGCGGTTTTGGATTGAAGGTTTACGCACAGATAGCTTAATGCTCGGACCTTTACGGATGGCACAGATGATCAGTTTAGGGGGAATAACTTTAGGAGTAGTTGGTTTGGCGTGGTTGTATGTCATTAAGCGGCCTTTACCTGATGTTGTGCCTCCGTTATATGGAGAAAAAAATGCCCCAGAGTAATTAATCTCTAGGGCTTAACCAGGGTGCATCTACCATTTATTTCTACTAGGGAAAGAGGGTGAATCCGGACGGGTACTGAGGAAAAGCCAAAAAAACTTTTTTGTGGCGTTGTGAAGAGGAAATTTGATGAGTGAATCTACTAATAATTTAAGTTCATCTAAGTATATAAATGCCTTAGAACCAGCGGTTTATATTGTGGGGGCAGGTCCTGGAGATCCTGATTTATTAACGGTTAGAGCGCAAAAGTTGTTGGCTACGGCTGATGTAATTTTATTTGCAGATTCCTTGATTCCCGAACAAATTTTAGATGTTTGTCGTGGAGATGCGGAAATTGTGAAAACGGCAAATCGGACTTTAGAAGAAATTTTACCAATCATGGTGGCTGCGGTGCGATCGCATAAATCTGTCGTTAGACTGCATTCTGGTGATCCTAGTCTCTATAGTGCTATTCATGAACAAATGCAGCTATTAGCAGAGGCGGATATTCCGTTTGAAATCATTCCTGGTATCAGTGCATTTCAAGCCGCCGCAGCTAAACTTAAAATAGAGTTAACTGTTCCTGGTTTAGTACAAACTATCATCCTCACCCGCATTAGTGGCCGCACCCACGTTCCTGCTACTGAAGAGTTAGCGTCTTTAGCGGCACATCATGCTAGTTTATGTTTATATCTCAGTGTGCGTCATATCACTGAAGCCCAAGCCAAATTGTTGGAATATTATAACCAGGATACTCCGGTAGCGATTTGCTATCGCTTAGGATGGCCAGATGAAAAAATTCGGGTTGTTCCTCTAGCACAAATGGCAAATTGTACTCATGAAGAACAATTAGTGCGGACTACACTTTATGTGATTAGCCCAGCATTATTACCAGTAAATGGACGTTCACGTTTATATCATCCTGAACATAATCATTTATTCCGTTCATCACATTAAGTAGGTGAAAAATTAGATGGTTGAGGATACATATTTTCACTACTTTGGTAGTTGCGATAAAATTGAATCCAATAAATACAAATTTAGCAATTTAAAATCCTGATTATGCCATTAATTAAAGTCCAAACTTCTGTTTCTAATCCTGAAAAATCTCAGGTTGAATCTATGCTCAAGGTTCTCTCCGCTAAGTTAGCTAAACATACGGGTAAACCAGAATCCTATGTGATGACAGCTTTTGAAGCCGGAGTTCCCATGACTTTTGCTGGTACTACAGAACCAGTTTGCTATATAGAAATTAAGAGTGTGGGAACAATGAAACCTGAGCAAACTAAAGCAATGAGTCAGGATTTTTGTCAGGAAATTAATCAATTTTTGAATATACCTAAAAACCGCATTTATTTAGAATTTTCAGATGCTCAAGGCTCAATGTGGGGTTGGAATAGCACAACTTTTGGCTAGATTTTGATCAAAGTTTATCGAGTTAAACAATTTTTGATTTTGGGTAGCATAATTCAAAATCAAAAGCGCATTTTTTTCTATTACCTCCTATAGCTCCAACAGGATTCGTAGGTAATTTACAGCAGATTGCAGGTAAATGAGGTACACAAGTTAAGAATTAAGCCATATATAAAAATACATTCAACCCAGTTAATATTTCCCTGTTCACTGCTGTAATTCTGATTTTATCCTTATGAGCAAAAGCAATATCTGTGCAATTACTATTCCTGGTTATAAAATTACTGAACTCATCTATGCTAGTGAAAAAACTACAGTTTATCGTGGTGAACAAGAAAAAAACCAGACTCCAGTTATTATCAAAATTCTCAACTCACAATATCCCCGGTTGCAGGATTTAATTGCTTTTAAAAATCAGTTTGCTATTAGTCAACAAATTGATCATCCAAATATTATTAAATGTTATGGTTTAGAAAAATATGGCAATAGTTATGCTCTGGTTTTAGAAGATTTTCAAGGTATATCTTTGAGTGAATATGCTAATTATCAAAGTTTAGATTTAATCTCTTTTTTACCCATTGCGATCGCAATTACCAAAGCTTTAGAATTCCTATATGATCATAAAATTATTCACAAAGATATTAAGCCTAAAAATATTACAATTAATTCTCAAACGCAGCAAATTAAGCTGATAGATTTTAGTATTTCTTCCCTATTACCCAAAGAAACTGCGGATATCAAAAACCCAGAAGTGTTAGCAGGGACACTTACTTATATGTCTCCTGAACAAACAGGAAGAATGAATAGAGGGATAGATTACCGCACAGATTTTTATTCTTTGGGAGTGACTTTTTATGAATTACTCACCGGAAAATTACCTTTTTATAGTCAAAATCATTTAGAATTGGTATATTGTCATCTTGCAAAAGAACCGATTAATCCTAGAGAAATTAATCCACAAATTCCGCCAATTATGGCAGATATGATTTTGAAATTAATGGCAAAAAACCCTGATGAAAGATATCAAACAGCCAGAGGAATTAGACATGATTTAGAAATATGTCAACAAATGTTATTAATGCAGGGAGAAATTAGTAATTTTAAATTAGCAGAAAAAGATATATGCGATCGCTTTTTGATTCCAGAAAAGCTTTATGGTAGAGAACAGGAAATTATTACCTTACTAAATACTTTTAAAAATGTCAGTGCTGGGAATACAGAATTAATGTTAGTAGCAGGTTTTTCTGGTATTGGTAAAACTGCTGTTGTTAATGAAGTTCATAAACCAATTGTGCGGGAAAAAGGTTACTTTATTTCTGGTAAATATGATCAATTCCAACGAAATATTCCTTTTTCGGCCTTATTACAAGCATTTCGTAGTTTCATGACACAACTCCTCACTGAAAATACAAATCAGTTAGAAGACTGGAAAATGAAAATTTTATCAGCATTAGGAGAACAAGGAAAGGTAATTATTGATGTTATCCCTGAACTAGAAAATATTATTGGCCAACAACCGTCAGTTCCAGAACTGACAGGTAATGCTTCCGAAAATCGCTTTAATTTACTATTTGGTAAATTTATTCAGATATTCGCTACTAGTGAACATCCATTAGTAATTTTCTTAGATGATTTACAATGGGCTGATATAGCTTCTTTGAAATTAATCAAATTATTAATGAGTGCAAAAGACACCAAATATTTATTATTAATTGGAGCATATAGAGATAATGAAGTCAAGCCCGGACACCCTTTAGTCATGACTTTAGATGATATTCGACAAGCGAATGTCACCGTTCATGAAATCAGGTTACAACCTTTAGATAAATCCCATCTGCGGCTATTAATTACAGATACTCTAATTTGTTCAGAAGCACATACTGAATCTCTCATTGAATTACTTTTAAAGACAACTCAAGGGAATCCATTTTTTACAAATCAATTATTAAAATCACTGCATGAAGATGGATTAATTGTTTTTAATTCTAGTCTAGGTTATTGGAAGTGTGATATTAATGCAGCCAAAGCTTTATATCATAATGAAGATGTTGTTAATTTTCTAAAAAACCAGTTAAAGAAATTATCTAAAAATACTCAAAATATCTTAAAAGTAGCTGCTTGTATTGGTAATAAATTTGATTTATATACTTTGTCTATAGTCTGCGAAAAATCCCAAATCCAAATAGCATCTGAGTTATGGAATGCTTTACAAGAAGAATTAATTATCTCTCAAAATGAAGTTTATAAATTTTTTACAGATGATGAAGAATCATCATTAAATATTTTTGACTCAAATTTAACAGCTAATAGTAATGAATCAATTATAGTTCAATATAAATTTCTTCATGATAGAGTTCAGCAAGCAGCTTATTCATTAATTTCTGATGAAGATAAACCAGCAACACACTTAAAAATAGGTCAATTGCTGTTAAAAGATAGCAGTTCTGAGGAAGGGGAAGAAAAGATATTTGAGATAGTTAATCAGTTAAATATGGGGATAAAATTAATTTCCAATCAGTTAGATAGATATGAATTAGCTAAATTAAACTTAATTGCTGGTTGTAAAGCTAAATCTTCAACTGCTTATGAAGCTGCTGTCAGATATTTAAAAGTAGGTTTAGAACTTTTAGCAGCAGATAGTTGGGAATATCAGTATGAATTAACTTTAAATCTTTATATTGAAGCTGTAGAAGCAGAATATTTAAACATTAATTTTGAGCAAGCAGAAATATATATAGAAGCAGTTAAGCAAAATGCTAATAGTCTGATTGATCAAGTAAAAGTGTATGAAGCACAAATACAAATATATATGGCTCAAGTGCAAATACAACAAGCAATTGAGACAGGTTTAACTTTAGTAAACTTGCTGGGAGTGAATTTAGAAACAACACCTCCACTTAACTTAAATGTTGATGATTTAATCAACTTACCGGAGATGATAGCTGCTGATAAACTTGCTGTCATGCGGATTTTAACTAATATGACTGCTGCTAGTTATTTTGTTGATCCAAAACTATTTCCAGCTATTATATTTACAATGATTCATCTATCTGTGAAATATGGTAATTCTCCATTTTCTGCTCATGGATATGTGAATTATGGTTTATTATTGTGCGGTTTCTTTGCGGATATTGAAACTGGATACCGTTATGGTGAATTGGCTTTAAGTATATTAGATAAATTTGATGCTAGAAGTATTGAATGCCGAGTTTTAGTGATGTGGAATAGTAATATTCTCCCTTGGAAACAACATTTGCGAAAAACAATAACTAGTTTACAAGAGGGTTTACAAAGTGGAATGGAAACTGGAGATATAGAATACTTTGGTTACTGTTGTGCAATGTATGATATAAATATGCTCCTTAGTGGTAAAAATTTATCTTATCTATTTGAGAATTTAAAAAATCATATCCTTTTAATGTATAGCATCAAGCAAGAAGGCACAGTGCTGCTTCATAAAATATGGTATCAGCTAGTTTTTAATTTTTCAGAAATTAATGAAAATAAACAAATATTTGATGGTGATATTTTTGATGAATCAGAATTATTACCAATTCTTATAGAAACTCAAGCTTCCACCACACTCTTTTCATTATATTTAGCAAAAACCATATATTATTACTTCTTTGGTTTCACAAATATTGCTGTTGATAATTCCATCAAAGGTGGAGAATATTTGCAATTTGTTGTTGGACAAGTGACAATTAGTCAATATAATTTTTACTATTCTTTATCACTTTTAGCTGAATATCCTTATCAGTCTGCAAGTGAACAAAAACGATTTTTAGAAAAAATTCTATCTAATCAAGAACAAATGAAAAATTGGGCTAATTACGCCCCCATGAATTATCAACATAAATATGAATTGGTAGAAGCAGAAAAAGCCAGAGTATTAGGAAATAATTGGCAAGCAATGGAGCTTTATGATCAAGCAATTGCGGGAGCTAAGGAAAATAAATATATTCAAGAGGAAGCACTAGCTAATGAACTAGCAGCTAAATTTTACCTGGGTTGTAATAAAGAAAAAATTGCTAAAGCTTACTTAATAGATGCTTATTATTGTTATGCTAATTGGGGAGCGAAGGTAAAAATTGAAAATTTGGAAACAACCTATCCTCAATTACTTGAACCTATCATTAATCAAACAAAAACTAAATTAACAGAAGGTGAAGTAAGTACCCTTATTAGTAAACCTAGTTTGACAGGTGTTTCTGCATTATTAGATTTAGAAACTGTGACTAAAGCCTCTTTAGCAATTTCTTCAGAAATTCAGATAGACAAGTTATTACATACTCTCATGCAGATGATATCAGAAAATGTTGCTGCTAATAAATCTGCGTTAATTTTGCAAAAAGAGGGAAATTTAGTCTTGGTAGCTCAATGTATAAATGAGCATGAATATGAATTATCGAATACACCAATTAACAATTGTCAATATTTACCTTTAAGTATTATTAATTATGTTGCTCATACGCAAAAATATTTGCTAATTAGCAATGTCAAAGATTCTCCAGAATTTGCTCATGATTTATATATTATTCAATATCAACCAAAATCTATCCTCTGTACTCCTATTTTGAATAAAGGGGAATTAATCGGTATCATTTATTTAGAGAACAATCTAACTGTAGGAGCTTTTACCACTGAAAGATTGAGAATATTAAATTTGCTATCTTCCCAAGCTGCTATTTCTCTAGAAAATGCTCAACTCTATAGGAGTTTAGAGGAAAAAGTTACACAAAGAACTCAGGAATTAAATGAAAAGAATCAGCATTTAGAAGAAGCAATGTATGAATTAAAAACCACACAATCTCAACTTATTCAAACAGAGAAAATGTCCAGTTTAGGACAAATGGTTGCAGGTATTGCCCATGAAATTAATAATCCGGTAAATTTTATCTATGCTAATGTTGAACACGCCAGCAATTATATTGAATTTATGATCAATATGCTGAATATATATCAACAGGAATATCCTCATCCTTCAGCTATTATTGAAAACTATAAAAAAGAGCATGATTTTGATTTTATCATGCAAGATTTACCGAAAATTCTCAATTCAATGATGGTAGGTTCAGAACGAATTCGCAAGATAGTTTTAGGTTTACGTAATTTTTCTCGTCTTGATGAATCAGCCATGAAACCTGTAGATATCCATGAAGGAATTGATAGTACATTAATGATTTTACAACCTCGATTCCAAGAAAAATTAGGCTATTCTAATCAGATAGTAATTAAAAATTATGGTGATATTCCCTTAGTTCAATGTTATGCTTCCCAATTGAACCAGGTATTTATGAATATCATTAGTAATGCAATTGATGTTCTGAAACAGCAGCAGGAAAATTCATCTCAAGTAGAACAAAAAAATAATTCTAGCCAAATTATGATTAGTACCCAAGTTGTTAATGATAATTGGGTACAAATTGCCATTAAAGATAATGGTATGGGCATAAATCCCGAAGTTAGACAACGCATATTTGATCCTTTTTTCACCACCAAACCTGTAGGAGAAGGAACAGGTTTAGGATTATCAATTAGTTATCAAATCATCGTAGATAAACACGGTGGTAAATTAGATTGTATTTCTGCACCCGGAAAAGGAACAGAATTTATCATTGAAATTCCCATTAAACTACATCAACAATAAAACTTCTACTCTTTGCGCCTGGAGCGTCTCTGCGTGCAGAAAATCTTACATCTAACTTTGCATAACAGCATCCAATAGTAACCCAGCCCCAAAACGGATAGGATCTGTGCAAGGTAGTTTAGTTTCTGCTATGATTTGAGCGATCGCATTTTTTGCCTCTACTTCCTCTAAATTCTTCGTATTCAACGCTATCCCCACCACAGGAACGTGCTTAAAAGCACCAGCAGCACTAGCCACAATTTCATACATCCGAATTACTTCCGGTAAAGGTGGAATCGGGATAGTGGGATTATTACGGTTATGAGTTTGTCCTGCTTGATGCACTAATATTAAATGTGTGGGTTGAGAACCCCGAATTAAAGGTAAAGTTGCCGTCGAGCCAGGGTGTAAAAGAGAACCTTGCCCTTCAATTTGCAGAATATCGTAATGTTGACCAAAACGCATTACCAACTGTTCTACAGCACCAGCCGCAAAGTCCACCCGCACAGCATCTAAAGCTACCCCTTCCCCTTCCAACATTAACCCAGTTTGACCGGTAGCCAAAAACTTAGAACGTAAACCCCGCAACTTAGCCGCCCGGTGTAATTCCAGACTGGTGGACATTTTTCCAATCGCCATATCTGTCCCCACAGTCAAAACCCGCCGACAGGCCAGAGTTCGCGCCATTGCTGATGCTACATCTAAATTAGCTGGTTCTCTGCGGACATCCCAAATTAATTGTCCTGGTTTAAGGAGGGCGGTTAATTCCGGTATATTTGCCATTGGTGTATGTAATCCATTTACCAAAGACATTCCCGCTTTCAGGGCATCTTTGATATCAGACCAATAATTATTCGGTACAGCACCACCTTTAGGCGCAATTCCAATTACTAAAACGTCTGGATTGTACTGTAGTGCTGCTGTTACAGATGCCACAATTGGCACATCTCGCTGAATACCTGTTAATTCTCCTAAACTTTTACCAACAGATTCTTGATCAATCACCGCGACAATTTGAGATTCACTGTAACGTAAAATTGATAAACCCGTCTTTCCCTGCAATCCTGTAATTCCTTCATGGAGAAGAATGGCTACTTTTTGATTAAGCGACAAACGCACTATGTTTCACTCCCAAACCAGGTAAATTATTCGGTAAAACTCGCCCATTTTCTACGACTGCACCAGTAAAAGGATCATCAATTAAATTTAAGTGACTGTCTAAATCCAAATAATCAGCTAGTGGTGCAAGTTGTAATGCGGCGGTATTAGCCAGAGAACTATCAGAATAACAGCCAAACATGACTTGTAAATTATGGGCTTTGGCTGTATGCACCATTCTCATAGCCTGGGTTATACCCCCAGATTTCATTAACTTGATATTAATTCCATCTACATGATCTGCTAATTGGGGAATATCAGCACTGGTAAAACAACTTTCATCCACAAAAATTGGTAACGGGGAATTTTTTTGCAAATTAGCTAAATTTGCTTCTTCACCTCTGGCTAGAGGTTGTTCTACATACTTTATCCCTAAGTCAGCTAACCAACCACACATATTTATAGCATCCGCCAAACTCCAACCACCATTAGCGTCAACAAACACATCTTTTCCTGCGGCTGCTTCCCATACCGCTAACAACATTTTTTGATCTGCTTCTATTCCCTCGGTTGAACCTAATTTTACTTTTAATAACTGCACATCCATAAATTGTAACCAGTCTTGCGTCCTGGCCTTTGCACCTGCTGGGGAATTAATACCAATTGTTACAGAAGTGGGAGCGATCGCATTTTTATCTAGTCCCCAAAGTTTCCACAATGGTAAATCCACCCGCTTACCCAACCAATCATGTAATGCCATATCCACAGCCGCTTTAACGGCGGAAGGAATTTGCATTCGTTCTAATACTGCCTCAATTTCTTGCCGTTGCCAAGGGCTAAATTTTTGTAAAATCGGTGTAATTTGCTGCAAACCCTCTTGGATTTTCTCAGTAGATTGCCTATGGTTGCCCACACCAAAAGGAGATGCTTCTCCCCAACCCACAATTCCCTCTTGGGCAATTTGTAACCAGATATTTGTCGTTTGTGCTGTTGTCCCTCTACTAATGGTTAAGGGAAATCGCTTGTTAACGGTAAAGCTTTGAAAATTTATTTGCATAAATATATAGTTGTCAGTGGTCAGTGGTCAGTGGTCAGTTGTCCGTTGTCAGTTGTCAGTTGTCAGTTGTCAGTTGTCAGTTGTCAATTGTCCGTTGTTCGTTGTCAGTTATCAGTTGTCCGTTGTCAATTGTCAATTGTCAATTGTTGAACCGTCACCTTCTTCTCTGTCACCTGTCAATAGTTAGGTCTGGCAGTTAAACTAGATAGGAGAACTGTAATTTCTACAAATGGCCATTTCTGAGACAAAAGGGCATAAAACATCCTCTCAGCTTTTGCTAATAGATAAAAGGTAAATTTTATGAGAAATTTCGACAAAAAAGGTCTAATGAACCAGCGTCATGTTTTAACTGGAGTTGTAGCGGCTGGGTTGATGATGTTGCCGGGAGCATTCGGTAGTAGTTCTGCATTAGCGCAGCAAAAAACAGAGCGTAACACTTTAAGCTATGGAGAATTAATCCAGAAGGCTGATAAAGGGGAAATTAAAAAGGTAGAGTTGGATCAAGTTGAGCAGACAGCTAGGGTTTATTTAGCTGGACAAAAGCCAGATACACCTCCTTTACAGGTACGACTTTTAAATCAAAATCCGGAGTTAATTAATAAACTTAAAGAAAAAAACGTTGATTTTGGCGAAGTTTCCTCTGCTGGTAATAGAGCCGCTGTTGGGTTGTTAATCAATCTAATGTGGATTTTACCACTGGTGGCTTTAATGCTGTTGTTCCTGCGTCGTTCAGCAAATGCTTCTAACCAAGCTATGAGTTTCGGTAAATCTCGCGCTCGGTTTCAAATGGAAGCAAAAACGGGGGTGAAATTTGATGATGTCGCTGGAGTCCAAGAAGCAAAAGAAGAATTACAAGAAGTTGTTACCTTCCTAAAACAGCCAGAAAAATTTACGGCTGTGGGAGCAAAAATTCCCAAAGGTGTGCTGTTAGTTGGACCGCCGGGAACTGGGAAAACTTTACTCGCAAAAGCGATCGCCGGTGAAGCAGGTGTACCATTTTTCAGTATGTCTGGTTCGGAATTTGTAGAAATGTTTGTCGGTGTGGGCGCTTCCCGTGTCCGTGACTTGTTCAAAAAAGCTAAAGATAATGCTCCTTGTTTGATCTTTATTGATGAAATTGACGCAGTAGGTAGACAACGGGGTGCTGGTATTGGTGGTGGTAATGATGAACGGGAACAAACCCTCAACCAACTATTAACAGAAATGGATGGTTTTGAAGGGAATACGGGAATTATTATTATTGCTGCTACTAACCGCCCAGATGTCCTAGATTCAGCTTTGTTACGTCCCGGACGCTTTGATAGACAGGTGATTGTGGATGTCCCAGATTTGAAAGGAAGACAGGATATTTTGACAGTCCATGCTCAAAATAAGAAGATTGATCCTACTGTATCCTTAGAAGCGATCGCTCGCAGAACTCCTGGTTTTACTGGCGCAGATTTAGCTAATTTACTCAACGAAGCTGCTATTCTCACAGCCAGAAGACGCAAAGAAGCTGTTACCGATTTAGAAATTGATAATGCCATAGATAGAGTAGTTGCCGGTATGGAAGGAACTGCTTTAGTAGATAGCAAAAATAAACGCCTGATTGCTTACCACGAAGTCGGACACGCTTTGGTAGGTACTTTAGTCAAAGGTCATGATCCTGTACAAAAAGTTACTCTTATTCCTAGAGGACAAGCATTAGGTTTAACTTGGTTTACTCCCAATGAAGAACAAGGTTTAATTTCCCGTTCCCAAATTTTAGCCCGAATTGCCGCTGCTTTGGGCGGTCGGGCAGCAGAAGAAATCGTCTTTGGGAAAGCGGAAGTTACCACAGGTGCAGGAAATGACTTACAACAAGTTACCAATATGGCACGACAAATGGTAACTAAATTTGGGATGTCTGATTTGGGTCCGGTTTCTTTGGAAAATCAAAATAATGAGGTATTTTTAGGGCGTGACTGGATGAATAAATCAGAATATTCTGAGGAAATCGCCGCTAAAATTGATGCCACAGTCAGGGAAATTATTAACCGCAGCTATGTTCAAGCTAAGGAACTACTACAAGAAAACCGTTTAATTTTAGAGCGTGTTGTAGATTTGCTCATAGAACAAGAAACCATTGATGGTGATGTGTTCCGGACAATTGTCGCTGACTACTCTAAACTCCAAGTCACTAATGAGCAGGTAGCCGTACCTTATTAGTTTTAGTTGTAGGGTGTGGTTCGGCAAGCTCACCAACCACGTCAGATTGCATAAATTCTGCAAATAAACAGATTGTTGCCTTCTGACGCACCTTACCAATGTGCCAGTTGCATAAATCCAGACTCTTTTGAAATCACATCAAAAAAACTGTTCTAGAAAAATTTTTCACTGGTGGAGGGAAATTTGAATGCTATTTTATATACATACTGCTAAAAAGTAAATATATTCTGCGGAATACTATTGAGAAAACGATAGGATCACCAATTCTTAGTTAATTTAAGGAATCTACAACGATGTCTGGTAATACGTCTTTTGATCAACTCCAACCAGCAAGTCAGCAACAAGCCACAGTGTATCTACCGTATATTCAGGGGAACAAGCGAAATTTATTACCCTATGCTATTAGTCTTTATCAAAAAGGCGTATTAGAAGGACACCGTAAAATTGAAGCCAGTGATAATATTTCCTTTGTTGCTACTTGGAATGTTGCCACCTTACCCTCCGATTTAACTCGTTGCCGGATGCAGTTTGATACTGATTCTGATCTAACTTATGAAGTAATGATGGCTAGTTTTGAATTTATTAATTTTTTGATTGAACTGATGGAAAATTATAAGCGCCATCGCATTACTGATTTTTCTAAACCTTTTTACCGCAAATTATTACGCGCAGACGATTGAGTCAAGATATCCCCTGACTCCTTTGAGGGCGGGGAAACCCCGCCCCTACTAAATATATTCATCATCAACGTAGGATTCATATATCTCAGTTGTTTCAGTAGCTGTCACAGAATTCGATAGATGGAAAGTATCATCTGTCATGCGGATGATTTCTCCAGAAAAGAATTTCGCTAAACTTTCCGCAGCTTTGACTACGCCATCATGATCCCAGTTTGATGGGGATGGTTGCACTGGTAGTGGAGAAATGGTTTTTACGGGCGCTGTGTTGGTAATAACAGGCTCAGTTTTTACCATTTCGGGTAACGGTGTAGGTACTGGCTGTGGTACGGCTGGAGGCGGTTGTGGAGTGGGTTGTGGAGTGGGGATTTGCTGGTTGTAAGTAGGTTGGGGTGGTTGTTGTACAGGGGGAGAAGTTTGTGGTGGTGGATTTCTCCTAGTTGAAGTAGGGTTTGCAGATGTGACTTTTTCTAAAGTGACTTGAATTTCCTGTTGGAAGGTTTGCCTAAAAGCTGTGATGATAATAGGTAAATAAGATTTTACTTTGTCAAACCAAACTGCTTTTACACCTATCCGGGCATGAGAACCATTGAACTCAATTAAATGGCACATTTGACCCAACAATGCTTGGGTGGGTAACTGTTGAATATGTCCACGAACTTGCTGCCACAGTTGAGTTACGTCGTATTGTGAACCTTCTCCAACTGGTTGTACTGCTGCTGGTTGATTGTCAATAGGTGGAGGTGGTGCAGATACAGGTTCTGGGATGGGTGTTGGTGGTGAATGAGTTGGATATGTTGGTGGGGGTGCAGATACAGGAGGGTAAGCTGGGGTTACAGAGGTTGTATGAACTTGCTGGGGGATATTTACAGGTTGGATCTGAATATTGGCGCTGGGTAATAATCCCAGTAATGTTACTTCTAGCCATAAACGGGGTTGAGTGGTGTTTTTGAGTTGGACTTCTGCTGTTCTCAGGTGTTGTTGTCCTCGCAAGATTGTACTGATATCAAGTTTTTGGGCAAAGTTGACTAATGCTGTCCAGGTTGATTGAGTACAAGCAACTAAATCTTGACGATTGGGAGCGGTTTTGGCTATTAGTAAATCTCGGTAAAAAGCGGCGAGGTTTTGGAGGATGATCAGGGGTTCTCGTCCTCGATCTAGGATTTTGCGAGTAGTATCTAAGACTATTTCGGCATGATCTTGAGCGATCGCTTCTAATAATCCAAATAGGTCTTTTTCACTGACTGAACCCACTAAATCCCAAACTTTATCCGGTGTGACTTCCCCAGCGACTAAAGCTAATTGATCAAGTAAACTTTCTGCATCTCTTAATCCCCCTTGAGCAATTTGTCCAACGAGGGTGAGGGAGTCATGAGCAATATTAATATTTTCGTTAGCAGCAATATAAGTTAAATGCTTTACCATCGCTTCTAACTGAATTCGTCTAAAATCAAATCTTTGACAACGAGAAATAATTGTTGGTAATACCCGCTGTGGGTCTGTTGTGGCGAGGACAAAAACAACGTGCTTAGGTGGTTCTTCTAATGTTTTTAGTAACGCATTAAATGCTGCTGTACTTAACATATGACATTCATCAACCACATAAACTTTATAGCGGCATTGCATTGGGGCAAATTGCGCCCGTTCAATCAGTTCACGAATATTATCAACACCTGTATTACTGGCAGCGTCAATTTCAATAACATCTGTAGAATAGCCTTTAGTAATGCCCTGACAGATTTCACAAACGCCGCAGGGTTGTGGAGTTGGCTGATTTCCTTGGAGACAATTGAGAGATTTAGCGAGAATTCTAGCACTAGAAGTTTTTCCTGTACCTCTGGGGCCAGTGAACAAATAAGCAGGGGCGATTTTCGCTGAAAGAATGGCGTTAGTCAGGGTAGTAGCGATCGCCTCTTGACCCACCAGTTCAGCAAAACTCTTTGGCCGATACTTATGGTGCAGGGGTTCGTAAGACATGGAGACAGGTTTAAATCCGTATAGCTCTGGTGAATTTAGAGCTTTACCATTCTAACAACTCATGGCAATTTCCCTGATAGATAGCCGCCAGTAAAGGATGATGTAAGTTAAACAACTATGAAAAATTAGCAAAAAGCTTGTATAGTCTGCTTTTTTAATTTTTAATTATTAATTTTTAATTCCACTCACGGGAGTCACCGACATGGCTAAAATTTGAATAAGCAACAAATATCAATGGTGTATCAGATGCTCAAGCGGCTAATTCAATGGCTTAAAAAATTTTTCCGACGCTTGTTTGGTAGTCAGGAAAATCTCACCTCACGTCCAGAAAATATCCCCAAACAAGCAGCACCACCTCTGAGCGATACAGATTTAGAATTTCTATTTACAGAACTTTTAGAAGGTGTTCATCAAGCCAAAGGACAGGCTTGGGCGCAAAAATGGTTACATAATCTTCAGCATCGTGTCAGCATAGAACGCTGGTTGGAATGGCTAAATCGGTTTGGTGACAGATTATTAGCATCCTCCAAACCCCATAATGAATTAGCAGTTAGATTAGTTCAATTAGGTGAGTTAGGTGTTGGGGAAATCGGTAATCTGTCCTATGACATCGGCATGAAAGTGTTAACACGCAATCCAGGAGAACCGATTTGGGAATATGCTGGACCTGATGCAGTCCAAAATAATCCCCCAGCACCTCCGCAAGAGCCAGAAGACTCACCAGAGGGAGAATACAAAACTGTTACTCTAGAGGAGTTACTGATTATGTTGCAACAGGATGAACATTTGTGTCAACAAGTTGCCCAACAACTAGGGATAGAAACAGATAATCCAGAAGTGATTATTCAAGCCTTGGTGAATCAGTATAATGAGGCTAATGAGTCTTCTACACAATCCAAGACTGAGGACACAGCAGAATTTTTGACTCCATCTCCTGATGACTAATTGCAGTAATTATGTTCTAATTGTTCAAAGTAGCTATCAGTATTTTTACGCGAGTAAATCTAGATTTTGTAGTCCATTCCGTAATTAATAATTTTTTTGACACAACGATAGCTACAATCTAGGAGAAAGAAAACCCAATAAAGTGGCAGATGTTCAGGTGGCTCTTGCAGTGGCTTAACAAATTTTTAAAGTACCCCTTTGGCAGCCTTGGGATCAATGATCCCCGGTTTAGTCAAGGCGAACTGGTGGTAGATAAACCCCCAGAACTCACGAATGCGGATCTAGAGTTGTTGTTTAACGAACTACTAGAAGGCGTGCATCAAGCGCGAGGACAACAGTGGGCGTTGAAGTATTTACAGCGGATGGAACCACGAATTACTATTGACCGTTGGATAGATTGGCTGTTGATATTTGGTGATAAATTATTAGCCTCTCCTGCTCCCAATCATCAGTTAGCCAAGCGGATGGTGCAATTGGGTGAATTGGGGCTGGGTGAGGTTAGTAACCTGGCTTATGATATTGGGATTCAATTATTGCGGCGCAATTTGAATCAAGAGTATGAGCGTAAGCAAGAGCCACTGGAATTGGACATCTTTATCCCTACTGAAGAGGAGTTAGATAGTCCAGGACAAGAATTGCTGCGCCAATTTGGTGAACAGCTTTGGGAATATCAGGAAGCAGACAGTGTAACTAATCCACCAACGCCTCAAGTAATTGAGGAGGTGTTGACTGATTACTCTTTAGATTTGAGTGATGAGTTTTTGATCAAAGATGTTGAGAATGAAAATCTACATGATGTTTATGTTCAGTCGGAAACTGAGCAGCTAAGTTATGAGTATACAATTCAGGAATTTTCTGAGAATGTTGAGGAAGTAGTTGCAGTATCTCTAACTGAGGAAAATTTGCATCATTCTTTGGCGAATGTAGAACCGCAGTTAGCATCCACTTTAGATGAGTTGGTAGTGCGGTTGGAGCAAAGTACCAATCTTGTCCAGCAGTTGGCTTCAGATTTGGCAATTCGGGATAGTCAAACATCGCAAATTGTTGTTGCTAATCAGGCGGAAATTTTATTTTACGAAGGTTTGCAGCAAGCTAAATCTGGGAATTTATTGGCAGCTTTGGCTTTATATGAGCAAGCAAGTCAAATAGAATCTGGAGCTTATGAATATTGGTTTAATCAGGGATTGACACTTTATTATTTGCAACGGTTTCCAGAGGCGATCGCCGCTTATGACCAAACACTGGCACTCAAACCAGATTTCTACAAGGTTTGGTACAGTCGTGGCTGTATTCTCGGCGAGTTGGGAGACTTTGATGGGGCGATCGCATCTTTTGATCAGGCGATCGCTATTAAAGCTGATTATGAAGAGGCTTGGTCGAGCCGGGGTTTAGCATTATTGAAGTTAGGTTTAATCTGGGAAGCAATTTCTAGTTACGATCAAGCTCTCAATCTCCAACCCCAAGATCCAGAAACTTGGTACTACCGAGGTATAGCTTTAGCTGTGGGTGAGCAATATCCCGAAGCGATCGCTAGTTATGATCAAGCCCTCAATCTCCAACCGGACTATCATGAGGTGTGGATTGATCGAGGTGTAGTGCTGTTTAATTTGAAACAATGGTTAGAAGCCATTGAATCTTGGGATCAAGCCCTCTCTGTTCAACCTGAATTTTATTTAGCCTGGTATAACCGGGGCGTGTCCTTTGAAAACCTGGGACGACGGGAAGATGCGATCGCCTCTTATCAACAAGCGATCGCCATTAAACCCGATTTCCACCCCGCCTGGTATAACCAAGCCGTAGCCCTCTTTTATTTAGAACGTTTTGCTCAAGCTATTTCCTGCTATGACAATGCTTTACAAATTAAACTAGACTACTGGGAAGCTTGGCTCGGTCGTGGTGCTGCTGCTGGTAATTTAAACCCTCATCAATCATCATTGATTGTCGTTAGTAGCATTTCTGCTGCCAATCCCGCCCTCAATTTAGGCGGATATCCAGGCAAATTAGCCAGTTATCAAGAAGGTTTAAAACATCTTCGCCCAGATACTCACCCCGAAGGCTGGGGAAGATTACATATAGCTCTTGGTAATACTTATTACGAGCAAGGCAAAAAAGAATCCAACCCCCGTGATTATTGGCATCATGCTATATCTGAATATCAACTAGCACTATCCACTCTCACACCAGAAGATTTCCCCGAATTGCATCTAGAAATTTTGCAATCTCTGACCAAAATGTTGATCTGTTTGGGAGAAACAGCAACTGCACAAGAATTGCAAAAATGGGGTATGGAATTATTACAACAATTACTCACTCACCCCACTCGTTCTGATGAAAACAAAAAACAACTAGCACTGAAATTTGCTGGTTTGGGACAACTAGCCGTTGATTTGTCTGTAAATACAGGAGACTTAGTAGAAGCTTGGGAAATTGCCGAACAAGGTAAAAATAGTTGTTTACATTGGTTAATGTCTGAAGCAAATTATCACATTAACAATGTTAACTATACATCTATTCAACAATTACTTAATCCCTCCACAGCCATAATTTACTGGCATTTTAGCCCAGCCGCTTTACACACATTTATCATCAAAGATCAAGCACCGTCTCCCATTCTTCTACTTACGCCTATACAAGATATTGAGGCTATACCAGAAGCAGTACGACGTTTAATTGAATTTGAAAATTGGTTAGCAGATTGGCAACAATTAGCAATTCCATCCAAAGTTTTGGAATTACAAAATATCTTGAATATTCCGATAATTATTCAAGAATTAGAAGGGATAGATACAATCATCTTAATTCCCCACCGTGATTTGTACAAGTTACCTTTACACAGTTTATTTAATCTGTCTTTTTCTGCAATCTCGTCTTTAAATTCGGTGGACTATAATATTAGTTATCTACCTAGTGTGGCTATAGGGATTTCTTTACAATCTCAGTCATTTTCATCTTGGCATCAAAATAATGGTAGTAAAACTTATCCTCAACTCAAATTTGATCAGTTAGCATCGGAAATTGTGAGCGAAACCTTTGCTATTTCTAAGGATTTTCTCAGTTATTAAAAGATGATTGTTAAGGGAGTTCCAAAAATAAAATCCCTAATTGATGCTAATGATCATCATTGGTAATGTCTTTTAATTCTCCCTCTTATATGTTTAAACTTTAAGAGGGCTGTTCTCTTAGTCATCTATATCTTTACTCATCAGAAATCATACTTAATATCCATTCTATCCATCGTCTAACAGTGCTAGAACGTCTATCCGCAGTTTTATACTTTAACTTTGTACAGGATAAAATTATCTTAATAATTTCATTTTTATCCGGTATTTCACCATTTAAAAGGGTAGATTCAAAAGTTTTATAAAAAACCTGATATTGTAAAATTTTTCTAATAAAATATAGTATTTTTATTTTATGCCTTTTTTTCAAATAATCTGTGCTTTCATCACTTAACTTAAAGTTGATTTCTTTAGTATTTCTGTCTTCATATTTATCAACAAATCCAAGATATCTAGCAGCATCAGTATAATAATTAGTCTGTCGTTGATCAAATTGATAATTTGCTGTAATCTCTTCCTTTGTAAGCTCTTTATTTAACAAAATTGTGAGTAAATCTATAATTCTTGCAAATGTATTTGCTTGTGGAAATGGAATATTTGTTGGTTCAGGAGCTATCTTAATAGATTTAAATATTTCAGATACATCATCATGAGTTATTATTTCGGGTGCTATAACATAATTTTTTTGTTCTACTAACTTTATAGAATTGTAATCTAATAAATTCTCAAATTTATATATAAAGAAGCTAAATATATTACTAGAATTAGAGTAAGTCATTAAAACTGGAATCACCTGCTTTGTTCTAATTTTATTAGACCATAGTTGATATGGATAATAAAGCTGCCTAATTAAAAAATTATCCACATCATATAATTTAGCTTCCACCAAAACAAAATAATTTTCACTCTCAAACCCTGCATCTATTTCACACTGAGAATTATCAACTTCAATTTGATACTGGTTGTTATCTACTCTATCTTTTATAAAGAATTTAAACTGACCTGTAGACATTCGACCATAAACAGTTTGTTTAAAAATTTCTCCATTACTATTTATTAAATCATCTATAATATCTATATTGAAAGCACAACTTAAAGCTGCACTTTCTGAAAAGAGATTACAATAATCTATACTTTCTATACTGGAAGGAAAATCAACAGGAGTAGGTTCTAAACAAGCGTCATAATCAACATTTAAATAAGTATCAAATCTGCCTATTATATATTTCTTTCTGGAAATAGGTAATATAGACAGCTTATGTTGTTTAAATATTTTAGGCAAAGTATGATAATGATCAAACTTTGCCATTAACCTACTTTCTCTGAATTCATTAATACTATTTGACTCTATCTTAAAGTATCCTATTTCATTGATTTTTTCCAAAATAGAGTATTTTTCAAATAGTGCTTCCCAAGCAATATCATTTTTGTTTTTTGCTTTTTTAGTATTTTTATCACTCATAGTTTTTTACTAAAATCTCATCCACTTTACCTCTTTTTTTACCATTACAATTTATCGCTCTTATAGCTGATATTTTTGTGTGTGGATAATCTTTATATAGGTCTTTAATAAATTCTGTATAAGCATTGCTTAGTAAAATATGACAACCCCTATTATTTAGATCATCAAATACCTCTTTTAATCTTCGCTGTTCCTGTTTATTGAAACCGTTAACATCGTAGCCAGTAAAAGAAGCAGTTTCAGAAACTGGATCATAAGGAGGATCGAGATATATAAAATCTCCTCTTTTTGCATCTTTAACAACTTCTTGAAAATCAGAGTTTAATATTCTAACTTGATTTTCATTTAAATATTTATTAACTGCTTTTAAAACAGCTATATCTAAAATATTTGGATTTTTATATTTGCCGAAAGGTACATTAAATTGACCTTGAGAATTAACTCTAAATAACCCATTATAACAAGTTTTATTTAAGAAGATAATTCTGGATGCTCGTTGAACTTCTGTTTTAGACTTAAAATTCTTTTCTCGATCCCAGTCTCTAATATCATAATAATAATATTCATCATTTTTGTGATTTTTTAAATCTTCAATTAGTTCATCTAAAGAATTTTTAATTATTTTGTAACAATTTATCAATTCAGCATTACTGTCATTAATGACAGCTTTTTTAGGTTGCAAACTAAACAAAAGCGCACCACCACCAATAAAAGGCTCGTAGTAGGTTTGAAGATTATGATTTTTAGGGAGGTGATTGGCTAGAATTGTCGGCACAAGCTGTCTTTTTCCTCCTGCCCACTTTACAAATGGTTTGACTAACGGATTAACTGATACCATTTTATGACCTGCAAATTATATAGTACAATAGTTTATTAATACTATTGTACTATATAATTGATATTTTCGTATAGAGTCACGATTATACTATATTTTTTGAAAAAATCTGGATTTTTGAGAATTAGTGAACTATTCCCAGTTTAATTGACATTCATGTTGATCAAATTCCCAATCAATACACACATCAGATATGGAGTCTATCGAATTTATTATATTAAACACTTGAAGCTTATCTTCTTGTTGATATAAGCTAACAGCATATAAAATAGTAGCAGCTAACCAAGCATCAAGTCGTCTAGCAAATTCAAGTGTCCAATCATATCTTTCTTCAACAGTAGGTTGATAATTAATCACAGGAGAGGCAGTTGATTTATATGATGGAGGGTAAGGGAGTTGAATCAATCCAGGTAAAACACCTAAAATATGAAATTCAGTTTCATTATCACTCACATCAATTAATTGCCACTCAGTATTATTTGAGTATAAAGGCATATTAAAAAATAAATAATTTCCTCGTTCGTAAGTGTTACATATATTCCATATATCCCAAGAGCGTAAAGCTTTTATTAGCACTTCCTGCCATTGTATATAAACATCAGGTATTTGCAACATATCAATTGAGGAATTTAAACTTAGTAAACTTTGATCATAAAATTCTGATTCCTGATTATAAATAGCTTTTGGTAATTTATTCCATTGAATTTTAGAGTCATCTTGAGAAAATTGTAATGATTGGCAAACTTCAAATAATGTAGGATGAGAATTTATATTGGCAATGAGATTTAGCCTATCTTGTTTTGAAAGGAGATTACCATCATAAATAATAGCAGCCATTAACCAAGAATCAATTATTCTAGAAAAGTTTAAAGTCCAGTCGGATCTTTCTATGGGAATAGGCTGATATCCATATAAAGGTTCTGGATATCCATATTCCTGCAATTGATTTATTCTGAAAGCTGGTGGAAGAGGAATTAAGTAAAGTATTTCATGAGATAATAATGACCAACTTTCTCTAAACTTATTAAGTTCAATATTTCCCCAATTAAACCCAGAAATGAACTCTGTCGGATTACTAAAAAATAAAATTTCTCCCATTTCATCAGTATTGCAAGTATTCCAGAATTTTTGTGAACGAATCTGCTCTAGAATACATCTATGAGAATCCACATACTTATTAAAAATAATATTTTGTAACCGTTTTGAAACCATAATATATTATGTATTATGAAATTTTAGAACATCAATAGTAATATTATAGGATTATTTACCATCCTGTAACAAAATATCCATCTTGTAAAATAACCATTTTATAGCACTTTCCACATCTGAAACTTGTTCTCCTGGGGGTACAGGTGGACGGTTTACCATCACAACTTTTATTCCTAGTTTTCGGGCGGCGATAATTTTCGGATAGGTAGCACTACCACCGCTATTTTTACTAACAATAGTATCTATATTGTATTTGAGGAGAATTTCCTGTTCGTTTTCTAAAGTAAAAGGACCGCGATCGCATATAATCAAACCAGGTGGCACTAAAACATCATTGTTTGGCGGATCAATCATCCGCATTAAAAACCAAACTTTCTGTAAATGTGCAAAAGTCGCAATTTCCTGTCTACCAATTGTTAAAAATACCCGTTGGCTTTGGTTTTCCAACGCCGCAGCAGCAGCAATATTATTTTCTACTTCTAACCAATGATCATCCTCTAGTTTTTCCCAAGGTGGACGAATTACCATTAATCTCGGAATACCAACTTCCTGTGCGGCTGCGGCTGCGTTCCCAGAAATCTGATTAGCAAAAGGATGAGTAGCATCAATTAAGAGATCAATTTGCATTTCTCGCAAATAACTAACCAACCCAACTACACCACCAAAACCGCCAATCCGCACATTACCAACGGGAGTAGAAGGTTCACGGGTTCGACCGGCTAAAGAGGTGATCGCTTCAATACCAGAAATATTTGCTACCCTAGCAGCCAATTCTGCCGCATCACCAATTCCACCTAGAATTAAAACCCGCAACATATCAATTTAAAATTTTTACAAGCTATTATCTATCACCTGTGATAGATTCCAAAGCTTTGACTTGGTTTTGCAATTTTTCCACAGTTTGCAAATGCGCTTGCTGTGATGAATAACCTAGCCAAATCAAACTACCACTAAACATTGTCACCACAGTCACTAAAAGACTGATTAGCAATTTTACCTGGGAATGAAGACGCTTTACCTGCTGTATCTGATTCTGCTCTGGATACGGGGGAGCATAAACTAAACTCGGATTTTCATTTTCCCCCACCACCTCTATTTGAGGGTTTTCTACACGAGGAAAAGCAACTTTACTTTGCAACCATTGAGTAATCAAATTCGGGCAATTTTTCTTAAACCATTGCCAAGCCAAAAGTTTAAATGCAGGCTTAGACATTTTAGTTATAAATTTCAGTGTTTTATTCAAAGTTCCCAACTTGAACTTCTGATTTACCAAATTAGTTGATCCCACATCATAGAGACAATCCAAAATTGCCTTAATTATAGCTTCTTCCTGATAAACCAACGTTGTTAATAATAGTTCAACATCACTGATCAATTTCTCTTCTCTGTTTTTCTCCCTAGATTTTTGTGTTAAATCATTTGGTATTTTTACTTGTTTCATGATCTTGCGAGTATAAATTTTGATTTTTCAAAGCTATATTCTCATCATCAATATGGTTGATTTAATTCAATTGTATGGTGGACTTGTAACCGAGAAATCTCGACGGATCAAAATTTTTATTAATTTCTGTGCTTCACTTTATAGCAGATGCCAATTTAAAGCCTAATATCAAGTAAAGACGTTCTAGCAGCACCTCTCTACTCAATACTTGTCGGTTAAGTTAAAAACATTAAATCAGGCAGGTTGGGTTGAAATTAGGAAACCCAACATTTACGGACTTTGGTTGGGTTGTGCTGTCGCTTACCCAAGAGTATTGCCTCTCTACTCACGTTAATTCTATAGCAAGACAGGTATTTTTGCCAAAATACTGTTTTTTAAGGGTTCTGGCCGTTCTGACCAACGGAGAAGACTATCAGCCATAACGTAATATTTACTACCATATTCTCATACTGCTTCAGCACCGCCAGCAATAGGTAAATCGTCAAAAAGATCCGTTAACTTACTTTGAGCAACAAAAGCTACGACATAGGAATAGTTACAAATACTCATAGATTCAACAGATTTAACCCCTAAATCCCAAATTTGGGCAAATTTCTGAATCTTACAGTAGTTTCTAATTATACAAAAAAATAAAGCCCTTGGGATATTACCAGGGCTTTGGAAAATATAGGTAAAAAAGGTTTTTCTGTCTCTTTCTCTTGACAAAGAAAGATTTTAAACCAATTGTCAATTATCCATTAATAACGCATTTCCTAGTCTAATGAAGTACAAAATTATCTGTGTTTATCTGCGTCCATCTGCGGTTAATTCTTTCTTCTTATACCTCACTAAAATGGGAATTGCTATATTTTCATCATGTAAATTACATATCAGATGCACCAGTAGCAATTAAACGTCTGAATAAAGCTGCCGACCAACCAGTTTCTTTGAGTACAGCGGCTGAAGAAACTTCTACATAAGCTTGCTCAATAAAAGCTAAATCAATCATGCAAATTCTACCCAATGCTTCTTTTAATTCTTCTGATTTACCATCAGCTTTAAGCTTTTTGCCAACTTCATGAACTACAACAGCCATTGCTGGAACTACGTGCTGAGGAGCAATACCAATTTTGACGTGAATTAGACCAATGTGCCAACGACATTTTGCATATTCATCGCCCCAATTATCCATACCTGTAAACATTTGAGAAAACCATTCAATAAAGGTTTTATGTAAACGATGAGCGCGTCCTTCAGTTGCACTTAAAATGCCACTCATTTCTGCGTCACGTCCGAGATAAGCATAAAAATGATTTGCCATTTCTTCAGCAATACTGCTTCCCCAATCTGCATTTTCTTTCATGACAGATTTATCTTCTGGAGTCAGACCAATACGAGTTTCCATAGTGGTCAAAAAAGCGCGAGGTTCAATAGCCATGATTAATCCTTAAAAACTGTTAGAAGTGGATTTAATTAACTTTTGTGGAAACTTGATCAAAGATAGAGTATGGATTTTTTTCCAAATCACATAGTAGCGGTAGAAGTATAATTAATATATACCCGTTACTAGAAAGGAACTAATTCAAATACATCATGAGTACCTCCTTGGAGGACTGATTTAGTATGTGTTCCTCTCAAACACTTACCAAGTATTTGTTCGATAGCACCCCAAAATGCACCCATAGTAAAAGTGCATTTACGAGGTGAATTTAGTGGTTCACCAGCAGAACAAAAGGTTTCAGAAGTATAGACTTTAATGATTTCACCTTCAGCAACAATTTTCTCAACAATACACAACCGTGTGCCTTCTTTGCCTAAAGCCAGGTTTAATTCATTTGCTGCATCATTTAATGAATGTGAAGCTTTTGTAAAACCTAAATTTTCAGCTACCTTTTTCCCCCTGGCTCGACCTGCTGTGGTTAGTGCAATAGCTGTAGCTTTTTCTCCTAAAGCTTCTTCCATACCTGTAATGGCTGCCTTAAAACAGATAATACTATTAAAGTCGCCTAGTTCTTTTCGTAACTCTAACATAATTTTAAATTCCTGGATAAACCATTTTACCAATTGATAGTTAGATTTAGATTTAGATTTTATCGGATTTAATTAACTTTTGTTGAGACTCTATAAAAGATAGAGTTGGAAAATTTTTCAAAATTTAAGATAGCAGCAGTATCAAGTATAATTAACCTGTTTTACTCCGCAAAAATCCTACTAAACTTTTGAGAAATGATTGACTCACAGCAGGCTTTTGACTGGGTACTGGGACTGATTCGATTAAATGTATTTCGGTAGTAGATTCTTCCATCATGGGAATAGAAGTAGCCGCAACCATAAAATGTTCTTTTGCCAAACCGACGACAATCAAACGGAAAGCTATTTGCAATACTGTGTCTACAGTAAGATTGAGTTGATTGGCAATTTTTTCTAAGGGAACTTCACCATTGGCAAATTCCCATACTTGCCATTCTTGAGCATTTAGCTGTAACCGGGGCTGTTTTGCACTTAATCCTGATAAACCCGATGTAGGATCTGGTAGTTTCTCTGCTAAAGCATTCCAGTCTCGCAATGCTCGCAAACCGATTAATATAACTTCGGTTGCGGACATACTCAAACCTGTCATTTCTCCTAAGGGTAAGGCTGAGATTGGATCAAATTTAAACTGGCCATCTTTGATTTGGAATAAAGCACAAACTGGACGGAGAACTTGAGAGTTAAACAAGAGTTTTAGTTGTTCTGGCTGTACTAAACCTTGGGATTTCAAACATAGTCCCAGAGGGGAATTAATAAAACAAGAGGAAATGTTTGTCACCCTAGAGATTACACGTTCACTTACCCATCCACGTTGAGCAATCATTAAGGTTAAACCCTGTTGATCTAAACGATCAGATGCAGCTATAACCCGTCCTTGATGCAGCCAAATATAATAAATTTGTTTGCTACTAGTTTGATTTTTGTCAGATGATAATTCAATATGAAGTACACCTGTTTTTTTACCTTGATCTAAAAATTGGAGCAGTTCTGGTAAAGAAAAATCTGCAAAGTTACCATTAATAGACATAACTGACCTCCTTTATTCATAAGAAATTTATTAAAACCCAGAATTTAAACTGCTAATTTGTACTTTTAAAAAAGCTTTTAATTTCTAAACAACACAGCTTTCCATTAAGTGTTGTACTAAATGAATTACTGCTTCTGCTACTGAGTCTTTTTCGTTGGGATTAACCTTAACTAGAGGAGGCCGATTTTGCTCATCTACATAACCAATTGCTAGATATATATCTTCCTCTGCCCAAGCTCCAGGACAATCGGTATGGGTGATACCAATAATCATAGGAACACTTACTCGCGCTTGCATGAAGTTAAGAATATTCCGTGCCTGACGAAATTCTCTCGGCCTATGGGCAGCTACTAAGAGAATATAAGCGTGCGCTTTGTGTATGAGAATATCCCACATAAAATCAAAGCGAGTTTGTCCAGGCGTTCCATAAAGGTGTAATGCCATATCAGGACCAAATTGCAATCTGCCGAAGTCAAAGGCTACAGTGGTTCTTTTCTTCAGCAATGCTGTTTCATCAGTTGCACGGGTATCTGTATCTACAACTTCAATTTCACTAACGGAACGGATGAAGGTAGACTTACCCGCTCCTACAGTTCCCGTGACAACCAAGCGCATAACTTCCATCTTTATCCACTCCGATACGAAAATGTTAATAATTGCTCACATTTTTTTCCTGTTTCACTCTGGCAACGTTGGTGCTATCCAGTCCACAGGCTTATACGACCAATCTAGACGCGTGCTGCAAAAATAAACACATTCAAAAATCAAATATCAAGTTCCCTAGAATCAGCAGCACTTATCTACCAGGGAACTCTAAATTAAGTTACCTGTAAGGTGCTGTCATTTACTGGAGGATCAGTTTTAATTCTGCCAGTACCCGCTTAATTTCTAGCATTAGCAATCCCTGTTTAGCACTTTCACTAGCTAAGACTAGAAGAACTGCATCTTGACCACAACCAGTTAGTATGCCAAAGCCTTTATTGCCTTCTACAAAGATCCGGTCAATAGTTCCTCTGGCTAATTCCATCCCAATTCTTTCACCCAGGGATAGCATAGATGCTGACATCGCTGATACTCTTTCTTCATCCATCCCACCAGGTAAGCTTGCTCCTAGTGGTAGACCATCTGGAGTTACAAGTGCAGCACCCTGTACATCTGTAGTACCACTAACAAAATTTTGCAAAACCATACCAAGTTTTTCTGAGTTGATAGCCATTATAATTATTCTCCGTTGTGTTGAATGGGAAAGTGAGTATGGAAATCAAGCAAATACTAAATTAGCTTAACCCTTTTTTGCCTGTAAAAATACAGATTTTTTTATTCTAAAGTCGTAACTTAGAATACATAATTATCATCACTCTTTAAATGCACAGCTTAGTTACTAATTGTACTAGTACACAACGGTGTAATTCAACCAACCATTAAAAATTCTTAAGAAGCTTGTGTAATCTGCTTTTTTAATTTTTAATTGTTAATTCCCCCATCCGGTACTAGCTTTTTACATCATGTTTCCAAATTCATGTTTTAACAATCACGGAACTGTGTAAATGGATGCCTCTTCACTAGCTGCCTTGTGATTTAAATTATGCCCCAGTGACAACTAATATCATACCGAGAAAATACTGAAATTCAATTTATCTTATCATTTATATAAGTTTCAGGCTATGTGTAAATTTGACATGAGTTGCTTTACGCGGTGTAATTCATAGAAAATCAGCTTTTCTGACAGTTTGACCCTAGTAAGTTTTGAGTATTTATATTAAGTTGTGTAAAATTTATTAGCTATATGTACATAAATATAGTTAGACCCAAAAGATATGATTCAGGAATTAATACATAAATAAAAATAAGTGCTATTTATTTTACGTATTATTTTCCAAATAAGTGAAAAAAGTATGAGCTAGGATCGCGGCTTGAGTACAATCACGTAAGTTAAGTTTATCCAAGATGTTAATAACATAATTCTTGACTGTTTTTTTGAAAATGTAATGCGATCGCATAATAGAAACCGATTGACGCACATCTTGTAATTTTCATAGATCAACTTCCGTAATCACCGATGATGAGAGTTAACAGTGGGAAATGAGGGGTATAACTATTTTAGCTGTTTTGGTAAATATTCAACACATAACTGGACAATTTTATCGAAGTGAAAATCATAGACTAAATCTGTTATGGTCTTAGCTAACTTTTTTTGAAATTCAGGGATTTGAGATATTAATTCCATCGTTTGACTTTTACTACATCTACTAGCAGCATTATATAATTGGATAATCCATTCATCAGGCATCAAATCTAAGGATGAATATTGTTCTTCTTCTTTTTCTACATCTTTTATATTTTCTTCATAAATGTAGCGAAGTTTTAAATGTTCAGCAAGTTTATTTAACAGAAATTCTTCTTGAAAAGGCTTATGAATAAAATCATCACAACCTATAGATAAGATATGATTTCGTTGTTCCTCAAAAGCACTAGCCGTCAAAGCAATTATTTTGATTGGTAGGTGTGAAGAAGCCATATTTTGCTTTTCTAAAGTGCGAATTCTCTTAGTTGCTTCGTAACCATCCATGACAGGCATCTGCATATCCATTAAAATTAAATCGGGTTGGTAAAGCTGCCATAAAGCAATTCCTTCTTGGCCATTTTCAGCTTGATAAATATCGAATCCCAATGGGATAAGTAACTCAACCAAAAGTTTTCTGCTATCGCTATGATTTTCTACGATTAATAATCGGTAACTTCGTTGTTCAGGTACTAGGCTAATAATGTGGCGGTTAGGCTGTTTGGCAGGAATACTTACTTTTTCAGCACAATCTACCTGAATATGAAATCTAAATATACTTCCTTGATCAACAATACTCTCAATCGTGATCTCACCGCCCATCAACTTAACAAATTTTTGACTAATAGTTAATCCTAGTCCTGTTCCTTGATGGTACTGAGCTATTTTTGTTTGGACAAAAGCATTAAATAATTGTTTAATATCTTCGGTGGAAATACCAGGTCCAGTATCTTCTACTTCAAATAATAACAAAGTAGAAATTATACCTTCTTGATCTTTATTGCTTTCTGTTCTAACACGCAGTGTTACTTGCCCTTGCTCGGTAAACTTAATCGCATTTCCTAGTAAATTCAGTAAAATCTGACGAAGTTTCACCTCATCAGTAGTGATATATTGGGGAATATTAGGAGCGCGATCAAAAATAAGTTGTAACTGTTTATAAGCAGCTTTTAGACTTAATAAATCTTCCAAATTATTAAGTAAATAATATAAATCAAAGCTAGAAGGATTGAGTTGAATTTTACCTATTTCAATCTTCGACATTTCTAGTATGTCATTAATTAGTTCTAGCAGGTGTTGTCCACTGCGATTAATAATTTCCAGATGTGCCTGATGTTTTGGACTTAAGAGTAAATCTCGGTTAATGAGTTGAGTAAAGCCCATTATGGCATTGAGGGGAGTCCGTAATTCGTGACTCATATTGGCCAAAAATTCGCTCTTAGATCGGTTAGCTAATTCCGCTGTATCCTTAGCTTTTTCTAGTTCTAGTGATTGTTGTTGAATTTTATTAAATAACTGTGCTTGGTGCAGTGCTATTCCTAACTGGTTACTAATTTGGATAACAAGATTAATTTCATTTTGTTTCCACGAACGGGGAGCAGAGTTTTGATAAACTGCTAAAAGTCCCCACAATTTATGAGCTTTGAAGATCGGGACAATAATATATGCCTGAGCTTGAAATTTATTTAATATCTGTATGTAGCAATCAGAAAAACCAGCTTTGTAAATATTGTCAACAACAAATTTTGATTGATCTGATATTTGATTGACTTGATTGTTTTGGAGGTAGGTATCTGCAAACCAGTTGGGTTTTAAATTTTCCCATTTAGAGTTATAAAGATGTTGTTGAAGAACGATATCATGGCATTTTTCTTCTAATAAGGATTTCCACCCAGGAGCAACTGCTTCAGAGACAAATTCACCACTCCAGTCGGAATGGAAATAATAAATGGCGACGCGATCGCATTTCAATAATTCTCGTAATTCTTCTGTCGTAGCTCGGAATATTTGTTGAATATCCAAGGTCTGCCGCATTCGTTCTACTACTCGTAGAGTTCCCTGTTGCTGTTCTAAACTGTCTTGTAAAGTATCTTCAAATAAGAGCCTCTCTAACTCTGCACCAGCGCGGGCTGCAAAAATTCTTAAAATTAGTTCTGTCGTCTGGGTTTTTAGCATTGGCTTGGTATCTAACACATTTAAATGTCCTAGAATATTGCCCATTGAATCATGTAATGCGATCGCTAAATAACTTTCTACCTCTAACTTAGCTAAATGTTCATAATCAGGAAAAAACGACTGAATATTTTGAGGATAGTAAAGTATTTCTCCCGATAATATATGTTGACAAGGTGTTCCTACTAATTTATACTCCAAGTCTTCACCAAAGTCTTCTCCTCGCCAAAATGCCAGGGTACGAACTTTAGTATTTGTAGGTTCTACAAATCTAGTTACAAAAGCATAACGAACTTCTAAAACTTCTGCTAGGTAGCGAACTAAGGAACGAAAAAACTCATTACCTGTTTTAGAAGCTGTCCCTTCAACAATCAGTTGCAATGCAGTTTGTTGCCGTTTGCGATCAGTAATATCTTCAGCTATACCTAGTAGGTATTTTGGATTTCCCATTTCATCAAGAATTGGCAGTTTCTTTGTATGTAGAATTCTTATTCCTTGGGATCTGGTATGAATAAATTCTTCAAAAATATCTATATTTTTTTTCTTAGTTAAAACTTCTCGATCTTTGGCATTAAAAAAATCTGCTTCCTCTGCTGGAAACAAATCATAGTCACTCTTGCCTATTAATTCTTCTCGGGAATAGCCTAATAGCTCTTCAGCTGCTTTATTAATACGGACAATTTTTAAATTTTCTGCATTCTTAACAAATATCATGTCAGGAATATTTTCAATAATTGAATCTAGAAATGCTTGAGTTTCCCTGATTTCTCTTTCACTTATTTTTAATTCTTCTTCTGCCTGTTGGCGTTTAATTTCTGTTCTGTGAGCGCTAATAAATTTACCAATACTTTGAGCCATCAACTCAATAATTTGTTTCTCATGACTTTGAAATTTTTTAGATCTGACATTAGTAGAAAAAAAGCAAAGTGTCCCATAAATTTTTCCATCTACCCAAATGGGAGTACCAATATAAGATTCTATTTTTAAGCTTTGATAGAGACTATGACAACGCATCTCTTCTATTTCTCCTACATGATCAAATGTAACTGTTTGTCTTTGATCAACTACTTTTCCACAATAAGCATCTGATAGATTGATTTGTAACCCAGGTACTAAAGAATTAAACTCAGATTTAACAGCTAAAAATGAATAACTTTGATTATTAATTTGGCCAACTGCTCCGGCTGAAAACTCCAGGACTTGACAACCTGTATCTAAATAGTCAGTAAAGAGTTCTTCAACATTATTAAAATCAGTGATATTGATGCGATGTAATTGCTTTAAACTAGAACTAAAATTTGCTAGTGCTTGAGTTTTTTGTAGTAATTCTGTATTCTGCTCAACTAATTGATCCTGTAAGCGTCGCAACCGCAGTTGATTTTCAATTCTGGCAATTACTTCTTGTGTTTGAAATGGTTTAGTAATATAATCAGCACCACCCACATTAAATGCTTTTACTTTATCAAAAGGCTCATCTAATGCACTAATAAAAATAATGGGGATATCACGAGTGCTTTCATTTGCTTTCAGCTTTTGACAAAGCTCATAACCATTCATATCACCCATTATGATATCCATTAAAATCAGATCAGGTAAATTTGTTTGCAGATATCCTAATGCTGAATTAGCATCTATAGTTGGGTAAACTTTATAACCATACCTAGCAAGTACCTTGGAAAGTAAAAGTAAATTTACCTGATTATCATCAACTACTAAAATAGTAGCGGGTAATTGTAACTTTTCTATCTGGCTCATCTTTTTATCAAAATTTATTTTAAAAATCCGTATTTAAGCATCGCTGAAAAACTGAAATTTTTATCACATTAAAAACTAGATAAACTAACAACAAATTATTGAATTTCACCACAAACAAAAGGGGCAATTGCATATTTTTCCAAAGGCTTGGACAAGAAATATCCCTGTACTTGATGGCAACCAAGTGATTGAAGCTTTAAAATTTGTTCAGAAGTTTCTACTCCTTCAGCAATCACTTCTAGTCCTAAGTTGTGTGCCATATTAGTAATCGCTTCAATTATATGGTTTCCATTAGGGCAATCTAATTTCTCTACAAAGTAACGATCAATTTTGATAACATTTAAAGGTAGCTCATAGAGTCGGCTAAGAGAAGAATAACCCATGCCAAAATCATCTATATATATCCGAATTCCTGCATTTTGTAGTTTAGTTAGTGTTTCTTTAGCTTGGATATCGTTATCAATTATTGCAGTCTCAGTAATTTCTAAAACCAAACTTTGAGATTTCAAGCCAGTTTCTTGCAAAATCTGCTGAACTTCTGCTGCGAAATCAGGGTTTGCTAACTGTTTACTAGAAACATTAACACTCACTGTTAAGGAAGCAAAATGTTCAGGAAATTCCTGTTGCCACTTGCATAATTGAGAGCAAGCTTCTTTTAAAACCCATTTGCCAATTTTGATAATCGCACCGCTTGTTTCTGTCAAAGGAATAAATGTATCAGGAGAAATTGTCCCTAAGGTAGGGTGTTGCCAGCGTATTAATGCTTCAAAACCGATAATTTTATTATTCTTCAAAGAAAGTATTGGTTGATAGCATAGGCTAAACTCATTCCGCGACAATGCTTTTTCTAGATCCTGCTCAAATTTTATTTGAGCAAGTTCTTTTTCCGAAATGACCGTATTTACAACTTCTCTATCTCCCTTACTGGCGCTTGTTAGCCGAATTAAGCGCTGTGCATTATTAGCTGCAATCTCTACTATATGATGTTGTTGTTTAGATAGAGTACCTAGCTGGCCACAGCTTAACAGATCAAGAGCCATCTGAATTGCAGTTAAAGGATTACGCAAATTATTACTAATGTCCAAGAATATTCCATCTTTTATTTCTGTGCTAACAGGATAATGGAAATTCAAAAATTGGGTACTTGTCATATTTAATACTCTTGGAAAAAATAATTAGCTGATACTCAAAAGTTATAGTCTGTAATTGTGGAAAAATCGTGGATATCCGTCAAAACTCCAGAGGATATTATTTACTCCAATTTAAGGCTACTAATAACTGTTCAGCTAATTGAGCAGGTTTAAAGGGTTTAGTGATCACCGCTTTAATGCCTAGAGTCGCAAAGCGACGTTGATCTGAGTCCTGGACTTTAGCCGTTAGCAAAATTACTGGTATATGCTTTGTGTGGGGATTAGACTGAAGTTGCTCAAATGTGATTAAACCATCCATGTCAGGTAACATCACATCTAGTAAAATTGCATCTGGTTGCTCAGTTTCGGCTTTTTGTATTCCTTCCCGACTCGTTCGAGCCACAATCACCTCTAATCCAGCCATAATTTCTAAACTAATTTGAGCAACTTCTCGAATATCCTCTTCATCATCAATTATTAAAACTTTTTTACTTTTCATCAGTAACCTTTATTTAGTATTCTTTATCTGTATTAATACAGCAGATTGCGCTCTTTTGAGATACAAACTAAAATTATGAAACTCTTGTGGTGTAGGCATCTTGATGGCTAGAATTGTACCTCATAACACCGCGAAGTGCTGTATAGAGTTTACCAAATCAAATACTATACTTAATTCCGTTAGTGTCTAAAAGGGCAAGGCTTTAAACCCATTTCTTTGGTAAAATTTCCTTAAGCTATAGGCTCAATCTAGGATTGTATCATTTAGGACTGCTATATATTACAACTGATGAGAATTTTGCTAGTAGATGATGATGAAACTATAATAAAAGTCTTAACCGAGCTTTTATTAAAGCAAAACTATATTGTTGATGTTGCTCACGATGGTGAAGCTGGTTGGGACTTTCTCGAAAGCTTTCAATATGATTTAGTCCTTTTAGATGTGATGCTCCCCAAATTGGATGGAATTAGTTTTTGTCGCCGCTTAAGAGAGAGAAAAAATCCAGTTTTAGTTATGCTTTTGACGGCTCGTGATACTACGACTGATAAACTTGTCGGCTTAGATAGCGGTGCTGATGATTACATGGTGAAGCCATTTCATGTTCAGGAACTGGCTGCTCGAATTCGGGCTTTAATTCGTCGTGGCAGCACATCAGTTTCTCCTATCCTAGAATGTGGTGATATCACCCTTGATCCAAGTATGCACGAAGTGAGTTATCAGTCACAAGTGCTGAAACTTAGCCGTAAAGAGTATCTGTTAGTGGAATTGTTTCTTCGCAACCAAAAACGGGTTTATAGTCCCAGAGATATTGTTGATCACCTCTGGTCATTTGATGCTGAACCACCTAATGAATCTACAGTCAGATCCCATATTAAAAATATTCGTCGAAATTTAAAAGTGGTTGGTGCGGATGATTTCCTGGAAACAGTTTATGGACAGGGGTACAGAATTAATCCGGCTTTTACTTTACCCAAAAATAATCAAACAATTCCCACTGTAGCCAAAGAAGAAATATTAAATGTATCTTTGGGGAAAATTTGGAACCAGACCAAAAATTTAAGTTTTGACCGATTAATTGCTATAGAAGAAACTATATCTTCTTTATTAGTTGGTGTTTTTGATGATAATTTATGCCAAAAAGCTCTTCAAAATGCTCATAAACTTGCTGGATCTTTGGGTATGTTTGGCTTAGATGAGGGAACTATTTTGGCTCGAAAAATAGAAGTTATATTGGAGTCAGAATTTAAGTTATCATCACATTTTACACCGGTTCACCAACATAAAGTTGCTCAAAAATTAGATCTGTTAGTCAGAAATTTACGCCAGCATTTAGAAGGGTATGCTCAAGAGGTAATTAGTTTACCTACTATAAATGAGTATGAAGAAATTAATGCCAAAATCTTGGCAGTTGATGATGATCCACAAATTTTGATCACCCTAAAAAAATTAATTGAACCTTTAGGTGTTGAGCTTACTTGTTTGGAAAATCAATATCAGTTCTGGGAAATATTGGCATCAATTCGTCCAGATTTTCTGATTCTTGATATTAATATGCCTAGTGGCACAGAAGGGTTAGATTTATGTTTAGCTGTCCGCCAAAATCATGATTGGAACTGGCTGCCAATTCTAGTTTTGACTGGCTCTAATGATGCAGAGATGTTACACAAAGCCTTTATTATGGGTGCAGATGATTACTTAAATAAACCTATTGTTCCTAAAGAACTCTTAACCAGAATTAGCAATCGCCTTCAACGTATTCGCACAATCCGAAATCACGTTTAGATAGATTTTTTAACATCATATAAATTCTTGTTTTTATTTTTTAGTGAAGTGTATTAAATGATGAATAATATTCAATATGAACCATATAAAGGAACTATTTTAATAGTTGACGATACACCAAACAATCTACATTTGCTCTCTAATATGCTAGAAGAACAAGGATATGATGTGCGTTGTGCAAACAGTGGAGCGATCGCACTCAAAGCTGTGGCAATAGAGCATCCAGATCTAATCATGTTAGACATCAATATGCCCAATATCAATGGCTATGAGGTCTGTGAACAGTTAAAGCTAGATTCCAATACTTGTGAAATCCCAGTAATTTTTCTGAGTGCTTTGAGCGAAACTATAGATAAAATTAAAGCTTTTCGCATTGGTGGAGTAGACTACATCACTAAACCATTTCAAGTAGAAGAAGTTCTAGCTCGGATTGAAAATCAGTTACGATTACGACGGATGCAAATAGAACTGGAAGAAGCAAAAGATCAAGCTCTCAAAGCTTTAGTGCAAGAACAAGAACTTAATCGGATGAAATCAGAGTTTGTTTCCATGATTTCCCATGATTTTCGCAATCCGCTTACCAGTATTCAAGGTTTTGCCGGATTACTTGAATGTGGTGGCAATATTCCTCCTGCTGAAATCATCAACCGTTATATTGGCAAGATTAATACTGCTGTTGATCAATTGCTATTATTATTAGATGAAATCCTGCTTGTTGGCAATATGGAAGCAGTTAAAATGCAGTATGAACCTGTAAATATCAACTTGAAAGAATTTTGTCAGCAAGTTATGGATACTTTGGAATATAGTTTAAATAATCAACATCAAATTTGCTTTACTTGCCCGGAAGAACCTACAGATGCAGAGATGGATTCTACATTAATTCAGCGAATTCTGACTAACTTACTCTCCAATGCAATTAAATATTCTTCACCTGAATCAAAAATTTATTTTGACTTAGAATGTCAAAATCAGAAGGCTATATTCCGCATCAAAGATCAAGGAATTGGTATTCCTGTAGAGAGTCAATCAAGATTGTTTGAAACCTTCTATCGTTGTAGTAATGTGGGTAATATTAAGGGAACAGGTTTAGGATTAGCAATTGTCAAAAAATGTGTTGAAGTCCATCAAGGTACTATTTCTTTAGAAAGCCAGGAGAATTTAGGCACAACATTTATTATATCCTTGCCTCGTTATCCCTATCCAAGATTGCCAGAGATTTAAAACAATAGGTAAAATTAGATAGATATTTATAGTATGAAATTAGGTGGTAGATGCATAAGAAATTTTAAGCACAAAGTCTAGACTACGTTCACAAAAATTCCATCGAAGTCTTATAGTTCTATAATCATTCATAGATCATAGATATTTTTGATTGAAAATTTAAACCTTGTTCTTGAGAAAACCAACTAGACTATGAAGAAAAGACTTACTCACAGGAGCTTGTTTTTTGCTTGGTTCAAATTCTAGCTCAAGCATGGTGGATTCTAGTTCAGATAGCCGACCTAGTGCTTCGGAAACAATCGGCACTTCTTCTAATAAGCCGACAACTATGAGCCGAAATGCAACTTGTTGGATCTTGGCTATAGGCATCCCTAACTGTTCAGCGATCGCTATAATTGAAACTGTGCCTTTGGTGAATTCCCAAACTTGCCACTCTAGTTGATTTAAGCGCAATCGAGGCTTCTCATTAATTGTACTGACTAAAGCAAAACTTGGATCTGGTAACTTGTCTTCCAGCACTTGCCAATTACGCATAGCTCTTAAGCCCATCAGTATAACTTCCTTGGGTACAGCAGTTAGACCTGTCATTTCTGAAGTAGGTAAGGGCATTTTGGTATCAAACTGAAATCTTCCATCTTCTAACTCAAATAATTGGCAAATTTGATTCAAAACTTGATAATTAAATAATATTTTTAATTGCTCTGCTTCTAATACTCCTTGGGATTTGAGGCACAAACCTGCTGGTTGATTAGTTGCACAAACATCTGTAATTCGAGCCGCAGCACGCATACTAAGCCAACCTCGTTGTTGGATGATGGATAACAATCCTTGTCCATCTAACCTATTAGCCGCAGCAACAATATGTCCTTGCTTAAACCAAATATAAAAGTTTTTTTCGTGTTGAGAGGAAAGATGTGATTGGGCTTTAATTGTTAACCGGCCTGTTTTATTTCCTTGCTCAAGCAGTTGAAAGATTTCTGCGAGGGAAAGTTCAGATAGGAATCCTGAGATAGCCATAGTTTACCTTGCTCTGAGTGCTATATTCAAGAATATAAAGGCAGAATGTGGAAAACTTGTGCAAAATATCTGGCTATTTGGATTATTCCCGATGAATTGGGAAGCCCTGTCTGTCTTACAACAGGGTAGTTTATATAGTTTTACTTCTCAGAAAACCTACTAAATTTTTGAGGAATGATTGACTAACAGATGGCTTTTGAGTAGGCTCTGGTACTGATGTTACCAAAGGTATTTCGGGGTGAGAATCTTCTATCATGGGGATAGAAGCAGCCGTAACCATAAAATGCTCTTCTGCCAAACCGACGACAATCAAACGGAACGCTATTTGCAATACTGTCTCTACGCTTAGATTGAGTTGACTGGCAATTTTTTCTAAAGAAACTTCACCATTAGCAAATTCCCATACTTGCCATTCTTGAGCATTTAGATGTAACCGAGGCTGTTTTGCGCTTAACCCTGATAAACCGGAAGTAGGATCTGGTAGTTTTTCTGCTAAAGCTCTCCAGTCTCGTAATGCTCGCAAACCAATTAATATAACTTCGGTTGCAGACATACTTAAACCTGTCATTTCTCCCAAGGGTAATGTTGAGATTGCTTCAAATTTAAATTGACCATCTTTAATTTGAAATAAAGCACAAACTGGCCGAAGAACTTGGGAGTTAAATAACAATTTTAGTTGTTCGGGTTGTACTAATCCTTGGGATTTTAAGCATAGCCCAAGAGGTGCATTAATAAAACATGAGGAAATTTGAGTCACCCTGGAAATTACACGCTCACTTATCCATCCTCTTTGAGCAATCATTAAGGTTAAACCTTGATGATCTAAACGATCAGATGCACCTATAACTCGTCCTTGATGCAACCAAATATAATAAATTTGTTTGGCGTTAGTTTGATTTTTGTCAGAGGATAATTCAATATGAAGTATACCTGTTTTTTTGCCTTGATCTAAAAATTGTAGTAGTTCTGGCAAAGAAAAATCTGCAAAGTTACCAGTAATAGACATAATCGACCTCCTTATTAATATGAAAATTAAAACCCAGAATTCAAATATGCCGATATTTACTTGGAAAAAAAGCTCTGAGCGTTAAACTACGCAACTTTCCATCAGGTAACACATTTTTCCTGATTTCACTACAGGCTGACACTGCGAATCTATCCGACTGCTGCAAAAATAAACATAATCTAAACTAACTAATTTTAAAAATCAGGTAACTGTGTAAATAAGTAGTCGGACAAAATCAAATTCACTTGTTGAGAGAGGTAACAGGGAACAGAAAGATCAGTTGTGTAATTAATTATGTCCTATTACTTAGATGCCTCTTCACTAGTGTCCTTGTGATTTAAATTATGCCGAAAAAAAGATTAATATAATACCGAGAAAATACTGGATTCAGTTTATTTTATCATTAACATAAGTTAAGCATATAAATGAGATATTTGGGTTAAATAAGTCTAAAAAAGTCATGTAGAATAAGCATTACCAGCATTTTAGCCATGCTAAGTTTACCCAATTATATATTAATCTTTATTAAGAATTAAGTTATAGATACGTAACTATGGTAAAGGCAAAAAAATAGCCATCTAGTATTTATCACTTAAATTAATTAGGTGCTATTTTTTTAAGTATCTTGTTCTAAGTAAGCAAAAAAACTATTGGCTAGGATAGCAGCTTGAGTGCGATCGCGTAAATTGAGTGTATTTAAAATATTTGTCACATGATTTTTGACTGTACCCTCAGAAATGTAAAGTTTTTGGGCGATTTCTCGATTATTATCACCAATAGCAATGAGTCGTAAAACTTCTTTTTCTCTCGGTGTGAGTTCCACTAAGTTCTGTGGTACAGATAATACAGGTTGGGGTGGATGAGAAGAAAATTGAGTTAAAAGCTTTTTAACTATTCCTGGTCCTAGCTGGGAATATCCTTTATCAACAGCGCGAATGGCAACTGCTAATTCTTCTGATGGTGTATCTTTGAGTAAATAACCCATTGCTCCATTTTTGAGTGCAGCTTTAACATATTCTTCATCATCAAAGGTTGTTAAGATTAAAACTTTGCTATGGGGGAAATATTGGCTAATTTCTCTAGTAGCTGCAACTCCATCCATGATGGGCATTCTGATATCCATTAAAATTACATTGGGTTGTAATTCTTTAACTAGATCAATGGCAATTTTACCATTTTCTGCTTCTCCAATAATTTCTATATCTGTTTCTAATTCTAATAATGCTCTTAAACCTTGACGAATAAGACTTTGATCATCAACTAGCAAGAGTGTAATCATTATTTATATCTGGGTAAAGGGATATCAACGAGAATTTTAACACCATGATTATGACTGCTATGAATCTGAAATTCACCTCCTAATGCTAAAGTGCGATCGCGCATACTTTGTAAACCAAATCCAGTCGTATTTTTCTCCAAATCAAAACCTTTGCCATTATCCTCAATTATTAACCTTAAAGTGTCTATTGTTGTGGTTAATTCTAGTTTAACTTCTGTAGATTGTGCATATTTAGAAATATTTGTCAATGATTCCTGAATAATGCGATAAATCGGGGTACTAATTTCTAGAGACAATGGAGATATAATAGAAATATGACAACTAGGTAAAATGCCATTAGAACGGTGAAAATCTGTAGATAAGAGATATATAGCCTTTTCTAAAGTTTCTCCTTGCAAAGGATGCGATCGCATTGTAGAAACAGATTGACGCACATCTTGTAAGGCTTTTGAACCGAGTTCTTTGGCAGTGGCTAAAAATGTCATAGCTCTAGGTATATCAGATTTTGATAATTTTAAAGCAGTTTCTAATTGCAAATTTAAAGCAGTGAGAGAATGTCCTAAAGAATCATGAATTTCTCTAGCAATGCGGTTACGTTCTTCTAAAGTAGCTTGATTTTCAATTTTCAGTGCATATTGACGAAGTTTTTCATTGGCATTTTCTAATTTATCTCGACTTTCACGTTCAGATAATACTGCATTCATTAATAATAAAATAAATACTAAACTTAAACCAAATATAACAGCTAAACTAAAACTAAAAAATCTAAATCTTTCTTGGGCTATGGGTGCAAATTTACCCGGAGGCATCCTTTGCCTAAGATTAAATAAGAATAAAACAAATGACGCAAGAGTTATTGTTAACCGCCCTGGAAGTTTAAATATTAAACAACTGCGAGTTACTAAAATTAGATAAAGAAAAGGAAAAAGTCTGGCACTTCTACCACCAAAAAAACCAGTAATTAAAATTAATATTACCTCAATAGCTGTATAGATAACTTTATTAGTTTTATTGTAAGTAGGCAACCTTAAACCCATCAACCCAAAAATTGCCAAACTGCAAATTGTCAGTTCTGGATACAAGACAGAAAAGCGCGGTGATGGAGATGGCATTAATGCCATTAAAGTAGAAAATCCTAATAGTAGCCATTCTAAATACAGTAAAAATCGAAAGGGATGATTATTAAACTGAATAGGACGATTCATAAATAATTGACAATTGATAATTGAAAATTGACAATTGAAAAGATGGAAGCCTAACCCGGATTTAAAATAGTTGTATCACGATCAAGTTCAATAGGATGAGAGCCAGATATCTGAATGCTAATGTCATGACTAAAGTAATGGATGTAGACGTGACTTTTGCCTCATGTCGTTACTGGGCATTAGTCCCTATGATAGAAGCATGGAAAACCGAGATAACTAAGAGGTTACTATGAAACTGAAAACATTATCACTCATTGCTGGTACTTTGGCTTTGACTTTAACCGCAACTCCTTTTGCAGTTCAAGCACAACAAAATCCATCTTCTCCTCAACCTGGCAAAGAATGGCAAAAAAAAGGCCAATTCCAAAAATTGAATTTGACTCCCGAACAAAAAGCTAAAATGCAGGAAATTGGCCGCAGTACCCGCGCCCAAATGGAAGCTGTTTTAACTCCCGAACAAAAAGCTAAATTAACGGCTGCAATGGCAGAACGTAAGGCTCAACGCCAACAAGGACAAGGGCAACGTCAGGGTAGACGTGGTAAGAAGGGTAATCTCTTTGCTTCTTTGAACCTAACGGAAGCACAGAAAAATCAAATGAGACAAATTAAAGAATCATCTAAACAACAAATGCAAGCTGTATTAACTCCTGAACAGCAAGCACAAATGAAGCAAATGCGGGAAGATATGCGTTCTCGCCGTCAACAAAATAAACCTCAATAATTCTTAATTATTTAAATAAGTTTAATAAATTAGGGGTGGGCATAACAGCCCATCTCATTTTTGTATGATTGACTGTAAAACCTGGCATAATTAATAAACCCAGTTGCTTAAAAACTCTACTTGCCCCTGCATATCTTCTGCTGATTTGGTATTAATCAATCGCAAAACCCCACGCATTAATTCACCAATTCCATATCGTTGTTGTGGTGCTAGAATTATTCCAGCATGAGATAAACCCTGTTCCAGCAGATTAGTATGAATCTGGTAAAAGTCTCTGGCGTTAAAACTAAATATAACTCGGTTGTTTTCCTTAGCCCAAGTTAGCTGTTCTGGATCAGATTTGTACAACATTCCCACATCTGCAACCGTTAATACATCTACATTGCGGGAACGCAAAGCTTGAACAAAGTCTTCATCCATAGAATCCTCATCAATATAAAGTCGGATCTTATTCATCTGCTTTTTTATCTTTCTGGCTGTGTAAAGTTGCTAAACTCCAATATTCAGCCTCTGCTTCAGTTAACTCAGCCTCAATCTGATCACGATTAGCGTGGTAGTAAGCTAAAGCTGCATATATTTGAGCAAGGTTGAGGTAACTTATCCGACGGGCAATTTCTTCAGCATTTGCACCTTGTTTGTAAAGAACAACCACCCGACTTACAGAAGTTTTAGTCCCTGTAATCACGGGACGACCATTATTTACATCTGGAGAACAGGTTACTAGCGTACCAATGTTAGTCGCAGTTAGCATAGTTGAGAGAATTTTTAGCTAAGGTTATTTAATTTTAGTTTATTGTTGGCGCATCGCACCACAGGCGATCGCTCATAATATAGATTACTTGCTGGTAAGATTTCTACATTGTGATACATAGAAAAATACTTTATAATTGTTGATGCAATAATCAAGATTAATTAAAGTGTGAATTTATCAGAACAAACAATATCGGCACTCGGATCTATTATTACAGGTGATAAACAAATTTCGCCATACCGAACTGGTCCACAACTCATTGATTTTTTCCGTACCTTTGGTTCAGATGATATATATGAGAGCGGTTTTCCTTCTCGTTGGCGTTATACAAAGGATAAACTGTATGACTTTAATAATACAGTTTCCATGAAAAATATCTTAGAAACTGCTTTTCATCCTCTGGACTTTCTCAATGGAGGTAAAGATATTAAAAGTGCAGTTGATTATCTTAACGAATTTCTTAAATTTGATGGATATCAATTAATAGCTGTTGGTAATAAATGGAAAGTTTCTCAATTAGTTGATACTCAAATTGATCTATTACATCCTTATGAGAATTCAGTTGAGATAACACACATATTTATTGATGAGCAAATTAAAAAGTGTGATAGAAAACTTACTGAAGGGGACTTTGATGGTGCTATAACTAATGCGCGGTCTCTTATTGAAGCAGTTTTATCTGCAATTGAAAAAGAGTTTGATCCTCAGCCACCAAAATATGATGGTAATCTTCCAAAACTTTACAGGAGAGTTCAAAATCATTTGAATCTTTCTCCAGGACAGGAAAATATTGGGGAGTGCTTACAACAAATCCTTTCAGGGTTGACAAGTATTGTTTCTGGTTTGGCTACATTACGAAATACAATGAGTGATTCTCATGTAATTTCCTATAAACCGTCAGAACATCATGCAAGATTAGCAGTTAACTCAGCTAAAACACTTTGCAACTTTCTCTTTGATACCAAGGAATATCAAATGAAAAAAAGATAAACTAAACTAAACTCTTACTACTCTCACTCTCTGTGACTCTGCGCCTCTGCGTGAGCTAAATACTCTTAATTGTAAACAAAAAAAAGAGGTCATCACTGACCCCTTCCAAATCTACTAAAATAATCTCTGATTTATAGAAATTAAGACAAACCAGCATTAGTACCTTGCTTACCAGTTGCCAATTCCACCTTAACAATTTTGCCACCCATTTTTTGAATCCGTTGTTGTTCACGGAACCAATTTTCATAAGGAACTAACTTAGTAAAGTAAGTATTTTGTAATTCGCGTTGGGTGCGAGTACGACTTAGGCTAGGAACACAAGCAGTTACTTTAAATAAACGAGCCATTTTGTTTCAAATCTCCTGATATTGTTTTGGAAACTTTTTATCTCAAATATGTTGAGTGAAAATCTTTAAATTATTCTTTCCAAGGCTGGGAATCAACCATCAATACTAGACTGATAACACTTACAACCAATCAGCAAGAGAACCTTCTAGCAATCATGATTGATTTCCAGACCTTAATAAAGTCGCACCTACATGACTAAGTGCAAACCTAACTCCTAGCTCAAGCCAGAGGAGATATAGTCAAAGTAAACGCCCATTTCTTTACCAGCGTCAGGACCAACCAAACTAGCGGTTACTTCCTTCATAGCTTGGATAGCTTGAACGGTAGCGCCTACGGGTACTCCCAAGGAATTGTAGGTTTCTTTCAAGCCATTCAATACACGCTCATCCAAAATGGAAGGATCGCCAGCGAGCATAGCGTAGGTAGAATAACGCAAGTAGTAATCCAAGTCACGGATACAAGCTGCGTAACGACGAGTGGTGTACATATTACCACCGGGACGGGTGATATCAGAGTACAACAAGGACTTAGCTACAGCTTCTTTAACGATCGCAGCAGCATTAGCACTGATTGTTTGAGCCGCACGAACGCGCAGTTCACCAGTAGCGAAGTAGCCTTTTAGCTTTTCGAGAGCAGCGGTATCAAGGTATTTACCTTGAACGTCTGAAGAATTGATAACGGAGGTAATTGCGTCTTGCATTGTTGTTTTTTTCCTTATTTCCAACCTGATTGCAACAGTATTCGTTTGAGCCTAGAAATAGCTAAAACTTACTGCATTGCACCAACAACGTAGTCGAAGTAAGAACCAGCTTCACCAGCGTCTTCAGCAGACAACAAGGTAGCAGCAACGTTCTTCATAGCGGCAACGCCACCAGCAACTGCATCAATGGGAGTACCCAAAGATTTGTACATTTCACGAACACCAACGATACCGATTTCTTCGATGGGGGTTACATCACCAGAAACGATTCCGTAGGTAACAAGACGCAAATAGTAGTCCAAGTCACGAAGACAAGTAGCTGTCATTTCTTGTCCGTAAGCGTTACCACCAGGGGAAACAACATCAGGACGCTTTTGAAACAGTTGGTCGCCAGCTTGCTTAACGATGCGTTCGCGGTTTTCGGTCAAAACTTGAGCGATGCGGAGGCGTTGTGCGCCACCAGCAGCAAAACCTTTGATTCTGTCTAATTCACCGGGGCTGAGGTAGCGAGCTTCTGCATCAGCATTCACGATAGCTTTCGTGACGATACTCATTAATGGACTCCTCCAAAACTAATGGAACCAGAATTTGATTAAACTGGTACGACTTTATGCGGTTGATAGGGACTTAACATCTTGATTTACATTTTTAGCCAGATTGACCGGATTTAGTGTAAACAAGGTGGAAACTCAACTACCTCCCGGAAAACATTGTCCAGTATTATGTTGAGCATTTATTACTGCTCTTAATATTTTGTAACATTTATTTTCAGATTTGCTCATTCTGAGGGAACAGGGAACAGGGAACAGGGAACAGTAAAAAGCCAGTAGGAGCAAGATCAAAAGCTCTTTTCTATCACCTGTCACCTGTTACCTGTCACCTACCTATTACTAGGACGACCTGTTAAAACAGAGGGAGACAAGCTAGACCAAGATTGTTTCACCAAGTCAGCAGCAGCTTGGACACTACCCAAATAATTACCGGCTGGTAAAGATGGATAGCGGTTGTAAGGTACTACGTCTTCACCAAAGTAGCGAGCATACTCTGGACTGTTGACAATTGCCTCTACAGCAGCCCTTAAACCGCTATCAGCCAGCAACTTGTTATACTGACGGATTTCGCCTTGGGTAGCTGGTGCGCGTCCCAATAGGTGACGGAATAGGAACTCAATTACCTTAGTGTTGGGGTAAGGAGTGTAGAACCGCTTGCGATAGATATCTGAACTAGCTAGTTCGAGAACAAATTCACGCACGGTAATTTCACCGTTACGCAATTTGCTATCTAATTCAGAACGGCGGAAATATTCAGGAACTTGACCGCTAAATACGTCCATTACCTGACAGTAGATAGCATTAATTACCTGATTGGTTTCTGGGGAATTTGTCCCAGTGGTAGCGCGGTAAATCCGGGCTGGTTTGCGGCGGCTTGTACCCACACCGACTTCCACAGACTGACCACGACCATCATTGAAAGAACGACCCAACTCAATAAACAAGGGTTTAGTCTTGTCCATTTTTTTAGCTTGGGCTGCCAAATCAGCGATCGCCTTCGCTAGAATTGGCGTATTCTCAGTTTTAATCCGTGGCTTCACAGTGGCAAAGCTAGGAACAACCAAATCATCATTCTGCTTAGTTAGCTGGTTGTAAAGCTTCTCGGTATTGGGGAAGTTAGCAGCAGGTAACGTGGGGAAGCGACGGAAAGGAACAGTATCCTCACCAAACACTTGACGGTATTCTGCACTATCCACCATCTCGCTAATAAAGGCACGAATTCCTTGAGTAGCCAGAATTTGGTTGTATTTGCGAATTTCCGCTTGGTCAATCGGGGCGCGACCCAAAAAATGCTTAGTACCCAACTCAATTACTTTTGTATTGGGGTAAGGAGTGTAGAACTCTTTCTGGTAAAGGCTAGAGTAACCCAAACCTTGAATAAATTCCTTAACACTAATTTCACCGTTCACCAACTTGCTTTCGAGAACCGTGAACTCGTTCTTAGAGATGTAAGGAGCAATATCTCGCTCAAAAATCTGCCGATAAGCACCGCTAATCACAGTGTCAGCAGCAACCTTGTCATTACTACTTGCTGTGAGCTTGAAGACCTTGGTTTGCTCACGTTGCTTAGTAACACCTTGGTTCATGCGGAATTCAATATCTGGTTCAGTCCGCATTTCTGTGACTGCACCCAATTCCACAAAGCGAGGTGTTTCTTGTTTCTGAACATTCGCCAAATCTTCGTTGATAGTCCCCACGCGCAATTGACGTAAAGACACACCCGCAGGAGTTAGATAGCGTTCGTAAGGAACTGTATCTTCATTAAATGCTTGGCTGTATTCTTCACTGTCTAGAATGGCATCAACGATCGCATAGAAGCCCTTTTTGGACGCAATGTCAAAATACTTATTATTCTCTTGACGACCATAAGTAGGACGACCCAACAAGCGACGGTGAATATATTCAATCGCTTTACAGACATAAAGAGAAGTCCAATACATCTTGCGGAATAAATCCGACTTCGCCAACATCCGCACAAACTCGCGGACAGTGATTTCGCCGTTTTCCAGCTTGATTTCCGCAACCTTGAGGCGTTGACCTTCGTAAACATCACGACCGAAAACTTGCAGGTAACAAGCCTTAATTACCGCTTGAGTAGAGCTTTCCGAGAACTTGACACTTGCACCCTTAGCAGCTTTTCTCCCAATAGTTCCAGGTAATTGGTCTAACTTGAACACCTTCGCGCCCAAAGTCCCAGGAGCGACACTCCGAGCATTAGGATTGCTAAGTTGGTTATTAATACCAGGTCCTTGGTGAATTAAGATCCGGCGGGTATCCTTACTAAAAGGTGCAGGACTGCTGCTGGGGTTGCGAGTTGCTTTCGGGAAAATCGCCCCAAATTGAATTTCCAAGGGGTCATTACCAGAGCCGTAGGGATGTTGGTCAGGTAATGGCTGTTCGTAAGCAGCAAAGGTAGTAATAAACTGAGGAACTTTCCGGAAAGGCGCACTGTATTTAAACAGGTCTTGCTGTTGTCCCCAGTTGCGACATTCTTGAGCTTCTTGACCCAGACCCCGAATGTAGGGAACTGTTTCTTCGCCGAAGTAATCGCTGTATTCGGTAGAATCTACCAAAGCATTAACTAAAGCTGCTAAACCACCTTTGGAAACAATGGAGAAGTATTTTTGCACTTCTTCCCGGCTACTTGGTCCCCGTCCTAAAATGTGACGGAAAGCCAATTCAATCACCCGGCTGTTAATAAAAGGCTGATAAAACTGTTTTTGGTAAAGGGGAGATTTAGCTAAACGACGAATAAACTCCTTCATGGAGATATCGCCATTTTTGACTTTGGATTCCAAGTCAGAAATAGACAAACTATAAGCACGGGTAATATCCCGCTCAAATAGTTGTCTGTAAGCCGCTTTGATAACTTCAGTTTTCTCAGAAGCAGACAAACCGGGCTTCATGGCGTACTTAGGACGACGTTCTGCGGCATTAGCATAAATTTGCGGCAGTTGTAACCCTTGTTGGTCGCCAGAAGGACGTTGACGGACTTTGGTTGAAGGTGTGGGTGCTTGGAATTCTGTCAGCAACACATCCATGTACTGAGTCACAATTTCTGTGGCTACAGGGTCTTTGCGGAAATAGGATAAAGACGCTGATTTAATTTCCTGCAAAGCCACGATGGTTGCTTCACCAGAACAGGCATTTTCAATAATTTCCCGCAAACCTCTGGTATTGACAGAGATGATGTTGGGGTCGCCAGCCACAATCGCATAGGTAGCATAACGCAAGAACCAGGATAAATCCCGTAAGCTCTTAGCCATGTTACTAGGACCATAACGAGCAACGTTAATGGGTCTAAAGCCTGGAGGTGTGGGTCCACCAGCAGAAGTATTGAAGATAGAACGCAGGTTTTCAAAGAAACCACCACGACTTTCAACGTAGGTGACAGTTCCTAATGTCATGCCCTCTTGGACACTCATACCACCAGCGCCAACCATTGCCATTTCTCGCTCTTGGGGCTTTTCTAGGAAAGCCATGGGAGAGCCACCGATAAAAATCCGGTTAGCAGCACGAGAGACGATGATTTCGGAATTTTCTGTAAGAATCTGGGCAATTTCTAAACGTTTTGCACCAGAGGAAAAATAACTGCTGAGTTCACTCAGTTCACCTCTTCCCAAAAAGCGGTCTTGTTGTTCCGCTTGGGAAATAGTAGCTACTGGTACAGTTTGATATAGTTGCGGACGCGCAACTGAGCTTCCACCGCTTGCCTTAACACTCATTGGATTCTTAAAACTCCTATCATAATCGTTTATGTGTTAAGCCTGAGTTGCTTTAAGGCTTGACATTTTTGCGTATTTGTGAATATTAAGCCTGCAAAACCCAGTAAATTAACCAAGTCAATTTTTAGATTAGAACGTTTTGCGTTTACGCTGTTGGTTTATTAAGAAGTATGACGAATCTGTAATCTAAATTTGATATTCGACATGATCAGGAGATCAATCAGCGAACTGTTAATATCAGGACTAAACTCAGTAAAACAAAAGAATACGTAGCAAATATTACATGAATGCTACGTTGTTTGACATTGGTGATTGGTGATTGGTGATAAAATCTTAGTCTTAAATCCTGTACTTCGACTATGGCTTCGCCACGCAGGCTATCGCTCAGTAAACAGACATCCTGATAGCGCAGCGTGTCGTATGACTCCTACGTCGTCACGCAAGCTATAGCCATTTCTGACAATTTCCTTACTTTCGAGAAAGCGGTAAGTACCTGAGCAAAATTAATTGCATATTTTTGGAACAAATACAAATCCCTGTAGTGCTTATCTGTTCCCTGTTCCCTCTCCTAAATGTACAATTTATTTTGCACGATTACTTACTAGTGGAGTTTCTACAGATTCTGGATGAGTTGGTTGTAAATAGTCTTCTTTAGTAAAGTAATAATAACTGTGAGGTTCATTTTTGAGAATTACACCATTAACCACCTGTCCCAAAACATTTTGACCAGATTTGGCTAATAGTTCTTTGGCAAAATTAGCATTTACAGAATCAACAACACCAGGACGAACTACTAATAAAACACCATCAGCCATTTGTCCCAAAGTAACCGCATCAGCAGCTACATTTAAGGCTGGTGTATCAACAATTACGTAATCATATTTATCAGAAAAATTCGCCATTAAAGCCGCCATTCGTTGTGAATCAAGAAGAGATGCAGGACTAGGAGGAACTATTCCAGAAGTCAAAATATCTAAATTAGGCATGATTTTTTTGATTGTCGTGGTCATATCTTCCTGTCTGACAATCAAATTACTTAAACCTTGATTATTCATCAAGTTCCAAATTTTATGTTGAACTGGACGATGCAAATCTCCATCTATTAATAACACTTGACGGTCCATTTGAGCGATCGCTGTAGCTAAATTAGCTGCAACTGTTGATTTACCTTCATTGGGTACTGAACTAGTGACAACAATAACTTTTAGCTCTTTATCAGCACTCATAAAGTTCAAATTTGCCCTCAGCATTCGGTAAGCTTCACTAATAGAAGAGCGCGGAAAATCTCGAATCACAACTCTTTGTTGATAGGATTCCAGATCATCTTTTTTCCGCATATATGGTTTAAGGTTATTAATTGTCGGTAGTATTCCCAATAAAGTCATTCCTAGTAATTCCTGAGCTTCTTCAATAGTCTTGATAGATTTATCTTTGACTTCTAAAATATATATAGTTGCCAAGGCAGCTATGATACTTAATAACGCTGAACTGAGATAGGAAATCAGAGGAGAAAAATTAGGTTCGTCAGGAATTCTAGCTTCAGCAATCTTAGTTGCATTCCCTAAATTTTGATTTTCCGCAATACGACTTTCTTGTAACTTCTGAAGTAACAGAGAATAGGTAGACTGTGCGGCTTGTAGTTTACGGTCTATTTGACGTTGTTGCTGATCTAGTCTGGGTAAATTATTCAATCGTTGTTTATAAGCAAATTGTAAATTTAATAAAGACTTAGCTTGACTTGCTAAACCTAGACGGTTAGATTCTAATTCTACTAATCTACTAGCAAGTGATTGTTGTAAGGTACTTAATTCTAAATTGCCTTTTAGTTGTTGTTCATTTTTGCCTAAAACCTGAACTATTCTATTATCAATAACTCTATTTAAAGAGGTAATTTTATCTTGTAACTCTATGATTTGTGGATGACTATCCTGTAACACAGTCCGTCTAGTTGCTAATTGTGATTGTAGCTGTTGAATTTCCTTGAGAATATCTTGAACTCCAGAAATTTGGCTAATAGAAGTTGCTACTAATGCCTGTTGTGGGTTCATTCCTAATTGTTGACTAATGATTAGAGCCTGTGACTCAAAATTAGCTAATTGAGATTGAGTATCGTTAATTCTTAATTGTAGATCCCCAATCACTGCTATGGCATTTGTAGCTTCTTCCTGTAACGAAACAACTTTATTTTTCTCTTTAAAAGCTGCTAATTCAGATTCAGTTTTACGAACTACTAATTCAGCTTTTGGGAGTTGTTTTTCTATAAATTGACGTGCTGTGGCTGCTTCGGCTCTACGTGAAGATACATTTTGCTCTAAATAGATTTTGATTAATTCATTGACAACTTGAGCAGCAATTTTAGGGTTAGTATGATTGAAAGTAATTTGGATAACATCAGCACCTTTAACTTCTTTGACAGTAAGTTGATTGAGAAATTTCTTAATTTTTAAAGGAACACCTTGACTATCTTGGAGATTTAGTCGGTTAATAGTTGTTTCTATCAGAGGCAGAGAACGAATTACTTCTACTTCTGTAGTGAGAGGATTACTCATTTCTATGAGAGGATCTAATCTACTTATTTCTGTTCCTAATCCTGTCATAGAAGAAGTAGCATTATTTCTGTGAAAACGCAATTTACCTTCTGCCAAATAAATAGGTTTTTTTAAAGATGTAGCTAACTGAGCGACTACGAAAACAGAAACAGTAATAAATAAAGTAGCGAGCCAGCGACGTTTAATGATTGTCCAATATCTTTCTAGTGATATAGAAGGTTCTTGTAGTTCCATAATAAATTAAATTTTTATTTTTTAAGTTGTAGAGTAAATGGCTTGAATAGCATCAATCACTCGCTCTAACTCTGCATTTGTAAGATTAGAACCAGAAGGTAAACAAAGACCTTTTGTAAATAAATCTTCGGACACTTCACCACCAATACATTCACATTCAGAAAACACAGGTTGGAGATGTAATGGTTTCCAAACAGGACGAGCTTCAATTTGTCTGCGAGCAAGTTGCAGCCGGATATATTCTCTATCTGCACCAAATTTATCAGCATCAATAGTTAAACAAGTTAACCACCGAGTAGAAATTCCAAATTTTGCTTCAGGCATAAATTCTATTCCAGGAAGATCATTTAAAGCCTGTTGGTAAACTTCAAAATTGCGTCGTCTTGCTGCTACTCTTTGATTTAAAACTCGTAATTGACCCCGACCAATACCCGCTAAAACATTACTGAGACGATAGTTATAACCAATTTCTGAATGTTGATAATGGGGGGCAGGATCGCGGGCTTGAGTTGCTAAAAATTTAGCTTTGGCAATTAATAGATCATCATGAGAAACCAACATTCCTCCACCAGATGTAGTGATGATTTTATTACCATTAAAAGAGTAAATGCCAAATCGCCCAAAAGTACCTGGAGACAGCCCTTTATAAGTAGCACCTAAAGCCTCAGCCGCATCTTCTATGAGAGGGATATTATAGTGATCACAGACTTTGAAAATAGGTTCAATATCGGCACTTTGACCATATAAATGAACAACAATAACTGCTTTGGGTAACTTACCAAGATAGGCACGTTTTTGTAAAGCTTCCTGCAACAAATCTGGGTTCATATTCCAGGAAAGGCGATCGCTATCAATAAAAACTGGTTTTGCCCCTAAATAAACAATTGGATTAGCGGTAGCTGCAAAGGTTAAAGTAGAGCAGAAAACCTCATCTCCTGAAGTGACTCCAACTAATTGCAAAGCTAAATGTAAAGCCGCAGTTCCCGAACTAACAGCAGCCGCATAACTAGCACCAGTAACTTGACAAAATTCCTGTTCAAAAGCATCAACATGGGGTCCAACAGGGGCGATCCAATTAGTATCAAATGCTTCTTTAACAAATTCTAATTCTTGATTTCCGATATGAGGAGTTGAGAGGAGAATTGGTTTATTCATTTAATTTAAAGTAGTTTCTTTAATTAATCGAGCAGGTACACCTGCTACTGTACTGTTTGGCATCACATCCCTCATGGCTACTGAGCCGGCACTGACAGTAGCCCAAGCTCCCACCTGAATTCCTGGCAATACAATGCTTCCCAGGGCTAAAAAAGCCCCCTCCTGGGCTGTTGCCCCTCCTGCCAGATGGGAGAGTGCCATATGTACGTAATCTCCCACACAGCAGTCATGATCAACACTCGCTTTAGTATTAATAATTACGTGCGATCCAATTTTTGCAGAGGGCTGGATGATTGCACCGGCGCATACTACTGTACCTATACCTAATGAAACATCAGGATGAACCCACGCATAGGGATGAACTACGGTAATCCAATCAAGATTAAGTTCTTCTACTAACCGCTTTCTTTTTTCATTTTGGCCAACACCAATGATTGCATGAGAAAAATCGCCATATTTAAGCTCACTGACGGGACCAACAACCGGAATACCAGAAATATGCGTTCCCCTCTTTTGCAGATCATCATCGTAAAAACCGACTACGTGGTGTCCTGCTGCCATGAGCGTACTTGCTACGACTTTGGCATGACCTCCTGCACCAATTACAATTACTTTTTTTTGATTCATAACATCATGAAATTATAGGGAAGTGACAATTAAATCTTCTACTTCAATAATGATGCTACTCAAAGACAAACCTACTCCAAATCCTGTTAAACAAAGCCGACCACTAATTTTATTTATTCCTTGATTGTAGGCATAACGACTAATAGCAATGGGGATAGATGCACCACTTGTATTTCCGATTCCTTCTACCAATATGGGAACTTTTTCTGCACTCAATTTGAGTTTTTTACGAATGTAATCAACCATAAATTTATTAGCTTGGTGAAATACAAATAAATCAATATCTTCACTGCTTAAATTACAAGTTCTTAAAGCGAAATTGACCAAATCTGGCACTTCTTTAATGCAAAATGAAAAAACAGCAGCACCATCCATTGCCAAATCATTATCGCTTCTGTAGATACCATTTCCTCTGAAAGTAGTAATACTTGTTTCCTGGCTAATTGGCTTTCTCATTCCCCCAGCAGGAACAATCAACTTATCATAATCATCGGCAATTGTTCGCCAAAAAGCTGTTAATCCTTGACTGTTCTGATCAAATTCCAAGACACAAGCAGCCGCACCGTCACCAAATAATAAATGCGCGGCTTTATCTTGGTTATTTACTAATTTTGTGATTGTATCTCCAATCACCAATAGTCCACATTTAAGATCACCATTATTAAGTAATTTTCCCAAGACAATTAGACCATGTGTAAATCCCGCACAGCCAGTATTTATATCTAATGTCAATACTTTGGGATCTAACCCTAATTGATGACATAAAAGAAAGGAATTTCCGGGAATTAGATAATCTGGAGTTTGGGTAATACAAACAAGACAGTCTATATTTTCTTTCCTAATATTGGTAGTGTTTAAAAGTTTATTCACAGCTTGATACATCAGATCAAAAGCTGTTATTCCCTCTTCGGCAACTCTTCTGCTATAAATGCCAATTGTTTGACTAATCCGTTCTATTTCATCATGTTCTAATACATCAGATAATTCATGATTAAATTCAGTTTCTTGAGGTAAAGCAACTGCTATTCCTCGCATACTGATGTTAGGAATACTTGTTTTATTCATAGATTTTGCCAAAATCAAAGATTCTCATGTTTTGCTAAATGAATTCTGCAACAATCCGAGCTTTATCAAGATTATTTTTATAGGACTGACGCAAGATTGAACTCAAAACCTGATTCTTGCTTAGGGGTAATTCATGAATTACCCCTACTTCCATTCTGTTTTGCGTAATTTCTGTTTTAGTGAAAATGCCCTACTATATAATCTGCTAATTTACTAATTGATATAAACGGGCTTTTTTCCTTGCACATAGTCTGATCATTGGCAAGAGTAATATCAAGATCAAATGTATCTATAATATTTTCTTCTATGAGAAAAATAAGATTGATAATATGTATAGAATCAAAAGGTGAATCTCCTCCTAAAATCCTGGTTTCTTCATCTATATTGGCAGGTAAATGAATATTCGAGTTATCTGCAACTGCTTTAAATGCTGTTTTGATGATTTTGACAACCTCTTCCCTGATTGTATTTAACACATTATTTTCCTTAATCATTGTTTCATAACCAATTATTTGATTTGCACTGGGACAGATAAGATCAATCAGGTCTTTAATCGTTTTACTTTCGACGATAGCATTGACAGGAATAGCACGATGAGTATAACTATCAAGCATTGATATTACGGATAGTCTGCAAACTGAATCCCATGCAGATCCTAATTCTTCTAGTGCTGTTTCTTCCGTAAGATATGCACCATTAATTTCCATGGCTTCACTTAACGTTTCTAGTATTTCTTGACGATTTACCATATTTTCCTCTAGAAAATTATATTAATTTACTAATCCATTTAATAACTACACTAAATACCTGGAAATAATCTTGTCATTTTGGCATTATCTTGATCAAAAAATAGGCGATATATACGCCTATTTTCTGTAAACTGTAGGGGCGAAGCATTCGGAAAATAAATTTGGGAAAAAACCGATAATTTATTGCCCGAATGCTTCGCCCTTTTTATGTAAAAACAGTGACAAGGCGATCGCATTTGGCACTCATTGTATTAATTTGCACTTTTAGCCATTCATCATCAGGAGTTTCCCCATTTACCCAAGCTATTAATGCTGCGGGAATATTTGCTCCTGCGATATGAGAAAATGGATAGCCACCACCAAAACGGGGATTCATTTCTAACACACTATTACCTTTTTTTCCCACAATTACATCACAGTCTAGATTGCCAATATGACCTAGTTTTTGGCCAATTGTTTCACCTAGTTTTTGCAGTTCTGGATTTTCGACAGTGACAGCCCGATCTGTTTCTCCCGCTCGCATGGTAAGCTTGCGTTTAACAAAAGTGGTAATGTAAGAATTTTCTAAATTATTAATGATATCAAGACCATATTCTTGGCCAATAAGTCGTTCTTGAATCAGAATACATCTGTCAATATCAGATGCACTTACTTGAGATAAAAACGATTTCATCAGTGATTTTTTGACAAACTGATAAGCTAATACCAATTCTTCATCATCTTCAGGATATTCAATCCCAATTGATGCACTTCCCCAGCGGGGTTTAACTACTAAAGGAAAACCTATTTCTCCGCGCTGAATTGCTGCTTGTGCTTCCCTAATAGACAGATAAGTTTTTGGTGTAGAAATACCCAGGCTTGCTAAAAATTGAAAAGTTGCCCATTTATCAAAACAAATATTGATAATTTCCGGTGAAGAAACAACTGGGATAGTTCCTATTTTCAGAAATTTATGACGTTGTTTTGCTAAATATGGCAGTTCTAAATCGTTGAGAGGAATAAGTAACTTAACTGATTTTTGCTGACAGATATACAGGAGTTTATCAAAGTAATCACTATCATTGACAAATGGTAATAAAAAACTTTCATCTGCTTCCTGTAATGCTGGCGCTTCTAGACTAGCATCCCCCGCAAATACTAATCCTCGACCTTCTAAAGCTGCTTGAAAGAACTTCACAAGGTAATTTCTTCTTCCTGCACAAGTTAACATGACATTCATATTTTTGTTGTTCATATTACATAAGTAGAAAATACATCTTGAGAAGTTTCTTTGCGTCTGACTAATGTATACTTTTCTAGAGTAGAATCATAGCTAATGATTGGAGGATTAGGACGAATAAACGGCGGTTTAAATACCACTGTATATGCACCTAAATTATCAAAAACTGCATAATCACCAATGCCTATTTCATCAGCATAATCTGGATATAAACAATCATGTTCCATGCAAGTATATCCCACCAAATCTACAGAACCGCTGAGTTTTGAATTGTGAGAAATTTCCCCATTTCTATAAACTTGTAATGACAATTTTTTGTCAGTTAAAGTTGGTTTAATATTGTGAATACTTCCAACTACCAGCGCAACTTGTCGGGATCTAACTGTTTTAATTCCCACCACTTTAGCGACAAACTTCAGAACATCAGCAACAACAGCAACGCCAGGCTCAATGATTAACTCTGGTGCAGAATCATCAGGAAATCTACTTCTTAATTGAGGGGCAATTGCCTCTGCATATTCTTGATAACTGGGAATATGACAATCAAATTGCGCCTTTAAATCATCTTGCATTCTTCCGAAAAAACCACCACCAAGATCAATAAATTGAGGCTGTTGATTTGGGAAATAATAATCAGTGAGTTCTATTATTTTCTGCGTGCGTATTTTATAGGATTCTACACTTCTTGTTGATGTGGAAATATGACAATGCAATCCCAAGACTGAGCAATTATTTAATTCTCGAAATTCTTTAAAAACATCATCTAAAGCGCCTCCTTCCACATCAAATCCAAAGCGAGAGATCCTACCTGCACCAACATCAAAATTACATCTTAAACCGACTGCAATCTTTTGTTCTGGCAATCTTCGCGCTAAGGATGTAACTATTTCCACTTCTTCTAAACAATCCAAATTGACAATAGAACCAGCCAGGATGGCATTTTCCAAATCTTCTGGAGACTTTAAAGGACCATTAAAGATGATTCTAGATGGAGAGACACCAATAGCGATCGCTAAATCATACTCCATTTGCGAAACAACTTCTGCATAACCTCCCAAAGAATGCACGGTTTGGCATAATTTGGGAATGTAATTAGTTTTATAAGAATAGCCTAAGTTGGTATGGGGATAAATCGAGCGAAAACTTTGCAGAAACTCTTGATAGTTACTTGCAAACTTTTCTAGATCAAGAATAAAAAAGGAATCACCAAATTCTGTTTCTAACTCAAAAAGTCTTTGCCAAGAAAGTTGCATTTTAAAAGCTCAATATTGATTAAAAAATTAGGAAGTTGTTAAACATTAGGACTTACGCAAAATATCTCTGAACCCTCTTCTCTTCGTGTTCTTCGTTCCTTCGTGGTTCATTAAAAAAAGTTTTAAAGATCGAAGTAAACAATTGTCAATTGTGATGTTGCTGATTAAGAGTATGATTTCGTTTCACGCAGAGGCGCAGAGTCACAGAGAGTAAGAGTTTGAAATTAGTTTCGCAATATCGCTGATAGTCGGAGATCGAAATAAGCAAATTAAAGGTAAATCCACATTAAATACTGAGCGAATTTCCCCGATTAACCTAACTGCAACTAAAGAATTTCCACCCAGATGAAAGAAATTATCTTTAATTCCCACTGGAGAAATCTGAAGTACCTGCTGCCAAAGTTCAATTAAAGTTTGTTCAATCTGATTTTGAGAGATTCTTGAATTGCAAGTATCCCCAGCCGCAGCAACTAACATCGGTGCAGGTAAAGCCTGACGGTCAACTTTCTGATTAGGGGTAAGGGGAAATGCTGCCAGCAAGACAAAATTAGAAGGAATCATGTACTCAGGCAATAGAGAGAGTAGGTATTCTCGCATAGTTGCATTGGTCGGCTCATGTCCAGGCTGTGGGATTAAATATGCCACAAGACGCTTATCCCCCGGCACATCTTCACGGACAACCACCACCCCTTCCCGAATTGCCTCATGTCTGTTTAAAATTGTCTCAATTTCTCCCAATTCAATCCGGTATCCCCGCACCTTGACCTGAAAATCCATTCGTCCCAAAAATTCCACATTCCCATCCCTTCCGTAGCGAACCTCGTCCCCAGTCCGGTATAAACGTGCCGTGGCATCCGTACTAAAGGGATTTGGTACAAATCTTTCCTGAGTTAACTCCGGTCTATGCAAATATCCCCGCGTCACTCCCTTACCGCCAATATACAATTCACCAGCAACACCAACAGGAACAGGTTGCTGATGTTTATCCAAAATGTATAACTCAGTATTCGCAATTGGACGACCTATGGGAACTACTCCATCAACTTTACCGAGAGTATGGGTTGCTGACCAAATAGTGGTTTCTGTTGGACCATACATATTGTGAACCCGTCCCGGCACAATTTCCTGGAGTTGAATTGCCAAAGCCTCAGTCAAAGCTTCTCCACCCACCATCATCTCCCTAAGTTGTCCCATGGCTTTGCGGGTAGCGGTTTCTGCAATTAGTAAATTTGCCATAGAGGGAGTACATTGCAGATGTGTTACCCCATGACCTTGAATCAGGTCAGCTATAGATTCAGTCGGAGTTGGATCATTAGCCAGTGTCTTCAATTCATTTAGCAAAGGTAGTTGAGATAGCACCCTATCCGTATCTACGCCATAGTCAATCAGGCAGGCAATTTCATCAACACCAATGTCCCTCACTCGATTCACCATCTGCAAACAGGTGTCCACAGTCCCAAACAGACCACTGGTTTCAAAATACCGCTCAAAAGAAAAATCTAGCACCTCAACCATATCCGGATCAGACAAATGAGATATGGCAAACCGTCCCTTTTCGTCCGTAGTTTTCTGCTTGAAAGTCGGGAAAGACCAAGCCGCAAGCTTGATTAAATCCAAAGAACTAGCCAAATATTGCCGCATGGGTTGACGGACAATTTCTTTGACAATATCATCACTTTCCCCCACAAAAGTGTGCATCATCACAGTGACAATTCCCTGTCCAGAATGTCCATTTTCTTGCCAAGCTTGACGATAAATAGCAATCTTGGCTGCCAACTCATCTAAACCCTGCCCCAATAAGTGAGTTAAAATATTAGCGCCGCTTGCTCCTGCCTGATGGAACGTTTCCGGGTTGCCTGCCGCTGTAATCCAGACTGGGAGAGTAGGCTGAATGGGGCGGGGCAGAGTTTGCACCTCGACGATTTCGCCTTTACCGTTGGGATATGCTAAAGTTCCACCTTGCCAGAGTTTCCGCACCTCCTCAACTTGCTCAAACATAATTTCCTTGCGGTTCTCAAAGGCTTGGGGACACAGCACAAAGTCATTAGGCTGCCAACCTGCTGCAAAGGATATACCAACTCGACCACCAGAAAGATTATCAACCAAAGCCCAATCTTCAGCCAATCGCACCGAGTGATGCAAAGGAGAAACACAGCTACCGGCACGAATTTGGATATGCTTGGTAATAGTAGCGATCGCTGCACTACTAATCACAGGATTGGGGAATAAGCCACCAAAAGCATGAAAATGACGTTCAGGAGTCCAAATAGCTTTAAAGCCGTTGGCATCAGCAAATTTAGCCCCTTCTAGCAACAGTCTATACTTGGTCGCTGCATCTTCACCTTGCTCATGGCTGGAGAAGTAAAAAAGACTAAAATCAGTGTGTTTTAATTGATTTGACGGCGGCAAAGTTGACTGTTGCCGTTCTTGTTTGGGGTTATAAATGACAACCTTAAACCCCCGTGCCAATGTCCAAAACAGTTCCAAGACGGAAATATCAAACGATAAACTGGTGACAGCCAACCATACCCCCGGCGGATCATGGTCAATCACAGCATCCATACCAGTGAAGAAGTTGACCACATTCCTATGCTCCACCATTACACCTTTAGGCTTCCCCGTTGAGCCGGAAGTGTAGATGATATAACTCAGGTTTTCCGGTTTCACCCCACTATGGGGATTTATGATTGGTTGTTGAGTAATTTCGCCCCAGATCATATCAATGGGGATAATGCAGACATCATCATTAACAACCAGTTTAGGAATTAATTTCTCCTCAGTTAAGATCACCGGAGCTTGGGAATCTGCCAGCATCAAAGCCAAACGCTCTGGGGGGAAATCGGGGTCAAGGGGAAGATATGCCCCACCGGCTTTATGAATTGCCAATAACCCAATCATCATTTCTAATGATCTTTCGAGATGAATACCTACCAAAACATCGGGACCAACCCCCTGTAGTTGCAAATAGTGGGCTAATTGATTGGCTTGTTCATTCAATTCCCGGTAAGTTAATTGTCGCTCTTGAAAAGCCACCGCTACACCATCAGGAGTAGATTCGGCTTGAATTTCAAACAACTCATGAATACACCGATTTGTAGGCAAAGGCTGTGCTGTATCGTTCCAATCCCCCAAAATTTGCTGCTGTTCGGACACCGATAACAGCGGTAATTGATGTAGCGGTTGTTGAGGATGCTCTATACAAGCAGTGATAAAACTCTGGAGTTGTTGAACAATGGCTTGAGAGTCAGCTTCATTCAGAGAGCTAGTATGAATTAACTCTGGTAAACTGCCATCCTCATAAGCCACAAAAACCATAGATGCTTCCAAATAATGCCAATCTAGGCAATCTGGACTGCTTGCTAAGGCGATTGCTACAGGCAGAAAATTACTCTGGAGGCTATCTTGTAATTCTGGATAACGTCTCAACAGGCTATGTCTAAAGCTACCCAACCGCGAAGTATCATCTAAAGCAATTGCAAACCGCTTTTGAAATTGACTAAATGACTCCCCTATCTGAGTTTGCACACGGATAGGAACTCGTTGAGCAAATATTTCGGGCGCAATGCTACGTTGTGAATCCGTTTGCAGTCCCAAATCAAATTCCATTTCCGTTGCCAAGCGCCCACAGTAAGCCGCAAACATAGCCAGCAAAGACTTAGCTTCTACCTGCTCCGTGGACAACAAAATGCCATAGCAATCCATGGAGATATCTAGAGACTGATTAGGCATTTCCCTTGGCAAATAAGGATGTCTAAAGGGTGCAAGCTGCATCAACCGTTGTGACCAAATTTGCTCATAGCGACAAATAGCTGCATTGCGTTGATTAATTGCCTCCCTGACTTCCCCATCAATTACTGGCAAGACATCACCGACGCACACACTATAATCTTTTCTCAATTGTGCTGGGGAAATATTCTTTCCCCTTAATGTCGTTAAACCACTTAACTGCACAGCCCCATCTATAGTGGCAACGCACATTCCCTCCTCTCCTAGTTTTAGCACTTGTCCTGGAGTACCAGAAGCAGTTTTGATGACATGGGCAGAACCGACAGCAACCACTCCTCCTGGCAACCACACCTTGGGTAAACCTAGTTCATTACGAATGGGGCCAAAATCTAAGGCTTTGACCAGATTACAAATATCCTTACTACTAACATCAAAAGAAATAAGAGCAGCCGCATCAGGGCGATCGCTAGAGCTAAAATAACTTCGTTGTGATAGGTCTTGATGCCAAGGCTCTATCAGATCCATTGCCAGTTCTTGCACCAGTTCGGTGAAGGAATTAACGGCTGCATCAAAACAGCTAACATTCAGGTTAAATACTGTATCGTCTGGCAGAATCGGCACAGCTTTTTGTTTAAAGATCCGCCCAGCATCAATTTCACAAGCTACTTCGTGCCAGGTAATAGCATATTCAGTTTCACCATTCAGCAAAGCCCAAGAAGTTGCATACAAACCTGCATACTTAGGTAATGGGGAATCATGGTAATTAATAGTAGCTTTTTTTGCCCTAGCGATCGCATCGGCGGGAATGATCCATTTGATGTTATTAATACTAAAAAGATAATCGTACTCAGCCTCCAAGAGTGTTTTATGGAAAACGTGTCGAGAAGGAGCATGAGTGATGCCATGTTCTTGAGACCACTTTTGCAATGAATGATCTGTGGAATACACTCCCAGCACTTGGCAGTTTTTCTGCAACAAAATTTCTAAACAACTCAAAGGCAGGACACCATCGCCGACAACAAAACAAGAAAAACTGGACATAATTCATCTATCCTCGAAGAAAATAATTGACAATTGACAATTGATAATTGACAGCTAAGAAGGGAGGCGTTGCATAATTGAAGTATGAATTAGCCTCACGCAAAGGCGCAAAGACGCAAAGGTAAGAGGTTTCAAGGTTGGACTGGGTGGATTTCATACCTCGATTTAGCAACGCCAGAAGGGAAAATAGTCTCGAATCTGTGTTATTTAGCGTTGTCAATTGTCAATTATCAATTGTCAATTAGTTAAGTTATGTAGCGCCGAATCTGATCGGCAATTCTTTGACTAGCTCTGTCAGCGGTAATTAGTTGAATCTGATCTGGATGAGATACTCCCACACCTAACTCTACGGCGGTGCTAATCTGTGCTAACTTCCAAATAGATCCTTGGGTAACTTCATTTGTACTGCCTAGCAAACGCAGCATTCCTAACCCAATAACATCAATAGCTATCCGATCTGTACTGGCCAAAATCACATTGGCCGCCACTTTCTTCCCAGACTCTGGTCCCCCTTCCACAAAGGTTTCCACACCATCCATTAAGACCAAACTGGGCTGATAGACGGCATTAATTTCCGCGATCATCTGCTGCATATATGGTGAAGTATGCAAATCATTCATATAGTTGAAGGGATCACCAGGAACATACTTTGCTACCATACCTACTGTATTTTTGAGTGACAGGGTATAATGCGCTCCCCTATGAGTTTTCAAACAACAGGTATTAACAACCGCTCCAGCCTGGAGAATTGGCCGCGCAAAGGCGAAACCTTGTTGCCAGTGAGTTCCTGATGGTGAAAAATATTGCCACTGTTCAGTAGACATTTCATCAAAAACCATCGCTTCTAATCCATAGCGTTCTGCCAGTTGGAACACCCCTTTTAGCTTCATAGCTTCACGAGTCTGAGCCATTCCTGAGCGATCGCCTACAGTAATTTTTCCCACTCCAGCTTTTTGCAGTTTTTCCACCAAGGCTGCTAATAATTTAGTATCTGTAGCTGCTGGCGATGGATCGGCGGTATTGTAATTGGGTTTGAGAAAAATACTTTTTCCTTCGATCCCATCTGGCTGTAATAAGTCAAGTGCTTGCTGTGTCCCTGATACCCGATCTTCGGTGTGAACTAAGACAACTTTGCTAATACCAGTCGGTTTTGGTGATGCTACTATTTTCATGGCCTGACTATTCTTGGCATTAGCAGCCTCCAGAATAGATTTAGACGTTTTCAGGGTATGAATAACAGATGCAGGGGAAAACCCCGATATTTTCAGGTTGTGAAGAACAGGAGCAACAATAGCCGCCCCCGTAGCGATTCCAGCTAATTGGAGAATATTCCGCCTTGTGCGCCGGGGATGAGAAGATTGACTACGCATAACACTAAGTAAGGTGACAGGTTACAGGTAAGAAGGAATAAGCAGGAATCAGGAGGTAGGGGCGCAGGGCCTGCGCCCAGTCATGAGAAGGAAGAAAAAGATTAGTCTCGAATCTGGATTATTAAACGTTGTCAATTATCAATTGTCAATTGTCAATTGTTATTAGATTCGGACTAAGTTACTTGGGACTTCAAACTTGACAGTTTCCCCAGGGGAGTAAACAGCTTTGTCTTCTGTATCACTGAGAATGATTGATCCTGCACCAATAATATTTTCTTTGCCAATTTTGATGTAATTGCGGATAGTAGTATTCAAACCCAAAAAAGTGCATTCTCCTATGTTGACTCCACCACCAAGAACGACATGAGAAGTCAGAAAACAATGATCATTGATCACACAATGGTGGGCGATAGAATTCACACCCAAAAGTAGACAGTTGTTGCCGATGGAGGTGAAAGGCTGAATAACATTATTTTCCATGATAAAACAGTTTTCACCCACTGGTGTACCATAATAAGATGCTTGAGAACTGATATAGGAAATAAAGCTATATCCTCGCTCTTTTCCATTCAAGTATTTTTCTGCCCGCAATTTATTAACTTGTTGGTAACTAATGGCTATGAATAATTTGTATTGATCAGGCGGATAATACTTTTCTAATTTTTCATAGGGAACAATTGGTAAATTATGGAAACTCTCTGTTTTCAGATAGGCTTCATCAACAGTAAAACCAACTACTTCATGTTCGGAATCTCTCTGAAGATAGAAATGGACTATTTCGGCTATTTCACTACTTCCAAAAATAACAACTTTAGCCATGATTTATACTCCAATTATATCTTTTATTGATGTTAACTTTCATGGCTAATTTAATCTCCCATAAATTCTTCCATTGTGGCATGATTTTGTTGACTAATCCCTTCTTGTTGCATAACTGTCCAAACAGTCAGGAAAATTATTTTCAAGTCTAGTAATAAACTCCAATGGTTGATATACAAGATATCTAGGTTAAATTTTTCTTCCCAACTCAGGGCATTTCGACCTCGAACTTGTGCTAAACCTGTAATCCCTGGTTTTACTTCCTGTCGTCGTGCTTGTTCTGGGGTATAACGATCAAGATATTGTACTAATAATGGTCGTGGTCCGACAAAACTCATATCTCCTTTGAGAATATTCCATAGTTGGGGAAGTTCATCAAAACTTGTTTTTCGGAGAAATTGACCAAAAGATGTCAAGCGTTTTTCATCGCTAAGTAGATTACCTTTTTCATCGCACTCATCGGTCATGGTACGGAATTTGTAGAAGTTAAAAACCCGTGCATCTTTACCTGGACGAGGTTGGATAAAAAGAACTGGACTACCCATATTTATGTAGATAGCGATCGCGACACCTAGCATAATCGGAGAAAGAATAATTAAGGCGATCGCTGCTACAAATCTATCTAGTATTGATTTGAGAAATCTGCTATATTTGTTCATGAGTTCACCTTTTATTCAAACCAAAAACCATGAATACGAAATATTAAGCAGCAATTTATTTGCAAAAATACCTGCTTGATGTTTTCACTAATCAGCAAATAATGAAATTATTGAATTCCATTAAATCTATCAAGCCTTATTTGATTTTTTGAAGTCTTTTTTGCACCGTGAATAATTTACAGGATAGACTTGATTTCTAAAATCAAATCGCCAGCCTGGCACTACTTTTATGAATATTTGATGAACAATATTTAGTTAAGATAATTGACAATTGATAATTGACAATTGACAATTGAAAATGCTTAATAATCCAGATTAAAGACTGTTCTTCCTCTTCCTCTTCTTCCCCCTTCTTCCCTGTCACCTGTCACCTGTCACCTGTCACCTTCTTTCTTCCCTGTCACCTTCTTCATATAAAGCTTCGTGTAACTTAATAATGTGGCGGAGGTCATAATCTATTATCCGGTTACGCCCTTTTTGACCCATGATACGAGCTGCTTCGGGATGATCTAATATCCATGCCATTGCTTTTGTTAGTTCTTCTATATCACCCACTGGCACAAGAAGACCACAACCGTCCGCTAGTAAGTCTCTAGTTCCCCTAATTGCTGTGCCAATCACAGGAGTTTGTAGTGATATTGACTCCATTACACATCGGGGTAATCCTTCTTGTTCAGAAGCCAATATAGTAGCCACTGATATAGATATTAAAGTTGTAATATCATGACGCACACCCAAAAAACTAACTTGATCTTGTATCCCCAATTGCATTGCTAACTGCTGCATCTGATTTATCAGGGGACCATCTCCAGCAAAAGCTAGATGGGTATCAGGTCGAGCTAGACCAGCATAAGCTTTTAACACATCTTGAGGGCGTTTGCGGGGAATTAACTCTCCCACTGACAAGAATAGTGAGGTTTCTGGTGCTAACTTTAATTCTTGGCGTAGTTGCTCAACTTGAGTTTCGGCAATAGCATCCTGACTGTAATAATTGGTATCTAAGCCAATTCCCGGCATATAGCAGATTTTTTCAGGAGATTTAATCTTATGGAACTTTGCGGCTTGTTCATCATCACGATTGATCACGATTAAATAGTCATGCCAATTTCCTGCTAGTTTTTCTAACCCTAGAAATAAAGCATTCTTTAACGGTTTTCCACCAGGATGAAAGTGAAAGCCATGAGCAGTATAGATGACTTTTGTATGGAGATGCTTTTTTAAGTTTCTCAGGGCGTACCGAGTCACAAAAGCAGCGACAGGCGTATGCAAATGAACTATGTCATATTTCTCTTGTTTGACTATATTTTGGATAATTTGCGGTGTTCCCAGCAAATTCCGTGGATCTAGGGGGTTACGTGACCACTGGATATCCCAAACATGATCAAATTCTTGTACGCAATCTCCACAAGCCGAAATACCACAAGCCATACCATCTACACGCCAACCTTGATCACGAAAGTGACGGGCAAAAGGTAGGAGAAAAGCACGTAGAGTAGCGGGAATAGTCGTTACTATTAAAATTTTCTTCATGTTTTGATTTGTAAGCGTTTGTGTGTTGTCTCTAACAACTCTGCTAAACCTTGACGAATACTGATATTTGGCAACCATCCCAAAGCTTTGAGGGCGGCATTATTGGCGAGACTGTGACGGATATCACCAGGGCGGGATTCTTTGTAAATGGGATGCAAATTTTGATCTGTTAAATCGTTGAGGATATGAACGATGTCTAGTAAAGATGTGGCGACACCGCGGCCAACATTGAAGGTTTTACCTGTGGCGTTTGGGTGTTCCATGACGATGAGGTTAGCAGCAACGACATCAGAAACGTGAACAAAATCACGACTTTGCAAACCATCACCGTAAATGATGGGGGCTAAACCTTGACGGATGCGATCGCAGAATATAGAAATTACACCTGAATAAGGACTGGATGGATCTTGACGTAAACCAAAAACATTAAAGTACCGTAAGCAGACAAATTCTACCCCTAAAGTCCGGGCATAGAAGTGACCCAACAGTTCTGAGGCTAGTTTGTCTACTCCATAGGGTGTGATTGGGTTTGCAGGTATTGACTCTAGTTTTGGCAAAGTTGGTTCATCACCATAAGCAGCAGCACTGCCAGCAAAGATCACACGGTGAATACTATGTTTGCGTGCCGTTTCCAAAACATTGAGAGTAGCACCATAGTTGACTTTACTACTACCGATGGGATCGTTGATAGATTTGGGAACACTAGCGATCGCGGCTTCATGGAAAACATATTTGCATCCTTGCATTGCAGCATCAACGGTGGCTAAATCTGCAACATCACCGATGATAACTTCAATATCCTGGGGATGAAGAGTAGCAATATTTTCTAACTTCCCAGTCGAAAGATTGTCCAGAATCCGCACTTTATAGCCTTTTTGAACTAGGGCTTCGACAATATGCGATCCAATAAATCCACAACCACCAGTTACTAAGACGGTTTTCTGAGCTATTTTCATCGTCTTTCACTTATTTACTAAGGTTTCTGAGTCAAAAGCCATTTTTCGGTCTGCGATCGCACATAACGGTAAAATCCAATTCTTTGCTCGCGCAGCACTTCATCTCTATAATCTTTCGCTTTCTCTAGGTTACGGGCTGACATTCGCGCCATGCGTTCTGGGTCAGTCACAACCTCCTGGATTTTGCTGGCTAAAGCATCTACATTACCGGGCGTTACCATATCCTCAATTGGCAATAGTTCGGGAATACCGCCTACTGTTGAGCCAATACAGGGTAGTCCCCGCGCCATTGCTTCTACCATTGCTCTAGGTAGCCCTTCTTGGTAAGAAGGTAAAACAAATAAGTCAGCTTGATCTAACTCAGTAGTGACAGCTTTTCCTGCCGCTAACTGACCACGGAAACAGACTCGCTCTTTTAAACCCAAGGCTGCTGCTTGTTCCTCCAGTTCAGTGCGGTGCTTACCATCGCCAATCATGGTCAATTTCAGGTCTATTCCTTTTTGTATACAGATAGCCATGGCACTGAGCAGTATATGAGGCGCTTTATAGAGTTGAGCTAAAGTACCCACAAAAATCAGATGCAATGTCTTCATCTGGTGAAATTGACGGGGAGTTAAAATTAAAAACTCCTCTGGGATGTCTACGTCTGATATGCCTACTGAATAATGAGGACAAGGATATCTAGTTTGTAAAGCCTCTTTGGTGACATAAGCTGCTGCACAAGCATTGGCACATTGTCGGCGCAATATTTGAGGAGACCACCACCGGAAAAACGGACGCAAAGGATGTCTAATAGAACCTGGAGCGAAGACATCATAAGGATCGGCAACGACTTCTACAGCATAAGGATGATGGGTAGCGCGGAGTTTGGGTTCGATACAGGAGGCAATTGTCGAACTGACTCTCAAAATTACAGCATCTTCTGGATTTACAGCCTGTTGAGCAATCCGTTTGACTTGGAGCGATCGCCATAAATACTGCACTGGTCCAATATAATAGGGAATAGCAGTAAAGGAAACATGATCGCCATTAGCCTCTTTGCAATCAGATGGTACTGTGGGTAAGTTCCGAACACGGGCAACCACCTGCACATGATCAAAAACCTCCAGATATCGCTGCCAAAATGAATATGGGAACTGTGTTTGTGTCCATACCATTCCATCCGGTGTGCGATCGAAACGGTATTCAAGTGCAACGATAATATTCATAACATTTGACAAAATGAAGAGTTTTTTCTGTACGTATATGAAAGCCAGTTAAGTAGGTAAACCGAAAAAAACGATATTTTTTACTTTGCATAAATTCCCTACAAAATAAGTAAAACCAACTAAATCATTTAAAGTTCGTAGTGAGGACTTCAGTCCTCAAATGAGCAATAAATTCCTCACGACGAAATTATCTCCAGACTTTTTTACATTACTTAATCTACTGATGATCAGTTAAAAAAAATTGATTGATAGCAATGGACAAGGCAGTTAGAACATCAACTAATCCTAAAACTTAGACAAGAAAAGGCTTCTTGCACTGTCACCCGCGATGCACTGAGCTTGTCGAAGTGTCACCTGTTCCCTATCACCTACTATATCTATCAATTCCTTTTGAGAACTTAACCAAACAACTAAAACAGGCAACCCACTATTTTTGATTAAGAAAAAGATGTCATTATCAAAGTCACTTGTAAGCACCATAAAACAAAAATTGACAAGCATCGGCAATAAAATCAAGCGACTATCTGAAGATTTCCAACTAAGCAGGCAACGCTGAACCCAGCCAACCAAAATCCCTAGTGGAATAAATGCTAGGGGGACAGCAAAAAAACCAAAATTAAGCATTGCTTCTCCTGCAATTCCGTAGACTTTGGAAGTTTCCCATACACCCATTTTGTAAGATCCTTTACCAAAAAATAGTTCTGTTCCTTGCATAACCTTATGTTTAAAAGGCTTATCAGGCATAATGAATTTGGGTATTAAAATAGTTGCTCCTGCTATATAAGTTTCTCCCCAAACATATTCATAATCACTATGAGGAAGCATCAATCTGTAGAGCATATAAGCATGGACATCACTGCGTCCAATATCTCCCAGCAGCAAGCCTTGCCATGTTCGTCCTGATTTCTCTTCCAATTGGGCAGCATCTTCACGACTTTCTAGCGCCGTATTGACTCCATCCAGTCCTCCCGCTTTAAAGAAACCATACAAGTACATAAAAAAGAGCAGAAAAACTATTCCTATAGCTACTTCTTTTTTAGTAATTGGACGAATCATGAAATGAATCATACCTGCCGCCCAAAATAAAGCCCAAATTGTATTAGAACGACTGCCTCTAAGACCACCAAAAAACATCTGTAATACTAGAAATACTAGCAAAACTAAAATTAATATTGGCCAAGATTGAAAACGTTTATTTTTTTGGGCGTAAATACTAAATACCATCATTGCCAAGATAGGGAAAGTTTCTGAAAATAAGAATACAATTCCCATACCTTCTAAATTTGATTCACCCTCTTGAGTGGCAGAAGCAATATAACCCATCACTCCACCAAACTGCTGATAGACTCCAATCTGAAGTACCGCAGAAAAGATCATAGCAAAGCTAACAATAAAATAAAAACGCTTGAGATTGATTTGCCATACAATTTGAGTTGACGGATTTTTTGGTTTTTTGACAACGAGATTTCTGCAAAAGCGATATGCTAAAAGACCTAATAAATTGAGGATTGCCATACCACCTAACCACGGTCTCCAGTCTGGTGGATAGTCAAACCAAGCCTCTAACCAACGGTCCCAACTCACATGAAGTATGGGGGCTAAAAAAAAGAAATGGAAACCTAATACACCGATAATTCCCACTGGGTCAAATATATTTAGGTGATTGCGAAACCATTTGATAGCATCAATACCAATCACAATTCCACTTAATGTGACAGGTATTAAAAACCAATGCTCGAATTGTTTTGAGCTTTGAAGACACCACAACAGTATGACGCAGCAGATAAAAACAGAAATAAAGATGCTATTTACATAAGTTTTGGGGAAAGTTCTTTTGTGATTCATTATGAAATTGCTTTGGTAAACTGGGTTTGATAAATCTTTTCCAACTGCTGTACGGAAGTTTCAATATTGAAAGGACTAGTTTTTACAAGTCCCAAAGAATCTGGTTGCATATTATGAGAGAGTTTAGATTGTTGAGACAGGATCTCATGAACCCACTCGGAAACAGGTTGGTGGAGAGAAAGTCGCTTGACTAATTGCTTTACTATGTCTGCTTCTTCTGGAATCGCATCCGATAAAATACAAGGTAATCCTGCTGCTTGGGCTTCAATTAATACTAAAGGTAATCCTTCTGTGAAGGAGGGAAATACAAATACATCCATAGCACCCCGCATTATTCTGGCGACATCAGGGCGACTACCCGCAAAGATGACTCTATCAGCAATACCAATATCCCTAGCTTGCTGTTTGATTTCCGAGATTAAACTACCTTCTCCTACTATTAAAAGGTATGCTTGCTGTTCTTGGCTGGCAATAGTGGCGAATATTTTCAAAAGAAATTGATGATTTTTTTCTTTCTCAATGCGACCAACATGACCAATAACAAAAGCATCTGCTGGAATATTCAATTCATTGCGAATCTCAAACCTATTTATAGATTGTTGGAAAGGGGTCAAATTGATACCGCAGTAAAGTATTTGCCAACGAAGATCGTTTTGCCAATTTTGACCAAAGAAATCTGCATTAACAACTTCGCTGCATCCCAGACCAATAGTAGAATGATACTTAATCAAATATTTTGTCAACCTTAGATACAATTGCCGATATATTCCTTGGTTGGCTTCTAGTGCCGAGCTACAATGGCTATGGAAAATACGGTTTGGTATACCAGCTTGTTGGGCTAAATGCAAGACATATCCACTGAAGTGATAAACGTGACTGTGGATGATATCATAATGTCCATGTTTGTGGAGAATCTGTCGGAAATTGGCAGCATATAGCCAAGGATTTGAGGGATTTAAACAAGGGATAATCTGGCTACCAAGGGCGAGTATTTCATCATCGTAAGCACAAGGTTGATCGGTATGAACTAGAAAATCCATTTGAAAGCGATCGCGGTCAATATGACGGAGAATATTCATTAGCCAGGTTTCAATCCCCCCCCGATTCATCCCGCCTACAACATGAAGAATATGCTGTTTCATGATTTGCATTCACTCCTTATTTAGATAAAAAAACTATTGCTTTACCCAGAACAAAATCACCATTATTAGCAAGCGGATAATTCAGTAATTAGTCAATTTAATCTTCTGAAATATTCACTGCTGCTAAAAAGTTTGACCCAATTAGGTAATCATTTTTATTCGGAATATTCTCTAAACTTAAAATCACGGTTGAAATCCTTTTTTGTTGAGTAGTTTTTATAGGTTTAATGTCAATATATACCTCTTTGTTTCCAGGTGGAATCGTGATAAAATTAGAGATTTTTTGATAATCAACTCCATTTTTTGCTGTGCCTCTAATTGTGTATTTAACTTGTAAATCCTGACTGATATCACCTGTACGATTGATGCGGAAATGCCCAGAATGATCAGATTTAGAGGTATACAATTTAGCTGCTACTATTTCCACAATTGTAGGGTTGCTACGAGTAAATTGTAAATCAACATATTGGTTTTTTAGCTCAAAGTTTGCATCTGTGGGATTGGTAATTAGTTTTTCGTTAACATACATATTATCAAAGTTGATATTGCTAATATTTATTTCTCGATTATGTCCTTGAAATATTGATGGTTCTCTGCCAAGATCATCAACTTTTAAGTTATAAAAATAAATATTTTTAATATACCCTAAAGTATTTAGCGTGGATGTAGGTTCCCAATTAGCTTTGATGATATGCCACTGAAATAGTGAAGATGAGGCATCTCCTTTTTTTTGGCTAACTATTTCTTCTACTCTAATATTCTTAAAATAAATATTTTCAAAGTTTGCCCCTGTCACTGGCCAAAATCCTGATAATTCACCTGCAAAAACTACATCTATATTTTCATAGGTAATGTTGCGAATAACATCTTGTTCTACTGTCGTCCCAATTTTAAAGATGCCACCAGAATAGTAATTGTAAAAAACCGAATTTCTGACATTAATATTCTCGTTATTTGTGATGCTTCTTAATTTGCTACCGCCATGAGAAGTAGCATCATCTGTACCTTTATAGAGTACATTATCAATGGTGATATTTCTTGATGACCAAAAACCAAAGCCATCTGTGTTCGCAAAAATAGGTTCAGGATTAGCCAAAATTTTCACATTGTAAAATGTACAATTATCTGTGTAACCCATCCAAACATTTGCTACAGCCGCATCTATAAATAGAATATCCTCAACACTAATATTATTAGTATTAACCAACTGAATTAAACTGTACCATCCCCCTCTTGGTCGCCAATAAGATCCATTTCCATACAGTAATCCACGTCCCATAATTTTAACGTTGCTAACATTCTCTAAATGCAAGACTCCACGACCATAGGAGGGATTGATCTCTTTTGTTGCCAATAAAACTGATCCACCTGCTAAATACATGGTCATGTTACTTTTGAGATTAAGTTGCTGAGTTTTATAAACTCCTGGAGGAATATAAAGAATTCCTTTGCGAGCAGAAACTTCGTCAATTGCTTGTTGAATTTTATCAGTAACATCATTTACACCTGTATTATCTACGCCATAATTCATGAGGTTAATGACGTTAGGATTACTTTGATCAGGTTTCTGATTTTCTAATGGGTCTGCAAAAATATACAATTCCTCACTCACTCCATTGATTTTATGAAGAATCAGTTTTCTCGGAGTTTGCAGAGAAAAAGAAATTTTATTGCTGTTATGACGTGATGAAATATTGGCACTTTTGGGGCTAAGGGTATAGCTTTTGATTGGTTGTTTATAGCTGATATTAATGTCTGCTATGCCAGCAAAAGCAAAGTGAACATAACTAATGGAGTTGTATTTATGAACGAAGATTGGTTGACCGTTAACTGTAACTTGATAGCTACTGCTTTTTTTGGCAATTTTAGGTGTAGAGTATACTTCCAAAATCCTGGGCTGACTAATAACTGGAGAAGTATTTCCGGCTATTAATGATAATGTTACACCGCCAAAAGTTAATAAGTAAATAACGTGGCGACGTTTAACTAAACTATGCTGCTGATTGGGAATTTTCATATTTTTGAAGTTTATAAAGGATATAGATCATGACTCCTATACTAATAATGAGTTGGGTAATTGATCCCAATAAAAGGGCTACTGCTCCCCCCAATAAACCTAATTTTGGTAATAACCAAAAACAAGCTATTCCGGAGATGCTTGCTACAGTCATAAACAAAGGCATTTGAATCCGAAAGTATCGTGCTGCGGTCATTCCATAGCCCAAAAATGATGACATATAGTTAATTCCTGCAACAACCATCAAGCAAACAAATAACGTTGTTTGTTCTCCATATTCAGGTTTATATAACAGTGTTAAAATGGATCGCCCACCGATAACGGCTATTAAGACACCTATTCCACCTAGTGCAGCCGCAATTCCCAGCAGTTTCATCAAAAGAGTACGGAAAGCTAGGCGATCGCCTTCTGCATAATATTTGGCAAGTTTGGGATTAGCTGACTCTCCCAGGGCATTAATGAGCATTCCACCTGCTACCATCAAGTAGGCTAAAGCAGCAAAGATTCCTAATTCTCTCTCTCCTAAATATCGCTCAATAAAATAACGGGGAATATTGGCATTAAATGAAATTAACATCATCACAAATCCCAAGGGTAAACTGAGCCATAAAAGCTTTACTAGGGTTTGCAAATGCCAACGGGGTTGTAATTCTGACCTCTGCTTCACTATTATTAAAGCATTACGAATATCATAGCTAAATAACACCACAATCCAAGCAAAAACCAACCCTAATACCCCCCAAAAAACCCGTCTAGATAGATATACGCCAATGCCTAATAGTAGTAATGATAGAACTCCTTTAATTATCAAGGATATGGCAATTCTATCCATCTGTTCATGCTGCTGAATTAGCGCACAAAATATATCACTAATAGACTCAAATGCCTTGGCTAATCCTATTAAGAAAATAACTAAAGATGTCTCTGTCTCATATCCACCAGAGAAGCTAATGAATGTAATAATTAGAAGTGCTAAACCTGTGGATATTAGTCTCAATCCCAAGTAATCACTAAACAAAAACTGTTGTTTAACATCTGTTACTTGGACAACTCGTAGTTGGAGATTTGTAAACATCATTATCGGTGCTGTTACCGCTAAACCCAAGGTAAACTGCCCTACCATCTCTGGACTACCAAGTTTAGCTAAAACTACTAACATTCCCCATTGGCAACCTGAATAAACAAAATTACCAACAAAAGTCCAAGAGAAATTGCGCCGTAGGGTTGGTTTATTTTCTAGCATTGGCTTTAGTCATATTCTTGACTTGTTTATGTTGTGCCATGCCAAATACAAATACTATTTGATAACCATCTACACAGGCTATCCATTTACCATTATCAAGTTGATGAGGATCAATATTGTGCATTCCCATTTTATTCCAACCATAACCACTGGCTTTAATAATTGGATTATCAACAATTGCCTTTTCTTGATAATTAGTAGTTGTCAAATTGGTAATTTCATAAGCACGCACCTGATTACCATAATTACCTTCAACATCTTGGGTATAACGGAAAATTTTACCATTCCAAACTAATACTCTACCTCCCGGTCTGGATGTATTTAAGTTTTCTTCTATTAGAGGGATTTGGGGATGCTGAATCCAATTTCCCATTAATTCATCAGCATAGTAAAGATGCAGAGTATTTCCTTGGGGTGATGTTGTAAATATCCACCATTTCTCATCGAAATTAAAAATCGAAGAATCTACATAATTATCACCTTCTAGTAATGTTTTGACTAATGTCCATTGAGTTGGAAATTCAACGGCTTTGTATAACCGAACCGAATTCGCTTCATAACTTTCTGGAATCATATAGTATTCATCTTTGACTTTGAATACATAAGGGTAAGACAAGTGAAAGTTTTCCTTGATGACTATTTGTTGATAATTCCAGTTAAATCCATTATTACTAGTTGCTAGTCCTATTTCTCCTCGATTATTTACATCATTTAAAACTTCAAAAAACATATACCAAGTCCCATTTTCATAAACCATAAATGGATCAGCTACAAATTTGGCTGTTATATCAGTAACATCTTTAGCTGTTAGAACTGGATTCTGGATATTTTCTGGAGAACTTAACTTAAATGGTGATTCACCTGTATAAATTCCTATTGACCAATCCTGCTTTCTTCTCACAAAAGTTTTTGCTATTTTTTGGAGAAAAGATTCCGTTTTATTGCTATTTTTTAATTCCATATTCTCTATTAATGTTTATCAAGTTTATGAAGGCAAAATCCAAACATTTGATATATTTACGCGCTCTTTTTTTCGATATTTGTTAGAACATTTACTTGTATATTCGATCCGTGATTAGCATATTTGGCGGATTCTAAGGCACTGCTTTCTTCTGGGAATTTTGGTTTATAACCTGCTACTAATTGTGACAGTAAAAAGATAATAGAATGGGTATCATTTTTAGCTGCAACTCCTAACAATCTTTCTACAGTAATATCCAAGTAACTAGGGATAATCTGACTGGCATTTTTCACAACTAACAGTTTTTCATGTTCAGTTTTTTCATACTCTTCTCCTTCAATAAACAATTCTTCAAACAGCTTTTCTCCTGGTCTTAACCCTGTAAATACGATGTCAATATCTTTATTAACTTCATATCCTGAAAGATGAATCAGTTCTTTTGCTAAGTCTACAATTTTTACTGGTTCACCCATATTGAGCATTAGAACTTCACCACTACGACCAAGAACAGATGCTTGTAAAACTAGTTGAACTGCTTCTGGTATAGTCATGAAATAACGACAAATATCGGGATGAGTAACTGTAATTGGTCCACCTGCTAAAATTTGTTTTTGAAAAGTAGGAACTACGCTACCACGACTTCCTAAAACGTTACCAAAACGCACAGCAACGTAGGATTTACCACTTTCTCTTGCAGCTTGTAAAACTAACATTTCGGCTACTCTTTTACTAGCACCCATAACGTTCGTAGGATTGACTGCTTTATCTGTGGAAATCATTACAAAATGTTCTACATCATATTGCAGTGCTACTTGTAATAAATTCCTTGTACCAATCACATTGTTAGTAATTGCTTCTGCGGGATTTAATTCCATCAAGGGAACGTGCTTATGAGCCGCAGCATGGAAAATTACATCTGGTTTAAATCTTTCAAATGCGTGTTCTAGTCTCGATTGCACTCGAATATCAGCAATGAATGTATAAATCTGCGGAATATTTATGGCTGATTTACCGTTGTTTTTGAGTGTTTGGATCAGTTGTTCTAGTTCTTGTTGAATATTAAACACAGAGTTTTCTCCATGTCCAATTAGGATGATTTTCGCTGGGTGACAACGGAAAATTTGCCGACATAGTTCACTACCAATTGATCCACCTGAACCTGTAATTAATACTGTTTTATTTTTGAGAAATTTGGAGACTCTTTCTCTTTCTATCTGAATTGGTTCACGTCTGAGTAAATCTTCAATTTTAATGTCTCTTACACTATCTAATTTGATGCGACCATTCAATATTTCATATACTCCTGGTAATGTGCTAGGTTGCACTCCATTAGTTTGACAAATATCGACAATTTCTCTAATTACTTTTCCAGAAGCTGTGGGCATGGCAATGATAACTTTCTGGATTTTTAGTTTTTTGATAATCTCGGATATTTGATAGCGATCGCCTAATACAGGAATTCCTCTTAAATGTATTTGCTTTTTTTTGATATCGTCGTCAATAAATCCTACAGGATAAACCCCAAATTGAGGATTTCTTTGCATATCTTCTACAAGAGAAACTCCCGCATTACCCGCACCAATAATCAAGACTCTTTCTTTATTTTGAACTATTTCTTGCCGATGATTTAACCTTTCTACAACTCGAAAACTAAACCGTAATACAATCACAAAAATACAGGATAGCAATCCCTCCAGAATTGGTAGTGATTGTGGTAACTTATCTAATGGAAAATTGAATGTTTTATATAATATATTAAACAACGTTGTTTGGATAACTATTATCCCCATCATCAACGTGACTATATATATTACTTCCTCAATACTTGCGTATCTCCAATAGCGTCTATAAAATTTACCGCATGACAGGACAATTAGTTTAATTACTAAAAACAAAATTGTCGCAATTCCTAATTGTGAAATATATTCCTGTAAATTTAGATTACCGTCTAAACGCAAGAACAATGCTAACAATGGTGTGATGGTAAAAATAATGATGTCACAAATAAACCAATGTCTATTTCTAACTTTACTTAATTGAATTGATAAATTACTAACTATTTTTTGAATAGTGAAATGAGAAGCGAAAAATATGATATTCATATCCGTATCTCCAGGAAAATTTGCAGAAGCTTTCACTGGATAAACACCTGGAACTTTAATTAAAAACTAGAAGGGCAAGGGAACAGAAAGAGAGTTTTGGTTTCTTCACATACCTTTAAATTTTTCTGTTCATCTACTTAACTCTATAGAATGATTGAGTCTGTTTTCATGTCATTAACCTGTAAAGGGGAATCCAGAAATTATTTGTGTCAAATCATATAGCATCAATAACTGATCAATGAAAATATATCCTACTTCTGGGGTGATAATTTGCAATAATCTATCTTCATTAATCACATCACAGTGCTATATTATTTATATTTACTAAGCAAACATGAACATTAATTTATGGGTTATTATTTTTTGTCTTGAACTATAAACTTTTTATCAGGTTTTCACTTGTTAAGTAACGCCAGTTTGACATAATTCCTAATCAAAATAAAATAATAGCAGCAAACATAGTATTTACACTATATCTGCTGCTTTACTATCTTGTAATCAAGCTAGATTTTTGCTTGTAAAGACTTTAGTAATTCCGTATTTACACCCGATTCACGAGTCAGAGAGATTTTACCTGTTCGAGCAATTTCTCTCAGTCCAAATTTTTGTAGAACTTGAACTATAGCTACCATTTTACCAGGATCGCCAACAACTTCTAAAGTTAAAGAATCTTCAGCTACATCAACAATTCGCGCTCGGAAAATCTGAGACAATTCAATAATTTCTGAACGATTATTGCTAGTAGCATTTACTTTAAGAAGCATCAATTCTCTTTCTACACAAGGGATTTCTGTAATATCTTGCACTTTGAGAACATTAACTAACTTATATAGTTGTTTGGTAAGTTGCTCAATAATGCGATCGTCACCAGGTACAACCATAGTAATCCGAGATACCCCTCCCTGTTCCGCTGGTCCAACAGCAAGGCTTTCAATATTAAAACCCCGACGAGCAAATAAACTGGAAATGCGGGATAGAACTCCCGCTTCATCTTCAACGATAACTGACAGCGTATGTTTCATCTTCGACTAAAAAAGCATGGCATGAACGCAGACCGGCACTCATGACTGCGAAGCTAGTTTTTACCACGCTGAATTGTCGGTCTGAATTCTTATTCTAAACTTAATCGTTACAGAAATATCCGGCAAGCGTAAAGCTCAGTCACTTTAGTGCTGAGATACAAGCGACACGGGCAGTTCGGCAAGCTCACTGACCACGGTTTTAACTGCCTTCAATCTTACACGTTCGTTTTGCCACAGTCTAGCCTTATATCAACTACCTTGACAGTTTTACGCCAGGGGTAATAGTATAAGAGTGAAGGGAAGGTAAGAACAATGCTAGTTTTTGAGTTTAAAGTTTACGGAAAATCAGTTCAGTTAACAGCAATAGATGATGCAATTCGGACTGCTCAATTCGTTCGCAATAGCTGTATTCGGCTATGGATGGATGTTCAGGGAACAGGCAAAAACGACTTGCAGAAATACTGCGCTGTATTAGCTGCTAATTTTCCGTTCGCTAATGAACTTAATTCGATGGCACGACAAGCGAGTGCTGAAAGAGCATGGTCTTCCATTGCCCGTTTTTATGATAATTGCAAGAAGAATATTCCTGGCTTAAAGGGATATCCTCAATTCCAAAAAGATTGTCGTTCTGTTGAATACAAAACATCTGGATGGCAACTTGCGGATGATCGTAAATCTATTACTTTTACCGATAAAAAAGGTATCGGTAGGCTAAAGATCAAGGGAACTCGTGATTTGCATTTCTATCAAATCAATCAAATCAAACGAGTTAGATTAGTTAAACGGGCTGACGGTTATTATTGTCAATTTTGCATTGATGTTAACCGCCAAGAAAATATAGAACCAACAGGAAATACAATTGGATTAGATGTAGGTTTGAAAGAATACTACACCGATTCCAATGGCGTAATAGTGGAGAATCCTAAGTTTCTTCGTGAAGGAGAAAAGGTTCTTAAACGTTCTCAACGCCGTGTTTCCAGAAAAGTTAAAGGGTCAAAGAATAGAGGCAAAGCTAGACAGATTTTAGGGAAACGCCATCTCAAAATAAGTAGGAAACGTAAAGACCATGCTGTGAAATTAGCACGGTGCGTAGTTCAGTCAAACGACTTGATATCCTATGAAGATTTGAGAATTAAAAATCTGGTAAAAAATCATTGTTTAGCTAAGTCAATAAACGACGCATCTTGGTATCAGTTTCGTGTCTGGCTTGAATATTTTGGAAAAGTATTTAAGAGAGTCACGGTTGCAGTTAATCCGCAATACACGAGTCAAGAATGCTCTAGCTGTGGTGAAATCGTCAAAAAAACTCTATCCACCAGAACCCACGCTTGCAAGTGTGGTTGTGTAATGGATAGAGATGAAAACGCAGCTAGAAATATCCTAAGTCGAGGATTGGGTACGGTAGGGCATACCGGAACTTTTGCGCTAGACGCAAGCAACGCTTTAGGAGATAAGGCCTCTACTTGTGCCGGAGAAATCCTGTATGAGCAAGTCATATCGTCGATCAAAGAATCTCAGTGTCTTTATATCTGAGAGTGTCAATTATGAAAATTATCTCTTTTCGGATAGATGCAGCCGTTGGCTTAAGAGCTTATATTATTTAATAAAAGTGAACATTGAGGGGAATGAAGTATTTATGAGTTGGTTAAAAAGACTTTTTGGCTTAGAACAATCGAAAAGCAACCAAGTTAATCCTACTGCTAATAATGATACGACCACACAAACAATACCTCCAGAACGCATGGGATTAAATGGAGAATATGACCAAAGTGGTTTAGCCAAGCGGGTAGCATTAGCATTTGATCAAGATCCTCAGCTTAATGATATTGATACTCTATGGGTTGCTCAAACGGGTAGCACTGTGGTATTAAAAGGTAAAGTTCCTAGTCAAGATATTCTCAACAAGATGGTTTCCGTTGCTAATACTGTCAATGGCAGTAGCAACATTGATACTACAGCAGTCAGTATTAGTTAAATTTAGACAAGCAGGTTATTAACCCAATCTAAAATTGCTTGGTTAACTTGTGCTGGTGATTCATCATGGGGACAATGACCGACATCTTCTAGATATAGTAACTGTAGTTTTTCGTTGTAGCGGACAAATTGATGCGCTAGTGTGGGGGGAACAAATCTATCTTTTTGTCCCCACATTAATAGCATCGGAATTGTTAAGTTTGGTAAAATCTTCTTGACACTAGGACTAAAGTTTACTCCTGTTGTTGCCTTAAATAAAGCTCTAAAAGCACGAGCAGATCCTCTATCCTGGGGGGGTCCAGCCAAAATATCTATAAGTTCATCTGTAATAGCCTCTGGATTAGCGTAAGCTAAACTAGCCCAACGGCGCAGGAGACTGGGACGACGCACAAAATAAAATATCGGTTTCAATATCAATCTTGAGGTAAATATAGTTTTGATCCCCCTAACGAGAGGTTGTAAGACAGTAGGAATCATTTCTTGTTCGAGTGTGGGATCTGGTAAACTCATCATCACTATGCCCTTTACCATGTCAGGATGGGTAGCGGCTGCGACTAGAGAAATTAGTGAACCAATGGAATTACCTACTAAAATTACTGGTTCACGAATAAAGGTTTTCCAAAAGTCGTAAACTTGTTCTACCCAGAGTTCTACGTTGTAGCTAGTTGCAGCTTTTTCGGAAGCACCAAAACCAATCATGTCTAAAGCATAGACGGTGTGATATTCACCTAAAACTTCTAAATTGTGTCGCCAATGACCAATGGAAGCGCCAAATCCGTGTAATAAAATTAAAGGTGTTGTTTTTAGATGATTAGTGGCGGGACGAATGTAAGTATAACGGGTTTGCCAACCACGCCACACCCAGTCCCTTTGATTACCCACTCGGTGCTGCCAATGTATTGTGGTTGTCACATTTCCCCCTCGCTGATTAGCTAGTTTTTGTAGGTTGGCTTCGTGCGACAGCGCAACCTAACAAAAGTCCGTAAATTTTGGGTAACAAGAGCGTCAACCCAACCTACCTGATTTTATGTTTTTAGCTTTGTTCCTGATTTACTAAAATGTTACATTATATTTGATTCACTTCAATGTCTAGTTAATTTTGCTATGCTAGAAATACCCTTATAGATATCTGATATCTATAACTAATGTAGAGAAATTATCTCGAAGTGAGTAGAATAACAAATATATACGTCACCTACCCTAGAGATGGATACTCGTTTTTCGATTCTGAGTTATTGTTGTATTTTGCCTTGATTGGCATAGCAAACACCAAGACCAACCCAAATTCTTAACTAAAGAGCTGCCACTAATCATAATGCCTGTGATTGAGAAAAAAAGAACTCGCGATCTGCCCCAAATTAACGAACGGATTCGCTTCCCGAAAATTCGGGTGATTGACACTGATGGCGCACAACTGGGAATCATCACTCCCCAAGAAGCCATACAATTAGCAGAAGAAAAGGAATTAGACCTAGTGCTAATCAGTGACAAGGCTGATCCGCCAGTATGTCGAATCATGGACTATGGGAAATATAAGTTTGAGCAGGAGAAAAAGGCGCGGGAAGCCCGGAAGAAGCAGCACACGGCTGATGTGAAAGAAGTGAAGATGCGCTATAAAATAGAAGAGCATGACTATAATGTGCGCGTCAAGCAAGCTGAACGCTTCCTGAAGGATGGCGATAAAGTTAAGGCTACTGTGATGTTCCGAGGTCGGGAAATTCAACACAGTGACTTGGCAGAAACTCTGCTCAAGCGAATGGCTACGGATCTAGAGCCTTTTGGTGAAGTACAGCAATCACCAAAGAAAGAAGGAAGAAATATGATGATGCTTATTTCACCCAAAAAATAATCTTGTCAATAAACTGGTGATGAATGCTGTATAAATTGGGTAATAATTTTACCTAAGATTGAGATCAGAGGATTTTTCCATCCCCTCAGCGTTCATCAGTGCTATATTCTTGTAAATTTATTTCAAAGTGATAGTCCTGACGGCTGAGTGGGAAAGATAAGACTCAGTTGTTCAGGACTTTTGCTATGGGAAAAATCTGATGATGATTCTTCCTTTCTGACATTTGTTACTGTCTTTCATTAAACTGAAAGTGTAAAAGTCTTTTTCCTCTGTCCTTATCCTGACTAAAGTATAGTTATTTCTACCTAATTAACTCAGAAAATCAAACTACATGGAATTGAAAAATCAAGGGTTTAATGCCAATCGAGGCTTTCTGTCCCGATTGCTTCAGTGGGTGAATCTCCGTCCGGAAGAAGTTGAACGGACTTGGATGATGTTTGCCTTCTACACAACTGTGGCTGTAGGATTACGATGGGCAGAAGATAGCACTGTAGCCCTATTTTTAGATCAATATGGAGCGGGACAATTACCTTGGATTTATATTGCTAGTGCTGCTCTGGGTGCAGGATTAGTAGGTTTATTTTCTTGGTTGCAAAGGATTTTCCCTCTGCGTTGGGTGATTGTAGGGATTGTCCCTTGTATGATCGTGCCTTTATTTTTATTAGTATTATTGCGGTGGGGAATAAGTATTCCGTCCGTATCTATGATAATTATTTTTCTACTGCGATTGTGGGTAGATGCTTGTTATGTAGTTACTGATCTCAATGCTTCCATTGTTGCTAATCAACTATTCAATATTCGGGAAATTAAGCGGACTTACCCACTAGTTAGTAGTGGTTTGTTGGTAGCAGATGTAATCAGCGGTTTTAGTTTACCTTGGTTAGTGAAAATAATGTCACTGAATCAGGTGATCATTATGGCTTGTTTGGTGGTTCTTTGTGGTTCAGTAATTTTATTTCTTTTAACTTATAAATATCGTGGCGCTTTTCCTAGTAAGCCTCAAAGGGATATTCCCGAAGAACAAGGTTCTCGCCATCGTCGCTTGCAAACTCCTTTGAAACGTTATGTCTGGTATTTATTTATTTTTGTAGCTCTGTTGCAAGTCATGGGCTTGTTAATAGATTTTCAATATTTGAGAGAACTAAATTCTAATTTTGGTAATCAGGACTTAGCGAGTTTTTTGGGGCTGTTTGGTGGCATTGTGGGGGTATGTGAATTATTTACCCAATGGTTTGTTTCTAGTCGGTTAATTGAGAAGATTGGGGTATTTTCGACAGCAGCACTTTTACCAATCACTGTAGGATTTTTATTACCATCAGCGATCGCTCTTTTGAGTTTCTTTCCTGCTATTCAAGCACAAACAGTATTCTGGGGCTTAGTCAGCTTGAAGTTCTGTGATGAACTCCTCCGTTATACCTTTGTTGTCAGTAGTGGACCCGTCTTATATCAACCCATTCCCGAAGAAATTCGCAGTTGGATACAAACATTATCCGGTGGTACAGCCGAAGCAATCTCATCTGGTTTAACGGGGATAGCAATTTTTATCACTTTGTTTTTTGTCGAACAATATGTGCCTACATCCTTACAAAAATGGGTGTTTGTGGGAGAAACAGTGATTATCGCCGCCAGTTGTTTAAAAGTAGTTTGGGAATTGCGATCGCGCTACGTTGATCTATTAGTATTAAGCGCCGAAAGAGGCGAAGTCAGTGCTGCTACCGTCGGTTTACGAGTATTTCAACAAGGGGTAGTCAAAGCCTTAGTAGAAACAGGCAACGCAGCCGATAAAGGCGCTTGTGTCGAACTTTTAGCCCAAATTGATCTCCAGGGAGCAGCCCAGGTTTTAGCCCCCTTACTTGGACAATTACCACCAGATTTACAATCTAAAAGCCTAGAAGTCATGCTGTTAGCAGGTGCAAACCCAGCCTATACGAATGCAGTTAGCCCCCTATTAGAACAATCCCCAGAAGCATTTGAACCGGAAGTGTTTGCCCTCGCTTTGCGCTACATTTGGTTAGCTGATCCTAATCCTGATTTGAGTCTCTTAGAAAAATACCTACACCCCCAACATCATTCCCTAATTCGAGCTACCGCTGCCGCCTTACTTCTGCGTCAAGGAACAACTCAGCAAAGAATAGCAGCCACCGATACTATGCGAGGAATGCTGACTCATCCTCAAGAGCAAGAACGGATCAATGCGGTCAAAGCTTTCCGCGAATCTGTAGATTTACAAGAACTACAAATATATATCCCCAACTTATTAAAAGATCAATCATTGCGGGTGCGTTGCGCCGTCTTAGAAATGATCGCTGCAACTAGATTAGAAGAATACTATCCGACACTATTAGCAGCCCTATATTACAAATCTACCCGCACTACCGCCATCCGTTCCTTAGTGCGATTGGAGAATGAAGGACTCCATTTGTTATTACAATTAGCAACAAATATTTATAAACCCGAAGTAGTGCGAATGCACGCTTGGCGGACAATTGCCCAAATCGGTACTGTAGAAGCACAGGAAAGTTTATGGCTGAATTTGGATACATCTTGGGGTAGTACCAGGGAATATATTCTCCGTAGCTTAATCAAAATCCTCCAACAGTCAGAAAACAATCATGTTGGCGATAAATTGGATGAAACGAGGATAGAAGCTTTAATTAAAGAAGAAGTGCGATTTTTAGGAGAAATCTATGCTGCTTATATAGATTTAGAAATGATCAATTCCCTAGATCATCATCATTCCCATGAAAGACTAATTGCCATTGGTGAATTATTGCAAACCGCACTATTAGAAGTAGAAATTGACGTTAAAGATCGCTTACTATTACTACTAAAATTACTTTATTCTCCCGCGAAGATCCAAGCGGCATCCTTAAACCTTCAATCTGAGTCAGTGGTAAGTTTATCCAGAGGTTTAGAAATCTTAGATCACACAGTGAAGTTAGCATCTAAATCAATTTTACTACATATTTTAGACCGCCGTTCTCCATACGAAAAACTCCAGTATCTTATAGACAATGGGATTGTGGAACGTGAAAAAAGACCAGGAATAAATGAGCAAGAATCCACGATTATTGCTAATCGTCTTCGTAAGTTAATTATGCTCGGTAACTTGCTTTCTGATTGGTGTTTGGCTTGTTGTTTTCATTTTGCCCAAGCGGCTCATATCCGAGTGAGTTCTGATGAAATTGTGGCAACTTTGCGTCATCCTACAGGCTTTGTTCGGGAAGCAGCTATTTCCTATCTGAGTGTTGTTTCTGGACAGGTTATCCAAGAAATTCTTCCCTACTTAAAAACAGATCCACATCCTTTAGTTGCGGCTCAAGTTCAGGAATTAATGAAAAAATCGGGGCGTTGCTGATTAAGAGTATGATTTTGTTTCACGCAGAGGCGCAGAGGTGCAGAGAGTAAGAGTTTGAAATCATTGATTTTTCAATTTTATCCCCTAATATGGCTATCGCCACGCAGGCTATCAGCAATGCCCAGATTTTTAGTGTGACACTTACTCAAAACGGTAATTGCGATTTCTAATGGATAAACCCAAAGGAATAGCATTACCTTGAGGATCTACTTTTACTCGGACGAATATTGGTTGTTGTCTACTATTTCTATTTCTATTGCTATTTCTGTTTCCCTGGAATTGTGCCAGATCATTATTAATTTGCTGTCTTTGTTCGTCAGAAATGAAATAGTTGTCCAAACCATAATTAACCAAGCCATCTTGATAATTACCTTTTAAGGCTACCTGATTATTAGGAAGAGTATTAGGACGATTACTGCTTACCCGTACAGGTTGCCAAGACTGAAGTTCACTTCTATCAAAAGATTGTCGTTCTTGCAAAATTAGGTATAAGGTACTTCCCTGAATAATTTGTCTATTTCTGCGGGAATTTCTCTGTAACCATTCATTCCAACCTCTTACTCTTCTCAAAGTTTCGGGACGGGAAATATTATAATCCAAGTTTAATGAAGAACCCCGTAACACATCATTAGAATTTGCAGATGTAGTTTGCAAAATTACTGTTTTACCAGTGACATCTGTGTACATTGCTTGGACAGGTACAGCGAGAATCAAACCTACCTGGACTATTAAAGGGGCAATTAATCGCCAAATTGGTAAAGGTTTATTAGCCTTTTGTTCTGTAGCAATTAGATAATCCCGAAAGGTCAACTTTTCGGAAAATTCCATTTCGGGAGTTAAGGTTCTTTTTGATTCAGGGGAGTCACTTTTCATGTGATTAATTTAGTAATTGGTAAGGAGGTAATAACCCAAGTTGCTAGTTATAGTCATGATGATTTAGGGAGTGCTGGGTAAAATAAATAGTAGGGGCGAAGCATTCGGGCGATAACCTATTCTTCAAACCATTGATTTTCCGTCCGAATGCTTCGCCCGTACAACTCCTAGATTATTACCCGTAACTTGGGTTAATAGATAATAGGAAAAAATACTTTTCCCATTACCTCGGATTTTTTGATAGGAATTTATACGCAGAGATTTATATAGAAAGAATTCAGAATCATTTATAGATGTAGCAATATCCGTTAGAGTATCACCAAATAACTGATTTTAACAACTGAATTCTCTTTCATGAATATGTCTTCATTTTAGTCGAAATTGCTCTATTACTTTTTATTACTCCCTCCGCTATTTCCACTATTTCCACTATTTCCGCTATTTCCACTATTTCCGCTACCACCGCTATTTCCGCTACCACCGCTGTTTCCACTACCACCGCTATTCCAACTACCACCACTATTACTAGTTTTAGAAGTAGTAAAACGACGTTCAAACCAAAGTCCGGCTGCAATTAGGGAATAACCGCAAATACCAAATACTAAAGCTCGGAAAAGGACATCAGTGTTATACTCTAAAACCCGGCTGATAATTTGCAGGGTGAATAATAGCATACCACACCAAAAAGAGGTTCTATTCCGTAACTTTAATCCCTCTTGAACTAATCCCCAGGCTAATATCGCTAACAAAACATTGAAGATAAAAATGCCTAGTTCTGTAATTCTGGTGATAGCTTGATGCCAAAAGGGAGTAATCAGAATGAATCCCAAAAAAGTAGTAATGATGCCAAGTGTGAAAAATACTTCCCGACGGAGAGGACTGTTGCTATGACGGATGAGAAACAACGATTGCAACACTGCTAAACCACTGAGAATCCCTAAATCAATGATTGGCAAAGACCGGAATACACTTGATAAATTGTTAGATTGAGAATAGCTGAAATCTACAGCTTGCCATTGCCAACGGAAAGACAGAAGATAAAAAACTACCCCAAAACAGATCAAGCCTAAATTCCGGGCTAGGGGTTGAAACAATCTGTAATTAACTGTGGGGAAAAGTAAATCGTCATAACTCCAAAGTAAGGCGGCTGGAAGGGCTAAAGCAAAGGAAGCTATCCATGGCACGACATCAGAAAATGTCAACAGTGGCAAAGGTCTGAGGTTATATTGCAAAGATACAGTAAATGCTACAACCCCTAGTCCAAAAATCCACCGGGATCTGCAAATATAAGCTAGGGGGACAAACAGTAACCATGATAATAAGGGCATATGGCGCACAGCTAACCGCGCCCAAGTCACTTCCCCAGAACCAGACCATAAATCACCAATTCCTATCCAATAGCCAATTTGGATGAGGACAATGGCCATAATTCCCAAAGAGTTGAGGGAAAGACTATAAGCCATGACTAACACTCCAAACCCCCAAGCTAAAAATAACTCGGAAGCTGAACCGCTAATATTGAATATTTGTGCCATCAACAGTAAAGTTGCCCCTAAAATGAAAGCACTGAGAATTAATAATGCTTCCCCGATTGCCCGTTTACCCTTTTGAGACTTTTTACCTTGATTTGTGATCATGGTTGGTTCTCTCCAGGTTAAAAAACCAGTAATGGCGGTGGAGAGAAATAAACTCATTAACAAGATAAACTTGACTTCCCGTGACCAACCTTGCCAATTTGCGCCCACTAAGGTCATTAAACCTAACCCTAAAAGTAAGCCACCGATGACAATAGCGATCGCACCAAAACTCTCACGGGTAGACTCTTCTATGTTATTAAATTGATGACGCTTGGCTATTTGGTCATACTGGGAAGAACTAATAATTCCTTCATCTCGCCAACGTTGTGCTTCTTGGCGCAGTTTTTGCAGAAAATTGTTAAATATCATGACCTCTCCGGTACAAAAGACTTTTAAACCCGTTTCCTGATCCTTCCCGTTCCCTGCTATATCAAAATAAGGTTAGCTTCTAGCCACAAGCCGTACTGGACGCGCTTTACAAACGCCATCTGAATATTCAATTTTTTAGGGTGGTCATTGTCTTTTCAGTATGCAGCCAAATATATTGATTGCATTGTTCTTCTGTAACACTTTCTCTGCTGACTTAATTTTGTGAAAATTAATATGGAAAAAGCTTCTAATTTATTGCTTAAAGTTACCCGTCGGTTATTTACAAATGTAGATGAACAAACAAAGTTTATTGATGCTTTAGTTCATCCCCAACCTTTTGCACCTTGTATTCTCTGGTGTCAAGATAAACCAGATATTTCGCCTTTTGCTGTGGAAATGCCAACACTTTGGCAACCGCATTTTGTAGATAGGTTATCTGTGGGAGAAAAACCTGGTAAACATCTTTTACATCAACAAGGATCTTTTTATTGTTTAGATTTTTCTTCGGTATTTTCTGCTTCTGTTTTGTTGGCTATTCCAGAATCAATATCTGTTGTTTTTGATATGTGTGCTGCCCCTGGTGGTAAAAGTGTGTTTGCTTGGAGGGCTTTACAACCTGATTTATTAATTAGTAATGAGGTGATTGGGAAACGGTTGGGAATGCTAATTTCTAATTTAAAACGTTGCCAAATTAAACCCAGTGGGGTAGTAAATAGAGATTCTAGTATTTTTGCGGAATTGTTACCGGCTTCGAGTAATTTAGTCATGGTTGATGCCCCTTGTACTGGGCAATCTTTATTAGCTAAGGGTGAGAAAGCACCGGGATGTTTTCACTCAACTTCAATTAATAAAAGTGCCAATCGCCAAAAAAGAATTATTGCTAATTCTGCCCAAATGGTTGCCCCTCAAGGTTATTTGGCTTATATGACTTGTACTTATTCCCCGGAAGAAAATGAGCAGGTTTGTGAATGGTTTTTAGAACGATTTCCTGATTTTCAAGCGGTGGAAGTTGGTCATTTATCTGCCTATCAATCTCATTTAACTAGTATTCCTTGTTATCGGATGTTTCCTCAAGATAGGTTGGGTGCTGGTGCTTTTACGGTGCTGTTTAAAAATACGGTGGAAGGTGATGTTAAGGGGATTGATTTAGAGGATCTTTCTGCTATGTGGAGATATCAGAATATGTAATATACCTCTTCTATCAAAGGGGGTAAACCTTAATTTTTTGTAGTTTCTAATCTTTAAGATTTCTCTATTTATCCAATACTGATGAAAGAGCAAGGTGAATTTTAAAACTTTAAAACCTTGCTCCTAGTTTAGTTTGTAGTATCAACTTTCAGTTTCTGCAAATGGTACAAGGTATTCTTTTATTAATGAGTCCGGTTTAAACTTAGAATTATCCAAAAATTGTTCACATCGAATCATAAGTTGATCGTCAGATACTCTTGATTCACAAAGTTCTTGAAGAAAAAGACTTAAATCTGTAATAAGTTGATTTAATTTATTAAGAGTTAAAGCTCTAGAATCGTTAATTACGATAGATTTTGTTGTGTCAGTATTCCGGTGAACAGACACAGGTATACATGAATGCTTGGGATATTCTTTCTTAAACCATTCTACTGAAGCCAATAGTTGACCATAGTTATCCTTATTTAAAGGATTATTTTCGTATTTTCTACTTTTAGCTTCGATAACTAAACCGAGCTTATCATCAAGTAACCACAGTACATCTGGTCCTTTATCACCGTAAATTTTTTCTGGTCTTTCAGCATGAAATCCAAGTATCAAGCCTAAATGTTCAAGAGCTTTCTCAAATATATTAGAAGAAGCCTCTGGAACTAAGTCACAAGAAACTTGTCGAAACCAAGCAAGATAACCTCGTCTATTATTTTTGTAGTTGCTAATAATTATATTTATCATAGCTTCTGCTTGCTTACCTGGATTGGTAAGTGGCACATAGGGTGGAATGACTTGAGGACGTAATAGGTTGTAATTGTCTGCATATGCTTGTTGTTGAAATTTTTGAGACAGATCAGTTTTTTCCCAGAAAAATGCAGCACGAGCAGCTAATTGTTTTAACCATCCTCTGCTTTTTTGATCAATTTCCACTGTATTCTCCCAATACTTTTCTAGCTTATTAATAGCTTTTTCAAAATAGCCATCACGCATAAGTTTAAATACTTTGCGTTCCAGAGATGCCTGATCCAGAGAAGTTTTATCTTCTTCTAATGATTCAGTAAGTTCAGCTAATGTTTCTGAATGGTACTCTATCCAGTCTTTGTCACGATTTAAACATTGTATAATAGTGTCATGCAAGGCTTTTTTATCAACAACGTTTTTACTAATTTCTATTCCTATTTCAAACTGTGCGCGGGTACTCTTATTTAAGAATTTGAGACTAGCGGAACGGCTTATCCAGGCAGTTAGGTCTTGTCCAGTAAGTATGACTACGCAATAATCCCCATGACCTCGCGCACCTCTTCCCATACCCTGTTCAATACGTTGTGCTAATGTACTAGTGAGTTCAGAGCCTCCAACGAATGTATTTGCCCGATATTGATCGTACTCACTACTTCCACGAGGTAATTCTGATAAAATTAATAGCCGACAAGCTGAACCAGGAAGATCAATTCCGTCATAGCGATTAGCAAAAACGAAAGGACCATAAGAATTTCCTTCTTGAAGTTGTTTAACATCAACAGCTACTTTCTCAGATGAATCTGAATAAGTTGCCACATCTTGCCACTTTTGTGCAGCCGTTTTCGATGGTACAAGAATTACTGTTCCCATCTTTTTTTTAGCTATTTCTTGAACCAATTCTTTGATAATTTTTGGAATATCAATAGCAGGGAAAGGCATAAGTTCTGGAGCAAGAATCATTCTCTCACTAACACCAGCTAAAGAGTTTGATGTAATTGGCTTAGATATAGAAACAGGATCAGCATCAAATGTTCTTACAATAGCAGTATCGTCACTTATTGTGGCTGACAGGAAAATACGTCGAGGACAATCTGCAAAAGTTGGAATCATATCTACCAATGGAAAAATTGGTGTGATTACGAAAGTATCTTTGCTAATCAGGCAGTGACAATAATTAAAATTATCCCGAATAAATGGCCACACAAATGTATAATTATCTGCTTTATGACGCAGAAATTCCCTGACCTGTTCAGACTTAGCTTTCCAACTCCAATAAGGAACTTCTAAAATCCCACTGCCTGGTTTACCACTGACAAGATCATCAAATGAACCTAACTTTCCAAGTTTCTCAAAATCGCTACGGAATATACTTGTAAGCTCAGAATAATCCTCTTGATTTTTTTGATTTTTACTTCTTTCAAGACTTAATGTAAAAATATCCCGCATATTTGAAAAAGCAACGTGGGCATCATCAAGTATGATAGCTGCTGCTGTAACAACTTGTTTTATGCCGCCACGAAGTCCAAATCGGCTCTCACCATTAAATAATGATTGATAGGTACAAACAAGAACACTCTTGCCAGAAAGGAAATCCTCAGAAAATCTGCTGCCGTAAGCAACTGCGGGAATATTGTACTCTTTAGCCTTTGCCAAAGTCTGTTCCACAAGTTGAACTGTTGGTGATAAGTAAATTACTGGTTCACGATGTTCATTTAAAATTGACTGAGCAATAAGTAGAGCAACTAAGGTTTTGCCCCCACCTGTGTGCAACTTAATTACTAGATCACGTTCATGTCTACGATTGAACCAATTATTTAATACTTCTGCTTGGCTAGTGTAAATATCGTTGAAACCGGGTATTGGTGGCAAGCGTCGGTAAATTGCTACTGGGTCTATAACAGTTGGTTGAATTTTAGATTCACGTAATTTCTTAAAATCTACCATTGTAAGCTCAAGCCTCCCACTAAACTCTATACTGTACTAACGTATATATAACAGTATAGCTAATTTAAGGCGTTACAGGTAAGATACTGGGAGTATAAGTATATAATTTATTTTGTTTCTGCGTTCTCTGGGTCTCTGTGTGAGATAAATCATCGCTAAAAAGCACCAGTATCAACAATGATCATAATCTCTCTTCTTCTTGTTTATCCTGAAGATAATCAGCCATTTTTGTTTTATAAGTAACAGACAGATCAGAATCACCATTAAAACATCCAACTAAACCAAGTTCTTTAAATATTGCCAATGGAGGTTTATTATTAGCCTGAACTTGATTATAATATTTTTCAATAGCTTGTTTAATAGCTTCACTAAAATCTTGATTCGTCTGTTTCTGAATATAAGCAAGTTTTTCAACACAATCATCATCAAGTTGAATTTCTAATTGCATAAAATTACCTCTAATTGGAAGATTAATGCTTAACTATCAACCATTTTTATTTTATCAAAAAATCATCCCAAAGTTAAAATACCAGCTTGGAAATTCACCACTAAAGACAAAAACTCCAACCATTCTGAACCTAATAAAATCTCCGTTAACTCATCCCCAGCATAAACAGGAATTTCATACTCTTGATTATCCAAAATTACCTTACCTACATAAAGATCAAATCGTGATTCTCCTTGTGCAGTGCGTAACTTTTCCTTGGATATAAATGACCAATTTAAACCGTCTAAATCTTGTTTGTTAATAGCCATAAAGCCTGTGAAACCTGTATCAAATAAAGCATCCACAGGCAGATTTAAAGCATCAGCAGTAATTAATTCAACTTCAAAAAATAACCGCCCCCCATCACCAAAATAACCCTGTATCATATTCTGCCAGTTACTCCAGTGTCATTGATGCCAAATACAAAAGGTATCAGATTAGGATGTTTCTCCCGTGCTTGTTTACTAGCAACTTCCTTATTCTGATCAACGAAATAATCACCACTATCTGGCTCTATAGCAATATACCAACCATAATGTTCTTTCATCAGATCAGGACGCAAACGCTCAAAAATTGCCCAGCAACGTTGATAAAATAGTTCATCTTCCGCTTTACGTTTAGCTAATTCTTCCGGTGATAAAGTCAATTCAGGAAAAATTCTGCCTCTTCTTCTTGGTTGTTGTGATGTTAATTGTGTCATATTTTTTTAACTCCATTTTTACTATTATTTTAATATGAGTAGTAGGGGCGAAGCATTTGGGGGATAACCTATTACTAAAACCATTGATTTTTTGTCCGAATGCTTCGCCCTTGCCTAATTTTTCATCAAATTACTTTGATTTCATATCTGCGATCGCTCCTCTAGTCATAGCTGCGATCGCTTTATCAGTCGCTTTGGGTAAGTGATAATATTTACCTCCGGCTGATTTTGCCAATTCCTTAGCAAAGCCAGTTGATACAAACTTACTCTCAGTATCAATGACCAACAATTGCATCCCTGAAGCCCGAATTCTGCCAGCAATATCTAATAATTCGGCTTTGATATCTGGTTTTTCACCTGGTTCTATGGGTTCACCTAAAGAACGAGCCAGAGGAATATTACCACGTCCATCAGTAATTGCCACAATCACAACTTGACCGATATCGCCACCCATTTGAGCATTTACACCTACACGCACCGCTTGAGTTAAACCATGTGCGAGGGGTGAACCACCACCACAGGGTAATCTTTCTAACCGATTTTTGGCTAAAGCAATCGAACGGGTAGGAGGTAACAAAACTTCTGCTTGTTCTCCTCTAAAAGGTATCAAAGATACTTGATCCCGATTTTGATAGGCTTCTGTTAAAAGCTGCATTACCGCACCCTTAGCAGATTGCATTCTATTTAAAGCCATCGAACCAGAAGCATCCACCACAAACACCACCAAAGCGCCGGCTTTTCGCACCAACCGCTTAGAACGGATATCTCCCTGTTCCACAATCACCTTTTTATCAGGTTGTCTGGCACGGCGTGATTTTTGATACGGGGCTGCGGCTCGCAATGTGGCATCTACGGCTATGCGGCGGGCTTTACCTTTAGGAATCATCGGCTTGATGTACCGTCCTCTATCGTCTGAGAAGATAATACTGCGACTTCCAGATTTACCTTGACGCTGTGCCATTTGGGTAAAATAAAGCACTTCCGGGTCAAGAATTACCCCTTCAGGATCAAAAATAAACTCTTCGGGAATGTCTGGGGGTTCTTGCTGTTCTTGTTCTTCTTCTTTTTCCTCTTCCTGTTCTTCCTCTTGTTCTTCTTCTGATTCCGACTCGTCTTGATTTTCTGGTGGTGGTGGGGGAGGTGGAGGTGGTTGGTCTGGGGGTGGTGTCTGCACTATCGTGGTTCTGGGAACTATCACCAATTCGACAGCCCGACGTAAATCTTCAGCATTGACGGTATTGCGTCCTTCTAAGGCTGCGGCGGCTTTGGCTACTCGCACCGCAAACAATTCTGCCCGATGTCCTTCCACACCCCCGCGAATAGCTTCATTGACGAGGTAGGTAATTTGTTCTGGGGTAATGGTGACTTCTTTTAACCATTCTCGTGCGAGGAGAATTTGGGTTTTGAGTGAGTCTATGTCTTCGCTGTATTGTTGGAGAAATTCTGAAGGAGACTTAGAATAGGCGATCGCTTGTTCAACTGCCTGTACTCTTTGATCTATACCCAGAACTCCGTCTGCTGATAAGGCGATCGCTATTCTATCAAGTAAATGTTCCCTTAACGCACCTTCTTCCGGGTTATAGGTAGCGATAAACAACGGTTTACAAGGATGTTGAAAACTTATCCCTTCCCGTTCAATTTGGTTACGTCCGTCCGATAATACCGATAAAAGTTGATTACTAATTTGGTCATCTAATAAATTGATTTCATCCACATACAGCACACCTCTGTTAGCTGTAGCCAGTAATCCCGGTTGAAAAATTGTATCACCTTGTTTAACCGACTGTTCCACATCCACAGAACCTAAAAGCCGGTCTTCTGTAATCCCCAAAGGAATTTGCAAAAAAGGTGCAGGAATAATTTCCGTTTCTATCTCCTGTCTTTCTTCCGCCAAGAGTTTATCATCCCATTCTTCTGGATGGTTGGGGTCACAGTTGCTAACGGAATCTTTAACAACTTCAATTGGTGGTAATAAAGCGTGAATAGCACGCGCCATCACAGATTTAGCCGTACCGCGACGACCTGCAATTACCACACCCCCCAAAACGGGATCAACTGCTGTCAACAGCAAGGCTATCTTAATCGCTTCTTGACCAACTACAGCAGTCAGCGGAAAAGCAGTCATTGTCGGGGTAAGAGTAGGCGCAGGCATTGTTTCCTTAATAGTTATTATGGTTTTAGCATAGCAATTTCTGGCACATTTAGGAGATGTTTTCAAAGTGTATGGTAACTATCGTCGTCTTGATTAACTTCCTGATTTCCTTCGCACTTTTTTATTTAGCTCAACAATTATGGAAAATAAAACATACTTTAGCAGTTGTAACCGCCAGCTTTGACAAATATGAACGCGCTAGTTATGCAGCTTTACACACAGCACCAGAAAATATTTATATAGGTCAACAAAAGATTAATAATTTACGGTTAGATAATCAAATCCTCAAACAGCAAATCCAACAACTGCGGCAAATTCTCAATCTCATTTTATTAGTTAAACAAATTGCTCAAGGATCATTTTGGTTGCCCATATCTAATCTCAAAAATAAAAATCATCCTAAATCGAAAAATCCGGGTAAACTGGGATAGAATCTCCAAAGTCATAAATTATGCTTAAGCGTTCAAAATTCGAGACTACTCAGTCTCAAATCATGCACCGTGCAGAAGAACTAATTAGTGCTGCATCAAATCGCTACCGCATTACAGTACAAGTCGCAAATCGTGCCAAACGGCGACGTTATGAAGACTTTGAAAATAACGAAGATGCAATCATGAAACCCGTACTCAGAGCAATTATCGAAATGTCTGATGAGTTAAATCAGCCCGAAATTATTGGCGAATTATAAAAGTTAAATTAATCACCGTCATATCTGTAATAGGTTTGGCGGTATTCTCAGGTAATGCTAAGTAGATGAACAGAAAAAGTAAAGGTATGTGAAGAAAAGTAAAATCGCCCAAAACTCTCTTCTTCCTGTTCCCTATTCCCTGTTCCCTGTTCCCTTTTTTTGTAATGCTAATGAAACAGCAAAAAATTTTTAATCGGCAATTCTTTACACTATTTATTATTACCTTAATGACGATGGTAATAATTGTTTTGGGAACAGGAAATACTAATTTATTGCATATTTCACCCGCAACAGCCCAAAGAGTTAGTCCTAGTGATGTATGGCAAAGAGTATACCAGCAAATTCCTGATTTACCTCAAGAAAATCAGTATATTAGTAAAACAACAGGACAAATTGCAGCAAATAATACTTTTGCTAGTCGTCTAATTCGTTATCATATTTATAATAAAGGTAGATCCCCTATTTATCGCCTTGATTGGAAATTGACTTTAGCTGATTACTTGGATGCCAACGAGACTATATATGCTGATGATTATCCAGGTAATGATAGTTTAAAACAAAATCCTTTGGCAAGCGATCGCCTGATTATTAGTAAACTTACTCGTGTTCAAAGAAACAACCTTGTCCAAGTTTTAGTGGATATTTTTAATCCTCCTAAAAACAAGATGTAACTTCAGCAGATATGGCGGATAAAAACTTAGAAGATTTAATTGTCAAAATTGTTAAGAAAGTAATCAAAAAAGAGATCAAAAACCTCAATCAGGATGATGTACCTCTTGTTATTACTGAATCCCATCCTGTATTAGACAATTGGCAAAATCCAGATTCCACAGAAGCAGTCATTGACGATTTACAGATTAGTCCTTACAGCAGATTACCCAATCAAGAAGATTTAGAACTTGAACGTAAATTACGAGAACTCAAGTTTAAACAAGAATTAAGAAAAGATTGGATTAACTTTCTGGTGAAAGATGTAATTGTCTATTCTGCAACTATGATCTTTATTCTTGTACTTGCCGGTTTTTATCTATTTCGTATTAATTAATGATTATTTCCTATTCTAGAATATTTTTAGAGACGTTCCATAGAACATCTCTAAATTATTATCAATTGTCAATTGTTAAATGGTTATTCATGGCTAACTATAGCGGTATGCACTCTTTGTGAGATACAGTCAGCCAATCGCAAACTCTGTAGGGGCGCAGGGTCTGCGCCCTCGATTGTATTGCTAACAATAACCGCTATATTGATTCTCATGGCATTATAGTATTTCTTCATCTAACGAGGTACAAATTTATCTGCGTTCATCTGCGTTTATCCTCTTTCATCTGCGGTTAATTCTTTCTTCTTGTACCTCAATAAAATGGAAATTTCTATACCATAGAAACTAAATGTTGATCCATCCAACTACTTAAATCAGTCATTACTTCCAGATAATTAATATCATAGTGTAAATCATGATAGCCTCCAGGATACTCAATTCTTAACTTATCTGGATAAGTCACATTTTGGTAAAAAATTTCACTTCCTTTTGGTAAAGCGATTCTATCAGCACCACCATGTAAAATTAACAGCGGTAGTTGCCATTTTTCAGCGTGAGTATGAATCCAATCTACTGTAGCAAAGAACTCTGTAGATAACCTAGCAGTAGCGAGAGTATGACGTAATTTATCTTGAGTATAGGTATCTAAAATTTTCTGATCTCGTGAACCTGCGTTAAAATCCAAACCAATATTTAAAGAAAACCTCGGCCACACACGGGAAAGCAACTTACCTAAAATTATACGACTCCGTGGCACTCCTACTTTACCAATGCTGGGTGCAAAAGCAATCACACCTTGCAACGCAGATTTATCTTGGACATAACGGAGAATATAATCTAATGTAATCACACCCCCCAGGCTATGTCCTAATAGAAAAGTTGGGATTCCTGGTTGTTGTTGTTGAATTAATGTGAGGAAAGCTTGTAAATCATCTCGAAATTCAGCCCAGGTATTAATGTAACCTCTTTGACCTGCTGAACGGCCATGACCACGTAAGTCAAAACCATAAATAGCATATCCCTTCGATAACAAATGTTTAACTATAGTTTTGTAAAGTCCGCTGTGTCCTCCAAGTCCATGCACAATAGTTAATATTCCCCTTAACTCACCTTCAGGATGCCAGCTTTGGTAATACAAATCCAGCCCCCCCACACCTGAAAATGTCCCTTCTTGATAAGATGCAATCGTGTCGCTATGGTAAATCATAGAGTTAATTTTTTACGTCTTTAACTAGCAAGCTACTAGCCTATCAACGTATATTGTAGAGAAAATTGCTTCTCACTGTAGGAAGAAATACAGATAATTCCGCAAAAATTATCATGTTCTGAAAATAACCAGCATAGTTGAGGTTGGATCTTGGGAAATTTAAAAAATATATCTGCAAAGATGTGATTTACAGTACAAAACTTTATGCCAAAAGGGTTTAGTATTACAAATTTAGCAATTTGGTGATTAGTTATTGCTTATAGCAATTCTGAATGCAGCTTCACAAAATTACCATGTTTTGCCTCTTCTTCTATGGCTTGAGCTATGCTATCAGAAGTTAGTTATATATGGGCTGACATGAAATTGCTATCACTCGCTCACAGAAACAACTAATAACTAACAAATTATGAAATTCTCCCTAGCTGCAAATGCTGTTCAATCCCGTCAGACAAAAGAACGATTTGCAAAACCAGAAGAACAATTATCCTATGAATTGGGTAAAGCCGTACAGGAACTACCACCGCTTTATACAAGATTGTTAGCGGGAACAATTAGTATGATTATATTTGGGGCGATTTCCTGGGCAAATTTTTCGGAAATTGATGAAGTCGCTACAGCACCAGGAGAATTAATTGCTTCCACCCAAGTTAGACCGGTGACAGCTTTGGGTAATGGTTCTATTTTAGCAGTAAAAGTCCAAGAAGGCGATCGCGTCACCAAAGATCAAATCTTAATTGAACGTGATCCCAATTTTCAACAAAGTAATGTTAACCGTCTCGCTAAATCTAGTAAATTAATTGAAGACGACTTACAACGATTACAAGCTGAACGTTCTGGAGGTAAGACTACAGGAACAATTATCCAAGATGAACTTTTAAACTCCCGTTTATTAGACTACAAAGCCAAACAAGCAGCAGCGGAAGCCGAAGCCAAACGTCAAAAATCAACTATTAATCAAGCCAAAGTTCGTTTGAGTCGTTTACAAGAAAATTTAGCGAATGCAAAAATTAGTTTTACTAATGCTCAAAAAAACTTAGAGAATGTAAAAAGCCTGCGTTCTATGTTAGATAATAATTTGGCAATTGCTAAACAACGTGAAGAAAATCTCCGTACCTTAATTCAACCCGGTGCTTTAGCTAGAGTTGATTATCTCGAAGCTCAAGAAAGATTAAATCGTGCCAATACAGATATTATTAGAAGTTCCGATGAAGTTACAAAAACTCAAAATAGTTTAACAGAAGCTCAAGATAGAGTTACATCTTTAGAAAAAGATATTGCTGCTCAATTTCAAGCAGTGAGTCAAGCAGAACAAGCCTATCAAACAGCACTTAATCAAAATATTCGTTTAACCTCAGAACGTCAAAGTGAAATTCTCACCCAAATCAATAGACGTAAAGAAGAATTAGCTAATATTGTTGGTCAATTAGAACAAGCTAAACAACAAAAAGACGGAGAAACTATCAAAGCCCCTGTGGCTGGGACAATTTACAAAATTAAAGCTACCAAAGGTCCAGTACAATCTGGAGAAGAACTACTCTCGATTTTACCAGCAGGAGAAGAAATGCTCCTCGAAGTAAAAGTTCTTAACCGTGATATTGGCTTTATTAATCAGGGAATGAAAGCAAAAGTCAAAATTGCCACTTTTCCTTTTCAAGAATTTGGTGTAGTTGAAGGAGAAGTATTACAAATCAGTCCCAATGCCATAATTGATAAAGATTTAGGTTTAATCTTTCCGACAAGAATTAAGTTAAGTAAACATTCCTTGAACGTGCGCGGACAAGAGGTAGAATTCAATCCAGGTATGGCTGCTAACGCCGAAATTGTCACTCGCAAAAAGTCGGTTTTGACATTCATTATTGAACCAATTACTCGACGATTTAGCGAAGCCTTTTCTGTGAGATAATGGAAAAAGTTATCTAAAAATGACCAAAGACAGGAGTTTTTGTTTGAATACAGTTTTCCTGTCTTTCTTCCTTTGCGTTTTTGCTCCTTAGCGTCTCTGCGCGAAATCAAAACAAAATATGGATAAACAGCATTTACAAAAACTGCTTATTGGTGATTTAACCTGGAAACGAATGTTAAAATCATTACTTTTTATTTACGCCTTTTTTGCGGTTTATGTTTATTTTCGTGCTGACAGCATGATTTTTTTACCTCAACCATCCAGCTATCAAGATAATCAGGATATTCTCAAACTCAAAAATACAGATAATAAAAATATTTCTGCTATTTATTTACCCAATAATCAAGCTAAATATACAATTCTTTATGCTCATGGCAATGCTGAAGATTTGGGATATATTAAACCACATTTAGAAAAAATTCGCAATTTGGGTTTTAGTGTCTTTGCTTATGATTATCGTGGATATGGTACAAGTGAAGGCACACCTACAGAAAAAACTGCTTATCAAGATATTGATACTGCTTACAATTATTTAACTCAAACGTTAAAAATTCCTCCTCAACAAATTATAGTATTTGGGCGTTCCGTTGGTGGTGGTTCAGCCGTAGATTTAGCATCAAGAAAACCTGTTGGTGGGTTAATAGTTGAAAGTAGCTTTACTTCTATTTTTCGGGTAGTTGTTCCTGTGCCACTTTTACCCTTTGATAAATTTACTAATCGCGCAAAAATCAAAAAGGTAAATTCCCCAGTTTTGATCATACATGGTAAAAATGATGAAATTATTCCTTTTACTCATGGAGAAAAATTATTTGCTGCGGTATCTTCTCCCAAACTTTCTTTTTGGGTAGAAAAAGCCAGCCATAATGATTTATCTTTTGTTGCAGGAGAAAAGTATGGAGAGATGTTAAAAAAGTTTGCTGATTTGGTTGAGAAAAATCACCGTAGGGGCAAACCCCCTGTGGTTGCCCCAAATAACGGGTAGGCACGGGGGCGCTACCCCTACATTAAATAAATGACGTAGGAGCAAACCCCCTGTGGTTGCCCCAAATAACGGGGTAGGCACGGGGGCGCTACCCTTACATTAAATCCAAATTCCGTGGAATCCGTAAGGTATACGTTGGGGGATAATTACCCGTGCTATGGGTTCATTAGTCATGTCTTGGGCGTTAATAACTACAAGTTCTGATGTTTGGGAATTTTCATCATGAACAAATGTTACTAACCATCCTTCGTCTTCTACTGTGGAATTAGGACATGGTGCAAATACTGCTTCTCCACCATAGCGATTTTTACCAAATTCATGGATGTGAGATTTACCATTTTCAAAGTCGTATTTGATAACACCATCAAATAAAGGATTTTGACTATGTGCCATTTTTCCTACATAGCCAAATTGGGTTTTTCTCCCTAACAGATTTTCGTTGATACGGGGAAATTCTCCCGGTATATCATCTAGTTTTTCTTCTGTGACTGCACCTGTAGAAAGGTTAAAATGCCAACGGTGGAGAAGAGGAATATCTCCTTTTTCGTCACGGTATGTATCTTCAGAAACAAGAACATTACTAGAATTCATGCGACAAGCGATAAGTACCACTTCGTCTCCTGCTTCATAAGCGTTGAGGGTGTGGAAGACGTAACAAGAGGGACTTTCAAACCAGCGAATATTGCTGTTGTCACCATGACGAGGCATTATACCAAACCGACTGGGGCGATCGCTCTCAAACATCATCATTGGTTCTCCCCGTTGCATTCGTTCCACACTAAATGTCAGGGGTAAATCCATAAAAATGGTATAATTTTCTGTGATGGCGAAATCGTGCATCATCACCGCCATGGGGATGTCAATGGGTACTGTTCGCAATAATTCACCTTGGGCAGAAACTATGCCATATTGTAGATAAGGTGGTTCAAAACCGTAACCGAAAAACATCATTTCCCCTGTGACTGGATCTACCTTGGGGTGGGCAGTAAAGGCGGAAACTAGTTTATTATTATAGGTGTGTTCCCCAATAGTGGCTAAATCAGGAACGCTGATTTGATGGGGCGCACCTCCCTCCCATAAAGCCAAAAGTTGTTGATTATGCCATGCTAGGGCTGTATTAGCGGTATTTTTGCCAGATCCGTGGGGGTTATCTATTTGCGGTGGTTCTAAAAGTCCACTCCACACAGCTTTACCCACTTCATGTTCAATGTTCCATCCTTTCGTTCTGATGTAGCGATTACAATAAGTAGCTTTACCGTTCTTAATTTCTACTCCATGTAACATTCCATCACCATCAAACCAGTGATATTGGCCAATGGGTTGCCATTGCGGGTTAGGACCATTCCGAATAAACATCCCTGATAATTTTGGGGGTAGTTCTCCGATTACTTCTAGGGTGTCAGTGGTGATTTCAGTATTTATGGGGGCAAAGTTGCCTTCTAAATAGGGATTTATGACTGTTGATGCTATGGTCATAGTCAGTGAGTTAGATAGCGACACTTTACTTAATATAATAAGCGATCGCTATTTGTGCTATAAGAGACAGTAAAATTCTGATTTTTCCTTTTTTTTATGATCATAATTATGTAATAATTAATTTAATCAAATTCAAAATAATCTATTTATCATAAATCTAAACAATGCAAGTAGAATCACAAGTATCTAATATTGATAATAATATTTTTACTGATTTCGGTGGGGTAATGATTCCTCAATCACCTGCTGGATTTAAATCAGGTTTTATCGGCATTATCGGCCGTCCTAATGTGGGTAAATCCACTTTAATGAATGAATTAGTTGGGCAAAAAATCGCCATTACTTCCCCCGTCTCCCAAACTACTCGCAATCGGTTAAAGGGGATTTTAACCACAGAAACAGCCCAATTAATTTTTGTGGATACACCAGGTATTCACAAACCTCATCATCAATTAGGGGAAGTGCTGGTAAAAAATGCGAAAATTGCCATTGAATCAGTAGATGTGATATTATTTGTAGTTGATGGTACAGTAGCTTGTGGTCCAGGCGATCGCTATGTTGCTGAACTACTAATTAATAGTCAAACACCTGTAATTCTGGGAATTAACAAAATTGATGAACAACCAGAAGATGCTCAAAAAATAGATGAAAGTTACATCCAATTAGCTAATAGCTATAATTGGCAAAGTGTAAAATTTTCCGCTAAAACTGGCGCGGAATTATTACAACTACAAGAATTATTAATTAGTCATCTCGAACCAGGTCCATTTTATTATCCACCCGATTTAGTTACAGACCAACCAGAACGGTTTATCATGGGTGAATTAATTCGAGAACAGATATTATTATTAACCCGTCAAGAAGTTCCCCATTCCGTAGCGATCGCCATTGATTTAGTCGAAGAAACCCCAAAAATTACCCGCGTGCTTGCTACTATCCATGTTGAGAGAGATTCTCAAAAAGGAATCCTCATTGGTAAAGGAGGAACAATGCTCAAAGCTGTGGGTAGTGCAGCTAGAGAACAAATTCAAAAGCTAATTGCTGGGAAAGTTTATCTAGAATTATTTGTAAAAGTACAACCTAAATGGCGACATTCACGAGTACGGTTAGCAGAACTAGGTTATCGTGTCGAGGAATAGGTGATTAACAATTGACAATTAACAATGGACAATTGACAATTGTTAATTGATAAACTGTAGATTTTATTGTAATATCGTTGCGTCCGACTTTTTTGAAAGTCAGCACCAAGGCAATTATGATTAAATCTTGGATGATAATTGGCAGTATAACATTCTTAGTAGCCTTCGCTGGTAACTGGATTACACCTAACCAGAATCAATGGTTTCGGCATTTAAAAAGACCTAAATGGTTAACCTTTGAATCAGCAATTCCCCTGATTTGGACTATAATATTTATCTGTGGTGCTTGGTCAGCTTACATCATTTGGGAACACAGCCCAAACACCGAAATAACTCGTTTAATGATGGGTTTGTACCTACTACTAGAGATCTTTACTATCGCTTACACCCCTGTAATGTTACGTCTTCGTAGTCTCATCGTCGGGACAATCCTGGGTGGTACAGGTTTACTCATTTGTATTTTAATTACACTAGCCGTTTTATCAGTATCATCCTGGGCAGCATTACTATTATTGCCCTATTTACTGTGGAGTCCCATAGGTACATATACCACATGGCAAATGAGTCGTCTTAATCCTCAAGATGCTTAAGCAATATAGTAGAGACGTTCCATGGAACGTCTCTACATTTTTTTTGTTTTGCTTAAACCTCATAAAACAGAAGATTTATTTTCTGTTGTCTGAATGAAAGTTTGAAAATCTCCATTTGGTGTCCACTGAATAGCACCATCTTTACCAGTAAAGAAAAGTTTTGTTTGCCCTTTACTCAAAGCAGATAAAGTTTTACTATCTAAATTACTCCCAGGAGCGATCGCTATTTGTGGTTTTAGTGCTAAAACTAAATCTTGTAAAGATTCTGATGGACACCATAACACCTGGGGAGAAGATAAATCTCCAGTTTTAATCAATTCGGCAATTTGTTGAGATTTAATGTTACCTACTAATAACCAACTTTGATTAAAAATTTGTAATTTTAAAATCGGTACTTGGTCATTAATTAATTGTGCCATAATTGTGGGAGTATTGATAAGTTGTCCCAGTGGCAAATTTTGATAGATTCCTTGGTGTTTTTGGAGTTGCTGTTGCAGGATCTGAGTTTCAATATTATTTTCTGAATTGGCAGTATATTCATACAAATTCTTAATTGGTAAACTTTGCATAATTTCCAACCAAGCATCATGAGTATAACCGGGAAACTTACTTGCGATCGCCCAATTAATTTGATTTATTCCTTGTTGTCTTAAAAATGGTAAAATCGTAAATCTGCCTGTGCCTTCATTCCCACTATTAATTACTGTAGTTTTCCCCCGATCTTGAATTACTAAAACAGGTTCTGTTCTCGTTTCTAATAAAGTAATTCTCAATAAATTATTAGCAGAATGCCAAACGGGAACAAGTACCAAACCAACTGCAATTAAACCTGCAAACCACCAACGTTTTTGCCACCATTTAACTAACCAAGCTAAAATAATTAAAATATAAATAGTCAACATTTGCCAAGTTGAGATACTACCAACTGCTACCAAGCTTCCTGGCAAATTAGCAAAAAATTCCACAAGTTGAATTAACCAATGGGTAGGATAATATAAAAAACTGGCTAAAGTGCTACCTAAATCTGGTGAAATCAAACTTACCAAACCGCTAATCATTCCCCCAATACTAACGATAGAAATAAATGGTGTTGTCAGAATATTTAGAGGCACACTATAAATAGGAATGACACTAGAAAATTCCAGCAATCGGGGTAAAGTCCAAATTGTCGCTGCTAAAGGTACAGAAATTAAAGAAGCGATCGCCGGTGGTAGCCAATCTAAACGTTGAGTAATTGCAGATGCACTGACAATTAACCCCAATGTTGCTAAAAAACTCAGTTGAAAGCCTAAATCCCAAATCCAGAGAGGATTAAACAATAATAATAATGTTGCTGCTATTAATAAAGATCCCAATTGCTTCACATTTCTTTCCAAAGCCAAACCCACCAAAGCCGCAAAGCCCATAATTACGGCTCTTAACACCGCAGGTTGAAAACCTGATAAAAACAAAAAAGTAATTAATCCTAAGCCACCAAGAGTAATCTGCGTCGCTTTATTGGCACGCTTGGTTAGCTGTAAAATTACACCCAAAATTAGAGAAGTTTGAAATCCAGATGCAGCTAAAGCATGAGCTAAACCAGCTTTGACAAATAAATCGCGGATATCATAAGGTAAATCAACAGCCTTACCACCTAAAACCATTGCACTGACAAGCGGACCTTCAGGAACACCTAATGAACTAGCTTGCGATCGCCCAATTTTCTCACGAACTTGCCACCATCCCCAAGGACGTTCATCATCCAAAATATTAATCTGTCTACCAATTAAACCTGCAAAAGTCTCCTCCTGTCGCAGATATTTCTGAAAATCAAAACCACCAGGATTGGAAGCTGCTGTTGGTTTATACAAAAATCCCGTCACCGCAATTTGTTGTCCAGGATATAAACCAGTAGATTGTAGTATCGGTACAGTTACATATAACCTACCCGTCACTCCTTTAGAAATCCCCGCAGGACCTTGATTATTTTTCACCTCATCTAACTGAGTTGCTGCTAACCAAAATTGTCCTCTTTGACTACGAGTTACGCGGGGATTACTATCCACCAACCCACGCACAATCACCAATTGTTCAAAATTACTATTATCACCAGCAGCAAACTGACTAATATCTTTTATTCCCGGTTGAGGTACACGCAATTGCAAATAAACAGTAGCCAACAAACCCACCAACCCAGCAATTAACCATATTCTAGGATGGGGAGTACCCGTCCAGTTATTCACAGCAGCCTTAGTTTTGCCAACAGCACCTTCTTTTTTAAGAGCAAATTTTCGCAGCTTATTATATATTCGCCGAAAGAAAACCGCCCCAACTACACCCAATAGTAAAATCCATACACCACCCCAAGGAATTGCCGTAAACAGCAAACCCAAAATATAACTAAGACAGATAATTATTCCACTTGTCTGCATCATAAAAATTTAATTGCCAAAGCACCCAGTTCAGAGAATACCGTATAAATATTTAACTTGCTTGGGAAAGATATAATTCATCCTTGGTAGCTTTGGCAATCACAACATCACAAAGAAATACCCAAATTCAACCCTAAAACAGCATGAACAAACATAATCAAAAGTGCTGTGCTTCCTAAATAAGCATGAACCGCACGTAATCCAGCCTTATCCCCAAAAAATCCACTCAGAGAAATTACACCATTAATTAATAACAGTATCAACACCAGTGAACCAGTCCAAAAATGTGGACTTTCAAACAGTGGTTTTTGCTGCATCACCAACGACAAAACCCCACCAGTATAGCCACCTGCCAAGAACACAAACAACCAAGGAGCTAATTGACGATGGGCGTTACGGCTTTGAATTGCTGCATCCTTATTCTTCCCCTCCAGCAACTTTCCGCGCCAACCCGTCACCCCCACAAAAGTCCCTACCACAAAAATCACAATCCCCATCATCACTGGATGTCCCCAATGCACAACCACTTCAGGAACACCCAACGAACGAAACCAAGCCGCAATCGGTTCTAAAGCTGCACTTATATTTATCATTCAACACACACCACTATTTTTAACATCAACTTCCGCATCCCACAGGGCAGGGGGGATTAAAAAATTTGGCATTGCTGATAGCCTGCGTGGCGAAGCCATATTGAGGTATGAAAATCAAAAATTCCATGTCTCAAACTCTTACCTTTGCGCCTTTGCGCCTTTGCGTGAGCTTATTCATACTCCAATTAGGCAACGCCAAAAATTTTAGCTTACGGTATCTCTCAGCAACGGAAAACCTAACTTTTCCCTTTGTTCAACATATAAATGAGCTACTTTCCTAGCCAAATGCCGAATCCTAGTAATGTAACGAGTCCGTTCCGTCACTGAAATTACTCCTCTAGCATCAAGCAAATTGAAAGCATGGGAACACTTAATTACATAGTCCAAGCTAGGTAAAACCAATCCTCGCTCCGTTAATTGAGTAGCTTCCTGCTCATATAAACTAAACAGCGTTAGCAACATCTCAGGATTCGACGCTTCAAAGTTATAAGTACACTGCTCAATCTCACCCTGAAGATGAACATCACCATAAGTAAGGTTATCCGTCCACTGAATCTTAGTAATTGCCTCCACTTGCTGAAGATACATCACCAATCTCTCTAAACCATAAGTAATCTCAATGGACACAGGACGGCAATCAATTCCTCCACATTGTTGGAAATATGTAAATTGAGTAATTTCCATCCCATCTAACCAAACTTCCCAACCCGTACCCCAAGCCCCCACAGTCGCATCTTCCCAGTTATCTTCCACAAAACGAATATCGTGGTCTTCAGGACAAATCCCTAACGCCCGTAAAGAATCAAGATAAATTTCCTGAATATTATCCGGTGACGGCTTAATCAACACTTGGTATTGATAGTAATGCTGAAACCTATTCGGATTTTCGCCGTAACGACCATCTGTAGGACGACGACAAGGTTCAACATAAGCTACAGCCCAAGGTTCAGGACCCAAAGCCCTTAAAAAAGTATGGGGGTTCTTCGTACCCGCGCCCTTCTCCATATCATAGGGCTGGGCAATCAAACAGCCACGCTGTCCCCAAAACTGATGCAATATCGTTATTACTGACTGAAAATTCACTATCTACTCTTCCTTGAGTCAACAATGCCTAACCCATTGTGGACTAAACCCAGCATTGTGAGCAGTTTTCAGACAAAAAATAAACAGGAGTAAAAATAGTTTGAAAAAAGAGTTGACAAACTAAAGTAGGTTCGATATATTAAATAAGTGCCGGAGAGCGAAGCC
>NZ_VIKW01000060.1 GCF_009711975.1 Anabaena sp. UHCC 0204
ATTGTATCTAAAGATAGATTTTAAAATCTCTTGAGAAACACTCTAAAGACCCAAAAATCACTATGCCAACAATTAATAAAAAGTCAACAAAAAAAGCCTGGGCAGGGGCAATATCTCAACCGGGAACAGAGTTTCCTGCTACTCAACTACCTATTATTTCTGGTAAAATTCCTGCTGGTTTGCGGGGTACACTCTACCGAAATGGACCAGGACGACTAGAACGAGATGGTATTCGTGTGGGGCATTGGTTTGATGGAGACGGGGCAATTCTCGCTGTTAATTTTAATGATGTTGGTGCTACTGGAGTTTATCGCTATGTGCAAACCATTGGTTATCAAGAAGAGACTGCTGCGGGTAAATTGCTGTATGGTAATTATGGCATGACTGCACCAGGAATTATCTGGAATCAATGGATAAAACCAGTGAAAAATGCGGCTAATACTTCCGTTTTGGCATTACCTGATAAACTTTTGGCATTGTGGGAAGGAGGTAAACCTTATGCTTTAGATTTGCAAACTTTAGAAACTTGTGGTGAAGATGATTTGGGAAGTTTAACTAAAGAATTAAGTTATTCTGCCCATTATAAGCAGGATATATATACAGGAGAAATTTTTAATTTTGGTGTGACTCCTGGATTAAATGCCACACTTAACGTTTATAAAAGCGACTCTACAGGCAAAATTATCCAAACAGCAACACATCAATTACAAGGAGTACCATTAATACATGATTTTGTATTAGCGGGACAGTATCTTGTCTTTTTTGTTTCCCCAGTTCGATTAAATATTTGGCCAGTTTTGCTAGGAATAAGCACCTATAGTGATTGTTTAGAATGGCTTCCTGAATTAGGAACTCAAATTATAGTTTTTGACAGAGAAAGTTTATCTTTAGTCAGTCGGGGTGAAACTGAACCTTGGTTTCAGTGGCATTTTGCTAATGGTTATGTAGATCCTAGTGGTGCAGTGATTGTAGATATTGCTCGTTATGAAAATTTCCGAACTAATCAATATCTACAAGAAGTAATGACAGGAGAAACTCAGACTATTGCTAATAGTACATTTTCCCAAGTGCAACTTAATCCTCAAACTGGAAAGGTAATTAAAATTGAGCAACTTTCCCAGCGACATTGTGAGTTCCCTAGTGTTCCTGGGCAAAATGTAGGTCAATTTTCTCGTTATACCTATATGTCAGGATTCCAACCAGGAACAGATGTTGGTAAGGAAATTTTAAATAATATTGCTCGTTTTGATCACCAAACTGGAACTTTAACAGAAGCAACTATTGGCGAAAATTGCTATCCTTCCGAACCAATTTATGTTCAAGATTCACAAAATTCTGGACAAGGTTGGATTTTAACTGTGGTTTATGATGGTAATAATAATTGTAGCGAAGTTTGGGTATTTGCCAGCGATTTACTACATGAAGAACCTGTTTGTAAATTAGGATTACCCAACGTTATCCCCCCTAGTTTCCACGGTACATGGAAATCTGCTTAATTACTGTTTGAGTACAAAATTGTAACCTGTGGGGGCATGGGGATCTGGTTGTATTTGCACTAACATAGCCTCACCAAGGCGATCGCCAATGCGATCGCCCCATGATAAAAACTTGATTGTTCCTGTCGCACCTGAAAAAGAAAAGTTATTACTTAAAGCTTGTTGAATATCGGTTCTTGTAGTCCCTTTTTTTTGCATAGCGATCACCACTGTTTTAGTAGCATCAAAAGCCATAGCAGTACGCCACGTAATTAAGCTTTGTTCACCCCAAAGACGATTAGCATTGCGGACAAATTCTTGATTATCTGAAACAGTAATTTGCCAAGGAACTACTATTACCATACCATTTACCGCATCACCAGCAGCAATAACTTTTTTAGTTTGTAAACTAGGGTTTCCTAATAATAATAACTGTCCTTGATTATGATTAGCTAGTTCGATAGCTTGATCAATTCTGTCAACTTGAGGATTTAGGAGAATAGTAGTTACTTTTTGCTTAATTGCACTTTGAATAATCTTCTCACTTTGGAAATCATTAGCTGCAAAATCGCATTTAATTTCATTAACTAACACCAGATTTTTGCTATGAATAGCATTAACAAAAGCTTTTTCAAAAGACTGATCTGCGGCCTTAGAATCACTACAAATAACAATCTTGCTTTTTCCAGTATTTTTGGCATATTCAACCAGAGTTTCAGCAGTTATATTAAAACTAATAACAGTTCTATAAATATAATTACCATCAGTCCGATCTTGACGATCTGTTAATTTTGTAGAACTACTAGTTGGTGAAATCATTACCAACTTTCCAGCTTGATATATATCAGCAGCAGGTATACTGGCATCACTACTATTATGACCAACTACTGCTAAAATCTCCTGATCTTTGACAAATTTCTGAGCAATTTCCTTAGCTATTGCCGGATTATTATCATCATTAGCAATTTGTATTTGTAAGAACTTACTATTTACCCCACCATCATTATTTATTTCTTGTTGAGCTTGCGCTACTCCTCGAAGAATTTCTTGTGCTACGGAAGGATTACTACCTATAGGTACAGCTACACCAATTTTGATTACTTTTTTATTGGCAACTTTGGCATTTTCTAAATATATTTTAGCTTCTGGATCATGGGAATATTCCTGTAAATAATTAGTAAATTTTTTAATAGCTTGATTGTAATTTTTCCATAAAAATGCTGTTGTACCTGCTTGCTTATCTAAATTAGTAACTGAGGTAAATAATACTTTTTCACCATAACTAAAGCGATTCCGCAATTTGATTTCCTTTAAACTCAACCATAAAATAGTACCAATAATCAGGAATAACATAATAGCTATTCCTGACTGAAAAGTTACCTTTTGTAAATTGCGAGGTTGGGGATATTGGAGTAATGCTGCTGCTGGATTTTGAAAAATTACAGGTATCCAAGAAGCACAAGGATATTGACTTTCTAAATTTTCTTGTAAACGCACACGAGCTTGTTGTACAGAGGTATATAAAGATTCTCCAGATGCAAAAACTGTGAGAAAATATTCTAGAAAATGTTGAGCGACAATATCAGGAACAGGTTCTCGCATCACAATAGTATAAGGAATTCGCAAATCAGCTAAATTGCGTGCTAATCCTAATCCATCACAAGAATTAAAAATCGCTAATTTCAATCCTTTTTTAACAGCATATCCCAAGGTATGATGCAATTCTAAAAGTGATAAAGTTTCATGATCATTAATTTGAATTTCTCCCCAACTATCACCTTCTTGACTGCAACTATGTCCAGCAAAAAATAAAATATCCCAAGATTGATTCCATAATTTATCTGCGATCGCTTGACGCGATGGTTGCCACAAAGGTTCAATAATTGCACCTGGTAATTTTGCTGTCAATGCTTGTAAATCTGGTTGAATATTAATTTCTTGACTATTCCCTAAAATAGCCAGAATTTTTACAGGACTTTTTAATTTAATTTTTGATGGTTCATAATCTGAACCAATTACAACTTCTGGTTTATTATGACTAGTATGAAATATTTCCCATAAATGCCAAGGAAGTTTTCTTAATAATAAATCTTGTGTTTGTAAAATAAAGCGAACATGATCCCATTCACCCACTTTTTGTAAAAATTGCCTTTCTAATTTTCTTACAGATGGTTGATTTAACCAATTATTAAAACTAGCTTGGAATTTTTGAGCAGCTTCATCACAAATTTCTGTCATGGATACATTAGTGATTTGAGTTTGGGGAACAGTAATTAACCAATTACCAGGCAATTGATAATAAGCTGATTGCCATTCATAATAAGTTTCAGGAATTTCTAAAGCTGGTGGAAACCTGCCAGAAATTTCTGTAAAATGGGGTTTACTGTCTTCCCAAATTCTAATTTTTACAGGAAATCCTTTTTCAAAACTACCCTCTCCAATCTCGAATATTACCAACTTACCCACGGCTTTTACCCTAAGTGATTTGTCTGACTAAATGACATACAGTTCAGTTAAGGCTAACATACCTCTAAGATACAACGTTGGGTTGTGGAACGTAAACGTTCGGGAAGCAATAAAATGAAACCCAACATCTCCGCGAATTTGTTGGGTTTTACCACCATTCGGTTATCTAAGTTTAAGCTAACCTACAATTTTCTTAACTAAACCGTATTGGTCTAAATGACAAACTTTTCTGTAATGACTGCATTATTTAGAGTAACCCGAATTTGGAATTTTTCACTTAGTTCAGCACAAAATTTTAATTGAATGTAATTATCTTGTTTTTCTCTAGCTTGAACTTCTAAAAATGGCTGTCCATTTTCATATAATCCTGACAATCGTAAATCCGTTGGTAAATAAATTTGATTACCCATTGGATATACTCGTAAAAGTACGGCAAAAGTTTTATCTATTTTTGGTAAAATAGCCACCATTAAAGCTACAGATTTGCCGGCTAACTGCATTCCTAAATCCATAACTCTTCTAGCAGCAATAACAGGATGATTTGGGGTAATTGTCCATAAAATCTCTGCTAGAGTCCAACGAGTTTCTTCATCATCTGTAGTTTGTAAAAGATGAACAAGAAGATCATTTACTTCTACATCGGAATTCTGTAATAATTTTGATGGTAAGATTTTTCCCCAACTGCGCTGGGGATATAATTGTTCAATCACTTGCCAAACTTTTTTGGATGTATCTATCTCAAATCCCCGCACTTTTGAAGAACGAAAGGCCAATTGTGGGCTTTTTTTCAAAGCTAATTCCTCAATACTTTGCCATTGAGACGTATATATTCCTTCTAACCATTGTCTTAATTGTACACCAGAAAATTGATGATAATGTTCTATTAAAAGTTCTAATGGTTGTAACTGTTCTATATTAATTTCTGTTGTCGTCACTGCGGGTAAAAATCCTCTAATTTGAGCTTCTTGGCAAGTTTGATTAATTTCCACTACCACATAACCAAAACGATGATGCCAAACTTCAGGAGGAATATGACAAATATGATCACCTGTTCGGATATATCTACATTCTAAATGTCCAATTCCAGTTAATAATAAATCTGCCACATCTGCACCCATTCTTCCCCAGTAATCCCAACTATAGCTGGCTTCTATTGTGGTAGAAATATCTAATAGTTGCAAGTAATTATTTATGACTTGCACCGCTAAAGTATTCAGGTAGACTTGTTTAGCTTTTTCTGGATTTGGTTGTTCTTGAGCAAATTGCAAAGCTGTATCTCGGAACTTTGCAGAAATAGGAATAGAAATGCTTTGTTGTTCAGTAGGATAATTCATAATTTACTATATATCAAAGTAACCTTCACTATCAAAATAAGCTTGAGATTTACCAAAATTGAGAAGACGGGGAAAGCATTGACGTTGATAGAAATTGCTCAAAGTTGCGACAGGTATACCAAACTCTACAGATAAATCTAACCAAGATGTTTCCGGTGGTAAACGACGAGAAATTAAAACGTAACAATTAATATCTGGATGATCTCTGATATGAATACGTTTTAGTTTTGAATAATTTGTTTTTAACCATTCTTGAATTTCATTTAATATTGGTCTTGGTTCTGTAGGTGCAGGAATTAAATTTGCAGGATCTATTTGTTGATCGTTTTCTTGTGAAAGTAAATCGAAGTTATTTTTTTGTTCATAAAAACTAATGCGTTTATCTTGCAACCGATAAGTTAAGTAACTGTTAATCCAAGTAATCACGCTACTTTTTTCAGGATTATAAGGTTCTTTTGTAGTAGTCGCTTCACAAAGATTTCGGCAAAAATACCACCAAGTTTCCTGTAAAGCTTCTTCTGCATCAGGTATACCTACACCACGCAATAGTTTACCTGTTTTTTGAATCAATAAAATAATCTGATTGAGTCCTTTTTGACGGGCAATACTACCCCTGGGATGTTGACAGGTTTCTTGAACAATTTGCAGGATTTTTGCTTCTAATTCATCCATTTGATTAGGTTAATTTAATTGTTGATTTATTTACACCATTGTGTACTAGGAAACGCTCTAAGCTGTATAAAATATTCTTACTTTAGCATGAGGTGAGGTGTAAATACTGCTGACTATTAACCACCACCACCATCTCCACCGCCACAATCTCCACCACCACCATCTCCACCGCCACAATCTCCACCACCACAATCTCCACCGCCACTATATCCACCGCTACTATATCCACCGCTACTATATCCACCGCCACCACTATTACTACTATTACTAATTAGTGGAATCACTTCTTTATACTCATTATGGTAAGAGCAGTTTTTACAGTGACAGATTACCCTGCGTGTTCCTGCATATCGAGTAGATGCTGGCAATAATACTTTATAAGTCCGGTTGAGCGTCAATTTTTTGCATTGAGGACATTTCAGATGATTAATTAAACAAATGATAGTAAAGGCCAAGAACATAAAAAAAAACATATATATAAATCCAAGAAAAATGGGGTTTCCGGCTTTACCTTTTTGCCAATTAGGTTGAGTTAGGTTAAGAATGTTGCTAGGAAATGTGATCTGAACTTCTAACTCTTGTTGTGGGAGAATAGACTGATTAGCAACAAATTCAAAAGTTCTAGAATTGACCTGACTGGCTGTAGCTGGTGTACCAAAATTCGTAAAATTAAGGACTTTGCTTGATAATAATTCTGGTAATTTTACTCGGATCTTTGCTGCATTAACAGGAGCTTTTCGCTTCGGAAAAATCGCTTTCCAGTAAACTTGAGTATTCTGACCATTGATATGTAACCCACCAACTACACGATATTTTAAAATAAAGGTACGTGCTTCTGGTGGTGTTAATTGATGTTGCCAGCGAATCCAAAATTGATTATTTTGAATTCCGGTTTTGCTAGGAATAATTTGGTTATTTTCTTGAACTGTCACATCCCTAATTTCATCAACCTTATTTAGATAAATATAGCGATATCTTTTATGAGAGTGAGCAGATTCAAAAACATATTTTTGTTCCTCTGTAACCAACATATCTCCGTTCGTTTGCACATCAATATTCACATGGATATAGTCCCAATAAAATGGCACTTGTTGGGCAATAGCATGAGTAGATGTAATCAGAACCATCACTAATACAGCTATTAAAGAAAACCCAATTCTTCTCATCAAAAATTTCTTCATATTTTCCTTTTCTCTGTGTCCTTTGCGCCTCTGCGTGAAATAAAATCTATATCTTAGAGATTAGCCACCACCACCGCAACCACCACCACCGCAACCACCACCGCCACAACCACCGCCGCCGCAACCACTACTACCACTGCTACTACCACCACTCCTGCCACCACCTCTGCCACCGCCACCACCTCTGCCAATAGATGCAAATATGAAGAATGTCACAAAAAAAGCGATCGCTCTTAAAAACCAAGTGACGATAGTATTTTCAAAACTTTGCGAAGTTTGGGAATTGCTATTATTTGATGCCAATAAAAGCTGAGAATTAGTGAATATTAATGTCAATGTCAACAGAAATGCTAGATAAAATCTATGAGGAATCAAACGAGAAATATCTATCTGAGGAAACTTTAAATTAGGTTTAGATACAATCCAATTTTTGTGAGTATCTACACGCTGAAAATTAGCTTCTTTATCAAAACGAATATGAGCAGATGGCCAAATATCTATCGGTGGAGTTTCTCCAAAAAACTGTTCATAACTGACTAAAGTATTCAGATACCAATTATTAAATTTATGATATTCCTGATTACCGCCACGAGTGGGTCCATGATCTAGTTGTGTACCCAATATTCCACAAAAATCTTGCCAATAAGATTGAGTATATGTTAAATGTAGATGCCAAACTTGATCTACTTGATCAGAAGGCGTAACTGGATGTCCTGCAAAAACAGCAATAACGGCAAACTTTTTATATTCTTCAATTACACGCTGAGTATATAAAATTGTCCAGTTATTTTCCCTTGCTAACCTCTGACTAAAAGAAAAAGAAACATTTTTTTGATCTAAAGAAAATTCTTGAAGACGTTGATATAATTCTGCTTGTTGAAGATTCATAAATTTTTGGAAATTAATCTTTGCTTATATGAGTTCTTCTGTCAATGCAGAGTTATATTATCTATAACTTTACAAAACTTTACAATCAAGAGAAAATAAAAGGTGGGAAACCCCACCCTACCTTTCATTATTTATAGGACTTACGCAAGATTGAACTCAAAACCTGATTCTTGCGTAGGGGTAATTCATGAATTACCCCTACTTCCGTTCTGTTTTGCGTAAGTCCTGATTTATAGCGAACTGTACCTAGACAGAAATAGATGTTAGCTGTCACCTGCTGTATTATCTATTTCCTTAACTTAATAGTATTGCCAATGACAGTCAGACTTTCTTCAAATAAAGCCTCACGTCCCCAGCGTTGTACCTGTTGACTTAACAATACTTCTGCTTTTTGTTCCGAAAGAGAACTTACCTGTTGGAACAACCCAGAAGATTGAGCGCCGCCATGGGTTTCCATTCGCATACAACCGCCAGTTTCTGAGCAAATTACAGTTCCGCAATTAGCTTGAGGATTGGTAGAACTTAAACGCAAACCAATCAAATCACCGATAATTTCACCCATATCAGCAAGAGGAACACCTGCTAACTCGGCTTCTATGTGTTTTTGGTCTTGAGACAGGAATTGGATATAAGTGATGTCATAATCACCGTTTTCCTGTCTATAGGAAATTGGCTGCCAATCTAAGCGATTAGCCAACCAACCCAAGTACAGTAATGCTTGAGCAGCATTACCTTTTTCATAATCAATATTGACACGATCAATTTCCTTGAGGGCTGCGCGACGGTTAGGAGCGTCGAAAGCTTCTGCTGTCAATTCTTGCCATGCTGACAAACGTCGCCAATTCAAATCAGCTAAAGGTACACCAGTTTCTACCAACTGTTGCAAGCTGAGTAAATCATCTTCTGGTGTATTAAAGTTGCAAGAATCAACAATGACATTATTGCAAACTGCTGCTAATCGTTTAAACAAAGGATTAGCAGCATCTGGTGTGGCTTTCCACCATAAAAATTTAGGTAAACCACCGATTAACAAAGCGGGAATCATGCCCCCAATGCGTTCTAAAGCCGCAGCAGTCCCGGTGAGTGTAATATATTCACAGCATATCAGCGTGCTAGAAGACTGCTTTTGGATTGGGCAATAGGCAGATACTTGAGCCTTTACCCCTTCATCATCCCCAGCAATAGGACATAAAGCAATAATCCGACAAGGATTACGGATAGCAATTTCATCAGCCAGGGTGGGGCTAGTGGGGCTGAAAGTATAGCCCATTGCTGCACCATGATTATCTCCCTTTGGTCCGGGGTGTTGCTTTTGGAAATATTCTTGCCGTAAAGCCGTTAAAGTTTCTGCTGTAGGACTACCAGTTTCTGGAAGTTGATGTTTTTTCTGTACAGCCTGCAATGCTGTTTTAGTTTGGGGACCCAAAATACCATCAACTGGACCATTATAAAAGCCGGTTGCAGTTAACAAATACTGAGTTTCTTCGGGTTCGTAAACTACCAAAGTAAATGTTGTGGCGCGGGTAGCAGCAGGTAAACCACCATCTGCCCCTTGAATACCGTAACTTTGCCAAACTTGATTGAGTTCTGCCTCAATTTCTGTGAGGGAAACATCCTTGGGTGCTTGCAAAGAAAAAATCGTAGGTGCTTGGGAAACCATAGTTAATTTTGTCAGTTGTTCGTTGTCAGTTGTCAGTTGTTCGTTGTCAGTTGTTCGTTGTCAGTTGTCAGTTGTTTTGCTACTGACCACTGACCACTGACTAATTAAAGTCTGCGCCAACGACGGCCGTCTTGGTTAATTAATAATTCTGCTTCTTCTGGTTCCCAAGTACCAGCTTCATACTGAGGAACGGTAGCAGGATTTGCGGGTAAATCCCATACAGAAAGGGCTGGTGTAACTACTTGCCAAGCTGCTTCTACTTCGTCTGCCCGTGTGAATAGAGTTTGGTCGCCCATCATACAATCAAGGAAAAGGCGATCGTAAGCATCGGAAGTAGCGGAAATACCAAAAGAACCATAGCTAAAATCCATATCTACGGAACGGGTGCGGAAATCACCACCAGGCATTTTTACATCGAACCGCAGGGAAATACCTTCATTAGGTTGTATCCGCATCGCCAAAACGTTGGCGTTTGCTTGTTGAGCAGCCGAGGGGAACATTCTAGAAGGAACTTCGCGGAAGTGAATGGCAATTTCACTCACTTTTTTTGGCATCCGCTTGCCAGTCCGTAGGTAGAAAGGAACACCTTTCCAGCGCCAATTATCTACTAGAAACTTCATGGCTACATAGGTGGGAGTAGTTGATTCAGGATTAACTCCTGGTTCATTGCGATACCCTTCCACTTGTTTACCTTTCATCCAGCCAGCACTATACTGTCCTCGAATTGCTGATTGTGACAAATTATGGACATCTGCCAAACGAGTAGCTTGTAGCACCTTTACTTTTTCTGTACGGATACTATCAGCATCCATAGAGTTGGGTGCTTCCATTGCTGTTAAACAGTAAAGCTGCATCAAATGATTTTGTAACATATCCCGCAGTGCGCCGGCGCTTTCATAGTAACCAGCCCGGTCTTCTACTCCTACGGTTTCTGCTACGGTAATTTGGACATGATCAACAAATTGCCGATTCCATAGAGGTTCAAAAATGGCATTGGCAAAGCGGAAAACCAGCAAGTTTTGAACTGTTTCTTTACCCAAGTAGTGGTCAATACGATAAACTTGGTTTTCTTTACAAAACTTCTGTACTACTTGGTTGAGGTTTTGAGCAGAAGCTAAGTCACGACCAAAGGGTTTTTCGATGACGAGACGATGTTTTTCTGAGTCATCTAGCATCCCCGCTAATCCTAGCTGCTTAATAGCTTCAGGGAAGAAGTTAGGTGCAACGGAAAGGTAGAACATCCGGTTTCCCCTTGTTCCCCGTTTCTCGTCTAGTTCAGCCAATAAGGTTTTGAGTTTTTGGTAGCCTGTAGGGTCATCTATATTCCCTGGACAGTAAAACAAACCTTGAGAAAAGTCTTGCCAAAGTTCGCCTAGTTCTACACTAGCGTGAGCTTCTTCCATGCCTTTTTGCATTTGCTCACGGAAGTATTCATGACTCCATTCTCGACGGGCTACTCCGACAATGGTTGTTTCTGCGGGAATACGTCTTTCTCTCCGCAATTTATATAATGCTGGGACTAACTTCCGCCAAGTTAGATCTCCGGAAGCACCAAAGATGACGATAATTTGCGGTTCGGGCATCCCTTGTTGCTGTAGACCAACGCGCAATGGATTTTCTAACAGACTGACCATAGGAGTTTAGATTTTAGATTTTAGATTTTGAATGTTGAATTGGGGTTTAGGTGGCAAGAAGGAGGCACAAAGTAAGGATCTATATTCTCCTCATTTCCTGATTTTTTGATCCTTTCCTACCCCTACTTCCCCAATTCCCTCTACAGGTGAGAATAGCTTGACTTTGCTTTGTAAAGAGTTCATGAATGACACAGAAAGGACACAGACAGCATATTGTAGGTAAATAGAGTACAGAATTTAAGTCAAAAGTCGAACATCAGCTTTGTTATAATTCTGACACAGTGATTTGGTTATGCAAATCTCTATCCATAATGTTATTTGTGGATAGAGAGTCTATAGTTTTAGAACCACCAATATTACTATTAATGTTGGGGTCTTGTAAGGTTTTGATGAGTGTAGAAAACTCTAGTCAGCTTTTTTTTGGAGCGATCGCTAGAAATTTCTCTTGCTTTTTCCTCGTAGATTTTGGTATGAATGTGAAGATTGGCAGATGCTATAGTTTTGTCTATTTACCTGTTTGCAGAAAAGATTTCACTTTGTCCACATTTTCTTTACTGCCAATAATTAACGGTGTCCGCTGATGTAGTTTGGTAGGTACTACATCTAAAATATCCATTGTTCCTGTACTAGCAACACCGCCAGCTTGCTCAATTAAAAATGCTAAAGGCGCAGTTTCATACAACAAACGTAATTTACCTTCTGGTTTTTGTAGTGTTCCTGGGTAAAGAAAAACTCCGCCCTGTAATAAAATTCTGTGAATATCGCTCACCATTGCGCCACTGTAACGGGAGCTATAGCCTTCAGTGCGATGCACATAACGGATATATTCTCTAAAAGGTTCATCCCATTGCCAGAAGTTACCATCATTAACGCTATAAGTAGCAGCGTGATTTGGCATTTTGATATTTTCTTCACACAGAATAAACTCACCCAGGCTAGGGTCAAGAATAAATGAATGTACTCCTGTACCTATCGTATAAACCAGCATGGTGCTTGGACCATAGAGAATATAGCCTGCGGCTAATTGCTTGCGTCCATCGGTGAGCAAATCCTTCGCTTCACCATCAATATCTGTTCCTTCTTGCTGACGAATGGCAAAAATCGAACCTAAACTGAGATTGTTATCTGTGTTAGATGAACCATCAATGGGGTCATAAAGGAGAGTATAACGACCAATGGGGCAGTTTTCAGGGATATAATAGGGTTTTTCCATCTCTTCGGAAGCAAGACGACAAACTAAGCCGCTTTGTTTGAAGACGGAAATAAATACTTCATTGGCGTAAACATCCATCTTTTTGACGGATTCTCCCTGGACATTGACTTCTCCAGTAAATCCTAGAACCCCTTCCATTAAACCAGCACGACTCAAACGACGAGCAACCAGTTTACCTGCTAAAGCGATGCGATTCATGAGCGCACTTAAATCTTGTGCATCTGGACCAAAACTCTGTAGTTGTTGGAGGACGTGGCGGGATAATGTTGTACAATCACGATCTAGGGCTTTATCTGTAGCACTGTTGACAGATTCTAAAGATTTTTGTGCTTGCGTCATGTTTATTATTTCCTCCCAATTTGCGATTGGGTGATTTTTTGCTTTTGGCGATTTTATTCGCTACTTCTATCTTAGAAAAGTAATTTGATAACTTAAAACTGATTTTATATAAACTAAAGAATTCAACTGCTTTGAGACAATCCTCACTAGCTACTGGAGTTATTCGCTTCATAAAATAAGTATACTGTTAAACCTAAGTAGCTTGGGTTGTTCGTGTTAGCATTGCAAAGCAATGGAACAAAACCCAACATTTATAAGCATTTGTTGGGTTTCGCTGTCTTTTAACCTAATCTACAAAAACTCTTAACCAAACAGTATTGATTTCACATCTACCTACTTACTGAACAGGCAACTGCTGAGAAAGATCAAAGTTGGTAACAATATTAATATTTCCTAAAAGTAAAA
>NZ_VIKW01000061.1:0-8039 GCF_009711975.1 Anabaena sp. UHCC 0204
AATAGTAGAATATGAAATACCAGATTGAAAATAAAATTGACGGCTTGGTGTTCCGTTACCACCTCCTTTTGAACCTAAATGATCATATATAACTTGTTTTTCAAGTGCTGAATTTTCCCATAGTATAATTGTGTCTAATGGTTCAAACCAAGATTTTCCAGCCGCACCTTTAATATAGGGAACCCATTTATTTTCAGGGAAGCTATTATATAAAAACTCATTCGTGGGACAAATTAATAAATCATTAAGTTGAACTTCCCAAGGTAGACGCAGAAAACGAGTATTATTAGATGTTGCCATACCTTGTCTAACTTCTGTTTCATCACCCAATTTTGGCGTTTCAGCATAACGTTGTAAAAAATCATCATCCCACCAATAAATGAGAGGCTTTTCTTTAATAAGATTAAAGCGATTTGTTAAAAATTCATACCTCTTTACCCCACATAATAAACCTGCTATTTTTTGTCTTAACTCTTCAGCAGAACGAACTCTATTATTTGCGTCAGTTGGAGAGATAGCAACAGAATAATTATTATTTGGTTCACAATTATAAATAATGCTCATATTCACTGGATTATCTTTCATTTCCGAGAAAGCACCCCATGAAACATCACCCAATAAACGAATATCCTTTTCATCTACAAACCATTCTCGCAAATCTTTATATTGTTGAATAAACATCCAACCTCGCATAGTCAAAAGTGCAGAAATACCCCCATATTTAACCAACTGTAAACCCCGTTCTAAAAACGCCGCATATAAATCAGCCTTACCCTTGGGATATTCCTTATTAATATACTTAGCATCCACCATTTTACTCGTACCTAGATATGGAGGATTACCAATAACTAAATCATAATAATCTTCTCGCACCATGCGAATAAATCGCACACCCACCGCTAACTGTTCCCGTAACCGCAAACCCAAATCATCACTACTCGTATAACGACTTAAAAAATCCTCTAATGTTTTTAATAAAGTCTTTCTCGCATCTTCTATATCATATTCTCTTATTTCTTGCCCAAAACCCGTAAATAAATCTCCCTGAACAGGTGTTAAATTTTCCTCTATATATTCACCAATAGCCTCATCTATTTTATTACCAATTTTTAATAAACTGCCTAAATGGTCTGCACCTTTTAAAGTTTCAATAATTTTATCAGTTAATTTCTCACTAATACCCGTCGCTTCCTTCACTTCCCGTCGCAGTTCCAACCATGCAGGGTCATTTTCTGCTAAACTTCCTAATTGTAAATTAGACGCAACTAAATTTACTTTTCCTAACTCAATTTTACCACACAACAACTGCGCCTTTAATACCAAACTCGCTGCCGCAATTTGTACCGCTCTTGCATCAATGTCAATTCCATATAAATTGTTTTCTAAAATAGATTTAACAATTTCCTGATTACTCCAACTTTCCCCCCGATGTTGTGCTTCTTCCTGATAAAGAGCCAATAATAAATCTAAAGCAATTACTAAAAAATGTCCAGAACCACAAGCCGGATCAAGAATTTTAATTTCTCGAATACTTGTGGGTGCATTTAACACCGCTTCATTAGTTAAAGGTTGTTCAACCCAATATTTCCAAAGTTGCTCATTTGCAGTTTCAATGGGCATTAATTCATCTAATGCAACCTCTCCCCGTTCCCGTTTTTCTCGCCATTCTTTGCGTCTAACTGCCAAATTTTCTAAAGTTCCATCAGCTTCTACTGCTGGTATCCAACCTTGTTTTTTACATATTGCTAACCACATTTGTCCTAAACTATTTTGTAATAGCCATTCCACCATATAACGCTCAGTAAACATTTGGGTTTTACTGGCTATTTCGTGAGGTTCAACTTTACCACCTCCGTTTAATTTTGCGTCTAATGCTTCCCGTTCTGGGTCATTCCAATATTGATAAACCCAGCCTAAAGTAGTATCATCTAACCAAGCCGATTTTAAATTGGGATTGTCCAATGCTTCAATTACTGCTCGTAAAGTTACCGTAGGAATAGGAAATAAAGCCGTAATACCGACATTACCAAATAAACCAGGTAAATCTATAGCCAATTCATCAAAAAGTAACTTTAATAATATGCTGTAACCTTCGCTTTCATCCTTGAGTAATTCTGGAGCAAAATCTCGAAATTCGCGGTATCCTGGACTTTGCCACCCTCCTGTAATTACGGCTGGTTTAATTAGTCCTTGTGCCTCCATTTGTTTAATAACTACCAAACGATTAATAAATGTAGCTGCGGCTAATTTAACAGCAGTTTGTAAATGAAGTTCTTGTTGTTGTTTTTCTGCGGCTTTCTTACCTTTCCCTTCTCCTTGGTTCTGTTCTTTCAGCCAAGTTTCTAACCGTTTGCGTTTAATCCGTTGTTCTTCTGGAAGTTTAGCTTGGGAAGCAGAAATAGATAAACGATAAGCACTATCAACGGCGTTATATAAGTCGGTGATTAAGCGTTCTCGTAAGTTGCGAATGGTAGATGAAAGTAGGTTTTTGGCTTCTGGGGTTAACATGAATTTGGGAATTGGGGAATTGGGGAATGGGGAATTGGGGAATTGGGGAATGGACTATTGGGGATTATCTAAATTACATTCAATCATAAATTGTTCGATTTTATCTGGAAAATCACCATTCTCAACTCTCTTGGTAAACACTTCATAACAATCTTTTTTATCCCCTTCTTTCCGAGGAAACCCTAACCACAAAATAATGATTATTTTTGGTTCTTTAAATGGTCTAAAGAATAATCTATATCTTTCTGGAAGTCCCATTTTTTTGAGACGACCATATTTTTGTAATGGTTTTTGTAAAACAAAATGTGATGCAAAAGGATCTTGAGGAATTTTTTCTTTAATTCCAATGTTTAAGGCTTTTAATAACTTAGCATCTGGATGTTTAATAAATTCCTCTTGCGGTAATTCATTTTTTAATTTTTTAACTTTATCACGTAAATCTACCCATTGCTGGTTAAATAATGGGTAGAAGAATATTTGCCAGCCATTACAAGTAAATGCAGCCATTGATTGAGAGATTGGGAACTGGGAATAAAGAATTGGGAATGAAATTTCTAGATGACATCTGCTACTAAATCATCTATTTCTTCACTCATTTGCTGAGTGTACATAACCAATTTGTCAGGATTTTCTATAGCATCTTTCATCAGAAAATCTAAAAATAAACTTAACATTACGCTTTTGTCTTCATTTTCATTATTATCAATATTATCAGTGTCTAATTTCACTAAAAATGTATTATCAGATAATACCTGAATATAGCCTGAAGCATTAGCTAAAAGAGGATGATCTTTAAAAAAAGACCGTGGAAGACGAAAACCATCTTGATTACCAATTTTTGCAGGATTGATAGGATAAATTTTATCAGCCATAAGATATTTTTAAGGAATTGGGAATTGGTTTTAAACTTCACAAAAATTTACACCAAAGGGTGAAGTTGCAATACTTTTTGGTTAAGGCTTTGATTTCAAATATAACATAAGTTATAACATTTTTCCATCCCCAATTCCCAATTCCCAATTCCCAATTCCCAATTCCCAATTCCCCAATTCCCAATTCCCCAATCCCCAATCCCCAATCCCCAATTCCCAATTCCCCAATTTAGATAATCCTAATGCGTGTATTTTCTTTTAGCTGTGCTAATAAACGTTCTCGTATTCGGTTAACTAATGCTTCTACTTCTTCTGCGTTGTTAACTTCATAACCCTTCAAGTTTAAATCTAATTGAATGATCTGTTTCTCTGTAACTTCTGATAACATATCGTCTAAGTTACGGTTAACTGTTTCTTCAGCTTTTTGAATTTGAATTACAGCAGAGTCGCGCAGTTGCAATAAATTGGGATAAAGGGCATCTTTAGTAGTATCAAAAGCTGCTTGTTGCAAAGGTCTGGTAATGTATTCAGCTTGTTTTTCATTGAGTTTGTTGAAACCAGAACGCTGTTTAATTTTGTTTTTAATTGTTTCTGACTGCTGTTCTTGACGTTCTATGAGTTGTAAGCGGATAGTTTTATAGTGCTGTTCAATAGCTTGGATTTGAGGTTGTAAACTGTTAATATCGCGCCAAGGGCGGTCTGTGTTTAGCTGTGTTTCTAAAGCAGCGATCGCATTTTGAATTTCTGCTATACTCTCAATCTCCCGCAGTTGTGCTACTTGATGTGTTTGAATTTCCACCGCTTTAGCTACTTCTGCTACCGCAGTATCAGTTAAGTCTGTTTCGATAATACCAAGTTGTTGAATACCATCCCGCAGCGCATCCAGATATTTTTTAACTGTGATGACTGTGTTTTCTACTTGACGGGAAATAGTACATTTTTCCAAAGCTTCCCTTAGCTTCTGTAATACTTGCGGTAATTCTGGGCGGTTAGGTAGCCGATTGTACCTTTTTTCAATTTCTTGCAAGCGTTTGACTAAACCAGGGAATTGCTGAAAAGCAGCATCAGCTATAGCATCATTTTCTCTGTCTAACTCAACGTCGAGGGAGTCTTTAAATAACTTGCATAATGCAATGCGATCGCGTGAGGAAATATTGGTTTCATTTGGTGGTAAAATATCAGCCCGTTTAATTTCTCGGTCTTTGGTAAAAATATCTACTGCACCAGGGTCGCGCACTGAGGTAATTTCTGAACCAGCTTGGGGACGAATTCGCACTTTACCAGCCCGTAACAATCCAGCTAAACAAGTTTTGACAACATCAGCCGAATAACCATAAGGAGGTCCACCAAAATAGTTAAGTAAGTTATTACCAGCTATGCCATTTTGCTGTTGTATGTATTGGGAAATACGGGTAGGAACTTCACCACTACAGGTAGGGACATATTTACCAGCATCTAATTCTAGAATCCCTAACCCGTTTTCGCTCATAAATTTATGGGATGGTCCAGATAGGTTAGCTTCTAGTAATTGTTTCAACTCTTCTGGAGTAATTGCCACATCATTATAATGGCTATATAGTTCAGGGAGAATACTTTCCCCCACACCTGTTAAAATGCTGTTAAAGGTGCTTCCGTGCAGGGTTTTATCAATTTGTCGTCCCCGGAAGTAAATTTGACCCTCTAGGAAAGAATGAGCGATCGCATCTTGTACATCTGTTTCTAATTTTTCACAACGGCTTTTTTCTTCATAATACAAGCGTTGTTTATTACTAGAAATAGATTGTTGACGGCCTTCATATTTCTGAATAATATGCCGTGATTTAGCGAGTTCTCTGATTAAACTAACTAAATCTCCTGATGTCCCTACTACCCAAACTAAACGATTTTGCAAATTAGCATTACTACTTTGGGGTATCCAATAATTAGATTCTTGGTCTTTTTTATCAGTTAAATAGCGAAAATCAACCGTTATATAAGTTACGTCATTACTTGATTGTAACCTGTCATCTTGGCGTTGTCTACCATCACTATAAATAGCTATCCAAGTAAAAGGTTTAGTTTTATAATTAGGACGTTTAACACCACCTAATAATGTTTTTAACTTTTCTGCTACTATAATAGTAATAGCATCAGGAATAACACTGTATTGATCTCTGTCCCGTTGCCATTCTTGTCCAGCAGAACTTTGAATTTTATAACCCAGTTTATCAGAGTAAGAAAGTAACCCTAAATCTCGCAACTTTTCCAACGCTTGGGTAATTTCTGTTTCTTGATTTCCCATTCCCAAGCGAGAATAAAGACATTGACTGACTAATGTAGAAGTAGTAGGTTCTTGTTCTTGAATTAACTCTAATAAAGATACAGCTTTAGCAACTTTTATCGCCAAATCATCATTAACTACTTTTTCATGATTAAATAATCGGGCTAAAGTATTCTGCACATCAGCATCAAGGGCAGATTGTTGGACAGCGTAAATATTTTCTAAAGTGACTAAATCACCAATAGGTTTTTCTCCTAATTTTTGTTCTCGAAATAATTCACCCAATAATTGTAGTAATCCTCTAATCGCATGATCATCTCCTTTCGCACGACTAGAACGAGTTCTTAGGTTAGAGGTAATTTGCATCAATAAATCTACATAACCGGGAAGCATGGGATAAACTTCCACAAAATCTTCTTCGGTAATAGCATCACATTGATAACCGTAAAGTTTTAAATCGCTGCGATGTTGTTGAAATAAATTTCTTAATTCAGGTTCTTTACTCGCTGCTTTTTTTAGTAACCTTTTATGAACTACATCCCGAATATTAGTAGGTGCAAGATGAACCCGGAGTTTAGGGGGAAAGCGGTCTTTGAGTTTACCAATATTACTTTCATCGTCTGAATCTTCTAGCTTTTGTTGACCAGTAGCTAATAACCAAACTTGCCCTTTTAATTTTTGTCCCAATGCAGAAACAAAAGATTGCAATTTCAGCATCCGACTATTGTTTTGATAAATATATTGGCTAACCTCATCCACCACCACAAATAAGGTTTTTCCACGTGCGCGTAATTTCAGCATATTAATAATTGCTGTGGCGGTTTCATCTACGGATGTACCAATACCAGTTTGCACACCAGCCCGACTATCAAACCAACTCATAGGGTCAATATAACGGCTAGGATTCATATTGTGCATGACCTCAGAGAATGATTCTTCTGCTAGTTGGTCACGTTTAGTTTTTGACCAAGGTTCACCTAAAGTTTGTTCTGCACAATTGAGAAATTCTTCCCATTTACCATCTAATTCTAATTTTAGTTCATGGTCAGCAACATAATGACTGATAGTACAGTAACCCAAACGTAATTGAATTTGGCGTTTAACCGCACTGTGAATATCTTCGTCATCTCTAGCTACTGCACCAATATCAAAAACTACAGCAATAGGATCAATTTGATTTCTTAACAGATTCCAACTGTCTAATAGTTCATGACGTTTTGGTGAATCATCTCGTGATAAAAGTGTATCTACTAAAGAGAGATTGTTGGGTAAAATTAAACCATTTAAAGCTAGTCCTAAAAGTTTGGCAAAGCTAGATTTACCAGAACCATAAAAGCCTGATATCCAAGATGCTGGTAATTCCACACCGCCCCGTTTTGGTAATTCTTCAGCTATTCCTTGGAGAAGTTTAACAAACTGTTCATGAATTCCTGATTGTACCCGCTTGTGGCGGGGGTCGGTTTCTGGATATCCTCCTGTAATGATGTATTCGGATACCTCTTCTAAAACCTTGGCTGGATCTTGTTCATGAAAATAAACAACTGGTGCAATATTTCGAGTAACATCAGCAGCAAATATTTCCTTAATTGTCATACAAAATACCTTTTTTGGGAATGGGGAATGGGGAATTGGGGAATTGGGAATTGGGGAATTGGGGATTGGGGATTGGGGATTGGGGGTTGGGGATTGGGGAATTGGGAATGGCTTTTTTATGAGTAAATCCGGGGTCGGTAGTCTCTGTCTGCTGGTAGTTCTCCCATAAAAGACAGGGCGTTTAAATCCCGTCTTTCTCCTGGATAGAGGAGAACTACAGGTAAATTGTTGGTTTTACCGTCAATATGTTTGAGTAGTGCCGATGAACGAAAAAAAGGATACAGAGAACCAGCACGTTCCAGTAAAATTAAGGTGTGGTCAGCTTTTTCTGGTTGTTGGTTAGTAAAATCATTAATAAGATTAATTACGTCCTGAGCGATACCGTCAGCCCCCTCTATATATAGTGATATTTTATCTTTTAAGTGATTAATGCCTCTATCTGGCTCTTTGTCATACAGACGCTTTTCTGTTCTAATTATACTGTCTAATAACCGTGTATCTTCTTTTTTAAGACGGTTTAAAAATAAACTTTTCAGGGAAACAGATAGTACATTCCACCCCTGACTTTTGAGTTCGTCTGTTAATTTGCGAATGCGATCGCGCAGCTTATATTCTTCGCGGGGGTCATACTGTAAAATCGCAAAGCGATAATTACGCATAGTGCTAATTTTAGGGCTACCTGGATCTAGGAGGTCATTTTTAAGGGCAGCGATCGCCGTATCCAAAGAAGTATTTTCAAATAAATTGCCTGTCATAATTTGGGAATTTGGGAATTTGGGAATTGGGGAATTGGGAATTGGGGAATT
>NZ_VIKW01000061.1:8139-11816 GCF_009711975.1 Anabaena sp. UHCC 0204
AATTGGGAATTGGGAATTGGGAGTATTGATGTTTTTCTGACTCCTGATAGCGTAGTGTAGTGTGTTACTTCTACGTCATCACGCAAGCTTAAGTTAGACGGCAACGGACAGGGCGGTTAGGACATAAACTGATGATAAAACTCAGATACAAACAGACTTTTAACCCAGTCCCCAGTCCCCAGTCCCCATTCCCAATTCCCCATCCCCCAGCTATACTTCTTCTTTATTCTTCCCATTGCAAAGCCAAAGAAGCGATCGCCCAGGTCTTTAAGTCGGGATATTGCCAACCAAAATCATAAAGTTCGCTCATCCGCTTAAATGTGATTCCAGGTAAACTACGTAAACGCTGTTCTAACAAACTGTCGCTTAAACCTACAGATTTAAAATAAGGGTTGTCTAGTAGCGTACCTGTAAAAGAAAAATGTTGTAAAAAATAAAGCCAATAAGCTAGAGCTTCATCTGTGATTTTTGGATATTTCAATTGACGTTTACCAACGTTTTCTGAACAAAGTCCTGCATCCGCACAAGCAGCAATTAAACCTGTGGCCATTCTTAAAGTTGTTGCTGCTGACCATTCAGTTTCTAATTGTTGTGTTACCCAACGAGCTACTATATCTCTGTCAATATTGGCATTCTCTTGCTGACGACGCTGTTCTAAAAAAACACTGGTAAAATTTCTATATATAGGGTCAGTCAGTTGTAAATGCCAATGACAGATATTTTGGCGAGTGATTGGGTCATTTGGTTGCCAGAGCCGGAGAACAGTTAAGCTACTGGGATAGGCTGCAAAGCGATGGCTGAATTCAACTAATAGACTGCGAACTCTGGCCATACTTTTACTACCAAACCAACGTTCCTCAAAAGCTACCACTGGTAATTTGTCTTTAGATATATCTATTTTTAGATGTTCCCAATAAGCTCGACTTTCTTCCACTGCTAAGGATATACGCAGCAATCGCGTGTGAAATTGATTTGATTCCTGGTTTGGTAACATGAGTTTAGCCGAATTTCGATTCTCGACTGAGGAAGGATTAGCTTTGCTGATCACAAAATTTAATTGTCTTGTAAACGGTAAAACGGCATGGTGTAACTATCAGTTAAGGGTAGCAAGGCTGCTGCTAATTTTTTTGCTCTCAGTTCTAAATCTGTCACAATTTCCCCAACAATTTCTCGTCCGTTAGGAACTACTGTAAAGTTTATTTTTTGATTGGGAATCCGAATTGCTTCCTCAAATTCAGTTTCTGAAAAAGGTTGAGTGATATTGATAGTAAAGTATGGTAAAGCTTCTAAAGGTGTGACTTTGTTTTTGTTCTGTTTATGGAAAGCTAGACGTTCCGCTAATTTCTCATCTATCTCAAAACCCCAAAAAAAGAGCGATCGCACTGCATCAGGTTGAGCCATTTCTTGACGTTTACGCCTGTCTACTTGAATGGTAGCCAACCGCACAGCTTCTAAAGATGCCCATAGATGTGTTTTCGGCAACAGTCTTTGCAACAAGTCACCTCCACCATATTCATCAATTAAATCTGTGCGCCACCAGTCTAAACGTTTAGGTTCACAACCCCCCTCCCCAGCCCAAGCAACCATGATCTGAAGGGTGAGAATTTTATCAATAGTATCATTAGTAGCATTCAGCATAATTACAACGGACTAGAGTTAAACTACGGTTTTTGTCCCCAGCATAACTGTAGCCTTTTTTGTATTTTTTCCAAAAACAACAGGGTAAAATCTTCACTCGGTAATGTTTTCAACTTCCTTTTATCCTGTACTTAGATAATTAGATCAATCCACATTCTTTTTCAGCAACAGCTAGTAATTTTTCTTGCAGTGGTGTTAAAAACGGTTGGTGTAGTTTACCTAAACCAGTCAATAGCCAATCCACAGCAGCATCAATATTCCCCACTTGATGTAACCTGACAAGACGCTGATATAATTGCTGCATAGATTTGCAATCATTCTCAGAATAATCCAAGGACTTGAGGTTTTCTATCTTAACTAGATAATCCCCGTTCCACGTGGTAATTTTACAACTATAATTACCCACATAGGTGATAATTCCCCAACAACTGATTTTGCCCTTGAGTTCTGGATTATCTTTGGGTAAAATTTGACAACATTCTCCCAAACGGTAGGGGTTAGGCAAGTTATTTCTTTCGCGTAGTTTGTCCACAATACTTTTGACAATACGTCCTGATGGTACTTTACCACCTGCTGCTTCCACTGCTTCCTGCCAACAGTTAACTTGTTCCTCCGTTTCCAGCTTTGTTAGTGGTCGCACCTGTCCTTCCGCAGTTGGCAAAATGTCCACAATTTGTGGACATTCTTGTAGGTTATCTACAATACTGGCTGCGTTGATGAGTTGATAGGAACGGGAACGGTTGTAACTAAACCTGTCTTGGCAGTATTCGTCAAAAGTTTTGTGGGAGTTGCGATATAGCTTTCTGTCTCTTAGTTGTTTCAGAGCTTTTCCAGCTTCATAAAATGCTCTCTCTACTTGACGCTCTAAACATGAGCGCTCGCACTCTTCTTCCTCAGTTAATTCTTCAGTCGCAAATATTGCTATTGTCGTATTAACACCATCACCATTTTTAGCATCAACAGCCAAATTCTCACTGATAACATTGGTAGTCTTGTCAAGCGGCGCATTAACCATATCACTTGCGCTCCTAGTTAGTTATTCTCATGATTATAACGTAGTACCACGCAATTAAGGTGTTTAGCTTAGAAGTATTTGTCTGATGCTAATTGCGATATAATTGGGATTGTCGTTATAAGTGTGCAACTAATGGCGAGACCTGGTGGTAATCCCGATTTTGGAATCAAGTATCGCTTCGACTATGGCAGAGATGAGCCACTTTCAGAACAAGTGAAAGTATTGATGCATCCACAGATGAAGCAGCATCTGAAAAATCTGGCTGATCTGGAAAAATGCACAGTACCTGATTTGATTCGTGAAGCCATCGAGCAATATTTGGTTGCTAAACAAACAACTAAAGTAAGTTAATAGAATTGATATCATCGTCCTGTTCGTGTTCAGAACCTAGAGATTCTTGCAACAGTCAAATTTTGTAAAACTTATGAAACTATCGGATTTATCACCTGAAACTTTAGAAAAAATCAAACTGGTGAGGTGGGATAGGATTATTGAAAAACATGAAGGACCAGAAGATTGGTCATCTGTTTTGCAATATGAGGAACTGGAATTTATGGAAATTGATGGATATCCAGTATTATTACCTGTGGATAAATCTCATCACCCTAATATTTCCATAATCCGTTCTATTTGGGCTGAAGATAAAAAATCACTCACGCTATTTTTATCGGATACCACCTATGAAGATGATCCCTTCTTTTCTGGCTTTATGACAGTTTGCGATCGCCTAAAAAATGAAAACTTCTTTCTAGCAATTTTGTATCATGAATGGTTCATTATTGAAAGACCAGAAATTTTTGAGACATAAGCAACAAGTAGCTGCTTGTGATAAAAAACCTTTTTTGTTACGGTAATCCTAGATATGACTCATCACCCACAGCCACAACTATTACAATTATTATTATTATTGTCACCACCATCACTGTTACTGCCACCGCCCAAGAAAACAAAAATTGATATTGGTAACCACAAAAGCCACCACCAAGACCACTCTGAAGATTTGTCTGAGGTAGTCTGATTATTC
>NZ_VIKW01000062.1:0-8294 GCF_009711975.1 Anabaena sp. UHCC 0204
ATCCATGCACAAGAGGGTCTATACAGTCCTTGCTTTCATTCCTTGTTCTCTAGAGAACAAGGAATGAAAGCAAGGACTGTATAGACCCTCTTGTGCATGGATGCGGTCAAGCCCTCTTGTATAGTTATGATATCTGCGCGAACCCTCTTGTATAGTCATGATATCTGCGGTCAAACTGTCTTGTATAGTCATTATGTATGCGTTAAACCCTCTTGTATAGTTATGATATCTGCGTCAAGTCGTCTTGTATAGTTATCATACTTGCGTTAAACCCTCTTGTACAGTGATACATCTGCGGTCAAACTGTCTTGTATAGTTATCATCTATATTCAAACTGTTCTGTATAGTTATCTTAACCCTCTTGTCTAGTTATAGTTGCGTCAAGTCGTCTTGTATAGTGATGGCATTATCAAACCGTCTTGTCTATAGATAACTTCTTACCAAGTGCTGTATCCAATTCAATTAATAGCTTTTATATTTATATAAACAAACTATAAGCACGACTTGTCACAGCCGCGAGTTTTCTTAATGGACTGTTTGATTTCTCCAAATTCCCCCCCGTGCTGTTTCCTTAACTTACCCTCTTGTATATAGATAACTTATTCTGACTTCTCCAGTAGTGCGATCGCTAATTCTCCAAATTTCCCCCGCAAAGGCTTAACACAATTACGCACGGTTTAAAACTTGGTACTCTATTTAAACGCGCTAATTTCACCCCGTGCCGTTTCGCACTACAAAACGTATTACTTTTGTAATATGCCCCAGGATTTACCGCTATAATATTTCCTACTCTGTTTAAACGCGCTAATTTCGCCCCGTGCCGTCCCGTGTAACATAAACATACTACTTTTGTAACACGCCCAGGATTACCGCCATAGTATTCTACATTCTTCTTATACGCGCTAATTTCGCCCCGTTCCGTTTTAAATTTTCCTGACAACGAACTATTAAATTAAAACATCCCCAGTGTCCCCTATTTTACCCCGTGACGGTTCTAAACTGTTTAAACGACTATTACATCGTTTAGCGGATTATACCTCTTTAACCTACCTTAGAACCGCGCTATTAGGATTTAGCCTAAAATCCGCCCAATTCCGTCTTACTCCGTTTAACACTTAAATTACATTTTGCTTTATTTTATACTTTAGCCTAAGCGGTTTCGCCGGGGCTTAATGGTGTGGTGATATTCATTCTGATTTTATAGAAAAAAAGGCGGCTATCACCAGCCCTAAAATCGCCCTCAAATCCTTTACCAGCAACCGTTACAGCGATTGAAAATTATTGAGAATCTTTATCAATAAGCATTTTTAAAGTTGGTGGTGACTGAACCAATTTTAACAAAAACTACGTATAAAATAACACCTAAAAATATAGGACAAAACCAAAATTTCCCCACAGCAATAGATGGTTAAAGTTGCGGGGGACTGTTGGGGACTGATTAAAATATCCCTGTACAATCCCTCTTGACATTAGTGTTATCCTTGGTTACTATCTAATTATGAATTTTATTTATTAAGGATATCAAGGATATGGCTAGACAACTTAAATCTTCTGAAGACTTAGAAAATACCTACATCAATGACAGGGTAAAGATTTTACTACCTCAATTTGAATCACTCGCACCCTTCAAAATTACCGAACGCAAAAAGGGTAAAAAGCTTGGAAGTAAGACTTTAACGGGATGGGAAGCTTTAGCCGCACAGGAAAGCAAGCTACTCAAAGTTACTTATCCAGATGATCGTACAGAAGAAGAAAAGGAATATGGTACTTGCTTGCGTCAAATTACCGCACTTAAAAAGGAATTAAAGATAGCAGCAAAGACTGAATTAAAAGACCCTGCTTTGTATCACCCTGTCTGCACTATCATTACCAATTTTGGTAATGCCCTTAGCTATCAATTTGCCAGTTATAAAACCCAGCAAAATACCCGTTATCGGGAAACTGTCACGGAACGCCGCAAAGCAGATAACAGAATTGAGATTGATTTAACCAACTCCCTAAAATATGCCTCTAGCATCCTTACAGACATTAAAAATGGTGAGGATGCTAACTGGCTTGATGTTTCTTGTGCCGTAGCTTTGGCAACTGGACGGCGTATGGCAGAAGTCCATCTATCAGCAAGCTTTGAGTTAATTGATAGCCATACCGTAGCGTTTAAGGGTCAATTGAAAGGCAAGGATAGGAAGATTCGAGTAGTTGATAAAGCTGTTAAATTACGTGACGTAACTTTTAAAATCCCTACTCTATTACCTGCTGATTTAGTCTGCTTTGCTCTTGACTGGCTTAACAGTAAGGGTAAACGATTTGATCAGGATGAAGACCCTGAACGAGTAAACAGACGCTTCTCAAAAACCTTAAATCAAAAATGCAAGGATTGGGATATTTTCCCAGCCGATGAAAGAACCTACCACAAGTTTAGAGCCGCATATTTAAGAGCCGCAATTATCAATGATGGGAATGTAGATCCCTATGACTTTACGGACTTTGCTAAGGAAGTGTTAGGCGATGACGATGAAAGCACTATTAACGCCTATAAACGGTATGAGATAAAGCAAGGAAGCCTTACCAAAATATAAAATTAATCCCTATACAAAACCTCTTGACATATTCAAATAAGAGAGTTAGTATAGGGATAGTTAAATAAATCAAACCTATTATGAGTGACACTAACAAAGCTTCTCAAATTGCCTTAAAACTAACGACACAACTGCAAAATCTAACTGATGAATTAGCTATTAAGGAAGTTACCCTTAAATACTGGGATGAAATGAAAAAAGCCGTATCAGATGGCAATTTTAGCAGATGTAGAACTGTTTTGAGAAAAGCTATTCAATCGGCTTTTCCTGATAAAAATGAAGCCACACCCGGTTACTACTTTACTAAGGCTGGTAAGGGTCAAGTAGAACGATTTGAACACTTGGCTTTATGGTATGCCACTGCTAGTGAGGAACGATGGGAAGTAGTTGGAGACGATGCTAGAAATCAATATTTTACTGGCTTTTCACCATCACTAGAAACCGCTACAGAAGTTAAACCAGAAATTATTACAGAAGAAAATACCGCAACAGAATTAACTGCAAATATTCCCGCAGAAACTAAACCAGAAATCACTACAGAATTAACTTTAGAATCTATGAAAATTGAAGCTTTACAACTGGATGCTGACACTCAACAGAAGGTACAAGATGCTCTAACTCATTCTGGTTTATCTCTAGCAGAATTTATTCAAAAAGCTTGTACTATTTATGCGACTACATTAACAGGTAAAGCTAAACAATTTGATTCTGATTTGTCAGGAGTTGAGACACAAGAATTACTTAGCGCAAAGTACAAAACACACCCTGGACGTGCTAGAGAAATGGTTAAACGTGCGATACAAGCAATTAAAATACATAACTCAGAAATGGTATCAGAGACGGGGGACAGGTGGCATATTAATCAAACTGCTATCCAATCCCTAACAGGATCAAAACCTCAAACTGTGAAGGAAATATTGACGGACTACCAGGATGACATTAATAGCCATAATGCAACTCATGAACTTACACCATATCTGAACCGCAAAGCTGATAAGCGCAAAATAGAAGATGTTATTGATGTCGCGGCTTTAGTCCCTAATGGAATTGAATAAACGCTTTATATAGCAATACTTTTAGGGAGTTTAAACACTCCCTTTTTTAGTGCCAAAATTAGCTGGGATAGAAGAGATGGGCGTTATAGATATAGCAAATATTTAGTTAATAACCACCTGAAAAATAATCAACTTGACTAAGTGAGTTTATGGGAAAGACAAGGAAGTGTATTTACAGAGTGCTACTACTCCTAGTGAGTACAGTCAGTTTCCCCTAACTAAGGTTGCACACCTTTTACTATCACTTTTCAACTTGACTATATCTATAAAAATACAGGAGCAATTATGCCCAAGACAACAAAAACCCTAACCCACACATCAGAAGCAGTTCAGTTTACAGTAGCCTTTATCACAATGGTATATAAGGTAGCTCTATGTACAATCAGTCCATCTCCTATCACTTTCTTCTATGTTTTTATAGCTATTAAAACTTGTCTAAGCACTGCATTTAAACTAAACGATAAAGATAAAATGATTAAAAAGGGAAGAAACTCTTAACATTCTTATGTAGCATCCGTCCTAATACTGGACGGGTGTAACTTCATCAACTAAGGCTATCAATCCTAATTCAGCAAAGCTTTAAGAAAGTCTTTTTTTGATTATTTCTAAATTATTGAAAAAATATTCAATATTTTGTGATGTATAGTGCGCTCTAGAAGTAGTTGTTAAATAATGCAAGTATCTTGCTCTCATACTTGCATTAAAAAGACTTTCATACGCTACTTGTAACTTTCTTACTTCTTCTAACTTTTCTTTATAATTTTTGTTATTTGAATTCTGAAATGTATCTCTGAGTTTCTTGGAATCTTCATTAACAATTTTTTCAACATAATAAAACTTTAAGTCATGTAGTGTAGGTATTCTCGTTCCCTTCGAGTATTTAGATTTATCCAGTATCAATTCTTGACTATTTCCGTTCGTATAAGCATGATAATTTACCCAGTGGAGCGCGGAATAAAAACACATAATAACAGCCCAATCGCAAAAACCTTGTTTTGCTGCTTGGGCTGTATTCTCATTTAGTAGAGCTTGTTCTCTATATATACTTGCTTCTGGCATTATCGAAAAAACTATTCAATTGTAACAAAACTAGAATCAGCATTATTAATTACTTGTGTTCTAAAATGCCAATCTTCCGTCTTATAAAAGTCGCACAATTCCCACTTAGTATCAATAACTAAATTAATTGCTTTTTCCTCAATTTGTCTAGCTATATCAAAATCTACATCAGCTAGTATCTTGAAAGTTATTTCATGTAGGCTTTTGCTGACTCTTGGTATTATAAAAATATCCTCAACATTGGGGATTTCACGTAATTTAGCTTCCAATTTTTTTATTTCTTTTTTAGCTCTATTTTCGGGGAGAATGGAATCTAAAAAACTCTGTTTTTTTTCAATAAAAAACTCACAAAAATTGCTCCAAGCAGTAGCTAAAGTGAAGGGAGTATTGCTTTTTGATTTTTCTAGTTGTAAAGGAACCATTTTCGCCTCCTGAGAGTTAAGATGCCATAAAAATCTTTAGATAAGTTAATTTTATCTAGAAGCAAGTAAAATGTAACAGATAAGTAAAACTAATCTGCTTCGTGGCTTTTTGCTATTTATATATTTTATGCCTATACCCTAATTAAAGATATTTTTTGCAACTTTGTCAAGTTAATTGACTCCAAAAATGGCAAATAACTCATAATGCTGCACAGATATCGCACCGATGCGATACTCTGGCCTTTTTTAAGTTTTTATGAAAAATGATTAAAAAATCTTATTCTTTGAAAAGAATCAGCTTTTGTATGGTTAATTGCTGTTTTCTTGAGATAAATGGAGTTTTAAACCGTAAATAAAAGACGCTTATACATCTAATTAATCATATCTAATCTAGATTCAATTCCACCCGTATAGATTCCGGTATAGAAAGGTCGGTAAATTCCGGTTTCACGACACTATCCACAGGTGACAGCATTGATAAGGCAGAAACAGCCCCTAACACCTGTTCATCACTCACTTCTAAATACCTTTGCAACTGTTCTAAGTTCCTATGCCCTGATAATTCCTGAATTACCCTTAACGGTATGCCAGCGTTACTCATCTGGGTTAAGGCTGTACGTCTGAAGCTGTGGGTACTAACTCCAGTGATTCCTACTTGCTCACAAGCTTTCCTTAAAATACGCGCTGCTGAATCGTGGCTAATATGACCGTTGCTCCTACCAGGGAACAGGTAATCATAACCTGCTAGTCGGTAATGTTCAGCGAGTAACCGCCGTAGGTCTTCAATCACTGGGATGGAACGGGTGGCCAGTTTTCCTTTGGTGTTTGATTTTCTAATCACAAACAGCGGTCTAACTTCACCCTTGGGTGTGTAAACGTCCCCAGTTAGCAGGGTTACACATTCCCTAATCCTACAGGCACTAAATAAACACACACCAAACAGCATCCGGTCACGGTCGTTATCTAAACCTTGACTAAATATTAACTGGATTTCCTGCTGTGTCAGCACTTTGGCGCGTCCGTGCCTGTTGATTTTCATAAGCCACTATAGACCCTGTGATCTACAGCTTACAATTACAGGGCGTTGATAGAGGATACGCTTTACTAATTTTTTTCTAACGTCGCGATAAAGTCCTTATTTATCTCGATACTTGCCAATATTTTTATACTTATGATAATTTACTAATACAGTTAAAATTAAAGAAATCTCAAAGAGAGCGAAACTATCACATACTAATTTAGTTTAAACCTATATACAGCAATGGTTATGAATCCCTAAAAGGGATGTTTGATCCTGAAAGGGAGCAGTAGAACCTAAATGTTTTATAAAGCATATTTAGTTGATTAGATAAATCCATGAATAATACATTAAATAATATTTCGGTAGATGTTATTAATAAAGCTGTTTTTAATGTCGCTGTCGAGCATAAACTTATAAAAAAAATGCTGTATAGCGAATCTTATATTGATTCATATCAATCATTTTCTTGCGTTCAATACATTACATCTATGCGGAATTTAGCTACGCCAATAAATTTTGGTAGTGGTCATGCTACATGGGCAGAATACTTGAAGCTAATAAACTTATTTAATCAAGGATTTGCTAAAACAAAAAATATGTCAATTGAAGCAGCACAGGAAATATTAGCGACAGAAGTTAAAGTAATAACAACGCTGCTAGATATAAATCAAGCTAAAGTAGCTGCACAAGAAAAAAAAATACAAGAAATCACAAAAACAACTGTATATATTGTTCCTATTATTGCTGGATCTATTATACTTTTTGTGATATTTAATTCAATTACAAAAGCAGTAACCCAGCGGTATCTAAACACACAGGAATTAGAGTCTTTAAGAAATGAAAATCAACAATTAGAGCGCATAAATAGCACTTTGAAAAGTCAACTAGATAAACTTGAACAGTTTCAACAAGAAAGCGATAACTTAGAAAATCTAAAAGCAGAAAACCAAGCACTCAAACAAAAAAATAAAAATCTGAATGAGCGGTTAATCCAATGCAAGAAACCCTTCTGGGAAAGGAATTGCAATTAGTAATATGTATAATATTTTCTACATGAGTAAATACGTTTATTTATAAAGTATCTTATTTTACCCTTATCCAGGCTAGACCCCATAATGTCCAGAAAAAATATATTATCAGTCGGTGGAGTAGTTGCGATCGCGCTTATCATAATTACCCTAAATTTTCGCCATAAAACACCAACTAGCGAGACTTACACTGTTATAGATGTAGATGATAATTTAATATTTAATATCAGTAATGGTAGGGATAAACATCAAGTAAAACTTTGTGGGGTAGATGTTCCAAGTGATCAAAACTTAGCAGCTAAAACTTTGATAAGCAAAGAATTAGAACCTGTTGATAACATAGCAACTATTGTTTTTAGTGGTGATACAGCAGAAGTTTTTATAAAAAGTAATTCAGGTATTGAAAAAATGTTATCCGAGGAATTATTAGTTAACGGAATAGCAAAAATTAAAACAGATAATTGTCCTAATCAATCTAGTTTAGAAACTGCGGAAGCTATTGCTAAACAGAACAAAGCAGGGGTATGGAGATAACAAAATCCCCTAGTCGCTCGATTATTGGGGGACTAAATCCTGTATGAAATTATTTTAAGTATATTATCTGATATCCAATATATAACGATATCAGATGATACTTTTTGATATTTAAAATGGGATATCATCGGGATCGCCGCTTTTGCTATTCTGCCACAAGTAGGAAAAATCAGAATTAAAATACATAACTATCCTTGGGTAAACTAAGGTTACTGTGACGCTATCCCCTACTAATTTATGACCTGTTCTAAGGGTGAAAGTGAATGATATTAGATGCTCCCAAATAAGACAATACTTATACTCGCAAAGGTTAAACAGTCTCATTTTTTTCTACTCCTAAACACTAAAAGACTTCCCACAGGAATTGCAGGAATAACGCTGTTTATCATTGCTTTTGCCGTTCTTTTTAATGTCCAGACTACCACAATGAGTACAGGCTATATTTTGCCCTTCCTTGATAGCTTTAGACTGCCACGGACTCGACACAAGCCAAGATTTATTATTAATTAGTTCTCCATCTAAAGCGGGGGGAATTTCCACAAAATCATACTTCATACCGTCAACTAACAAAGCCAAGCGGTAATGATTTTTAACTGGGA
>NZ_VIKW01000062.1:8508-20076 GCF_009711975.1 Anabaena sp. UHCC 0204
TTCTGTAGGACTTTTGGCAATTTTAGGACAGTTCCAATAATCCTCAAATGAGCCATGTTGAGGGTCACTTAACCAAAGTTCCCAATTCTCCCAGTGGTTAACGTAATGGCTTAACAGGTTTTTTACTGCTATTCCTTTACCTCCACCTGTACGGGTCATGACCCTTAATGTAGGCTTACTCTGATGGTATCTAGCAACAATCTCACCAAACTTTGCAGATGGTTCTATAAGCCGTCTTACGTCCTCAATATTTAGTGATTTTTTCTCCACCTTCCTTAACTCAATCTCAAGACTCACATAGTTACCGCGCTCCGATTGGGAGAATTTAGGACTGTTGATACTTCCTGACAGTTCTTTGATTTTATCTGGGTTGTTGCCGTCGTTAAGCTGATCACAGGGAATAAAGCGGTTATTTCTTGATAGATGAAATAATAATTTATACCCTTCCGATGTACTAGAAAAGTCTATTGCATCGAGTGTCAAACCCAATTTAGTGTAGTAATAATTAATGATTGAATTGCCTACTCTAGAACTCTCGGAACTGCCAACAAACTGCAAAGGTTTAGATAAATCTTGGAGTTTACCATTAAGAGAAAGTATTTGATTTTGTAGTGTTTCTAGCTCTTGAGACTGGGTTAGTCCGTCGTTAACAATCTCGCTAAAATCCTGCTTGTATGCACTAATTACTCCGTCTGCTACCTGTCCAAATTCTGCTTGTATGGCTTTAATATTCCCTAAGAAATATTCACGTAGTTTAGTTAATTTTTCCTCATGTTCTGACAGTGGGATAACGTTGTTTAGCTGCTTTTGTAGTTTATCCACTGCGGCTTTATAGAGTTTAGCTTTTAGCCCTATTCCCTTATTCAAAATGTCATGCTGCATGGCGATACAAGCCGCTATCAAGTCCTCATTGGTCAAGCTGCTGTTATCAGAAATTACCCCTATCTGTGCTGATAAAACTTTGCAATCTTGGTTAAATTCTTCCAGTAGTCCAGAAACATCAACTCCAAACTTTTTAACCAGATAAGGTATTAGCGCATTCACTTGAGAGTGGACTTCCTGTAAGCTTTCTCTAAGCGTTGTTACTGCGGTTTCAAAGTTGATAGTCTGACTATTTTCTAGCGCCATTTTAGTGGCTTTTAGTTCAGTTTCTAGGCTAGTAGATAAGGTCAATAGGTTGCTAATATCTTGATGCTGTTTCTCTATTTCTTCATCAGCAGAAACTAGAAGCTTATGTTTGTCTTGCAGCAAGTTAGAAAAGTGGTTAGTCTCATTCCTTAAACTTTCAATCTCGACCATTAACTTACTGCGCTTTTTATTACTAATTCTTTGACTAGATTTGATAGCCAAAGCACTACTTCCAAGGCTACCTAAACCAGCACTAATAAGGAATTGGGAGAACTGACTGTAAGGTGTGAACAGTGCGATAAAACCAGTAAAGCTTACACTTAATGACCCGACTACAAAGCTATTCCGTAATACTTGAAAATTCATATTTGCTCCTAAAAATTAATAAAGGGAATTAGTTAAAATTCCCTAACAACAATTAAATTTACTCTATGCTTTCGGCTTCTGATTCTATTGCCCCAATTTTTGCATCAAGTTGAAACTTAGCTAATTCTACTTGGCTAATTCTGCTTTCAATCAGGGATAATTTAGCAGTCCAGTACAGCTTTCTTAGTGGTGTTTCCGCCTGTAATCCTTCTAACTCGATGTTTTGGTGTGCTAATTTTTCTTGAGTTTGTCCTAACTTGCTTTGTGCAATTAACAGATTTACACTAGCATTCTCAAACCCTACAATTTTGGCTTGTGTATTGATACCATCGGATTGGTAGGTAATGTTGGCTTGGTTCATCTTCTCCGACAATGAACCAACTTTATAGGCATCGGTATTAAGCTGCAAGTTTGCCCCAACTAATCTTAAAGTTTCGCGCTTCTCACTAATAGATTGAATAGCTTTATCAGCATCTACTCTAGTGGTTCTAGGAAGTGTTGAGGTATCAGAGAATAGATTAGTTGCTACATAACTGGAAGGGTCAAAAGTTGATGCTTTATGAACTGTTTTAGAACCGATTGGAGTAGGGTTAATTGGGGTTGAATCTGGGATATTAGCAGCGGTATTCAGTTTTTCTTGTGCTGCTTCTAGCTTTGATTTTTGGGTAGTTTTTGGCATATAATTTTAGGGTAAATAACAAGACATAACCTTGTGGGATACTTGACAGGTATCCCATTTTTTATGCTGCAAATAATTCCAATTGTTGATGACTATGAGAATTATGATCCCATTCATAGGAGAATAAAGAAATCAGTTTTTGAGCGTGTTCTAGTATGGCTTCTGGGCTTAATTCTGATGTTTCCAAGTCAAGCGAAAATAAGGCTTTATCGCAAATTGCATCTAAACCGATTTCGCCATAGCAAAAAAATAGATCCCAATCTTCCATCCCCTCTACAAAATGCCCTTGGGAGAAGTCGTCAGAATGTCCGCAATAGTGGAAGCCTTGTGCAATTAAGCCTTGTGCTATGTAAGTATTTTTGGCAGATAGCCAAGACGGTAATCTAGTCGTCATCGTCATCTTCTCCAGTAGTAAATAATCCAAATAAGCCTTCTACAGTGGCGTTGAACAGGTCGAAAGGCGCGAGTAGATTGATTCTGAACTGTGGTTTGTGCCGTGCCTTGAGTGCCTTAATCTCGCGCTCTAACTGTTCTATTTGTTGATATGTAGCTGCTTTCCCAGTTCATCGGATAGGGCTTTGATTTCTTCTGATAGAGAGGATGGTAATTCTGGGAGTTCGGGCGCTATGGGTTGACGGGAATTAAGACCGCGTAAACTGTCAAAAACCTGTTGACGGGTTTCAATCCGTTTTTCCCTCAAGTTGGCCACCAATTCAGAATCACGACTTTGGGCATTTTGGATAATTTGGGCGTTGCGGTACGAGTGAACCAAATCAGCTAACTCGATGACCTCTTCTGATTCTTGGATCAGTTCTTCCAAGGCTGTAGGGATATTTGCTCCGGTGGCAGGAGAAGAAATTACTTTAGGAGTAGAGGTGGCTATAGAAGAATTTTGTTGATTCTGTGGCTGTTCTGCGGCTGTTTCCTGTGATGCTTGAATTGCTCTCTCTGTCTGGTTTTCAGTTGTTGTCTGTGCTTCTAGTTGCGGCTGTTCTGTTGCTGGTAAAGCTTTGGATGTGGCTGTAATTGTGGCTAAAACCTGTTCGGCAACAGTTACGGGAATAGCTCTCACAGTGTCAAAATCATCGGGTTGAAAGTCCATTAAAGCCAGTCTGAAAGTCTGTTCTGATAGTTCGTTTTGAGCGCAAACATCAGATATAGCAATGGTTTCAAATGTTTGAGGCATAACGTCAGGTGTGGGTTGTGGGGTTTTCTTCCGTCTTGTGGTAGTTGCCATAGGAGTTACGCGGTTATTTTGTTAAGGTTTTTAAGTGCTGTACGATACGTATAGAGTGAGCAATAATTCTGATTTTTGGTTATCCCCTGCTTTACCCGTGCGGCTGTAACTACTTGGCTCATAAGTCTGCCAACTCTACATAAAACCCAGCACTGGTAAGGGCTTAGGGGTGCTTGTCTATCAAAACTACCGTCTTCTAATTTGGGGTATGAGTCTCTAAAACTGGTAATTCTCCAAAATGCTAGATTTTCCCATAGGTATACGGTGCTACGTGAAACACCCAATAATTGAGCCAAATAGGTCTTACTACTGGGAAAATCAAGGAATAGATCATGTTTTGTTCCGTTAGGCTGTGAGCGTTGACGCATAAGGGTTACAGGGTCAATCAGACGGTAATCAGAATTGGATTAAGCAGAAATAAGACGGAAAATAAGCGGTAATCAATCGGTTTATGCTTCACTTTGTCGAATTGAATCTTCCAATCCCCTGCTATACAAGGCTTATAGGTTAATTTATGGTTGAATCAATCGGGAATCAGTGAGTTATTCGTGATTGATTTGATATTTACAAGCTAACACGCTAACTAGCTAATTAGCTAACTATTTAATTATTTAATTAGATTGTAGTTTTAGTACAGAATCTCTTATCATTTAGTTAGTTAGTTGGTTACGTGGTTAAAATAGGAGTCACACATACATAAATATGAAAATGATTTGTAAGCTCAAAAATTTATTAGAACAGCACAAAATAAGCCAGTTAGGGTTAGCACAACAAACTGGCTTATCACCTGGAACTGTAGGAAAGTTGGCCAGAGGTGAATTTACCCGTATTGATGAAAATACAGTTATCTCTTTATGTAAATTTTTTAACTTAAAAACCATTTCTGATTTGATAGAAATTCAGATAGAAGATGGTGATTTAGTTTAGCGATCGCCTAACCGCCCACACCACACCCACAGAATCATGACAACTGAACCATCCCGATTAGACCGGATAGAAGCAATTTTAGAGCGCGTGGCAGTACAACAAGAGACTACTGCTACCAGATTGGATAACTTAACAGGTAAAGTTGATGAGATTGTCTATAAAGTTGACGACTTCATTAGTACAGCTACTACTGTTTTAGGACGTAGCACAATGTTGGATGAAATAATACTTAGTAACAATACTAGGACTTCAATATTAGAAAATATTGTGGTGCGGCTTGACCGTAACCAGGAAGAGAGTAACCGCAATTTTGAGCTACATCAGCAACGATTTGAGGAAAACCAACGCTCAACTAACGCTGCTTTAGAACGACTAGAGGCGATTTTGATACAACTAATGGATAAATAGCGATCGCCTAACTTACCTGTTGTAAGGGTAAGTTTTTACCATCAATAAAAAATACCAGGTGTTACCAATGAGTGAGTTAGAACTGCTAACCCGGATAGAGCAAAAAATTGACATCTTCTTGCAAGAGTCAATGGTTCAACAGTCTAGCTTAAAAGCCAAAAACGATATATTTGTCACGGCTTTAAAGTCTGATAACGAATACAACAAAAGTCAAACCGATACCGCAAAACTGTATTTATCAAGGCTTATGACTGTTTATCAACAAAACAGTTTAGGATTGTCAGATTTGTTTTTTGCGATCGCTGACTACTGCCACAGTAGAAAATTTGATGACCTAGACTCTCGATGTCAACAATTAGGGTCTGATTCTGACGAAATTTTCTTTATTGAATAGCGATTGGGTGCGATCGCCCAACCCCAAGGCAAAAGAGGGGTAAAAAGTGTAGGTACAGTTTAAAATTTAGGTATTAAGGATCAATACTCGATCCTTAATACGTATATATAGTCACATCGGATCAAGCGATCAAATATTGTATGGAATTATTTTGTGAAACACCTTACTGCGATATTTATATTCCCCCAATTGAATCAGGGACTTGTTTTACTATGAAATGGACAACAGTTGGTAGCAATTCAAATACGGCTACAGACAGGGAAAAGATAGCATATTATATTGCTTCCACACCAGATGTTTGTCAACTTTATAAATACAAAATACCTATTACAGAAGACATACTATATCAATTGGCTGGCTGCAAAAATTATGCGGTTATGATTGCCAAATGTTTTTTCTTTGACAAAGTAAATAAGCCTCTTGCATGGGATTTAGAAGAAGGTCTAATTGATGAATTTGAAAGAGATTTATGTTTGCTAAATGGAGAATTTTATGAAAATCTTTGGAAGATTATTAGTAATAAATGGAAGAAAATAAAGCCATTAATGGCTAAAACTTTTGATGATTTTTCTTTTAATTCAGAACTTCAATTAATGGAGAGAATTATAGATGAACATTTAACAGAACCATTTATTAATTTCACCACAGCAAAATATAAAGAATATTCGCCACACAGACACAAATTAATGCACAAATTAAGTCTCAAATCTATTGAAACAGAATTGACCGATAAAGAACAAAAAACACTCAAGAAAATTACTAAAGAAAGAGCAAATAGCAAAGGTGAAATTAACAAGTGGACGGGAAGATTTTTAGGTGCTTGTATGATTTTAGCTGAAAAAGACACTTACATAGCAGCACATTTATCTATTTATACAGAATTAGTAAAGGCAAAATACGCTTATAACCTAAAAAGGCACTGCAATCCATCATTATCAAGCCATCGCGCTCCTTCTCACTCCTGGGTTAATGGTAGGATAAACCAGCTTAATAATTCTTAACAAATTGACATTGTAGACAGAAGGATTTTGTTTACTTAATCTGAAAGTGTACAAAAAAAAGCTGAATCAACTCTCTAGCGTTTAACGAGCATCGCAAAATGCTCCACTATCAAGCTAACCAGCCAAAATTAAATTTTCAATTAATTCAAGAGTATCAAACGGTTAGCAATACTGCTAGAGGGTTTCTGGTATTTATAGGAAACCTACAATGATAAACCCCAACACAAAACCCCCTAATCTTGCAGGACGGGGGCTTCGATATCAAAGATTAAAATGTTTCAATGCCCCAATTATAAAGCATTTCAGGGCAAAAAGTCAAGCATTACCAACCAAAAATGACAGACTTACCAACCTAATTGGTAAAGTGAGGGATAAGCGGTTAACTGAATCGCTAGAACTGCTTGAAAAATCAGGGTTTACAGGCGATTTGGCTTTATTTATTTTGGGTGAAATAGCGGCTTGTGGGGTGTGTGATGCTTAACTTTACGCTGTCCACATCTTCTCTCTTCAATTCTGAATTAATCAAAAAGCTGTGGTTGGTTCTATTCTCCTGTTCCCTGGCATCAGCATTTAGAAAGCCGAATAGACTCAAAGCAAGAATCAAGAGAGCGCGTAGGCATCAGGAATTGTTGCCAGTAGCTAAACCAGAACGGGTTAAACCAGAACAAACTAAACCAGAACAGGCTAAACCGAACCATATTGATCAAAAGCACTGGGAAGAATTGGTTATTGGTTCTGGCATTGACCCCGAACTCGCATCTTTAAACGTTGTCAGCTTGGAAGGTAATGCGGCTTATGATTACCTACTGTACTCAAACAAGCTAGATAGACTTAATGCAGGTCGGTTGTCTAGCCGATGGATGAACCGCTATCGGCATTTAGAGAACGGTGGATGGTGGTTTAACGGCATTAATCTTGTAGATGGTTCAGATACCCAGTGGGGATGTTTCAAGCCGAATAAGCCATGTCTAGACCAAGATGGGGACTTAATTAAATATGAACATCCTCCCAAAACTAATACAGAATGTTTTTTATCCAAAGTTTCCGCTGATATTTGGGAATTAATAGCGGCTAAAGCAGGTGTGGCACTTCCAGAAAATTATCAGGATGTAGCTAACAATCCTCTATTATTCTGGAATTGGGTAATAGAAAGTAATGTACCTGTAATGCTGACCGAGGGCGTTAAAAAGACCCTCGCGGCGTTATCGTGTGGTTATGTTGCAATAGGTTTTCCGGGCATTACATCCATCTGTAAGCAGGAAAAAGACGAATTTAATAACAAGATTGGTAAACCTTACCTGATACCCCAATTAACACCCTTCCTTGGTTCTGGGAGAAAGATAATTTTTGCTTTTGACTCTGACAGCAAGAGAAGCGCAATTCGTAATGCAAATAGAGAAATTGACAAAGCAGGTAGGTTGCTACAGTTCAAGTCATGCAGCGTTTATGTTGCTAGTTGGTATACAGCAATTGGTAAGGGTCTTGACGACGTTCTAGTTAACTGTGGTGTAGATAAAATTGATGAAATATACCGCAATGTTAAACTTTTCCATGAGTGGAAAACATCACAGTTAAAACAATTAACACACATCCCCAACATTGAATTAGATAGAAAATATCTATTAGTACAAGATGAAAATAAAGTTAAAAAACCAGACTTTAAATTATCTTCTGATTGGTTTTTATTGTGGCTAAAAGCCCATAAAGGCGCGGGGAAAACTAGCTTGATCGATTATTTAGTTAGTCCATTAGTTAGCAGTGGAGAACGCAAGGTTTTATTAATTACCCATCGAATTGCACTAGGGAAAAAAATCTGTGATGATTTAGGATTACAGTATATAGATGAAAAATCACAAGAGGGTCACAGAAGACATTTAGGATTATGTATTGATAGTTTACTCAAACTTAATCCAGATGACTGGAAAGGCTGTTACTTAATCCTTGATGAAATTCAACAATTAAAATGGCACGTTTTAAATAGTAATACTTGCAGAAAAAAGAGAGTAGCTATTCTTAAACAGTTCAAAAAATTACTCAATGTTATCCATCAATCTGGCGGTAAAATAATCATTGCTGATGCTGATTTAAGAGATGATGGTATTGATTTTATCTCTCAAATGATAGAGGATGATATCAATATTTTTGGTATTCAAAATCATTACATCAGAGATGATAAAGACAAGTGGGAAGTTTACAACTACGCAGACAAAGACCCGGCACGGTTAGTTTCTGATTTGATGAAAAAATTAAAAGCCGGTGAAAAAATTATGTTGTGTACTTCAGGGCAAAAAGCCCGGTCAACTTGGGGAACTCAAGTAATAGAAGCTCATGTTAAAAAACTATTACCCGATGTTAAAGTGTTGCGAGTTGACAGTCTAACAGTAGGCACAAAAAACCATCCTGCTTTTGGAGCTTTAGCTAATTTTAAAGAAAGTATAGAGGGTTATCAATTAGTAATTTGTAGTCCCACGATTGAAACAGGACTTAGTTTAGATTTTGATTATTTTGATTGTGTTTTTGGTATCTTCCAAGGTGTTCAGTCTTGTGATTCAGTCCGTCAACATTTAAGCCGATATCGTAAGCCCGTACCGCGCTATTTATATATTTCTCCCACTGGGATTAATAGCAATAAAATTGGTAATGGTGCAACTACTGTTAAAGCACTTCTAGCAGGAGAATACAAAAAAGATAAAACTAATATTGAACTTTTAATGAAGATGGGTTTTGAAGAAAGTTTAGAGGGTAGCTTTGAAAATATCTATCTTACCCATTGGGCAATTTGCGGGGCGTTAATTAACGACGGGTTTAATAAATATCGCTCTCAGATATTAGAAGATTTGAAAGCCGAAGGACATGAAATTATTGATTTAGTCCAGGATGAGAAAGAAGAGTACAGTAGTTTGCCAGTCAAGGAAACAAGAATAGAAGTCTATGATATTCACTTAGAAAAGACTGAATCAGCCGCAGATATTAGCGAGGCTAAACTGGAAGAATTGGACAAAAAAAACACACTCACAGAAGAGGAAAGATACCAAAAAGATAAAGCCAAATTAGCCAAAACTTACCAGATTCCTGTTGACGCAGAACTGGCTAGAAAAAATGATGATGGATGGTATACAGAAATTCATCGTCATTATCTAATTGATAACCTTGATAGTCTTTCCAGACAAGATAAAAATTATTTTAGCTCTTCGGTACAACGTGGAGAAGGTCATAGATTTATCCCTGATGATAATAAACTAGCAATGGGATCTAAAATTTCATACCTTGTGAATATTTGCAGAATAAAAGAAGTTTTAGCCACAGATGGACTACATGAGAATCATCCTCTAGCAGTAGAAGTGGGGAACGCTGTTAGGGCAAATGCCGGGGATCTAAAATTATTTATTTGCGACTTCCGCGATAAAGACAAGCCATTTACAAGCAATATGTTTATTCTGCGTCGCCTAGTTGGGTTAATTGGCTATAAATTACCACAGATTAAACAAGTCAGAATTGACAAACAACAGGTACGAATACATGGGTTAGCTGCACCTGCTTTTGAAAAGATTGTAATTACAGACAAGAAAGGCAATGAGAAGCAGAAACTAAAACTAGATGATCAAGGTAAAGCGATACCTATTAGCGATGGTAGGGAAGAAGTGTTTGCAGCTTGGAAAGCCAAGGAACTGTTAGAAATTGAAAAAGAAAATGCAGAAAAGTCTCAAAGATTAGCAGTTATTGACCGGGAAGAAATTGTAAATAATGAATCTGTGGCAATAGAAGAAATCAGCAATGATCCCCCGCTTTCTGCAATTGTGGAAGAGTTAGAACTTCTCACAACAAAAGAAGAATATTTCTGTATCTACCAAAATGTAACGAAAGAAAGCATACAAGCTGCTTGGAACACACTCACCCAAGACGTGCGAGATAAAATCAGCAATTTATTCATAGAGAATCGGCATGAGGCGCATATTATCTAAAGAATTTCTGGAAGAAAAAGACAAGAGAGGGGTAGAACTGCAACTACAGCAGAAAAATTAAAGGTGACTACGCATTTCACCGATCTCTTCCCGCAGTAGTTGAAGCAAGCATAAACAATCCCCATTAGAAAGAGACGCGCTTAAATTGCAGTTTTTTACCGCTGGTATATTTTTGGTATATTCTTGGGCTACTTTTGGTATGGTTTTGGTTTTTGTCAGTTTAGACCGTAGCTATGCTTTTGCCATGCTCTTGCCATACTCTTGTATGTTGTCAGGGAAGAGGGAACATGAACCAAAAGAGGCCAGTTGTCAATTTTTACAGTAGATCCACTTTTAGTCCTGTTTTGTATTTTGTTAGTTGGCGGAAAATTTAGAGAATTAGCGATAGCGAAGCGCTCCGTAGGAATCGCACTATTCCCAACAATACCCAATTCCCTCAACAGTCCCCAATTCCTGTTATATCCCCTACAGTGGGGATATTTTGCATTAAACAGGTATTTCATCACACCGCAGGGTAAAGCAGGTTACAGGCGATTTTAGAGGCGACCGACAAAATTACATTCTTGGGAGTAACTTGGGTTTTCATTTGTCACAGAATAATTTTTTCTTTAAAACTATTATTAGGAAATTTTGTTACCTTAGATTAAATTATACAAGCAATACGGAAGTTATAATCTGTCACAAAAAAATATTTCACTAATATTATTATTAGGATTTTTTGTTACCTTAGATTAAATCATACATAATGTACTGATATAGGGAATAGGTGGCAGTAGGGAGAATTGGCGATATTGCGATCGCTACGCTGACCGAAGGTATCGCACTTTGGGAAATCTAAGAGACGCGCTTAAATTGCAGTTTTTACCGTTGGTATACTTTTGATACTATCTTGTGTTTGCCAATGGGAAGAGATGCGCTTAGATTATCAGATATCAGTTGTCAATCGTCAGTGGTGAAAATTTGGAGAATTAGCGATAGCTACGCTGACGAAGCGATCGCACTCGATGAGAAGTCAAAATAAGTTATCTATACACAAGAGAGTCTATCTATAGACAAGAGGGTTAAGCAATGGTATCTATATACAAGACGATTTGACCGCAACTGTAGATAGACAAGAGGGTTAGGATAACTATACAGAACAGTTTGAATATAGATAATAACTAGACAAGACGGTTTAACAGCAGATATATCACTAGACAAGACGACTTGACCGCACCTATAGATAGACAAGAGGGTTTATTATGACTATACAAGAGGACTTAACGCATACATCATAGCTATACAAGACAGTTTGACCGCAGATATCATGACTATACAAGAGGGTTCACGCAGACATGATGACTATACAAGAGGGCTTGACTGCATACATACACAAGAGGATATGTACAGTCCTTGCTTTCATTCCTTGTTCTCTAGAGAACAAGGAATGAAAGCAAGGACTGTACATATCCTCTTGTGTATGTATG
>NZ_VIKW01000063.1:0-9727 GCF_009711975.1 Anabaena sp. UHCC 0204
CACTAGAGTCTAGTTAAATTAAAAACGCTCTCCTTCCGGGGGGCGTTTTTTTATGTGATAATTAACGTTGTCGAAACTCACATACCTCTAAGATACAAGCGATAGAATACAGTCGCTATGAATCAAGCTTGTTTCAATATTTTAAAATAAACCTAGTCCAAGTTGAGAACTGTAGTTTTTTAAAAGGGAACAGGGAACAGGGAACAGGGAACAGGGAACAGGGAATAGGCAAGAGTATAGAATTTGAGAATAAAACCCGATTAAAAAAACTATGGGTTTCAAAATAGACGCGGTTTATATAAAAAATTAATCCTACAAAATTCAAAAAACTAGTTTCATTTCACTTTAGTTGCGTTATTATAGCCATGACAAGCATAAAAACCTTGTTAATCAGTCATTGCCACAACTGTTTAGCATCAATAGCTTTTAGTAGTGGTAATTACCGTACAAAACCGAATTCCCAAGCAATTAACTATCATTAGTTATGTTATAGTGGAAAAGTTAAGACTTGCTTTGCCAAACTATAATTGCTCCACGCACAGGTAATAATTGCAAACGGAAAGCTGTTTTAATCAAGCATTTACACACAAAAATCTGAAATACACCGAGGTTATGACTCAGCAAGTAATTCACCCAATGGTGAAATTGCAGCGTAACGTGCAATCACTCGTAGAATCCAATATTATCAAACCCAATGATAAAATTTGGAAGATTGCCTTACTCTATGGCGATGAATGGCAACACTGGAAACAAGAGTTGCTAGATTTTGGATTTAGCACACAAGATCCAATTAGCGACTTACTAGCAGTAGAAAAGTGGGACGACGACTAAACCACTAAATAGGTAAACTATACCAGCTATATCTAATCCAGCTTGGTGCAAATTTGCCTACCTTTATCAAGGATAGTAATGATCTTGTGTTTCATTGCCCTTGCTTTTATGGTGGGTGAACTTTTGCTTCAAGTCTATTTATAGATTTAGCACAAAAATGTATTCCATTTAGTATTGAAGTATACTCAAGCATCTTGACCAAAGTAGGTAAACTTTGCACTTAACTATTAACCAGATTATTCTAACTGGTGACTGATCTTAATGCTTGAGCTAACTCTTTTGCAGTATGATAGCGATCGCGTGGTAAAGGTTCAGTAACGCACTCAATGACCTGTCTTAATGGCTCATTCATAGTGGGTATACCTTTAACATCAAACCGAAAACTGCGTCCCCTTTGACGATAATACTTCAAAGGATTTTCCCCAGTTAATAAAAAAATCAGTGTTGGACCAATAGCATATAAATCAGATTGGGTGAGAGGTTGTCCCCTTTCTTGTTCAGGAGCGCAATAACCCTCAGCACCAATCCTTGTTCCTGGTTTTGTGCCAATTTCCTTGACAGCCCCAAAATCCAAAACAACAATAGTATTATTAGCACCCCGCACCATCAAATTAGCCGGTTTAATATCTCGGTGGATTAGTGGTGGTTCTTGGTGATGAAGATAATCTAGAATATCACAAGTTTGCACCATCCAAGCGATCGCCTGTTTAGGTGTCACAGGTCCAGTTAAGACAACCCGTTTTTCTAAATCTTGACCGTGAATTAATTCCATTGCCAAGTATTTCTTTCCACCTTCCACAAAAAAGTCATAGTATTTAGGGACTCCCGGATGGTGAAGATATTTAAGAATACTGGCTTCTCTCGCAAATAACTCTTGAGCTTTGGGAATTTTTGCCATATCAGCATTCATTTGCTTGAGTACCAACAATTGTGGTACACCACTAATTTCACCTGCGTCCCAAGCTAAATAGGTAGTACCCATACCACCCTGTCCCAGAGTTCGTAATACCTGATAATGACCAATGGTTTTTTGGACTACAATTGGTTGTCCACAGTGAATACAAAAGACATTCCCCGGATCATTGCCCTCATGGGTGCAACCAGAACCGGCAGATATTGGCGTTCTTCCCTGACTAATTTCCCCACCACCTGATGGTGTAGCCGTAGTCAGTAGGGGGAGTAATTCCTGAATTTGGACTTGTAGTAAAGGTCCACCCTGAGCCAATTGCAGTAGAGAATTATCAGTCAGGGTAGATTTATTTACTAGACTGCCATTGAGGAAAGTTCCATTAGTTCCTTGACTAATTACTTCCCAAGTATAACCCGATCCATTTGTTACTAATTTCAGTTCTAAATGATACCGGGAAACTAAATTATCAGCCAAAACAACGTGATTATCCACTGCCCGACCAATGCGGACAACGGTAGAACCCTCAAAACACCACTGTTGGAGCGGTGTTTTTTCATGCTTTTCTAATAGGGTCAGAGTAATCACAATAGGTAATGGGACACAATTAAATTCATTGCTAGAGACTCTTAACTGGGGACAGGAAAACAATCTGTGTAATTAATTCTGTATGAATACTGACAACATAAAAACTAATTTACAAACAAACCTTGTTGAGAAGGGCGGACTTTTACCCGTACTAGTATAGCTGTGATGTTGTCATGACCATTGTGTTCATTAGCCAAATCAATTAAATCTTGAAGACCTTTTTCCAAGTTACTACTAGAACTTAATAAAGGTTGGAGATGAGTTTGCCAATTAGTCTCTAGGCAATCATTATCTGATAAACCATCTGATACCAACACCAGAAGCATATCTTCATTAATATCAAAAAACTCGACATCGGGATGGATGGAATTTTCATTGCGTGGACCCAAAGCCTGAGTTAGCTGGTAGGCATCAGCCCGACCATAGGCTATAGTCGGTTCTACACCCCTAGCAATTTCTCGTTGACCAACTTCATGATCTATAGTTAATTGTTCGAGTCCTCGTTTACGAGTGAGACAATAAAGACGACTATCACCAACATGAGCAATTGCTGCCTGATTATCCTGAAGTAACAACATAACCAAAGTAGTACCCATACGCCCAATACCAGCACGAGCTTCTTTTTGATTAAGCTCATAAATAGCTTGATTGGCTAAATAAACCGCCTCTCGGATACTTTCCTTCCTCGGTAATTCTGCATCCACCCAAGTTTCTTGGAAGTATTTACGAATAGTATTCACAGCTAAGGCACTGGCTACTTCACCCCCAGCATGACCTCCCATCCCATCACAAAGAATATATACACTTTGGGCTGTAACCAAGCGATTTTTTGGTAATTCTAGCTTGTGAACTTTACTATCAATCCCGAAATAGTCTTCATTGTGATCACGTTGACGACCAACATCAGTATATCCAGCATATTCCAAACTACTTAGCTGCATGGATAGCACCATAGTTGGGATATCATCATTTCTGATCATTGTATCTTCCGTCTCATCGCTGAATTGCAATATAGTTGAGGAAGACGGAGATTTTTCTGGGGTAGATTCTGCTTCCAATAGAGATAACTGCGTTTGCCATAGCGATCGCAATTGTTCTAGAGTATTAATTTTCCCAGATTCCAAATCATCCAACATCTGCACAACAAACCCAAATTGAGTCCGCTGGGATTGTTTACACAAATTCCGCCACACTTGACCCAAACTTTTAATACTTAAAGCTTGTTTCTCATCCTGTGGGCATGGTTGGGGTATCAGCGCCGATGGTTCTATATATAACCTTTGTAATACTAAAACTTGGTCTTCATCTACTCGTAAATTTGACAACTCTAATAAACTTTGGCGACAACCGACCTTTTCTAACAACTCCCAAAGTTGAGTCATTTGATAAAACCAATATAAAATTTCCAACATAGTGATTGTGTCTTGCTGCCAGACATCAACCAACATTGGTAAATTGGATCTATCTTCCAACAAGACTACTTCTAGATCATCTTGTTGCCAAGCATCATGAATCTTGGGTATGGCTGGGTGCATTTCCACCTGCAATTCTAGATAAGCCTTTGCTAAATCAGGAATTGTCTGTGTAGCTATTTTGGTTTCATGTCCCAAGCTGGCTTCAATCAGTGATACTTGGTAAGGTTGGCAATCTAAAACTCGCATTGTCAGCGATTTATTAGCTGCCATAATTTCTGGATTTGGTAAAAATTCTAACAAGCGATAACGCTGCTGTGAATCTAAATAAGAATCTAAAGCCAACTTTAAGAATGGGCTAGTATCAGTAATACCAACCACGGGATTTTCTGAGTTTGGCGTTAATTCACCAGTTTCCTCAATAGTAGAAACAGCCGATGTGACTTGGGTAATCATAGCCCACCAAATCGTGCCACATTCCGCACCACATTTATGACAATGTTGTGCATTTATAGCTACATCAACACCGCATTCAGGGCAGACTTGATGAGCTAGGGATGTACCACAGCTTTGACAGAACTTATTACTATTAGGGTTTTCAAATTTACACTGGGGGCAAATCAGCATAGTGGAAGTTCCGATACTTTTTTGCTAAGGTGCTTCTAGCCATTAACATCCAAATTCCACAATTAGCTGACCCAGCCTACAGTAGACTTACATTCATATTGTGGTTTGAAGAGGAAATTAAGTGGCATTCTTAAAAAATTAATCGCGGCATTTGTAATTTTATGCGACTAACAACTGAATATTACAGCATCTAAAACTAGTTTTCCGGTGATTGATTTAGTTTTGTGAGTTCTAAGGGAGTTAGTTCTCGCCATTGTCCCGGAGCTAAATCATGTAATTGAATATGAGCAATACTCACCCTGATTAACCGCAAAGTCGGAAAACCCACAGCCGCCGTCATGCGACGGACTTGGCGGTTTTTCCCCTCAGTTAGAGTCATTTCTAGCCAAGCAGTGGGAATACTCTTACGATATCGAATGGGGGGAATGCGATCGCCTAACCAGCTACAGGAATCACCTACAAATGGTTCTTCTAAGAATAACCTAACTTGGGCAGGACGAGTCCGATAATCTTGAATTTCTACCCCAGTTTGCAGCCTATTAATAGCATCAACATCAGGAATACGTTCCACTTGTACCCAATAAGTCCGTTGATGACCAAAACGCGGATGAGCAAGACGGTGCTGTAATTTACCATCATTTGTTAATAACAGCAATCCTTCACTATCCCAATCCAAACGCCCTACAGGATAGACATTAGGAACATCTATATATTCTTTGAGCGTAATATGTTTCGGACTTTCCTGTGTAAATTGACTTAGAACTCCATAGGGTTTGTGAAAAATGATGTACCGATTAGTCATAAAAATAAATACGCAGTTATATTGAACACTGGAATATAAAAAAGTCAGGAATCAAAATTAATAAAAATCAATGATACCAATTAGCAAAATTAGCCGCAGATCCTTTTTATTTCTAAGTGGAGCAACCTTAGCACAAGGATTAACACTAACATTACCTAGTTATGCTCAAGCTGTACAGGTTAAAAAAAGTCGAATTAATGGCATTCCTTTTTATCAAACCATAGTTGACCTCACAGACCCAAAAACCTTGATTACAATTGGTTTAGCCAAAAATGCTACCTTTGCTAACACAATTCAAAAAACCAGTGGTGATGAAGACTTTAACAAATTAGTTGCCCGTTATCGCGCTACCGTCGTCGCTAACGGCACATTTTTCGCTAAAAATGCCCAAAAAACAGTTATGGGTAACATGGTAGCAGCCGGAAAATTTGTTAAATACAGTCGTTGGGAAAACTTTGGCACTACCTTGGGTTTACGAATTGGTAACAAACCAGAAATGGTAACAGCCAGAGTAGACGGCAAACCCGAATGGGATCAACATTGGTTTTCTCTAACTTGTGGACCAAGACTATTGCGACAAGGGAAAGTTTGGTTAAACCCCAAAATTGAAGGTTTTAAAGATCCCAATGTTTTAGGCAATAGCGCACGGACAGCCATTGGTTTTACCAAAGATGGGACAAAGTTGATTTTAGTCAACTTTGAAATTAACCTCTCCTTACAAAAAGAAGCACAAGCCATGAAAGCAATAGGTTGTTACGAAGCTATGAACTTAGATGGTGGAGCATCTAGAGCCTTAGCCAGTAAAGGTAATATCTTAGTTCCCGCAGGTAGACCTTTAACCAATGTCATTGTCATTTATGATGGCACTAATCCCGCCCCCACAGCCCTACAACAGGCATGGCAAAAGTTCCAAAAAGGAGAACGTCCTCCTTCGTAAATAATTGATAATTGACAATTACCAAGCCTTTTATTACGGATCAAGGGGTATAATTTTTAATTTTTAATTTCTAATTTTTAATTCCCAATAGGGTTTGACGGCAAATACGACTATAAAGTTACGGTTCACCCCAATTCCTGAAAGTATTAATTCTCATACATTAGTCAATGTGAAAGCACATTAATCCATGAAACCACTAGACATAATTTATAAAATTCACCGTTCCCCTAACGGTTCGGTAAACCACCCTTCATGGAATGGCTACCACTGAGTTTATATGATATTAGCCTAGTTGGGGATTTTATTCCCAGCAAAGCCTAACCCAACTGATTGTTATTAGCAGAGCAGTTAGTTAATGCAATTTTATATTCTCTCTGATTCATTTAGTAATTTTATACGGAGTAAACACCCAAAATGGCAAAAGTAGTTGGAATTGATTTAGGGACAACAAACTCCTGCGTAGCAGTAATGGAAGGTGGTAAACCCACCGTTATTGCTAATGCGGAAGGTTTTCGGACAACACCCTCAGTAGTTGCGTTTGCCAAAAATGGCGACAATTTAGTAGGTCAAATCGCTAAACGCCAAGCGGTGATGAACCCCGAAAATACTTTTTATTCTGTAAAACGCTTTATCGGTCGTCGTTTCGACGAAGTTACCAATGAAGCTACAGAAGTTTCTTATAAAGTTCTCAGTAGTGGCGGTAACGTTAAGGTAGATTCTCCAGGTGCTGGTAAGCAATTTGCTCCTGAAGAAATTTCTGCGAAAGTTCTCCGCAAATTAGTTGAAGATGCTAGTAAATATCTGGGTGAAACCGTTACCCAAGCGGTAATTACTGTTCCTGCTTACTTCAACGATTCCCAACGTCAAGCGACAAAAGACGCTGGTAAAATCGCGGGGATTGACGTTCTCCGAATTATCAACGAACCTACTGCTGCTTCCTTAGCTTACGGTTTTGATAAAAAGAGCAACGAAACTATCCTAGTATTTGACTTGGGTGGTGGTACTTTCGACGTATCCGTTCTGGAAGTCGGTGATGGTGTATTTGAAGTATTATCAACATCTGGTGATACACACCTTGGTGGTGACGACTTTGATAAAAAAATAGTTGATTTCTTAGCTGAAAAGTTCAAAAAAGACGAAGGTATTGACCTCCGTAAAGATAAACAAGCTTTACAACGTCTGACTGAAGCCGCAGAAAAAGCCAAAATTGAACTTTCTAGTGTCACCCAAGCAGAAATTAACCTCCCATTTATCACTGCTACCCAAGATGGTCCTAAGCATTTAGACACAACTTTAACTCGCGCCACGTTTGAAGAACTCTGCTCTGATTTAATTGACCGTTGCCGCATCCCTGTAGAAGATGCCCTGAAAGGTGCGAAATTAAATAAGACCAATATTGATGAAGTTGTTCTCGTTGGTGGTTCTACTCGGATTCCCGCAGTTCAAGATGTGGTGAAGCGGGTGTTAGGTAAAGATCCTAACCAAAGCGTTAACCCTGATGAAGTGGTAGCTGTTGGTGCTGCTATTCAAGCAGGTGTTTTGGCTGGTGATGTTACAGGTATCTTGTTGTTAGACGTAACACCATTGTCCTTGGGTGTAGAAACCTTGGGTGGTGTCATGACTAAGATTATTCCTCGCAACACCACAATTCCTACCAAGAAATCAGAAGTGTTCTCTACTGCTGTAGACGGACAAACTAACGTAGAAATTCACGTTCTCCAAGGTGAGAGAGAATTTGCTAACGATAACAAGAGTTTAGGAACTTTCCGTTTGGATGGTATTCCTCCTGCTCCCCGCGGTGTTCCTCAAATTGAAGTTACCTTTGATATTGACGCTAACGGTATTCTCAACGTGACTGCGAAGGATAAGGGTACTGGTAAGGAACAATCTATTAGTATCACTGGTGCTTCTACGCTCGATAAGAATGATGTAGACCGGATGGTTAGAGAAGCTGAACAAAATGCTTCTTCTGATAAAGAACGTCGTGAGAAAATTGAACGCAAAAACCAAGCTGATTCTTTAGCATATCAAGCTGAGAAGCAGTTAGAAGAGTTGGGTGATAAAGTTCCTGCTGCTGATAAGACTAAGGTTGAAGGTTTAGTTAAAGAAGTCAGAGAAGCAGTTGCTAAAGAAGATGATGATCAAATCCAGAAGTTGATGCCAGAACTGCAACAAGCTCTGTTTGCTATTGGTAGCAATATCTATCAACAAGCTGGTGGTGATGCTGGTGCTGCTGGTCCAGAAACTCCTGGCGCTGGTTCTCCTCCTCCTTCTGGTGGTGGTGATGATGTCATTGATGCCGATTTTACTGAAAGCAAGTAGTAATAAATTCTCATCAAGGGCGGTAAAATCCCGCCCCTACGCAAAAAAATACCCACCCAGATAAATGACTGGATGGGTATTTTTTATGGTAGTTAAATTATTTATTGCAAGATACTTCTTCCTTATCAACTTTATCTTAACAAATTTAAAAGCAAATGTCAACCCTCTTAATCTCCTATTTTAGAGATTTTGCCATTCTTCTAAACTTAATTTAGCTTGATGAATTACAATAGCGTGTAATGTGCCAATCGGAATATCTTTACTGTGCATTGGTAATACAACCATTCTGCCATCGGAATGTTCTAAAACTAAATGGCTACCTTTTTGATGATTTTCGATAAATCCGGCTTTCTTTAATTTGCGTAATGCTTTTTTAGGAGTAATAGCAGATAATTTATCGCTCATGAAACTAACTCGACAATTAGAACTGTTCCAGAATTTTTCTTGATTTTGGGAATAGGTAAACCTTGTTTTTCTAATGCTTCTAAATAAGCTAATACTGCTTCAGTAACATTCTTTTCTGCTTCAGCAAAATCTTGACCAAAAGAAGAAATATAATTGAGTTGGGGTATGGTAGCAATGACCATATTGCTATCAATATCAAAACTGTATTCTACGGGAAACTCTAGTCTATCCATGATAATATTACTCTTTTATCTGGGTTGAATTGAATTATAACTTAATCATATCATTGATTTAATTGGTGGGAATAAGTTCAATTTTTTTGTAGAAACATAAATGAATGGGTATTTTTTGTAAGAACAAGATCAGGCTGAGTCAATGTTCAAGAACTGCTTTTTTTACTTTTTTTCATATTCTTTTTCAAACGCCCTAAGTCACTTTTTAATAAAAGTCTTCGTGGATGCTTAGGATCTAAAAAATGATTAAAGATAGATAATGCTTCCTCATAATTTGCGACTGCTTCAGGAAATTGTTGACATTTTTCATAAAGTCTTCCTAGTGTCCAAATACGATTAGCATAGGATTGATTTCGAGTTTCTTGACGTTGGCGTTGAATATCTTTCCATCTTTCTAATAATGGAATGGCTTCTGAATACCGTTCTTTATTTCGATAAAGTTCCGCTAAATTATTGAGACTCATAGCAGTATGAGGATGATTTTCTTCTAATTGCTCTTCACTAATTTTCAGGGCGCGAAGATAGAGAGATTCTGCCTCCTCATATTGTCCTTTATTTTGATAAACTAGAGCTAAATTATTTAAACTAGCACCAGTATGAGGATGATTTTCTCCTAATTGCTCTTCACTAATTTTCAGGGCGCGAAGATAGAGGAATTTTGCC
>NZ_VIKW01000063.1:10038-11455 GCF_009711975.1 Anabaena sp. UHCC 0204
TCCTCATATCGTCCTTTAATTTGATAAAGTCCCGCTAAATTATTGAGACTAACAGCAGTATCAGGATGATTTTCTCCTAATTGCTCTTCACTAATTGAGAGCGCTTTTTTATAAAAATCAACTGCACTGGCATAATCACCCTGATCTTTCTTAAGATTACCAATATCTCGTAACAAGGTCGTAATATAACGCGGGTTTTTCAGGTTTATCTCTTGGTAAAGAGTTTCCGCACGACTCAAAAATGACTCGGCTTTTACAGAATGCCCAGAACGCATTTCGATCAGTCCCTGTAAATGGAGGGAAAATCCTTTTCCAAAGGTATCTAATCTGCCAGCTATTTCATATTCTAAAAAGCTTTGAACCGCAGCTTGCATCCGCTCAATTTGATGATAAGTCCACCAATTAATACCTCTATCCAATAATCTTCCAGTCTGAGCCTTGCCTTCATTGAGAATCTCGTGATAACAAAATTCCACATCTTCTTCTGATGACATTTTTTCAGCAAAAAAATAATCAGCAGCTCGTTGGGATAGACTCAGAAATTCATCTTTATCCTGCTGCCAAAGTTGATTTAATAACACATTTCGCGTTAGTTCATGGATGTTGTATCCCTGTTTGGGAAATTTTTCAACAAAGGTTAACGCTGTTAAATTTTCATACAATTTCTCCGCTTGTTCTGCTAACTCTGGTCTTAATGCCGCCAAAATATTAGCATCAAAAAAATGGGGAATTGCCGCTGCCCAGAGTATGGATACTAATTCATCAGACATCTGACTCATTTGTAATTCCAGCAAAATCCATTGCCGTTCTGTCTCTGTCTCGGCTTGCTGAACTCGTTTTAGTATCTCTTCAATACTGACCACTGTTTATCACTGCTAATAACATTTCATGAACACTTTTAGGATGACCTTTAAGCCCAATTAAGATCGGTTTAATCGCATGATCAGGTAAATCTGAACAAAACTCGCACCATGCCTTTAAATCATCAATTGGAGTCAGTTTAAAATGTTCACATTCATGACCCCAAACTGAATTATTTATATTAGGAATTATCTGCCCAGCAATAACTATTACAACATTTTTTAAACGTCGTTCAACAGTTCTTAACCATGTGCTTTCAATCCAATCCTGTAATGATTTACTAGCCATTTGGTAAGTATCAAGTGTAATTACTATTTGATGCTCAAATTTTTCTAAATCATGAAAAAAAGCATCATGTAACTGCCGTAAACGATGCTCCTGCGCTTGTGGATCAATACTAGTACCGTTAATTGCTATGGAAATTTTGTCTGCTGCAATATCATTTTCAGAAAAATCAACACTTCCTTGTATAAAGGTTCTAAGCTGTTTTACAAAAGTTGGAAATTGCTCCCGTCCCAAATCATTCACAACTTCCGACAAAAATGCGGCAATACTA
>NZ_VIKW01000064.1:0-6731 GCF_009711975.1 Anabaena sp. UHCC 0204
TTATAAGTTTTCCCACCTACCTACTTAAGCATTTGTTGGGTTAAGCGATAGCGCCACCCAACCTACAAAAACTCTTAATCAAACAGTATTGCTTCTTAGACCTGTTAAACAAATTTCTTGCTGAACTCACACATTAAATCTACTCGACCTTTTCTTAACATGGCTGGATCTAGTCTTTCAGTAGTATTACAAGTCATTAATATTACTAATCTTTGCTCTATTTGAATACCAGATTCATCAACTACACTCTGGTATAATGTACCATCTAATAAAGCTAAAATATGCTCAGTTTTGTTGTTATATTGTGCTACTTCTGAAGCCCGATCTTGAGCTAGATTATCAGCTTCATTGATGATAATACAAATGCGCTCTAAATATGTTGGGGGGACAAAGTTAGTAATGGCATCATGATCTAAAATGAAAATTACATATCCTAAAGGAACAAGAATTTCTTGGGCAACACTCTGTGTCCATGCTGTTTTACCTGTACCTGGTGCGCCATGTACTACAACTGCTAATTGATTTTGATCTAAAATTGTTTGTTGAACTAAGTCAGTAAACTCTTGAATGTCTTGGGGAAATGTCCGTAATGGATACTGACTATTAACTTTTCCCACACGACTTTGATATCCACTCAGCATAACTGCTAAATCATAAGTCGCTTTATTAATTAATGGCTTCATATTTTTAGCCATTAAGGTATAATTCCTTCTCCCTCTTTCATAAGCCTCTATTTGTAACCAAATATCATGTTCTGACCAATAAGCATAAACTGTATTAACCACATCTAGTCTTTCCCAGTTCACAAATTTTTCTACTGGAAAATAAAAGTCTCTTTCTGAGTAATATTGAGTGATAATATTAGGACGTTCTAATAATTTCAAAACTCGTAATACGGTAATTTCTTGCAGAAGATTTAGTACATAATCAATAGGAATACTATTACGGTTTACAAACTGCACAAGAGGTGTTTCTGTACTCAAGAAGTCTTTATGACGATGTTCTGGGGTGAGCATATCTGGTGTAATGTAGTTCCAATATTTTTGGAATTCACCACGGGTGTAATCTGAGGCTAAATTTAAAATATTTGCCCACCAAGCATACTCTTTTCTGGCCAAAGCATCAGCATAATAACTGGCTAGGTTAATGCTTTTTTGAGTTAATTCCTGGGTATCATGGAATACTATTTTCCCGAAATATTCCCAATCAAAGTCTCTGTGAAATGGCCGCCAACCACTAGACAGCAAGTTTTGACAGTTTTTATTGATGTTATTACTTTCGTTAGTTCTGAAATAGTCAAAATCCATATTTTAAATTTTTCTCTGCTGATACAGACGATAATGCACAACTTTTTTATCACGCCCATTTATGTAATATACTATATTACATGAGTAGAAGTGGTGTCAACTATTCTACTCATTATTTGGCTGCTTGAGCAATAACTATATAATTCGAGTTTTGGTGCTATTTTACTACTTCTATTAGGTTCTGAGATATATGGTAATTCCCATTTAGGTAAGGTACAAGCAGAAAGTATTAACCGCAGATGAACGCAGATGAACGCAGATCAATTTGTACTTGGTAAGATTAAGAAAGTATAAATTAGAAAATCGCAGTAAGTTTAGATTAGGGATTATTTCATCCAAAATCTCAACTTTTTCGGAAGGTGGGAGTTGGTTAAGTAGTGTTTATTTGAGAATCAATTTTTTCTGTTCTATCCACTTAGTTAGTAAAAATAACAACAATAAACCCTATTTCTGGGAGGAGTAGGGTTTTATATTTCTTGATTTTTGTCAATAAATTTATTGCTATTTTTGCATATAATCAAAATATATCTGCTAAAAGTATTAAAGCTGGGTGCTTATTTCTTATTCGATAGGATAAACACCCCATGAAGACTGCTTGGTTCGTCTGTTCTACTCAGAAAGACGACTACTCCCATTAACTACTGTGGAGACGAGATGTATCTAGCACATTCGTTCATGAGTCATGAGAAACGGCAAAAACATCAACAGCCTTTAGTTTTAGTAGTAGAAAATCATGATGATAGTTTACTGTTAATGAGTTATACTTTGGAGTTACTTGGTTGTCGGTTTATTTGTCAAAAAGACGGGTTAAAAACCTTACTTGCAGCGCAGGAGTATCAACCGGATTTAATTTTATTGGATATTTTTTTACCTGGTATGAGTGGTTTGGATATTGTTAAATATCTGAAGCAGGAGTCATTGACTAATCATATCCCTGTGGTGGCGGTGACGGTTTTAGCTGGGAGGGAGGATCAAGTGCAGATTCTCCAGGCTGGTTTTGATGATTATATCAGTAAACCTTATATGATTGAAGAATTAGCTGCAATTATGGGTCGGTTACTAGGTAGAGAATTTAATCTATCCTGGGTTTTGGAAATATGTCAGGAATAAATATTTATTAATAGAAGTTAGGTTTTTTTAGGTAGTCTGAGTGTAAATGTGCTACCTTTACCAATTGCTGATGAAAGTTCTATTTTACCTCCATGTGCTTCCATGATGTATTGTGAAAGATGTAGTCCTAAACCACTACCGGATCTTTTATTTCTACCTTGACGAAATCGTTCAAAGATTGTTCCTTGATCTTCTGGTGCAATCCCATAACCTGTATCTTGAACTTCGATGATGACTTCACTGGGATGGTGAGAAGATGAGGTTTCAAAAATACGGATCTCTATGCTACCTGTATCGGTAAATTTTATGGCATTACCGATTAAATTATTTAATACTCGTCGTAATTCTAAGCGATCGCCGTGAACAATTCCAGTATTATCTCCGGTTGGGCTGAGTTGATGAGTATCTAATTTTAAAACTAAGTTTTTCTCAAGTGCTAAGGGGGTGAGTTCACTGACTACTTCAGATGCGATTGTGATTAAATTGCATGATTCATAGTTTAAGTTCTTTTTACCGGCTTCAAAACGGTAAACTTCTAGAAGGGTATTAACCATATCTAGAAGATTTTGATTACTGCGAATCATGACATTAATTGCTTGTTTCATTTCTGGAGATATCTGACAAAAGATTTCTTGTAGAAAGAAATTCAGCATTCTGTCAGCAGCTACTAGAGGTGTGCGTAAATCATGGGTAAGACGCGAAACGAAGTCTTCCCGCTGTCGGGTCATTTTTTCTTGTTCGTCAATGCTGTGCTTTAATCTCAGGAGCGATCGCACTCTTGCTAATAATTCTTCTGTATCAAAGGGTTTACGAATAAAATCATCAGCACCAGCATCTAAACCTTCCACAACACTAGATTCATGAAAAGCTGTCAATAGCAAAATGGGAATATAGTTAATTTCCGGATTATTCCGAATTCGGCGGGTGACTTCATAACCATTGATTCCCGGCATCATCACATCTAAAATAATCAGATCCGGTGGAAATTCTACTACTTTTTCTAAGGCTGCTTGACCATTGCTAACTGAATCAATATCATATCCTTCGCTTTCTAAAATTGTTCGCACTAAAATTAGATTATCTTTTGTATCGTCAACCGACAAAATACGGTCTTTTTTAAGAATAGACATAATGAATCAACTGCTGAATAATCTACAATTTCAAATTTGGATAATTTAGGGATGCTTTATTATGGGAGTATAGAGAATAAAATTGATTCTGATGGGAATGGAAAACAATATCACCTAGATTATCTGCTAAATTGATCTTTCGTGGGAGTTCTATTTTAAAGATTGAACCGACTCCTAATTTACTTTCGATATATATTTTTCCTCCCATAATCCGGACTAATGAATCAATAATAGCTAAACCTAACCCTGTCCCTGAATATTTCCGACTAATCCCTTGATCTACTTGATGAAAAGCCGCAAAAATATTTTGGAAGTCCTGAGAAGCAATCCCAATTCCTGTATCTTTCACAATCATTATAACTCGATTTTTAGGTGCTTCTTTGATTTCTACCCAAATATTTCCAGATTCTGTAAACTTAATGGCATTGGAAAGTAAATTAATTAAAATCTGACGTAATCGCACTGCATCATTGAATACTAAGGTATTTTCTAAATCTGTTTTGACTAGTAAAGATAAGTTTTTGGCTTCAGCTAAAGAGCGGATTTCTGCTACTGTATTATTAACGACTTTTGATAAATCCAATATTTCTGGCTTTAGTTCTAATTTTCCAGCTTCTAAATGAGAAAAGTCGAGGATTTCATTGAGCAGCATGAGGAGATTTTTACCATTATTGAGGATTCGTTCTACCATGTCCAATTGTTGGTTTGTCAATTGACCAAATTTAGGACGTAATAGTATTTGCGAAAATCCAATAATCGCATTCATTGGGGTTCTCAGTTCATGAGATATGGTGGCTAAAAACAGGGATTTCAATCTTGATGTTTCCAAAACTTTGAGGTTTTGTAATTGGATCTGTTGCTGTTGTTTATCTAATTCTTGATGCTGAAGAGTTAACTGTTCACGACTTTCTTTAAGTTGTTGATTGGCTAGTTCTAGCTGCATTTCAGTCTGGTGGATACGAATTGCAGTTTGTAAGATATGAGTTATGGTTTCTGAAGATAATGTAGACTTGATAAAATACTCACTAGCACCTGCTTGTATACAATCTCTAGCTATTTCTTCATTTCCGGCATCTATCATCACTACTATAGGAACTTTGATGCCTGAAGAATGTAATTTATGGATTAATCTTAAGCAATCTTGATTTTGTAAGTGATAGTCGAGAAATACGCAATCATAGTGATTCTTGATGAGAGCAAAGAAGGCATGATTCCCGTCTTTGACTTCATCAAGTTCCATTCTCATACCTGCTTCAGTCAGAGCTAGACGGACGATTACACGGTCTACCTCATCATCTTCTACAACTAAAATTTTTAGCGTCTCTTCCATCGGTTTTTATTTTTGCTGTCAAATACAGATTGAGGTTCAATATTTCTGTTTTCACAGTCTCTAGATTATACAAGTAATGATGTTTGCAAATCCAAAAATAGACCTAGATGAATTCAGGGTTTTTACAGTATATACATGGGAAATTTTTTACTTCATCTTGATTTTTACCTGCTTGTGTATTTTAATAAATTTTGCCATTATTTGCACGGTTAAATTTATTTTTTTACCTAATTTTGCGATTTTTCTTGAAAATCTTTACATTAGAGGAAGTGGAAATAAAGGTATATGTTAATTTTTGAAAAACAATGACTTTTACTTCTAGTCCACAATGGTATAAGTTAACTAAGCAATTAAAAAAATCTTCAAAAGCTGGTGTTTTTTTGGCTTTTTAAATTTTTAATCTGCTCTGTGGGAACGGTACAATAAGGCTAAAGTCTGAAATAAAGAAATGGGAATTTATTTTTAAGTAAAATAAAATACTTTATCCAGTTAAAAACATTGTAAATTAGCAAATCATTAACTGTCCTCACCCATTAGTGAGAGTTGCATGGAAACATTATGTACCACAAGCTTGAGCATTTTTACTTAAATAAGTAGGATTATGGCTAAATAAAAATTACGCATCTAAACCGTATGAATACGTTTATATGCTAAAAAGCAGAGACTCTTGGCAGGAATTAAGAGAGTTGAAAGTCTTTCTGCGTAGAGCTTTGATAATTACTATCTGTCTAGAAACTGTGATATTAGACCCCCGGCACATTTTGTGATCATGTTTTTTATGTAATTTTTCTGATTCGTCTCAATAATCTCATTGATTTGGTGATAAATATCTATATATCTTTAGCTAGATTCTTGTATCTAGATAACTTCAAAAGTCTGCTATTTTATACCTCTCTAGATAGATGTTAATTGGTTATAGAATTCTCTATCATTGGGTTGGGTAAATTAGATGAAATTTTTAGAAAAAGTTTTAGTTAGTGCGGCTGTGTAAAAAGAGTGATTAAGTCAAAAAGTTTAAAAGCCAAACAAACAAGCTTTTTTTCTGGCTATATTCTATTTCTGGTTTCCTGGCACTATTAAAGAAGCAATTCGATTATCATGGGTGTAACAATGAGTGAAATTAGTATTCTGTTAATTGAAGATCATGATTTAACGCGAATGGGACTCAAAACTGAATTGCAGTCACACAGCGGCTTTAAAGTGATTGGTGAGGCGGCTAATGCGACTCTGGGATTAAAACTTTTGGAAACTACTAAACCAGATGTGGCTGTGATAGATATTGGTTTACCTGATATGGACGGGATTGAATTGACGCGCAAATTTAGACGTTATCAGGCGGAAACCGGACAATCACAAACAAAGATTTTGATTTTGACGATGGATCATACAGAAGATGCTGTCTTGGCGGCTTTTGCAGCGGGGGCAGATTCTTATTATATGAAGGAAACAAGTATTAATAAATTTACTGAAGCTGTACAAGTTACTTTTGGAGGAAATTCTTGGATTGATCCAGCGATCGCTAATGTAGTATTAAGAAAAATGCGTCAAGGTGTCCCTGGTGATAGTCAATCACAGGATAAGACGAAAACTGTCAAAATCGAAGCTCTAGAAACAGAATATGAACAGGTTCTAGAAACCTATCCTCTCACTCAACGGGAATTGGAAATTTTAGAGTTGATTGTCGCTGGTTGCAGTAATGGACAAATTGCCGAGAAGTTATATATTACTGTGGGAACAGTAAAAACCCATGTTCGCAATATTTTAAATAAACTCTGCGCTGATGATCGTACTCAAGCCGCTGTTCGGGCTTTACGTTCTGGATTGGTAGTGTGAAAAATAATTGACAATTGATAA
>NZ_VIKW01000064.1:7095-10800 GCF_009711975.1 Anabaena sp. UHCC 0204
ATTCTGCAATTCGTTGTGCTGCACCGGCACGCCCCATGCGTTGTACGCCATTGTCTGCAATCATTTGTAAAAGGTCAGGATTTTTGAGTAGAGATTGAATGGCTGGGAGAACTTGTGATGGTTGGTTTACTAGGGTGAGAGATAGCCCTAAAAGCCGACTTTGAGCTTCAGCAAAAGCAGGGTTATATTGAGGACCTTTACCAGAAATAGCGATCGCTGGTTTTCCTAAACCAATAAATTGTTCTGTTGCAGTTCCGGCCATAGCGATCGCTAAATCACCAAAATGCAAGCAATCACTATAAGCTTGTTGAGTCAAAATTAAATAGGAATTTTTTTGTTGAAAAGTCAAGCTATCGGGGTCAGAAATAGGTAAAGGAGAGTGATCACAAAGTCGCCAACCTTGAATATGTAAAGTTTGGGATAAAATACTACAATCTAGACCAGGAGCGATCGCTCCTAAAAAAATCATCGTCCCCGTAGCGCGAAATAGAGAATCTGGTTGACGCAAACTAGCCATCAACGCCGATACAGCAATCATCATCACTTCCCAATTATTGTATGCTTCCGGCGCACGAGAACCAGGCAAAAGAGTCACAATCAAAGGCCGAATCACTTCCTCCTGTTCAGCATTCGGACGATAAAATTGCTGGGCGTTCAAAGTCCGCTGCAACCCATCCATCATCGGATTTCCCACATCCACAGCGGGAATAGGCCATTTTTTTAAAACTTTTGTAGTCAGAGAATCCCTCGGAAACACAGCCCGACAACGCCTACCACTCATCAACCACCTTTCCCAAGGATGGTAAATTGAACCAGAAAAATTTTCCCACTTTGCAGACTTGGATTTTCTCGGTAATAACCCCGCCTCATCACGCACATAATATTCTGATTTAGCCGTCCCCACAAAAGCGTAATCCGCACCACTCACCGCTGCAAACAACAAAGGGACAATATCCCCCACAGCCAAAATAGCCTTCTGATTACCTAACTTTTTTTGTGAACTTACCCACCTGCGGACAGATTGAATTTGATTCCAAGTCAACTTTACCAAACCACCGCGCACGTCGCGCATCAATTCCTTTCCATCCATATAGATGAAACCACCAGACGGCATATTCTGCACATTCCCAATGATGGGAACAGCGATTTTTTGGTAAGCCCGTCCTTCACCCACTATTGGTAAAGCAAAAATATCCGGTGGAGAAGACAACTGTTGCAGAGCCTGGATAATCCGCACAGCAATAATATCTTCACCATGACCATTACTTAAAACTAATAACTGTAACCGAGAATTAACCATTTACTTTTAAAAAATCCTCTAAATACTAGGAATTACCAAAGTATTTGCTAAACCTATAAACTCTGATGCTGGAATAGGGCGACTAAAAATATTACCTTGGATATCATAACATTGATGATCATAGAAAAACTTCAACTCATTTTTTCTTTCTACCCCTTTAGCAACAATTTTCATATTCAATTTTCTCGCTACATCAATAATACTTGCAACAATAATTTCATTTCCTGAAGTCAGTTTTAAATTTTTCACAAGCGAGCAATCTAGCTTTAAGATATCAAAAGGAAACTTACTCAAATAGTTTAACGATGATTTATCAGTACCAAAACTATCAATAGTTATTTCAAATCCCAAAGCCTTGAGCAAGCGAAGACGGCGTACAGCTAAACTACTATCTTCTTGAAAAATGCTTTCAGTCACCTCTAGAGAAATGAACTTAGCACTAACCTTTTCCTCAATTAATATGTTAGTAAGTTCCTGAGATAATGTAGCATGAGATAATTGGCGATTAGAAAGATTAACAGAAATTTTCATTAATGGTAATCCTGCATTCTTCCACTCTGCTAAATAACTACAAGTGTTTCTAAATACCCATTTACCAATTTCAACTATCAAACCTTTTTGTTCAGCGACAGGAATAAAATCTATAGGTAAAATCATTCCGTATTCAGGATGTAACCATCTGACTAAAGCTTCCGCTGCCACAACCTTGCCAGTATTGATATTGACTATGGGCTGAAAATATAGTTGAAATTGATTAAGTTCTAGTGCATGGTGCAAATCTACTTCCCAAGGCTTGGTGGAATTAGTATTATCGAGATTATGGTTATAAAATTCATAAGCGTTACCTCCCACTTTTTGAACTTTGGTCATAACAATCCGACAATGTTGTAACAATGTTTCTAAATGGTAGGGATGATAGTAAAATGCGCTGCCTATACTAGCAGTAACAAATATTTCCTGATGATCAAGTAAAATTGGCTCAGAAATACTTTCTAATAAGGCGTGAGCTATAGCAACTGCCTGGTTACGATATTCTATAGCATCGGCAATAATCACAAACTCATTACTATTAGTACGCGCAATCACACCTTTTTCTTGAATGGCTGACTTTAACCGTTCTGTTAACTTGAGTATGAGTAAATCGCTTTTTGCTGGTTCAAGAGTTTGATAAATTCGTTCCAGACGATCAAAACTTAAACAAAAAATGGGTAGGTAAGGAAGATAATTCGGTGCTGTTTCTGTGGGCTGAATCAGATTATTAATAAATTTTTCGACCAGAAAATCAAACTCTTCTTGCAAACCATGACGATTTAATAACTGAGTCAGAGGATCAAATTTTTGGACTTGACTGAGTTTTTGTTCAGCCCCTTCAACTTGTGCTATGTACTTTTGTTTCTGCTCTAAATCAGCTTGGTATTTTTGCAAAGCAATTTCAATTGTTACTTGCAATTCTTTATCCTTAAATGGTTTAAGAATATAACCAAAAGGAGTTGTGGATTTAGCTCTCTCCAGTGTTTCATTATCAGCATAAGCTGTTAAGTAAATAACTGGAATACCATATTTTTGAGAAATCTTAGCAGCAGCTTGGATACCATCTATTTCACCTTTAATAACAATATCCATCAGCACTAAGTTAGGCTGTTTTTCTCCTGCCATTTGAATAGCTTTTTCTCCAGAAGAAACAATGTCTACAATTGTGTATCCCAACTTTGTCAGTTTTCTGGCTAAATTATTGGCAATGAGAAGTTCATCTTCAACAATTAATATTTTAATGCTGGTCATAATTTTCAATTCTCTTTTGATAACGTAGTTCTGAAAAAATTAACTTAAATGTAGTACCATGATCACAACTGACTGTAATTTCTCCTTCTAACTGTTTAGTTAATAAACAAACTAACTGTAAACCTAATGATTCCGTATTTTGAAAATCCAGGTCTGCGGGAAAACCAACACCATTATCTTCAATAGTTATAGTTACTTGCTTTTGGTCATCTTCTTTTATTCTTAACCATATTTGTCCGGTTTCATGATTTGGGAAAGCGTGTTCAAAAACATTAGAAATTAATTCATTAACAATTAAACCGCAGGGAGTAGCTGTTTCGATGTTTAATAAAATGGGGTGTAAATCAAAATCAATGGTAATTCTTTCATGATCCAAATTGGAGGAAAATGCTAATTGTTGAGCAAGAGTTTGTAAATATTCACTTAAATCAATTTTTGCGAGGTTTTTAGATTGATAGAGTTTTTCATGGATAAGTGCCATTGATTGGATACGATATTGGCTTTGTTCAAAAATTTTGATCGCTGCTGGATCTGTAAGATAGTCAGATTGCCAATCTAAAAGACTAGATACTACTACGAGATTATTTTTCACTCGATGGTGAACTTCTTTGAGTAATATTTCC
>NZ_VIKW01000065.1 GCF_009711975.1 Anabaena sp. UHCC 0204
CCCCTGTCAAAGACTATTTCACCGGTGATCCCAATAGTCGAACCTTTTTGAACCCAGTCTGCTGCAACTTGAGCAATATTTCCCCAAAGTTCTAAATCAAACCAGAGGGGATTTTCACTTCTGTAGGGAGGTTTGACAGCAAGAGTCAAGGATGTTTTCATTGCACCAGATTCAAAATAGCGAACATCAGGTGTTTGACCAACGCGACCAACTAAATCAACTTTATTGACGTATTGCTGAGTCATATTATTTTCCTTGGGTAATCTATTTTTTTCACAGTATTAGCGCGATAGCGCATTCTCGGTTATGCAACTAAACGAATGATTTGCTACAGGCTGATTTGAGGCTTTATTGGATACAGCCCAGTATCAAACCTGATTGCGCCTAGCGCATTTATTACTGGTTGTATTGGGGAAAAACTGCGTAAAAAATAACCCCAAATCTACTAGAGATTTGAGGGTGATGACTATTACAAAATTTGTTCTTTGGTTGCTAAACCATGCAATTTGGTTACTAATTTCTCTTCTTTCATGCGAGAGAAACCAGGGATTTTGTGTAATTTAGCTAACTCCTTTAGTCTTTTTAGAGTTAGTGATTGCAAATTTTCCAAACTTGCTAATTCTGGAGAATCGGGAATATTTGTTACTTCTGAGGAAGAGTGATCAGGTGTAGGAGAATCAGTTGAATCGGTGATTAGTTCTGCTGTGTCGCAGGGAATAATATCATTGCTGTCACTGCTATGATCAATATCTTCACTCACCACAGTTACAATATTGCTACTAGTAGTCTGTCAACATTAATTTTATGTGTTAACGAAGTTTGAAAGTATTACTAACAAACGCTGGTAAAATTTGATAACTCACAATTTCAAGCTTGATAGACTACTAGCTTCACTAGGAGTATCATCTGGTGGTGTAATAGATTCAGATGATTCGGGTAGAGCGATCGCTTCAACTAACGAATTATCCTCAATTTCTTCGTTTACGGTAGGTACTGTATTAGCACCATCTTCACTAGGAGTATCATCTGGTAACGGAGTGCTTTCAGAGGGTGAAATAATTGCATCATTACTACTGAGGTTAGGCGTTTCTGTATCCCTGCTTGTGTCACCAAGAATTTGCTCAATACTGGCTACAGTGGGTTCTTTCAAAACGGTAATTCTGTGGAAATTTCCCACTTTCCTAACGGAGATTCTTGCCCCAGCCGTGCGGAGTTTTGTTGTCAAGTCGTTGAGCAGGAGAAATGCTACATCCAATTGACGGTAATTATTGATAATGGCACTCATGGTTTTTTGTTTGATTTAGTTCACCACAAGAGCGCATAGCGCAATCCTTTTGTCCAAAAATGTTGTTTGGTATGTTTGATGATGTTTAGACAGACTGCGTTGAAAATGTAGTTTTTGGTATTAGTCGGAAAATAGTAAAACTTCCCATACCAATCGGGGAGAGGCCATTTTCAACAGAGAGTTTTTGGCATCTTCCAGTTTCAACAGCCAACTGTGATCACTGAGAAATTCCTTCCAGCAATATTGCAGGTAATCCAGCAGCCATAGTTGTTGATGAAAATCTAATTGCACCTCAATATCTTTGGCGATACTTAACGCCATTAACAGATGGCTAGGAGGTTGAATTAGTTGTTGCAAAATTGATAGTGGGATAGATTGGAGTTGATCATGGTGAGCGATCGCATACCCTGGAGAACCACCCGCAAACTGTATAACATTTGGGTGATTGAGAATTTCAGAACGTCCCACATTTTCTAAAACTGTGGTCATTTGGGTGTTGTTTAGTCGCTGGAAAGGAATCAGTTGACAACGGCTGGTAATTGTAGCAAGTAACCTTTGGGGTTGGGATGAAATGAGAATAATTGTGCCGGATATTGGCTCTTCCAAGGTTTTCAGGAGTGCATTAGCAGCAGTGGGTGGCATTCTTTCAGCATTTTCTACCACGACAATTTTGTAAGGTGCAATTAGAGGAGAGGTAGCCAGAAATTGGGTGATTTCTCGAATCTGCTCAATTCTAATTTGGGATGGAGATTTTCGCAGTACCCCAGAAGCTGCTATTTCACTTTCACTTAACAACTGTTTTTGGTGTAGATATGTTGGTTCAACCCATAAAATATCAGGACAGTTAGCTAGGTTTTGGATGTTGAAAATTTCAGCGATAAAGCATTTAGCAGCTAAGGATTTTCCTACTCCCTCTGCTCCAGCAAACAAGTAAGCAGGGACAATTCGGTTGTGTGTAATTGCAGCTTTGAGTAAAGATATCGCTAAATTTTGGCCAATGATTTTTGATAACTGCCAGTTTTCTGCAATTGGCTGTGTAGATTCGGAATCTAGACTTTGAGAAGGTTCACAAACAGAAAGGTCTGTTGTGACATGAAGTAAATCAAGTTGCTTCATTTTTTGAGTTTTGGAAATTGTTGATTAGACATCTCCAGAAATTTAATGCCTCTCCAACAAACGGAGCATTTTAGGTTAAATTTCCGAGGTGTCTATTGCATTTGTAAGAAGTAGTACCTACGAGCAAAGTTTGATAATTTGAGTTTGCAAGGCGAGTTTTTCATCTACACCAGATTTGAGCATTAGCTCTAGTTCCAACAGCATTTTCAAACTATTTTTCAGCTTGTTTACACAACAATTAGCAACTTCTTGGCGGATGTAATACAAGCGTTTGGGATTTTTCACGTCTGCAAGTTGGGCTATTTTATTGTCGTCTTGACACCCGGTGATGATCATCTGTTTGACTGTTAGCCAAGTGCGAAAGGTAGTAGTCAGGGTAGCGGTAATCTTTAAAGCGGGTTCGTTACAGTTAATTAAGCGATCGCTTAATTCTAATGCTTGAGCAATGTTACCCAAGCGAATGGCGTTGGCTAGTTGTAAACTATTAGCAGCACTTTCTGAGACTAATTCTTTCACCATATCCCCGTTGACTGTTTTACCCAAGGCATAGGTTTTGAGCTTTTCTAGTTCGGTGAATATCAGTCGTGTATGATTGCCTGTGTAATCAATTAATACTTTGTAAGCATCAGTAGTGAGTGTTACACCTACTTCGTCAGCTAAAGTACGAGCTTGCTGTATTAATGCTTGGGTTTGCCATTGGGGAATGAGAGGAAATTCTTGTACCTGTGCGTACTCCAGTAGGAGTTTGACGGATTTATTTCTCGCGTCAGGTTTGTGAGTGTTGGTGATAACGAGGGTATTTGTTGAGGGAATTTTGGGGAGAATGGACTCCAACTGCAACAAAATTTCTTTTGAACCAACTCCCAGTAATGTGCTGTTGGGCAAATGTACTAATCGTCCTCCACTCCCAACAGGTGGTGTCATGATATCGGATAATGCTTGAGGAATGGTTTCTTTAGATTCTGGGGGGTATTCTGTATAGTTAAAGTCTGCCCATTGTTGATCTAGAGTGTGGGTTTTTAGTTGTTTGATGGTGCGAGTTAGAAAAAATTCGTTTTCACCAAAGTATAGGTATGTTGGCATTGTAGTACGGCAATACAATTGTCGTACATGAGCGTTAGCTCTAGCTCTCTTATCTGAGTATTTTCGATAATGTCTAATGTGTTGTAAATATTTCTAACTTTACACTAAAAACAAAATGTAGGATGGTACTGTTATTGTGGCTAATTGTCATATATCTTTATTTGAGATAAAACTATTCACTACTATGCAAGATTCTTCTATCATCACCTATAAATTTACTGTAAATATAGTTTCAGGGCAGTTAAAAAGCAAGAAATATGAGGGACATTTTACCTATGACCAATCCCAGTTAAATTGTAATGGGGATGAAACTATCGAGGTTTTAGAAGCGCAATTTAGATATCAAGGTGTAAACTATACAGAATCTAGTTTCGACGGACTACCAAAAGTTTCATTCAAAGATGGTGAATTTCAACATTTCATTGCTGTTGGAGGTTCTATAAAACGCCGATTTGGGTTTAATGACGGATTTCATCGTTCGCAATTTGGTTGTCCTGAAGAGGCTTTTGTGAGAGAGGGAAAAGATTATTTTGCTTATCTCGATCCGGACACTTATGTGGAAGGTGCTGGGAGAGTTACATACATTAAGCAATTGGAGTCCCATACAAAAGATAAGCCCACTCAAGCCACTTCAAATGAGCTAACAGTAAAATTAACTGAACTGGAAAAATATTTAAAAGCCGAACAATGGAAACAAGCAGACTTGGAAACAGTTAGGATCATCCTTGAGATAGCAGGTCAACTAGAAAGAGGTTGGCTGACTGATGATGATATTGAAAATTTTCCTAGTGCTGAATTGGTTGCTATTGATAAACTTTGGCTAAACTATAGCGAAGCACGTTTTGGTTTAAGTATTCAAAAACAAATCTGGCAAGAGGTCGGAGAAGACTATTTGGAACTATGTGATCGTGTTGGCTGGCGATTGGAAGACGATTGGTTAGATTACGAAGACTTAGAATTTTCCAAACAAGCACCAATGGGTCATCTCCCGTTTGGAGGTATTTGTATAGCGGATGAGGAGAATTGGATTAATCAATTACCGTTTAACCTGCCATTGTGGGTATCAAGATCAGAACCCTTTATGGGACGTTTGATACAAACACGCTCTGGTGTAGAACTCTTAAAAAGTCTTCTTTTTCGTACTCTTTTAGACAGTACAATTCTTTAATTTTTTCACACAAATATCAAGATAGTAAAATACAGGAGCAAATAATGGCAAAAAAGATGAATATGAAGGATATAATTGTCCTGATACCAGGCATTATGGGTAGTATTCTACAACTCGAAAAAGGTAAAAAACTATGGGATACTAGTAATATTATTTGGGCAATGTCAGGTTTAAATGATAATTTGCAAAACCTAAAAATTCAAGGAGAAGATGACTACCTTAGAGATGATTTAGAAGATGGAGTTCAAGCAACTGGTTTAATAAGAGTTCCTGGTGTAATTGGTGGATTGATTAAAACTGATGATTATTCATCCATCTCAAATTTAATTATTGAAGAATTTAATGTAACAAAAGGAGAAATACATGATAACAACCCAGCTAATTTTTTCGAGTTTTCCTACGATTGGCGACGTGATAACAGAGTTGCTGCACGAAAATTGCAACAGCTAATTGACAAACGCTTACCGCAGTGGCGTGAAAAAACTGGTAATGAGAAGGCTAAGGTAATTATTCTAGCTCACAGTATGGGAGGTTTAGTTGCTCGTCATTATTTAGAAGTATTAGAAGGGTGGCAAAACTGTCGTGCTTTGGTAACTTTTGGTACTCCTTATAGAGGAGCAGTTAACTCAGTTAATTATCTAGCTAATGAGCAGAGACTAGGATTTGCTGATCTCACAGATATAGTCCGTTCATTTACTTCGGTTTACCAATTAATACCAATATACCCGATGGTCAAAATTGGCGAAAACTACCAGCAAGTAGTCGAGACACAAGGAATTCCTCATCTTGATAAAAAACGGGCTGAAAAAGCTTTGGCATTCCATCGAGAAATTGAGCAAGCTGTAGAGAAACACCAAAAAGATGCTCAATATCTAAATTTCAAAGATAGCTATCAAATAATACCTTTTGTTGGTTGTAGTCAAAACACTTTTCAATCTGTTGAGCTTGTTGACGGAAAAATACAAACCAGCTATGAATTACCAACAATAAATAATCAAAAACTTGATATTGCATTAGCTGAAGGAGATGGAACTGTACCTCGCCTATCAGCAAGTCCTATAGAACTAGATGGGAAATTGTCTGCAAGATATATTGTAGAAAGTCATAGTTGTTTACAGAGTAACCTCCAAGTTTTTGATGATGTGATCAGACTCCTTGAAGATACACAAAATCCAAATGTACCAATCAGGGGTAAATTAGGTCTTATACAAAACCAACGTGCAACTATTAGTCTTAATATTGATGATTTGTATGTTGCCAGTGAACCTATTGAACTGCGGGCTAAAATTTTGAACTTAAATACAAATATTGGTGTGCTTCAAGCCACAATCGCTCCTGTGAAAGAGAATGAAGAACCAATCCAATTAAATTTTAGACAACAGGATGATCAGTGGGTATTGACGATTGATAAACTTTCACTAGGGTTGTATCGATTGGAGGTAGAAACAAGTATGAAGAATCCTTTATGTCCAACACCTATAAAAGACGTTTTTGTAGTTTTATAATTAAACAGGGGTATTTTGTATGACGAGGGAAGCCTGGCTTAAATCTGATAAAAAAGGTTTAGCCCGTTACGTTCATAAAGAGGCTGGCCAATTTTTACCATTGTCTCAAAATCAATTAGATTTGTTGAAAAAACCTAATGGTCGTCACTTATTAACTGAGGTTATATATAATACTTTATGCAACCTAAATATACAGTATGCTCTGGAAAAATATGATCAATCAAATGATACACAACAAATTATACGTGAACCAAGTGAAATTATAGGTAGTCCTCGTCAAGGCACTTGTCTGGATCTAGCAGCTTTTTTCTGTGGGGTATGTTTAACTTATGAATTACTGCCACTTTTAATTATAATTGAAGGTCATGCATTAGTAGCTGTATCTTTGAATCACGGGTTTGGAGATTACAAAGCCCGTCAACGAAAAGAATATGATAAATTATTCAAGACAGGATCAGGATTGCTATCTCTTACTGACAGCAATAACCCTACAAATTTTATTGACTTAGTTGATTCTGGTCAATATCTTTTCATAGAATCTACTGGCTTTGCCCAAAGTGATAGTTTAAATTCAGCAACCCCAGAGGGATCTGATAGAATTAATGGATTTTTAACTTTTGAGCAAGCTATTATCGCAGGTCGTAAACAATTTGAGCCAGAAACAAATCGATCTCCACAATTTGCATTAGATATTGCTGTAATATATCACGAAGAAAGTTGGCAACCTTTGCCAATTAGTCTTCCAGATATGGATTCAGAAATCGGTAAAGCAGTGCTTCTTGAAAAGGATGTCAAGAATTTTTTTAGTATTATTTTAAACAATATAGAAACTGATTTGAATAGATTAAAGAATAACTCCGATATTCAATCCAAGGAAAAGTTCAGATATATTCCTATTCAAGTAACTTCGGAAAGAATTTCTCAACCTCTAGTGGAAACCCCTTTGATATATAGTGAACACGCAATAGAACTCAAAAGGATCTACGCCTATAAAGGCTTTGATAACGAACTGGCACAGCGTTACAAAGTAAATTGGGAAGAGGCAAAGGCAAAAGAAGATTACAAAGTGATCATGGTTCTTGCCGATCCAGGTATGGGAAAATCTACATTATTAAGGATGGATGCTTGGAACACTGCACAACAGCAAAAAAATAATTTTGGTATAATTACAATCATAAATGATGAGGATTTGAACTTTCCGATTCTTCTAAGACTATCACAAATAGCAAAAAAATTAAACGAAGATAGCCAAATCATCAATGTAATTCCAGAACTTATCGAAAAAATATCAAACCTACCAAAAGAAGTATTTCCTATATTAAATAAAAATTTAAAAGATGGAAAATGCCTTGTTTTTTTGGATGCTTTGGACGAAGTACCACCAATAAACCGAGATATATTAAAAAGAAAGTTAAATGATTTTGCTTCAATTTATGCAGGTAAAATTATTTGTACATCCCGAATTGTCGGTTATGATAAGATTTTTTTCAATAGTAATAGTAATAGTAATAAGGTAGTTGAAGTTGAAATTGTACCGTTTGGTCAAAACCAAATTGAACAATATATTAGCTGGTTTATTGATGACAATTCGCTAGTAGAAAGATTAATTACCGAACTGCGTAATAAACCTCAAATAATGGGACTAGCTCAAAATCCACTGCTATTATCTTTGATTTGTAATATGTATAATAAACCTGAACCTCCAACTCTTCCTGCAAAGCGTACTGAAATTTATCGCCAAACTATAGATGATTTCATGTTGAAAGAATGGGATGAAGAACGAAAAAAAGAAGTAGATATTGTGAAACGAAAGGAAGCAAAAGTTAAATTGTTGTCAGAAATTGCTTATAATTTATCCAGCAATAGCAAGGATAATATTCATTATCATGAACTCAACGGGGCTATTGAGCAAGTTTTAAACAATGAAGATAATGAAATAAAATCTGATTTAAACAATTCAAAACCAATAGACTTAATTAGGGAAATATCAGAGAAGGATGGCATTCTGCAAAAAATGGAATCAGAAGAAAACGATGAAGAAAGTCATTATCTATTTTTGCATCGAACTTTTCAAGAGTATTTCACAGCTTTGTATTTAGCAAACGATGAAAATGTTATAGAGGAAGCAATAAAACATATTTGGCAATACGAATGGCATGAAACTTTAACTTTATTGACGGGATTGATAGAAAAGAAACTAAAAGCAGTAGCATTTATCAAATCTATCAAAGAGCAAAGAGATGATATATTCTATACTTTGAAGTTATTAGCAGGTAGATGTCTTGCTGAACGTAAATTGGATGATAGCGACTTGGTAGAAGACATCTATAACTTCTGGCACAAATTTCCATCTGCTAACTTCATTCGCTCGACTGTTGTAACTATCGGGCAAGTAAATTCGCAGATGTTCAATATGCTGAAAGAAACTCTTGAAAACACCAAAGAAACTGAACAAGTGAGAAGCGAAGCAGCATTAGCTTTGGGCGAAATTCGCAACTCAGAAGCCATACTAGCCTTGAATGCTACTTTAAAAAGCTCTAATCCCCGTCTAAAAAGACAGTCTGCTTTGGCTTTAGGTGACATTGGCACTTCGGATGCAATTAAGCCATTAATCGAATGCTTCAAAGACCCATCCTATGTTTCTAGTTTTCAAAGTCTATATGGTAACAATAAAGAGTATGAGATATGCTCTGCTTTGGCTATAATTGGCAACCACGAAGTAATAGAGGAATTAATCAAATTTCTGAATAATAAAAAAGAAGACATTAACAGTAGAATTTCGGCAGCCAAGACTTTAGCCAAGATCGGTAATGAAACAAGACAAGAAAACGACAAAATACAAATAATAGAAGCGATTGTTAATGCCATCAATGAAATCAGTGGCTACATTCTTAACAAAGATGTTCAAGAATTTCAAAATAAGTTGATATGGGCTTTGAGTGAAATCACTAATGAGAAAGTTATGAAATACTTAATCAAAGTTCTGAACGACAAACAGAAAAATATTCAAACTAGAACAACGACAGCAAGAGCTTTGGGTAAGATTGGTAGCCCAGAAGCAGTGCAAGCCTTAATCACAACCTTCAATGAGGAAAATGACTCTGATACTGATATTAATAACATTAATGACATTAGGAAAACCGTAATAATAGATTTGGGTAAGATTAGCAGCCCAGAAGCAGTACAAGCCTTAATCAAAGCTTGCAAACATACAAATAAGTTCGTAAAATCGTCAGCACTTAAGGCTTTGGGTGAGATCGATAACTTGAAGGTAGAGGAAATCTTAGTAGATACTAAAAACAACCACCAGAATGAGAAAGTTAGAAACAAGGCTGAATTAGCTTGGAGAAATATTCAGAGTAAAAAGAATAGTAATAGTAATAAGCCAGCCCCGACTAATTCAGATACTGGTATTGATATTAATATGCTTCCAAAGATAATTGCTGAAATTGATACTTCTGATGAATACTTCATTGATAAGATCCGAAATCAAGCGAAAGAGGATTTGCGTAGGTTTAATAATCCTGAAGGGACTTCATACTTAATTGAAGTTATCAAAAATACAAAGTGCAGTGAATTAAAAATTGAGGTTTCTTTTGCTTTGGGTAGGATAGGAAAAGGTAACGAGCAAGCAATGGAAGCATTAATTTTAACTCTCAAAGACAATAACAGGAACGTTATAAGAGCAGTAGCATCGGCTTTGGAGGAATGTTCTACAGAAGAGACTTTAAAAAGGCTGATAGAACTCTCTCAGACTGAAGTAAATATTTATGACCCTGACGTATTTTACTTAGCAAGGAAACTAGTAATTAAGTTCAACAAATCAAAAGTAGATTTCATTCCTGTTTATCCTGAATTGGTCTCAACTCAGCAGTAAACTCCCCACTCAAAACAGACTCAACTGCTTCCCCACATCACCTTGAGGCTCAACAACCGAAAGTAACTCATCTCGTTTTTTAGCAATCAACTCCAAATAATATCCACTGGAATAGGCTTCAGAATTAGTCAACCCCGTAATTCCTTGATAAAACGTCACAACATCCCCAGTATTACCCAGAACCAAAAGAGCCTTTTCACCCTTCTTAATTTTCCGAGTAACCTGTAACTGTTCCACAGGAAAATCACCAGCACGAATAACCTTTGTTAATTTCTGGTAATATTGTTCTGCCTTAGCCTTTGACAGAAGATATTGTGTCAGGTAGTTCAAAGCAAT
>NZ_VIKW01000066.1:0-9954 GCF_009711975.1 Anabaena sp. UHCC 0204
AGGTTAGGGTGTGGGTGTGGGGAATTATTTTGATATCTCTATACAAATCCTCTTGACATTCTTTTTATCCTTGGTTACTATCTAATTATGAATTTTATTAATTAAGGATATCAAGGATATGTCTAGACCACTACTTGCTGCTGATGAACTAACCAACTCTGTTATAGATGACAGAGTTAAAATTCTCCTGCCACAGTTTGAGGCTTTAGCACCCTACAAAATCACTCAACGTAAGAAGGGCGTAGGGGATTTAACAGGCTGGCATAAGCTGGCTATTCAAGAGGCAAGATTGCTTAAACTCAATTACCCTGATGACAAGCCAGAAGATGACAAGGAATATGGAACAGCTTTGAGACAGATTACAGCGTTAAAGAAATCATTAAAACTTGCATCTAAAACAGAATTAAAAGATGCTGCACTACTTAACCCCGTCAATACCATCATTACTAACTTCGGTAATGAATTATCAAATCAATTTGCTATCTACAAGGAAAACCAGAATACCCGTTATCGGGAAACAGTCACAGAACGCCGCAAAGTAGAAAATCGGATCGAGATTGATTTAACTAACTCCCTAAAATATGCCTACAACATCCTTACAGACGTTAAAAATGGTGAGGATAGCATTAACTGGCTTGATGTTTCTTGTGCCGTAGCTTTGGCAACTGGACGGCGTATGGCAGAAGTCCATCTATCAGCAAGCTTTGAGTTAATTGATAGCCATACCGTAGCGTTTAAGGGTCAATTGAAAGGCAAGGATAGGAAGATTCGAGTAGTTGATAAAGCTGTTAAATTACGTGATGTAACTTTTAAAATCCCTACTCTATTACCTGCTGATTTAGTCTGCTTTGCTCTTGACTGGCTTAACAGTAAGGGTAAACGATTTGATAAAGATCAAGACCCCGAACGGGTAAACAGAAGATTCTCTAAAACCTTAAACCAAGCTTGTAAGGATTGGGATATTTTCCCAGCCGATGAGAGAACCTATCACAAGTTTAGAGCCGCATATTTGAGAGCCGCAATTATCAATGATGGGAATGTAGATCCCTATGACTTTTTGGACTTTGCTAAGGAAGTGTTAGGCGATGACGATGAAAGCACGATAAACGCCTATAAACGGTATGAGATAAAGAAAGGAACACTTACTAAAATATAAAATAAATCCCTATACAAAACCTCTTGACATATTTAAACAAGAGAGTTAGTATAGGGATAACAAATAAAAAACCTACTTCTATTATGAGTGACACTAAAAAAGCTTCTGATATTGCCTCAAAACTTACGGCGGAACTACAAAACCTAACTGATGAATTAGCTATTAAGAAAGTTACCCTTAAATACTGGGGTGAAATGAAAAAAGCGGTATCAGATGGGAACTTTGCAAGATGTAGAACTGTTTTGAGAAAAGCTATCCAATCGGCGTTCCCTGATAAAAATGAAGCTACACCCGGTTACTACTTTACTAAAGCTGGTAAGGGTCAAGTAGAACGATTTGAACACCTAGCTTTATGGTATGCAACTGCTAGTGAGGAACGATGGGAAGTAGTTGGAGACGATGCCAGAAATCAACATTTTACTGGCTTTTCACCATCACTAGAAACCACTACAGAAGTTAAACCAGAAACCATTACAAAAGAAAATACCGTAACAGAAATAATTGAAAATATCCCCGCAGAAACTAAACCAGAAACCACTACAGAATTAACTTTAGAATCTATGAAAATCGAAACTTTACAACTTGACGCTGATACTCAACAGAAGGTACAAGATGCACTAGATTATTCTGGTATGTCGTTAGCTGATTTTATCCAAAAAGCTTGTACTATTTATGCGACTACTTTAACAGGTAAAGCTAAACAATTCGATTCTGATTTATCAGGAGTTGAAACACAAGAATTACTTAGTGCAAAGTACAGAACACACCCTGGACGTGCTAGAGAAATGGTTAAACGTGCCATACAGGCAATTAAAATACATAACTCGGAAATAGTATCAGAGACGGGGGATAGGTGGCATATTAATCAAACTGCTATCCAATCGTTAACAGGGTCAAAACCTCAAACTGTGAAGGAAATATTGACGGACTACCAAGATGATATTGATAGCCATAATGCAACTCATGAACTTACACCATATCTGAACCGTAAAGCAGATAAACGCAAAATAGAAGATGTCATTGATGTAGTGGCTTTAGTTCCTGATGGAATTGATTAAAAGTTTTACACAGCAATACTTTTAGGGAGTTTAGGCGCTCCCTTTTTTAGTGCTAAATTATTTTATACATCTCTATACAAAACCTCTTGATATTAGACGATAAGAGAGTTAGCATAGAAACCTGATTAATATCCAAACGTAAGCCCTTAGAATGGTTTAAAGAGTTTTTCTATTATCTTCTTGACTTTGATTAATTTTCTATTCTTTATAAATCATCCCTAATGCTTTAGGATTGAAATTATTGGGAAATTTAGTATCTAAATTATAGTAAGCTCCTGTCAAATTAGTTCCAAACATTTGTTGTATATCAAATCCAAATGAGTTCAATATATTTAAGCTCTCTGGAGCCATTAAACTTGCTTCCTCAAAGTTAGCTCCACACAAATCTGCTCCGCTTAAACTACAATTTTCTAACCTAGCTTTGCTAAAGTTAGAGTTTTTTAAATTAGAATTTTCAAGCTTAACACCCCAAAGTTCTGCTCCAGTCAAATCAGCTCCACTAAAATCGGTATCTTTTAAAATGCACTGATGTATATATGTTTCACTCAGATTCGCTCCGCTCAAATTTAATTTGGTAGAATTAACTTTAGCTAAACTTGATTGGCGAAGAATAGCATTACTCAAATCAATCTCACTTAAATTAACATTATAAAAAGAAGTTTTAACAAGATTGATTTCATTAAAAAATGAGTTGACAAAAGAACAAGATTGAAATGTGGAATAAGATAGATTAGATTTGCTAAAATTCACCTTATTAATTGTTACTTTATGAAATTCAGCACCAATTATTTTCGATCCAGTAAAATCAACATCACTCAGAATAATATCTTTTATAGTATTATTCTTATAAATTAATTTAAACAATTCTTTTGGAAAATTTCGTTGCTGCTGATTTTCCAATTTATTGATTATCACTAATAAATTATCAACATCATCAACTGGTAAATTAACATTTTTAAAATTTCTTTCTCCACCTAAATAACGTTCTATTAAAACTTCTATATTCATAACGCTTCCTTATTTTTTCTTGTATTTTTGCAGGGTTAAAAATCTGCTCAAAGGATTAATAACACATTGCATTTTTGCTTAGATAGAGAATGTCATAATTTAATTAGAGAGCAGACTTAGATTTATTTCTGAAGCTTGTTTGGCTTCTTGTTCAGCTTTAGCTGCTTTTAGTGTAGAAATAGGAATATAAAGACCTAATGCCTTATCTTCTAATGATAAAAAACCTTTTTTTAGGTAGTATTGTTTAGCTTGTTCGTCTTTAGCATCAACTCTTACAGCAAATACACCCACTTTTTGAGAAACTTCAAGTGCAGTTTCAAATGCGTGTTTTAATAATTGTTTACCAATACCTTGCTTTTGTGCCAATTTGTCTACCGCAAATTTACCAATAAGTAATGCGGGTACAGGATAACCCGGTAGTGATTCTTGTACTTCATCAGGTAAATTTTTTAGCTCAATTAGGCTCATGCTGGAGGTATAATAACCAAGGATTTTTTTTCTATCGTCTTCAGGACAAGCCACAAAAGTTCTAGCAATACCACCTATTTCATTGTTTTTCCAAGCTAGTTGTTTTATATATTTCACTAGCTCTGGATAAAGTTCTTCTTCTTTACTATCAGTACACTTAAAATCAAGTTTCTTAATACTACTACGAGTATGCCCTGTGTTTTCTAATGGATATATGCAGATTGCCACAATTTCTTTATCTTTGTATCAAGAAACCTAATTTATTCAAAAACTGACAACAGAGCTTTAGAAGGTGCGGGTGGGTTTTCCATAGCATCTAAGATAATTTCTGAATCTCTCTTAGATAAAACCCAAGCATCATTACGATAAGGTTGAGCAACTTTATCTTCTAACACACTTTGATTATCTAAGATAATTTCTGAATCTCTCTTAGATAAAACCCAAGCATCATTACGATAAGGTTGAGCAACTTTATCTTCTAACACACTTTGATTTTTTCCTTGTGTTACCAAGGAGAAGAAATTTTTAATTCGTTGTGAAAGATTATAAAACGAATGATTTTTTACGTTTAACATACTACCTCATTACCTTTCGGTGGGTTTGAGTGGGTTTGAGTGGGTTTGAGTGGGTTTGAGTGAGTTTGAGTGGGTTTGAGGATTTTTACCAGTTTTTAAACTAGTTCTTTAAACTAGTTCTTTAAACTAGTTCTTTAAACTAGTTCTTTAAACTAGTACCAGTTAATCAACTATATCACGGATTTATATCACCGATTTATATCACCGATTTATATCACCGATTAAAACAAAAATTGGTGATTTACCACGATTAAACCGTGCATAAAACTATGCTTATATATACAATTAATCATATCTAATCATGTTTAGTTTCTACCCGTACATTTTCAGTTGTATTCATGTCGTTAAATTGATGTTTAACGACATTACCCACAGGTGACAGCATTGATAAGGCAGAAACAGCCCCTAACACCTGTTCATCACTCACTTCTAGATATCTTTGTAACTGTTCTAAGTTCCGGTGTCCTGACAATTCCTGAATTACCCTTAACGGTATGCCAGCGTTACTCATCTGGGTTAAGGCTGTCCGTCTGAAGCTGTGGGTACTAACTCCAGTGATTCCTACTTGCTCACAAGCTTTCCTTAAAATCCTTGCTGCTGAATCGTGGCTAATATGACCGTTGCTCCTACCAGGGAACAGGTAATCATAACCTGCTAGTCGGTAATGTTCAGCGAGTAACCGCCGTAGGTCTTCAATTACTGGGATGGAACGGGTGGCCAGTTTTCCTTTGGTGTTTGATTTTCTGATGACAAATAGTGGTCTAACTTCACCCTTGGTTGTGTAAACGTCCCCAGTTAGCAGGGTTACACATTCTCTAATCCTACAGGCACTAAATAAACACACACCAAACAGCATCCGGTCACGGTCGTTATCTAGACCTTGACTAAATATTAACTGGATTTCCTGCTGTGTCAGCACTTTGGCGCGTCCGTGCCTGTTGATTTTCATAAGCCACTATAGACCCTGTGATCTACAGCTTACAGTTACAGGGCATTGATAGAGGATACGCTTTACTAATTTTTTTCTAACGTCGCTATAAAGTCCTTATTTACCTCGATACTTGCCAATATTGTTACACTGGTAAATAATGTACTAATACAATCAAAATTCAAGGGAACTCAAATCATGACTTCTTTTCCAAGTCTTATACAGCCTTTTTTAGATATCGCTAACAGTTTAATATATATAATTTACTGTTTTGTACCATTTTGCATAGGGGCGTTTGCAGCATGGAACAGTAGAACATCTTTATTTGCACTATTTTTAGTAGGAATATTTGCATCAGTCTTTTCTAAATTTGCTAATTTTGCACCTAATATTTATCATCTATTCAATAGTGCATTTATATTTTTGATTAGTGGCTTTTTAATAAGCATAGGCATAAAATTAGCTTTTAATCACTGGAAAGGCTATTAATTCTAACTCTAAAAATTTATCTGTTGTCTTTGATTCTCATGAAAAAGAAAGAAAGGGTATTTGAAAAAAACATAAATATATATGCTCTTCAGCTTGAAAATGATTGTTACTATATCGGTCAGTCTATTGATGTAAGCCGTAGACTAGAAGAACATAAGCAAGGAAAAGGCGCATATTTTACTAAATTAAATCCTGTAATATCTTTAATTGAAGTATTTGAAACAGACACAAAAAGAATGATAGAGGGAGAATTTTATGAAGACTTCTTTGTCATGAAGTATATAGAGCTACATGGCGCGGAAAAGGTAAAAGGGGGAACATTTTTACAGTCTTCCAAGAAAAGAAAAAGTAGGTTTGAATTCTACAAAAATTTATTTTTAGAATCCCTGAAGTGCGAAAACTCTCCTAAAGATTTTTTTGATAAAGTTTCAATTCTTAGAGAGGAATTATTAGTTAATGGACTAGCAAAAATTAAAACAGATAATTGTCCTAATCAATCTAGTTTAGAGATTGCGGAAACAATTGCTAGACAGAATAAAGCAGGAGTATGGAGATAACAAAATCCCCCCCCGGTCACTCGATGATTAGGAGAATATTCTATGTATGAAATTATATGAATAATATCATCAGATATCAGTATTTTTAAATATCAAGTGATATTTATTGATATTTAAAACGGGATATCGTCGGGGTCTTTTGCATCAGAATAGTCTATCTGTGGCTTGTTTATGTGCTTGTTTTTATACCTTTCAAAGACATCATTCAAATAGCTTAAATCTGGCTTGTCTTTTAAAATTATCTTTTCCAGAAATTGCCATTTGTTCTCGATTTTTCCATGAATAACCATAACCAAGCTAGTTGATAACGTGGCTTTATTTTCTAAGTCTTGATAATCAATATCTAATTCTGCAATTATTTCATTCTTAAATTCAGTTGGTTTCATTTTTAACTAACTCCTAAACACTAAAAGACTTCCCACAGGAATTGCAGGAATAACGTTGTTTATCATTGCTTTTGCCGTTCTTTTTAATGTCCAGACTACCACAATGAACACAGGCTATATTTTGCCCCTCTTTCAATGCTTTACTTTGCCAAGGGGACGACACAAGCCAAGATTTATTATTAGTCAGTTCTCCATCTAAAGCGGGGGGAATCTCTACAAAATCATACTTCATACCATCAATTAATAAAGCCAGTCGGTAATGGTTCTTAGTAGGAATATCTGCATTTTGTTGGTTAAAAAACTCACTAACCTTTGCATAGATAGATGGTATTTTAGATTTCATATCTTGCGACCATCCCATATCATCGGCGTGCTTTATCGCTGTTCCAATTGCATCACCAATGAACATTAAGCCGCAGTTGTTCATTTCATCCCAAGTCCACCCATTCTTGCCAACTTCGGAAGACTGACCTATTAAGATTAATTTCATCTTTCTATGTCTAATCTCTGTCCAAATTTGGCTAATTCCTCCCTTTTGTTTCTTGTCAAAAGTCTTGTCAGTTTCATCGAAAACCCCCACAACTGGGATATCCGGATTAAATGATTGATTGTTTTTTCTATCCGTAAATTCCTCTATGAACTGTTCCAAAATGTTAGCAGCTTGTGATGGATTTTTGGCAATTTTAGGACAGTTCCAATAATCCTCAAAGCTTCCATGTTGAGGGTCACTAAGCCACAGTTCCCAGTTTTCCCAGTGGTTTATGTAGTGGTGAAGTAGGTTTTTAACCGCAATACCTTTACCTCCACCTGTTCTAGTCATTACCCTAAGAGTTGGCTTGTTCTGATGATACCGACTAACTAACTCACCAAATTTATTAGAAGGTTCTATTAATCGCCTAACATCTTCAATTGTGAGGGTCTTCTTCTCCTGTTTCCTTAACTCAATATCCAAGCTCACATAGTTTCCGCGTTCCGATTGGGTGAACTTGGGAGTAGTTAGACTTCCTGACAGTTCTTTGATTTTATCTGGGTTGTTTCCATCGTTAAGCTGATCACAGGGAATGAAACGGTTATTTCTTGACAGATGAAATAACAATTTATAACCTGAGTCAGTGCTGTTAAAATCAATTGCATCAAGGGTAATTCCTAGCTTTGAGGAATAGTAATTAATAATTGAATTGCCTACCCTAGCACTTTCCGAAGTCCCTACAAACTGCAAAGGTTTACTCAAATCTTGGAGTTTACCATTAAGACTTAATATCTGATTTTGCAATGTTTCCAATTCTTGAGACTGCGCTAAACCGTCGTTAACAACCTCGCTAAAATCTTGCTTATATGCACTAATTACTCCGTCTGCCACCTGTCCAAATTCTGCTTGTATGGCTTTAATATTCCCTAAGAAATATTCACGTAGTTTAGTTAATTTTTCCTCATGTTCTGTAATGGGGATAACGTTGTAAAGCTGCTTTTGTAGATGGTCACAGGCTGCTTTATAAAGCTTGGCTTTAATAGATGACCCTTTGAGAATAATCTCATGCTGTATGGCAATACAAGCCGCTATCAAGTCCTCATTACTCAAGCTGCTATTGTCAGAAATTACCCCTATTTGTGCTGATAACTGTTTGCAATCGTGGTTAAATTGGTTCAATAATTCTGTGCAGTTGTTCCGTACATCGGGAAACTTCTTCACTAAGTAGGGAATTAATGAATTAATTTGAGATTGTGCTGTTTCCAAACTTTCCCGCAATGTAGTGACAGCGGTTTCAAAGTTAATAGATTGGGTATCATTTAGCAGTTCCTTAGTGGCTTTTAGTTCAGTTTCCAATTGAGTAGATAAAGCCAACAGATTACTAATATCTTGATGCTGTTTCTCTATTTCCTCATCGGCGGAAACTAATAATTTATGCTTATCAGCCAACATACTAGCGAAGCTGTTTGTTTCCGTTCTCAAACTGTCAATTTCCGCTAACAACTTATTGCGTTTTTTATTACTAATTTTCTGACTAGATACTATGGCTAAATTAGACGCACCAAGTGACCCTAATCCAGATGAGATAAGGAATTGTGAGAACTGCTGATAGGGTGTGAACAGTGCGATAAAGCCAGTAAATGATACACCCAATGACCCGACTATAAAGCTATTTCTTAATACTTGAAAGTTCATATTGATTTCATTCCTTCTATTACTGGTTTAATTTGAGGCTGTGTTCTTTGTGGTGTGGCTTGTGTGGCTAATAAAGCCATTGTTAAAACTGCTATTCCAAGTAATGAAAAGCTAATTTTTAGGACGGGTAGTTTATTTCTATCTTGATACTCATCAAAAGCGCGATTAACTGCTAGAAAATCTAATGGATTAAGGTCAAACCATTCCCTAGATTTAGTCAGCTTCACATTGCAGTGATAAAACTTTTGATGTAACCGTTTTTCTACTGTTGCCATATCCTCTACATAGATTGTTCTGAGTATCTTGATATCGCATGGTGGCTGATTATCTATGAAGTTTTGTAGTCTAGCCTGTGGATTACGACTTAAACCAATCTTGCAGCGTCTAACCAGCGAAAATCCGATAAACTTGGGAAGATTTACACACTCCATCAAATAGATGTAACCAGGTTCATTGTCATTTCTTGGAATGTAATTAGTAGGGGTAGGGTAGTGCATTGTAGCTGCTGTAGTACGATATTACAGATAATAGAAAGGGTGCGATTAAACACCCTGATTACTAATAAGAAATGTCGAATTTTAAAATACGACAATCACTCGATTGATTCGGCTTCAGATTCAATAGCACCAATCTTTGCATCCAACTGAAATTTAGCTAACTCCACCTGACTAATTCGGGACTCAATTAAGGATAATTTAGCAGTCCAGTACAGCTTTCTTAGTGGTGTTTCAGATTGCAATCCCTCTAATTCAATGTTTTGATGAGCCAACTTTTCTTGAGTTTGTCCTAACTTAGATTGTGCGATTAGAAGGTTAACATTAGCATTCTCAAACCCTACAATCTTGGCTTGTGTGTTGACTCCATCGGATTGGAAGATTATATTAGCCTGATTCATTTTTTCAGACAGTGAACCGACTTTGTAGGCATCGGTATTTAGTTGCAAGTTCGCCCCAACTAACCTTAACGTCTCTCTCTTTTCAGATATAGATTGAATTGCTTTATCGGCTTCTACTCTAGTGGTTCGTGGCAGTGTAGAAGTGTCCGCAAATAGATTTGATGCTATGTACTGGGATGGTTCAAAAGTTGCGGCAGTGTGAACAGTTTTAGAATTAACAGGTGTGGGGTTAAGATTGACGGTTTCTTGTGAACTGGGAACAGCGTCTTT
>NZ_VIKW01000066.1:10314-18985 GCF_009711975.1 Anabaena sp. UHCC 0204
CTGATTCATTTTTTCAGATAAAGAACCGACTTTGTAGGCATCGGTGTTAAGCTGCAAGTTTGCCCCAACTAATCTTAAAGTTTCGCGCTTCTCACTAATAGATTGAATTGCTTTATCGGCTTCTACTCTAGTGGTTCGTGGCAGTGTAGAAGTGTCCGCAAATAGATTTGATGCTACATAATTGGAAGGGTCAAAAGTTGCGGCAGTGTGAACAGTTTTAGAATTAACAGGTGTGGGGTTAATTGGGGTTGAGTCTGGGATATTAGCAGCGGTATTGAGTTTTTCTTGTGCTGCTTCTAGCTTTGATTTTTGGGTAGTTTTTGGCATATAATTCTAGATGTAAATACAAGACATATTCGCGTTGTGGGATAATTTGGCGTTATCCCATTTTTTAGGCTTCCAAGGCTTTACAGATTACAGAATGTAGCGATTTCTTAGCAGTGGAAAGACTACGAGCAATTTCATTTTTTGGGAGTGAAGCCAGTAAGGTGATCAATTGGTTCTCGATGCTGGTTAGTTGGTTAAGTTGCTCAGTCGTCATCGTCAATACCTCCAAATAATCCAAATAGTCCCTCTATGGTGGCGTTGAGTAGGTCGAAAGGCGCGAGTAAGTTGATTCTGAACTGTGGCTTGTGCCTTGCCTTGAGTGCCTTAACCTCGCGCTCTAATTCTTCTATCTGCTGGTATGTAGTTGCTTTCCCAGTTCATCGGATAGGGCTTTGATTTCTTCTGATAGAGAGGATGGTAATTCTGGTAAGTCCTGAGCTACGGGTTGACGGGCATTAAGACCGCGTAGGGAGTCGAAAACCTGATGACGGGTTTCTAATCGTCTTTCTCGCAACTGGCCAACTAATTCAGAATCACGACTTTGGGCATTTTGAATAATTTGGGCGTTGCGGTAGGTATGAACCAAGTCAGCTAACTCTATGACCTCTTCTGACTCTTGGATCAGTTCTTCTAAAGCAGTGGGGATATTTGCCCCGGTGACAGGACTAGAAATAGCTTTAGGAGTAGAAGCCGCTATAGAAGAATTTTGTTCCTTCTGTGGTTCACCTGCGGCTGTTTCCTGTGCTGGCTGTAATGCCTTCTCTGTCTGGTTTTCAGGGTTTTGTGTGGTTTCCTGTGGTTCTAGCTGTTGCTGGGGCTGTGATGGAAGTGCTGGTTTTGTTGCTGTTAAGGAAGTAGCAACATTTTGAGCAACGCTAAACTCTACAACCTTGGCAGAATCAGCATTATCACAGTGCTGCATCAGTTCTAGTCTGAAAATCTGTTCATTTATACCTTGAGACTGGCAAAAATCGGCAATAGATACGGAATTGGGGTCAATAACTGCGGTTTTTTTAGATGTTCTTGCTGCCATTGCTTTATGCTCCTAGTTTGTTGAGGTTTCTTAGTGCGTTATGGTACGTATATTTTGAGTAAATACTGGGATTGTTCTTAATACCTAGCTTTACCCGTTCGGCTGTTTTCAGCTTACTAAACTCTCTACCCAATCGGCTTAAAATCCAGCATTGGTAAGGGTTTAAAGGGCTTTCAGAGTCAAAGCTTCCATCTGATTTTTTAGGGTAAGCTTCTCTGAAGCTGGCAATTCTCCAAAATGCTAAATTTGCCCACCTAACTACTGAATCTCTTGATACTCCTAGAATGTCTGTTAACTCAGACTTGGTTAATGGGTAATCGGTAAAGAGGTCATGGCTACAAGCCTTACTATCGCGGCGTTTACGTGGCATATCTTACATACAGCTTTTAGGAATTAGTGGGTAAACTATCAGGAAACATAGAGGAAACTGTCAGGTTATCCGTCATAGTGTCTAATGGAATCGCTCAAAGTCTTTACCCGCAGGAATTACAAGATATTTTTGAGGTTATCTGTTAGCTATCGGTGTCAGTTACCCGACTTATTTTTAATATAACGTAGTTGATATCATTTTGGTATTAAACTGGTATTAAAATAATTTATTATGGTTGCTTAGTTATATAAGTTATATTAATATTAATCTGGTATCACTTTAGTATTAATTGGTGCTAGATTGGTATAGCCAACATATTATAGAGATATACATAATGCCTACAGCTTATATGCCACGACAAAAAAGACCGACTACAGCACGGTCGATCCGACTTATAGATGAAATAGCTGCCGCAGTTGATAGCTTTGCTGATGACCAACTAATTAGCTCTAATGCTGCTGTGAATAAGCTTTTAAAAGATAGATTGACTGAATTGGGTTATATTTCCGACGATAAAAATAAAGCTAGTTAAAAAGCTATGCCCCAACACCCGAACCTTGAAAACTGAATATATAAGGTTTTTAGTATAAGTATCCTATAGCCTATAAGTAAAGCTTATCTATCAGGTTACTTAATAGGACTTTCTCAAAGCATAAGCAAAACTTATGTCAAGCCCATGATAAGTTTTGCTTATAGGTTAAAATTTCAGGTATTAGGGCATTCTCAGTAGAAAACCACGAAAGGTCTTGAGGTTTTTAAAGATACTAATCGCATAAGCAATATGTATCTAAACAACTTAGTGAAAGTTGTAGTAACCATGTATTATATGTTATGCTTAAAACTAAGCCGATTTTTCTATGCAGCTAAAAGCAGTCCGCCGATAACTTTTAGCAGCAGACAGGAAGAAGCCGACCATTCAAAGCCTGTTTTTTACAGTGTCTTTCGTTGATGGGGAAAGAACCGAGTTCAGGTTTATCAGACCTGAACCAACAAGCACCGAACCGTCGGGCTTCGTAGTATTTATTTAAATTCTTTCCATAATAGTAACACACGATAACTTCACTATTATTATAGCCAATACTGAATTTTATCTAGTGCCGAAAGATACCTAAAAAAATAGGCTTCCCCAAAAACACAACTAAGTGAGGAAGCCAAATGAAACATCTATTAGACAATCAAAGTGTTGATAATTCGTTACAACATAATGTTTTTTTATATCCTTCTACTATATCACTAAGTAACGATATAGTCAAGCGATTAGACTTAAAATATTTAGACTCTAGAGAGTGTAATTCATGTGGTCAAGCTTCAGGTTGGCACGTAATAGAGAGAGAGAAAATCACACATCTAGCAGCTAATATCTGTTGTAATCATTGCGGTAAAGTTAACGGGTTTTTATCCCCTACCCAATGGACAAGATTGCAAATCGTTAGCACTCGCTTAAATGGGGGTGCAGCATAATGACACACTCCACTAAAGAACGTAATCAAGTAATTGAATTACTTTTGAGCCTCAACTTGTCACCTTTACCAGTTGCACCAAAGCAGGACTGTTTCAAGTATCCTGAGAAAGATGATAAAGGGAATATCAAATATCAAAAAGATGATTTCACACCCAAGCCTCTATTTACTGGGAAGAATCCATCATATTTAGATGCTAATGGTATTCCTCACACAATTTACTTTAGTAAATACCAGAATACACTTCCTACAGAATCCGAGCTTGCTTTGTGGTTCTGTAATCCCCTAACAGGAATAGGGACTTTAGGTAATGATTCTTTTACCTGGATTGACCTAGACAGCAATAAATTTGCTAATCAAAAAGAATGTGATCAAGCCTATCAGAATTTACTAGAAAATAATCTACATCTTAATGCAGCTTGGTTAGAAAAAACACAATCCGGCGGTTATCGAATAGGGGTAAGGTTAGCGACTCCTAAAGATTTTACCAATTTTAAATTATCAGCTAGTGGTGATCACGTTGGAGAAGCTTTAGGAAAGGGCAGATTTACAGTGCTAGCTCCCACTGTAGGAGTAAGCGGTAAAGCTTACCAGAATATAAATAGACCGCGTGTACTGCCAGTTATAGAGTCTCTAGAAAGTATTGGTATTTTCTCCATTGCTTCTAAACCTGTTCTAATTCCTTCTACTCCCATTAAATTTGATATTCCTACCAGTAGTGAATACATCAGCTTGCTAGATTGTATTACCAAAGAAAATAGAGACATTCTAGAGGGAAAAAATAGCGACTCTGAAGATAGATCGTATTTATTCAATAAAGCAGTGAAAGACCTGCTAGGGTGGGCTAATTGGTTAAATGCTCACAACCTTAATTACTCCCAAAATCCACAGGATATCATTAGACAAGCAGGGTCTAATATGGGATTTCATGATAAGAGGATAGGATATATTCTCAAATCAATTAATACAGAAAGTTGCCAACCTGCTGCTAAATTTGCAGGTGGTGATGAAGCTTGTATCAGAAAAATTAACAAGCTGCTAGGCTATGAAACTCAAGAAGATCGTCAAAAAATCTTTGATGATATTAACTGGAAGAATTGGATAAAATCCAAGGTATTCAAAGCTATTAGGGAAGTTCATCAAGACCAATTTGAGTTTCCTGCTGATATGCCCCAACATAATGCAATCATCGCTGTAAAATCTGGACTAGGCACTGGCAAGACAGAAGCATTGTTAAAAATAATTGCTGAAACTTTACTTGGTTCTTTAATTGTCGGTTACAGAAATAATTTGTTGTTTCAAACTATCAGCAGGGGCGGTGAGAAATTTATTACCATCTCTCATATCAATCAAGATGGAGTAGTAGTAGATAAAGAAGAAATTAGTATGAGTTGCTGCATTAACAGCTTGTACAAACTTGATGGAATGTTCAAAGGTCGGACAATCTTCTTTGATGAAACCATCTCTGTATTACTGCATACTATTGAGGGTGGCACTTTTAGAAGCAGTGAGCAAAAAAGAGCCATGAATTTAATAGAAATGGCTGTTAAAGACGCTGATAGAGTATTTCTATTAGATGGTAATTTGACAAGTGCTGCTGTTGAGTTTATACATAGCTTTGCACCTGAAAAGCAGCTTTACACAATCGAAAATACTAAAAAAATCAAGCCTCACAATATTATCTTTGTTGATGGTGGTGAGGTCACAGAAGAAGGTGAATTTAAGCTAAAACCAACTAAAAAAAGCCACCTGATTCAACATCTATCAGAGAAGGATGTAGTACCCTTTATTGCCACTGATAGCAAAACTCATGCACACAATCTGCAAGATTATTTAATCAAAGCTGGCAAGTGCGGTATTACAATCTCTGCTGATACAGTACAAGAATCTTATGCTAGAGAGTTTTTAGAAAATCCTGATTTATATATTAGGAAGCATAAGCCACAGTTTGTAATTATCACTCCATCTTGTGAGTCAGGGGTCAGCATTACAGAAAAATACTTTACGGCTAAATATAGTTTTTTCTGTGGTGTACTGGGAACTTCTAGCCAGCATCAAATGATGTTCAGACTGCGCGATAATACAATACCCCATTTTGTATATTGCCCTGAATCTTCAATGATTAGGGATAACGCTATACCAATGGGCTATACAGGTGAAGCTATCAAAAAAGCATTACTAGAAAGAATAAATCTTTCTTCTCTAATGGCTATTGATGTCTCCAGTTTTGCCCAAGCCAAAGATATTATTATCCGTTCTTTGGAAGAAATGCAAAATGATAAATGGTTTGATTATTCCTGTAAAATTTGGGCTTTAGCTAATTTTGAAAGACAGAATTTAAGAAAGTGCTTAGTACACTCTCTAATAGAAGCAGGGCATAATGTCGGCTTTGAGCAGTGGGGAATTAGTGAGGAAATAGAGGACACATTCAAAGAAATTAAGGCAGAACAGCTAGAGAAAGAAGCCGAACTACAGTATTTAGCTGTACCTTTTGAAAGTATGGAAGAATGTAAAAAATTTGAAGGGCAAGACGTTAACCTTGAGACTAGAAGGAAGATTTTAAAAACTAAATTATTACTGGAAACATTACCAGGAATAGACAAAGAAGAATGCTATGGTGTGGAGCTATTCAAGCGAAAATTAGAAACCAGGGATTATATCAGCAAACATCAAAACTACGCTAGGCTAGTTAATTTTGAATATATCCAACGTAAGCATGAGGAAAACTGGTATTTTGGCGCATCAGCAGGAAAATATAAGTACATGGGAAGCTTGCTGAAAACTTACCAGGAAACTAGACTTGCTGTATTGCATGAATTAAATATTTTGGAATTTGTCAAACCTGGCAAGGAATTTACTAAAGAGTCTCCTGATTTAGTTGAACTGTTTGAAGAGGTCAATAATTCCAAAGACCTGCTAACAAAGTTAAACATCAAAAAGCGTAGCGTTACCGAGTCTGGTAAGGAAGTTTTGGAAATATTTAGACTGTTAATCGGGTTTATTGGTCTTGAGCTTGGTAAGCCTGTTAGGAAGCTCGATGATAAGGGTACGCGATTAAATCATTATCAAATTGATTGGGATGCCTTTAACGACCCAATTAGACAAGCTATAGTGAAAATCACAACTGCTAAGGATATGGACTGGTTAGAGACTCATCAGGTCATACAGTGGATAACGCCTGACGATATGGCTAGTAAGGATTTAGCAGAAAAATATAGAATGGCTATATCTTCTGAGGACTACAGCATTTATAGTCAAGCTAGGCTAAATATTGAATCAAGTAAGTTTGTAGAAGGGCATCATGGACTAACCACAGAACAGGGGGATCATAATAAGAAAATGGATCAAATAGTTGCACAAGCTTGGGAGCAATTAGACCCACAAGAGCAAAAAGCACTATTAGACTTACGCCCTGCTGATACTGACTTTATGAATGTGATTGATCAAAAAGTGCAGACTGATAATAATTATACTGATGAGTATATGAGTTATCAGCAATCTAGAAATTCTCTCAATTTGTGGAAACTCAGACTAAAAGCAGGTTTAGAGATTGGTAAGCAATTTGTAATAAAGCTTGTTCAAGATTTCTTTGCAACTGTTCCAATGTCTGTGGATGCCGGATATATGGATTTATATAATCTATACGAATCCCATTACAACTAATCTTTAATTAATCCATAGTTCCCCTACCATTGGGGGGACTACTTCACACATACACACAGGAGAAAATAAATGTTACAGTTGGATTATCAGAAGCTAGGAATTGACCCCGTAGAAGTAATCAAAGAAAACAATTCTCAGTTACAAGAAATGATTGATTATTGTAGAGATTTAGCAAAAATACATCAGAGATTGGGCAATACACAAAAGGCTGATAGATGTTTACTTTTGTCCCGTCGTCAAGAAAAACTAATTAGACATATTTAGGAGCATAAAATGAAAGAATACATTATTAGAAATTTAGTTAATTTTCCCCTGGAAGTTGATAGCTTTGACAAGTATTTTAGAGCAGCAAAAAACCAACTAACAGACTATTTAGATAGTAAAAAAATTAAATATTCTGATTGGAAATTACTAGAGATTGAATGTGTAGAACCAACAGACAACAATCATATTCATTTTAATTTCGTTTTTGATGCTGATAATTACCATATTTGGTTAAACAAAACCGATGGTGAAGAAGTAGGGAAGGGTAATATATTCAATGGCACTTATGAACATTATAATAATCAGTTCAAGAGGATTCAGATAGGAAAACTGTATAACGTCGGTTTAGGAATATTTTGGCTTAACTTGCGACAAGCTAAAGAATTTCTAATACAGCAAAACCCAGAATTAGCTAACCAACATCCTCAGAGTATCATTATGTTCTCTGCTGAAAAGGATATGTTTAAGAAAGATGTAATCTTTGGATTCAGATTTGCTAATGATAAAGATTATTCTGTATTTTGCTCACAGCCTAGAGGTTTTGCAGCACCATACAAAATGATGGATAGATATTTTAATTCTGGAGAAGCCCGGATACTGTTTAGGGAAGAATTAGAGCCTATGGCATAGTTAAAAGTTTTGATTCCTAAAATAAATTTGATAGCCAGTATTCCTTGAATGCTGGTTTTTTGTTAGTGCCAAAAATGCCATATTTAGTGCCAATATCGTTATATAGTGCCATAATTAAATAAGAATATAACTATATAACGATATGGCGAATAAAGAAGATAAAGCTCGGATATGGCAACTTTTAGATAAGGGGGTATCTATTGGCGAAATTGAAAAGACCGCGAAAACAGCCCGTAGGACGTTGTACCGCTGGTATTCAGAATGGAAGAGTAATAAAGCCCCAAAGGGAGACGACACGCCTATTATTAGCGAAATAGTCACGGAAGTAAAATCACAAGTAGAGAGTCAATTAGATATTGACTTTCGAGACGACTGGGTTAATGTTGCCAGTAAGCAAAGCATTAAGCATTGCCTGGTTAATGGTCAAATTGCGGAAGAATTATCAACTATTCTGTTAAATGAAATCCAACAGCAAGACATTAATTATCGTGCTGTAAGTGCTTTGAGCGCATCTATAAATGTTCATTCAAGGCTTCATAGAGAATACGGAATGTTTTATCTACTTGATCCAAATACAGCCATTAAACGGGTAGAAGCGGAAGGCTACACAATCAATGATTCTAATGACGAACCTCTAACGGTAGATAGAAGCGATTTATCGGGTATGTCTCCTCAAGAGTTAGCACAAGAATATAAAAAACTATTACAAGCGAGTTAAACAACATGAAACTAAATCATATTGCAATCAGAAGAATCCTCAAGCGTGCTGAAAAGCCATTAAACAAAGAAGCTATCCTATTCAGGTGGTCAGATGCGTATAAGCCTATCAATCTGGAGAGGGACTTGGAGGATATGATAAAAGCTGGGATATTAAAAAAATTAGATAAAGGATATTATTCATTAGTCCCCACACCCACACCCTAG
>NZ_VIKW01000067.1 GCF_009711975.1 Anabaena sp. UHCC 0204
GAAGAAGTTTCTGAGTTTAATATCAAGGTTGCTACCTAATTCACAAAATGAGCATAAGCTTACCTGTGTATGAATTTTATAATTCTCATCTATGCAAGTTTGGAGAAATTCTAGCATTCTTTCTTCGTAAGGATTAACCAGTCTTTTGAGTTTTACAGACATTAGTTTTTCTCCATTAATATTTTTGCAAAATGGTGAATAAATTCTTCTAAAACTTCAGTGGAGTTAATACATACTTGTAATGTATAGGGAAAAAGCTTGTCCTTACTTTCATCTTTAAGTCCAATTTTCAAGCAACACTTACTTGTATCTAAGTCTTTTAATAGAGGATGATTATTGAAATATTCTTGAAGTTTATCAAAGCTATTTATATCATTGTTATTTATTTTCTCTAATTTAAAATTAGAAATTTTATTATCAATATAAAAATCTTGATGTTCAGAATTTATTATTCCATGATCTAACAACATTTCAAATTCACCAAAATATTGCCCTTGAAATATTTGTTGATATTCTTTAGTTAGCTTAATAAAAACATTCTTTTTGCTAGGGATTATCCAATAATTTGTTGATATTGCACAACTCATTTTGGCTGGGTTTTTAATTTCAGGAATTTTTGTAAAGAAGTAGGTTGAAAAATTTAGTTTCAACAAATATGGTTCTAAAATTTCTTGAGGAATAGAAATACACAATTCTTCTTTTCGTTGCGATAAAACCAACTGGTAACGTTTAGCACCCTTACCAGCATTATTAACTCGATAACCTATATATTGAGATGTTCGCTTTTCCTCAAACTTGTCATAAAAACCCAGTTTAGTCAGCAAACTGATGGCTAAAGACAGCAAATCCTCCCCACCTTCAATTACCTGAATATTAGTTGAAACCAAGCGAGGAACGCCGTTTTCAACCTCAAAGCGTTGGATGACATCGTATATAATTTTTGACATTGAATTTTTCCAAAAACCTTGGCTAAGGTTCATGGAAATATCTTAAACCCTATTCTCTAAAATTACAAGAGTCTTGGCTAAGATTTTTAGATTTTACCGAAAAGGCTAATTTTCCCCTCTTTAATCAAACCTTATCCGGGATAACCACCAAGGCACGCAACTAATTTATTTTTAGGCTCTTATGTTATTTTGATAGCGCAATATTATGTATTTAATTCTGCTTGTTAGCCCAAAGTGAAGCAGAGTAGGTTAGTAAAAATCATAGAAGTAAGAAACTTGTAACCCGTTTTTTGTTGATTTTTGCAACTCTTAATCATTTATCCACCCATTTTTGGGCTAGATATTGCTAAACTGAATTTTATACAAATTTATAATTTTTGTAGTCTGCACCTTGTGAGAGCATAAGGATCAGCTTTCTGGTGTAATCAAGAAAAGAAAGATAAAAGAGCAAATCAAAACATGGTAAACTCCCTCACTAAACCAGGCTTTGACGAAATCCGTCCCGGAGTTAAGTCCCCTGCAAAGGAAACCCTTTTAACACCAAGGTTTTACACAACCGATTTTGATGAAATGGCGCAGATGGATCTTTCCGTCAATGAAGAGGAATTAGAAGCTATTATTGCAGAATTCCGTATTGACTACAACCGCCATCACTTTGTTCGGGATGCTCAGTTTGAACAATCTTGGGACTCTATTGACGGAGAAACTCGCAAATTGTTCGTTGAATTTCTCGAACGTTCTTGTACAGCAGAATTTTCCGGTTTCTTGCTATACAAAGAACTCGGCCGTCGCTTAAAGGATAGAAGCCCTCTTTTAGCTGAAGGCTTTAACCTGATGTCACGGGATGAAGCCCGTCACGCTGGGTTCTTGAACAAAGCTATGTCAGACTTTAATCTTTCTTTAGATTTAGGATTTTTGACTAAGAGCCGTAGTTATACGTTCTTTAAGCCCAAATTCATCTTCTACGCGACCTATCTTTCTGAAAAGATTGGTTATTGGCGCTATATCACTATTTATCGTCATTTAGAATCCCATCCTGAAGATCGGATTTATCCAATTTTCAACTTTTTTGAGAACTGGTGTCAGGATGAAAACCGTCACGGTGATTTCTTTGATGCGGTTATGAGAGCGCAGCCACAAATGTTGAATGACTGGAAAGCGAAACTATGGAGTCGCTTCTTCTTGTTGTCAGTATTTGCAACTATGTATCTTAATGATATTCAACGCAAAGACTTCTACGCTTCTTTGGGATTAGATGCGAGAGAGTATGACATTCATGTAATCAAGAAGACCAATGAAACTGCTGGTAGAGTCTTCCCAGTTATTTTGGATGTTGAAAACCCAGCCTTTTATCAGCGTTTAGATGTTTGCGTCAAGAACAACGAAAAATTAGCAGCAATTTCTAGCTCTAATAGTCCTAAATTCCTGCAATTCTTCCAAAAACTACCAGTCTATGTTTCTCATGGTTGGCAGTTATTACAACTATATCTGATGAAACCCATTGATACGGTTTCTACTCACGGTCAAGCTCGTTAATTGAGTTTAATTTTCCGGCGTTGCTGATTGAATGTATGAATTAGCCTCACGCAAAGGCGCAAAGGCGCAAAGAATTAAGAGTTAAAGAAATCTAATTTTTAAATTTCATACTCTGATTCAGCAACGCCAATTTTCCATAGGGAGGTGGTTTTGTCCAAAACAAAGCCACCTTTTTATTGCTGATTTTTGAGTTACAGGGAGCAAATTGGCAAAAATTTACATCTATTATAATAGGATGAATTTTTTTCGCGCCAAGATGCAAAGGAGCAAAGACAAGAGTTTTAATAGGTAGTACGAAATAGCCTCTAACCTTATATATATATTATGCACAAAAGTTTTAGATATCAATTACCATTTCTGCTCACATTCTGTTTATTTAGTAACTTATTACCTGCTACTGGTGAGGTTGTCTGTCCTACGAATGTCAAAGAATCAAAAATAGCTAGATATTATGATAGAGATGGCAGTAGAGGCAGTAATGGACGTAGCGGGCGAGATGGTCGCAGCGGTGAAAACCAGACAATAAATGCTGATGGTGCAACAGTCAATCTTGACTTATCTGGTACAAATGGAGAAGATGGCGAAGATGGTGAACAGGGTGATCGTCCTAGCTGTAGAAACCAGCGGGAAGAAGGAAGTAACAATATTAATGCCCCCAATGGTGGTAATGGTGGTAGCGGTGGTAATGGTGGCAATGGTGGTAATGGTGGCGATCTTACTGTCTATTATACGAATTTGGCAGATTTAAAGAAAATTTCCGTTCGCGCTGTTGGTGGCGAAGGTGGACGGAGTGGAAGGGGTGCTAGAGGTGCGGCGGGTTGTGCTTGTCGTCGGAGACGTTGGGAGAGAGAAACCTGTACAGGAACTCCTGGTACTCCCAATCGTAAATGTACTAAAAAAGTTTATCGGTGTGACGATGGACGCGACGGGAGTGATGGTAGCAATGGACGTGATGGTACACGAGGCCGATCCGGTATTTTAAGTATAATTAATGGAAATGAACCCTTAGTAGGGGATAAACCAACTGCGGAAATAGGAATTTCTCAGTTAGCAAATCAACAGTTGAATCTTTCTAAAAATAAATGGCAAATCCGTCAAGGGGCAAATTCTTTACTTGCTATTGGTTCTGTGATTGCTGATGAATATCGGGAGTTTGAACGGCGGTTAGATGGGACTTTAAAGTTAATTTGGCAAGAAAAAAAGGCTATTTCTAACTTTTCTAATCAATCTGTAAAACTCAGTTTAAATGATAACCAACAAATAGATATTGCTTTTCCTGAAAATATATGGATTGATGGTACTGCTAAAACGGCGGAAGGTTTAACAGAGTATACTGTGAATCATGCTATTTCTAAAGAAGATGTGACTAGGTTGGCTGTGGCTGAGTTTGCTAATTCGGGACAAAATCTCAGTTTAAGAGTAGTTGATTTAGCTGCTAAATCTGATGTGATTAATACTCAGTTTCGAGTGAAATATCGAGCAAAAGATAACTTTTATGATTCTTTTAATTCCCCAACTTTATATGAAGGGGAAATTCCCGCAGAATTGGTGAGTCGTAGCTATAACAGTTTTAATCTAGCGTTAGGTAAGTTAAAAATTCCTAGTCAAGGTTTAAATCCTGGTACAAATGTTGATATTGAAATTATTGCTGTTCGTTCTTTAGGTGGACGTTCTGCACAACAAAAAATTAGTTGGCAAGGGGTAATTCGTCAACGGTGATATAGTAGGAGTCAGGAGGCAGGGGAGCAGGGGAGCAGGGGAGCAGAGGGGCAGGGGAAAAATATTCTTTTGCAACTGACAACTGACAACTGACAACTGACAACTGACTCCTTGCTAATTATTTTCCCATATTGCGTTTGAGTTTTTCTAGTTCATCTTGGGTTTCCCAACGACGAAATGTATCTTCTAAGTCATCAAAATTTCTATTAGAATTAGTGGCAGCATTCCAGCCGTGAGTTTCTAATCTTTGCTGGGTTTGGGCTTGGGTTCGGGCTGTTTGGGCTGCGGTGACTTGATTTTGTACTTCTTGACGACGCTGCTGAATTTTGCGGAGTAGTTCTTGAGATTGGGTAATGCGTTCTTTTAAACCTTGCATATGTCCCCACATCTGATTTCCTTCTCGCAGTAGTGCAGCTTCTCGTTCTTGGGCTGGGGTGGCTAAATCTTGTCTACCTGCGGCTTGGGCTTTTTGGATACGGATATGCCATTTTTGGATTTCTTGGGCGGTGGAGAGAATTTCGTCTTGCGATCGCTTCTCTTGTAATTGTAACTCGGCAATTAATTTTAATGTATCTTCTTCTTGTTCCCGCAGTTGTTCTAAAAGTGCTTCTAACTCCAAATGAGGGTTATTCCGCAAGAATTCTTCTAAACGACTTTCTAAAAACCGACTTAAATCATCAAATAAACTCACTGTTAAAACTCCAAAGGTTGGATATATAACTATTTTATAGCAGTTAAGAGGTGACAGGTGACAGGTGACAGGTGACAGTTAAGAAGGAAGGGGGAAGAGGGAAGAGAAAGATTTTCTTCCTTTGTGAAATCCTGACTTCTGACAAATTAAATTGGTGCTACCCAATATTTAATTCCTTGGACTATTTTTTGTTGTAATCCAAATTTGGGTAAATCGTCTTCACTCCAGCCCAAATAAGTCCAATGGGGAAGATCATTAATTATAGTTTGAAACCAACCATTTTGATTTAAAACTTGTCTTTGGGCTGGTGTTGATACTTGTAAATCAATTGCTAGTCCCCATAGATGTTGTGATGTGCCTGGGGGTGCAACTAAACCAAGAATTTTTGTTTCTTTTCCGGCTTTTACTTGTGCTAATGTTTCGCTATTGGTGTATTTATTCCAAAATCTTAAATTAGTTGCAAAACTGCGAAGACAATCACCCGAATAACCAGATTTAAGGGAAATATTTGCTAACATCCTGGCTTTATTTAAAGCCTCAACCGCAGTTTTTTGTAAATAACATTCTTGAGTGCCATCTACTAAAGCCATGCTGATTGTATCTTGAAAAGATTGTGTTTCTGATTCGTTGTCTAAAATAACTTTCTGTGGTAATGTAATTCCCTGTTCTTGATTAATAAATGCTGTTCCATAAGCCCGCAATATAATATATTCAAAAGTATCAAAGGGGGGAATAGTTGAGATTTTATTGGCAATTGTTGATAGAAAACGTTGTTGATTATCCAGTTGTTGATCGGGAATAAATGGTGTATTTCCAAGTGTTGTGGGATTAGGACAAGGTACGCTAGAGTTATTTCTACATTCTTGGGAAATTTGAGGATTTAGTGTAAATTTATCTTGGGAAATTTTATGAGCGAAAACTAAGGTAACACTAACAAAGATAATTATAGTTACAAATGCTGCTATTTGCATAATTAGTTTCATAAAATATTACTTTCTTTGAAAATTGCGATTTCATCATATCTCAAAATCTTTGAAAATTTCTGTAATTAAGGTACAAGATATGAGTTGTAGGGGCTTTTGCGGAGCGTGCTGGAAGCATCAGCATTCGGTGTAAGGGCGAAGCATTCGGAAAATAAACTTGGGAAAAAACCGATAATTTATCGCCCGAATGCTTCGCCCCTACAAGGTTTGTCTATAGGTTTCTATTTAGATTTTGTACATCATTGATATGCAAGTTCCTTCGTGGTATGTCTTGGACTCCCGCAAGGGATATGTTCTTTCTTGACTTGTACGTAAGTCCTATTTTAATTATTAATTCCGCCCTGCTGTGCTAGTCTGTTGTTGAGGATCTTGTTAGTTGTGAGAGGTTGTATAATTTTATGAGGGAGTTTATTTTTTAGATCATAAATAATCATAATTTAATTCAATATTTTTCGATAAACCACATTCATGCTTAATCCTTTTTAATAAGATAATGAATTTAAAAAACTCACGGATGCAAACTGTAGTGATTTATGGAATACTAGGAGCGATCGCGATCGTTATGCTGTTTCCATTGTTATGGTTAATCAGTACAGCATTAAAATCACCAACCGAAAATATCTGGCAGTCACCACCACAATTATTACCTAGTCAACCAACATTAGAAAACTTTTCTAAAGTTTGGCAATCTTTACCATTTGGTACATACTTGTACAACAGTATCCTAGTCTCAGTATTAACCGTTGGTTTAAATTTGTTGTTTTGTTCTTTAGCGGCTTATCCCTTAGCTAGACTTTCCTTTGTCGGCAGAAACGGAATTTTCATTGCCATTGTCTCTACAATTATGATTCCCTTCCAAATTGTCATGATTCCTTTATATATTTTGACAGTGCAGTTAGGGTTAAGAAATAGTTATTTGGGAGTAATTTTCCCTAGTTTAGCTTCTGCCTTTGGTATATTTTTGTTACGGCAAGCTTTGATAGGTGTGCCAAAAGAAATCGAAGAAGCTGCTCGCCTAGATGGTAGTTCTGAGTTAGGATTATGGTGGTACATAATGTTACCTGCCATTCGCCCAGCACTGATTACTCTGGCTATCTTTGTCTTTATTGGTGCTTGGAGTGACTTTTTGTGGCCTTTGATTGTCATTCAGGATGAAAGTTTATACACTTTACCCTTGGGAGTAGCTAAGTTAGAGGGGACATTTTCTTTAGATTGGCGGCTGGTGGCGGCTGGTTCAGTTATTTCGATTATGCCAGTGCTAGTATTATTTTTGTTCTTACAGAAGTACATTGTACCTACGGATACTGGCAGTGGAGTTAAGGGTTAATTATACTGAGGGATAAAATAGCATACAAGAGCTATAATAATTAGCTATAATTTTATACTCGGTTTAATTTAGATCACTGAGGGAAAGATGGTGTTTTATGTCTATCCCCAAGTGTTAATAGAACTTCTGTCTATTTGTGGAAAAATAGTATAAAAATGTACATTGAAAAACTATCTAATTCAGATTTAGAACGGATAATAATTCCTTGTCCCTTGATATTGGAAAGTGACACATTGGCCATTAATGCAGTCACATTAATGGGTCAAATGCGGAGTATGTGTTATCTGGCAAATATGGATATAATTCCAGATATTCAGCTTCCAAATATGGAACAAGCTAATTGTATTGCGATTCTAGAGCAAGAACAGTTAGTAGGAATTTTTACGGAACAAGATATCATCAAATGTACAGTAATGGGAGTGAATTTGGAGGAAGTTACCCTAGCAGAGGTAATGGTTGAGCATCCAGTCACTCTAAAAATATCAGAATTTACGAATATTTTTGTAGTTTTAAATTTATTTCGTCAACATAAAATACTTTATTTAGTAGTGATAGACGACGATGGTAATTTAGTAGGAGTTGTTACTCAAAATAGTATATTTAATACATTTGAACCACTGCAAATGTATGAAGAAATTAATGTTTTACGCCAAAAAGTTTGTCAACTAGAAAATGAAAAAACCGAAATTCTACAAAAACAAAATACTGAAATAGAACTTCAGGTTCAAGTCCGAACTATGAAAATCATGGAAAAAGCTAAGTCAGATCAACTGCTGGCAATGCTTTCACAAAAGATTCGTAAATCTCAATACTATCAACAAGCCCACAAAGAATTGAAAGAGTGGATGCTGACAGAAGCAAAACTCAAAAAACTGAATGAAAGATTAGAAATACGAGTTATGGAACGTACCGCAGAATTACATCAAAGTCAAGAATATTTACATCAAATTACAGAAAATATTGACAGTGTTTTCTGGATGACAAATCTGGAAAAAAATCAGATCCTCTATGTTTCAATAGCCTATGAAAGAATTTGGGGATATTCCTGTCAAGACCTCTATCAATCATCCCAGAAATGGGTAGATTTCATTCATCCAGAAGATTTACCACGCATTAAGGCGGCGTTACCCAACCAAATTAGTGGTAAATATAATGAACAATATCGCATAATTCGAGGTGATGGAGAAATCCGCTGGATTAATGATCGGGCTTTTCCTATCCATGATCAAGAAGGTAATATTTACCGGATTGCGGGAATTGCTGAAGATATTACCCAAAGAAAACAGATTGAAGAAACACTGAAATTGCAAGAGCGAGCGATCGCTGCCAGTAATAATGGTATTGTGATTGTTGATGCTCGACTACCAGACAAAAATACAATTTTTGTTAACACCGCTTTTGAAAAAATCACAGGTTATTCAGCAAGTGAAGTCATGGGGCAGAACTGTCGGTTTCTGCAAGGTAAAGATCGACAACAACCAGGTTTAAAGGATATTCGTATAGCTTTAAAAACCCAACAAAATTGTAAAGTTACCCTCCGTAATTATCGGAAAGATGGGAGTCTATTTTGGAATGAACTGAGCATTTCTCCCATTTATGATGATCACGGTAATTTAACTCATTTTATCGGCATTCAAAATGATGTAACTGACCGCAAACAGGCAGAAGAACAAATAAGATCCTCTCTCCAAGAAAAGGAAATAT
>NZ_VIKW01000068.1 GCF_009711975.1 Anabaena sp. UHCC 0204
AGTCGGGTTTTAGTTAGAGTCATAAGACCTCGCGATAAGATAGAATGAGTTATAATTCCAGGATACTTCTAGATTTAAAAATATTGGCTCTTGCGTTGTTTTTATGGTGATTGATTGAAAATTGATTATAACAGTTGGTCAATTCGTCACTTACGCATATTCATCTCATCACCTCCCCATCGGGTAGGTGAGAGGCTTCTACTGTTTAAGCTAAAAGGAAAAGGGGCAGGGGCAGGGGGAAAACCGGGACAGGTTTGGACTCCGCACCGTATAAGTGTCTTAGAAGAACGGGGCTTGTACCCATGTTCCGCACCGAAAAGCGCGTTAGGGGAAAGGGTTTGTTCCCCCTACTAAAAAGCTCCCTTCCGCCCTGTCTCTTCCGATCAAAAGTATTCACACTGGGTGCATCATGAATCAAAATTATACATTTAAATTTAACTCCTCCACAGCCTTAGAAGCACTCAAAGCAGGTAAATACGATCGCCTGGACTTTTACGAAGCACGTCTAGACCTATTTAAACTATCGGTCATGGCAGACTATGACCAGTTAGTGTGCCTTCCCACCCTCACTGCCATTGACAAATATTGGTATCAAATTGAAACAGCCCGCAAGGTGCTGAGACAACTGGGTGGACGGGCATTATTAGCAGATGAAGTGGGTTTGGGCAAAACCGTTGAAGCCGGAATTATCTGTGCTGAGTATTTAGCTAGAGGCATGGTACAGTCCCTACTCGTACTCACTCCCGCATCCCTCGTTTCTCAGTGGCAATTAGAATTAAGTGAAAAATTTAACATTGCCACTATTACCACAGATAACCGTGACCCCCAACAACCCCTAGAAGATTTTTGGACGCAGAATCCCCGCATTATCGCTTCACTCAACACGGCTAAATCTGCCAAGCATTTTTCTCATGTCACCGGTCGCACCTGGGACTTAGTAGTTGTTGATGAAGCACACCACCTCAAAAATCGCACGACTCTTAACTGGAAATTGGTAAACGCCCTTAACAAGCGGTTTATCCTCATGCTGACTGCAACCCCAGTCCAGAATTCGCTGATTGAACTATTCAATCTTCTGACTCTACTGAAACCAGGTTTATTGCAAACAGAAGCTGCGTTTAAAAAAGAATACGTTGATTCCAGAAATGGACGTATTCCCAAAAATCCGGAAAAACTGCGTTCCTTGATGCGGGAAGTGATGGTACGCAATACTCGTGCTTTGGTAGATGTGAAGTTACCAAAACGATTTGCTACTACAATTACGGTTGCACCTGCGGCGGGTGAACAGAAACTTTACCAAGATTTGAGTGATTATCTGCGTTCTTCTGAAGATAAGTTAGACAGACTTTCTCGAACTAATTTGTTAATGCGGGCTGGTTCTTCCCCTGGTGCTTTGGCTGACTCTCTCAAACAATTGACTAAACGCATACCTGATGATGAAGAATTGAAGTCTTTAGCTAAACGTGCGGCACAGGTAAAGCAGGTAGAGAAAGCGAGAGTATTGATAGAAATGCTGTCAAAATCTAGTCAGAAAACATTGGTCTTTACTACTCACAAAGCCACCAGTGAATATTTGGCTAAAACTCTGTCAGCAGCAAATATTCCCTTTGCAGAATTTCAAGGGGGGATGTCCTTGAAAGCCAAAGATGATGCGATCGCTGCTTTTCGGGATACTGTTTCTGTACTGTTAGCATCGGAAACAGGTGGAGAAGGGCGGAATATTCAGTTTGCAAATGCGATCGTAAATTATGATCTGCCTTGGAATCCTATGAAAATAGAACAGCGCATTGGTCGTATTCACCGCATTGGCCAAACTCAGGATGTATTTATTTTTAACTTTTGTTTAAAAGGCAGCATTGAAGAATATATTCTGCGAATATTACATGACAAAATCAATATGTTTGAATTGGTGGTAGGTGAGATTGAGACAATTCTAGGGAATGTAGATGATGAATTTGATTTTAGTGAAATTGTCATGGAGATTTGGTTGAAAAATCAGAAAAAACCTGAATTAGATACAGCTTTTGACCAATTGGCAGATAATTTGTTGAAAGCTAAAGACCAGTATCAGCAAGTTCAGGAACTAGATGAACAGATTTTCGGTGAAGATTTTGAGGCTTAGGGATTGGGGATTGGGGACTGGGGACTGGGGACTGGGGACTGGGGACTTGGGGTAACTATTGTGCCTTGAGTTCACCAAAAAAGATATAATCAATGGCGTTATGTAAAATTTTTTACGATTGCCAGATTTAGCAACAATGCAAATTACAATTTTAGCCTTTGGTTCTCGTGGTGATGTCCAACCTTTTCTAGCTTTGGGTTTGGGACTAAAAAAAGTAGGATATACAGTCAAAATTGCCACTCATGCCAATTTTGAAGCGTGGGTAAAAGAATTAGGCTTTGAGTTTGCCCTATTGAGTATGAACCCACAAGAAATGTTAGAAAGTGAAGCAGGTCAAGCAGCATTAAATACAGGGAAGAACTTATTTAAAATATACAAAACCGTCTCTGAATTATTTAATCCCTGTATGGATGCAAATTTACGAGATGCCTGGGTAGCTTGTCAAGATGCGGATGCTATTATTGGTTCACCTATTGCTTATTGGGGTTTAGATATTTCCCAAAAATTAGGCGTGCCATTTTTTTGGGGAGAACTTTTTCCCTCTTATCCCACCAATTTATATCCGATGCTGAAAATAATGCCAGTTTTAGAGGGTTTGGGAGGTTGGTATAATCGTTTCAGTTATCATTTGATCTGGTTTTTATTTTGGCAGATTTACCGTCAACCTATCAATAATTGGCGAGTAAAAGTTTTAAATCTTGCACCTATATCAATTTGGCAGTCTTATTTACCTCGATTGAGAAAACAAAGAATCCCTTGGTTACGGGGTATTAGTTCCTCAGTTATTCCCACTCCTAAAAATTTGCCTTCAGAAATTCATTCTACAGGTTATTGGTTTTTGGATGCACCGACAAATTTTGTTCCTCCTGCTGATTTAGTTGATTTTTTAGCAAAGGGAAAACCCCCTATTTATGTTGGTTTTGGTAGTATGGGAGGAGAAACAGCAGCGAAAACTCTAGAGATTGTTTTAGAGGCGCTACAAAGAACAGGAGAAAGAGGGATTTTAGTTACAGGATGGAGTGGGATTAGTAATAGTAATTTACCAGATACAATCTTTAAAATTAATTCCATTCCCCATGCTTGGTTATTATCTCGCGTAGCTGCTGCGGTGCATCATTGCGGTGCAGGAACAACTGCGGCTGTCATTCGTGCAGGTATTCCCCATATTCCTATTCCCTTTGCTGGAGATCAACCTTCTTGGGCTGATATTGTGATGAAATTGAGAGTGGGAACAAAACCTCTACCTCACCAAAAACTAACTGTGGAAAGTTTGACAGGTGCGTTTGTAGAAGTACAAAGTGAAAAAATGCAAACCCAAGCAGCATTATTAGGGGAGAAAGTTAGGACAGAAAATGGTGTACCTGCTGCTGTTAGTGTTCTGCAACATTATTTATCTGCTTGAGAAAAATTGTGCTTATGAATAACATCTATAAAACGAATATTGTTAAGGTTACGAATGGTTTCACCTTTAGAGTTTCCTGATTCGCAAATTCTTTTATCTGATATGTTACCTTTGTTATACCCAAAACCAGAATGTCAAAATTTGTGAACAATATCACTAGGTTATTCAATCCTGGACGAACCTATTTACTTCTGGCTATCCTAATTTTTGCTGCTGCTAACTCCATTACACGCAAACTTACAGAAATTGGCGCACAGAATTTAATTGATGGTAGAAATCCCATTTCTTTTTGTAACGTTTTGTTTGTTGGTAATCTTTGTGCTTTACTAACTTTAATAGTTATTTATGGTCGGCAGTGGAATTTTAGGACTATCAATAAATTATCTGCTACTGACTGGCTAGGCTTACTAGGAGTAGCAATTCTTTCAGGCGCATTAGCACCTTCTCTAATTTTCATGGCATTGGAAAAAACTACTGTTAATAATGTTGTCTTGGTGGGAAGAATAGAACCACCTTTAGCTTTGGCTTTATCAATTATATTCCTCAAAGAAAAAGTTAATAGTTGGGTTATGGCTGGCTCTGTTATCTCTTTTATTGGTGTCATCTTGACAATTATTCTTCAACCTCCACAACCGAATACAATTAATATGAGTGCCAACTTAATGATTGGACAAGGTGAAATTATGGTAGCAGCAGGAGCAATTTCTTTAGCAATTTCTACAATTATTAGTAAAGTTAAATTGCGTCAAATTCCATTAGGAATATTTACAATTTTTCGTACATTTGCAGGTACATTAATTTTCTTTATAGTGGTGATGAAATTATATGGTATAAGTCACTTTATGGATGTTTTATCCCCCTTTATTTGGCAATGGATGTTATTTTATGGGGCAGTTATTATTGTCGGTGGTCAGCTATTATGGTTTCAAGGTCTGAAAAAGACTACTGCTTCTGATGTTTCTTTAGCTAGTTCTTTTAGTCCAATTGCAGGTATTTTATCTGCTTATTGGATTTTGGGAGCAGTCCCCACAACAGCACAGTATATAGGAGGTAGTGTCATTATTTTTGGTATTATCCTCAATCAAATAGGTATTTATAATCAACTGCCAAAAAGTATAACTTCGGAAGAAATTATAATTGAAAAAGACATGGAAGTTGGCTTTAAGGGAATGTAAATTATACAGCACTTCCCTCTGTTATGAGGTACAGTTAGTAATAATAAAAAGATAATTTTCTTATGAAAGCATATTCAATCGATCTTCGAGAAAAAATAGTTGCAGCACATATTCAGCAGAAAATATCAATTCGGAAAGTAGCAACCATATTTTCTGTTAGTAAAAGTCTAGTCCAAAAACTGGGTTTTGCAACAAGAAACTGATGGGAATTTACAACCTAAGCAGCGAGGGAAGCCGCAATTTAAAAAACTGGTTTACTAATTGCTGTTACTGTACCTCATAACAGAGGGAAGTGCTGTAGGTACGAAAAAGTTTGTCTATGATATTTGGGGTGATAGTGTGAATATTGCTAGTAGAATGGAATCACATGGTATACCAGGTAAAATCCAGGTGACAAAGACAACTTATGAACTTTTACAGGATGAGTTTGTATTTGAGGAACGAGGGGAAATTACTGTCAAAGGTGTTGGGAAGATAACAACTTATTTTCTCTGTGGGAAAAATCAAAAAATATAGGAATAATGATTATGTTCCCGAAATTAAAAACCGGAAAAACGAAGCTTTAAAATTAGAACATCGTCTTTCAGATTTGATCAATTGCGCCGAGCATCCTGTAGTGTATTACTTAATATAGCTGAAGGCTATGGGCGTTATCACTATCTAGACCGCTTACGTTTTATGTATATTGCTCGTGGATCTTTAGCAGAAACTAAAAGTGCTTTCATCATCGCTGAAAAGATTGGATTCTGCACAACAGAACAATTAGCTTGGGTAAATCAAATTGAAGCACAGATTGAAAAAGGTCTTAATGGGTACTGTCGCTTTATTCGTTCTCAAAAACAAGGTGGAGAAGAGTATGGAAAACAATATATTCGAGAACCAGTAACTAAAGATTAGAAATTAGTATTTTACCACCACTTTTATACTAAGTTATTCTCAAATCCCCAATCCCCAGTCACCAGTCCCCAGATGTTATCAGATCCAATTATTTCCACGTTAGAAAAAATTATTGCGTTACATGATGGTATCGCAGAACCAGCTAGTGAACATACTTTGAATGTTTTGCTAACTGAAAATTTAGCGTCACTGCTATCATTACCAGAAGATGTTACATTTACAACAAAAGCTGATGTATCTCAAAGTGTTTTTGTTACTTATCATTCCGAAGTATTAAATAAATTATCTGATTTATTATCTACTAGAGGACAAGTTAGTGCATTAGGTATTAAATATGATGGATACCTCAAAAATACGAATTTTGATAAGCTGCTTACGGAAAGATTTGTGGCTCAAAATGGCTTAATTAAATTTGTTGATGCTAAACCAGAAATCACCCGTTATATTTTATGTAATGTAGCTTACACAGCGAATGCTGAAGAGAAAAGAATTGGTTTAGTTTCCTTCATTATCAATGAATTAACGGGAGTAACACCAGTAGAAATTGGTGATGCTTTATTCTGGGAAACTGATAGAATTGCAGTAGATGAACAAGATTTAGGATTATCACTACCAATTGCTGATTTATTAAATTTAATTGAAATCCGCAGTGAAATATTAGTTAGTCAAACCTTGGAAAATTGGCAAGCTAAATTAATTAGAGCAAGAACTAGGGATGAAGAACGACTCAAGGATTATTACAACACAATCAGTGCCGAAATTCGTAGGAAGATAGAATCTAAAGGTTTAATAGATGCCGATAAAGATAAAGAATTAGCAAGAATTGAAGCAACAAATAAAGAGTTAGAAAGAAAATTATTGGATGTAAAGGAGCGTTATACAATGAGTGTAGAGGCTTGGTTACACAGTTCCATGATTATCCATTTACATACGGTACATATTCAATTCTCTTTACAAAGAAAGAAAGCAAAACGGATTGTTACAGCAGTTTGGAATCCTTTTACTAAAATTATTGAACCATTGCGTTGTGAAGTTTCTGGTGAACCTGTTTATGATTTTTATTTAGATGATGCAGATGCTAAAATCATATCCTCGACTGTTTGGAAAAAATGATTGAAATTCAGCAAGATAACTTATTAATAGAACCAGCCCAAGCCCGTGCCTTATTCATACGCTTGCTAGAATTGTACAGCATTCCCGGTTATGAATTAACTAAACTAGAAATCCAAAAACTGGCCTACTTTTTGCAAGTAGCTGGTGAACCCCTGCGTCTTGAGTACGTCAAACATAAATATGGTCCCTATGCCCATAACTTGAATCATGTTTTAAGATACATGGAAGGGCATTACATACGCGGCTATGGGGATGGCACAGCCAAAGCGGAAAGCGCCCAGATGTATGTCTTACCAGCCGGAAGGGAAGCTGCACAGGCATTTTTAGCCACCGCACCCACAGCCCAGGAACGGTTAGAGCAAGTTAGCAGTTTAATCACTGGCTTTGAAACCCCCTACGGCATGGAATTATTGGCCACAGTTCACTGGGTAGGGACTCAAGAAACCAACCCAGCCCAAGATAGTGAACAAGCTATAGAATTGGTGCATACATGGAGCGATAGGAAACACACCATCTTTAAGACTCAACATATCCACAAAGCTTGGCAACGATTACAGCAGCAGGATTGGTTAAGTCTAAAACTATGAACCCACATTCCGCACTTCAATAAGTAGTATACAAAAACTACATTTACGACTAATTAAAAACTAGAGTTTTTAAAACCAAGTAGCCACCAATAAATAAATTATACGCACTAAAAATCAAGCTTTTTTATTTTTAAAAAGCTAGTAAGATAGTTTAATTTAAATTTTTCAATCAGTTATGCAAACATAGAAGTGTTGAATCGGGAATTATAGATTCGGCAACTAACATAATAAATAATATTTTTGACAAGCATTAGGTAGGAATTGTAAGATGCGACAATGTGACTCAGTTAAGTTAAGAATTCTATGGACTCCTTGTATAACCAGAAAGTGAATACCTTGGAAACATTGAAATATCCACCTTAATGTGGGAGATTCTGTGGGTTTATTCAGTTGATTTTTAACAGTAGCTTTTTGTGTTTTTAATGCAATTCGTAATTGTCTTTGTCCCAGATTATAAACCAAAAGACACAATGCCATTAACATCATCATTGTCTCTACTCTTTCTGGATTCTTCACAAAAAGACTATCGGCAAAAAATAACGGGTCTTTGATAAATCTAAATCCTCGCTCTGTTGATTGCTGTTCTTTATATATTCTCAATATTTCTGTAGGTGCTAATTTGTTTGTGTCTAAAATATTCGTTGCTAAAATAAATCGACCACAAGAATTTTCATGTTTTTTGATTAACTCCTGATTTTCTATTAATTTACCTTTGATTTGATAAACTACTGTTTCTCCTTTATTTAATCTTTCGGTAATTTCTATGTCCGATATTTGATGATATTTTAATTTTGCCGTCAGGTCTTTAATTTTTAATTCTGCTGAAGATTCTTGTTCAAATTCTTCTTTTTCTAACTTGAATAGCTGTTTATTAGTTTTCAGAAACTCTTCTGAGATTTTTTTGGTTAATTTCTTTAAATCCGCTTTTTTTCTTTCTGTGCTTTCAATTAATAACCATCTTTGCTCTATTCCCCCGTAAAATACTTTCTCTTCTTGATAACTATATCCTTTGATATCACTTGGTTTTAGTTCGTTACTTATCGGTGCTTTTACCAAGTTTTTAGCTTTTTTAATGGATAATGGTACTCGACTTATCCAGTTCATATTCACCATTAATTTTAAATTACTTTCACTGTATAAAGCACTGTCAGCGACCATTATACTGTCAAAATCTATTTGTTTGGAATACTCTACTAAGATGTGAGCAAATACGGCTT
>NZ_VIKW01000069.1 GCF_009711975.1 Anabaena sp. UHCC 0204
TTGCAGCTAATAACTTCTAGCTTATTTGCAATTAATGTGAGCCGGAGAGTAATGATTGCAAACTGGTTGCAAATAATCTGAGCCTAGTTGCAGATAAATTGAGCCGAACCAACATTTCAGTTGCAAATAATGTGAGCCGGAAAATGTCTTGTTTGCAAGCCGGAGCATTTATAATTGCGAGCCACAACAGCTAGTCTTGCCCCATATTTTATAAACTGGAAGATATATAAAAACGAGCCAATTCACTAAAGTCATCCTACCTTTAGGAACGAAAGCCAGTGTCAAATTCTCAAAAACAGTGTCGCATCATAGCCCTCTTTAACCAAGCCGGTGGTGTCGCCAAATCAACACTCACCCAAAACCTGGGCTACCACCTAGCCCAACAAAAACATCGTGTCCTTCTCATCGACATCGACCCCCAAGCCTCCTTAACCAAATTCATGGGCTTAGTCCCATCACAGTTACAAAAAACCGTAGCTGATGCCATTATTGACGAGCAGCCCTTACCCATTCATTCCGGCATTCATGGCATGGACATAGCACCAGCTAACCGACTCCTGAGTGGAGCCGAAATGCAGCTAGTTAGTGCCGCCATGCGTGACTTGCGCCTCAAAGAATCCCTAGAACCAGTTCTAGATGCCTACGACTTCATTCTTATTGACTGTCCCCCCAGCTTAGGATTACTTTCTTATATCTCCCTAGTCGCCGCCACCCACGTCCTCGTTCCTATCGAAACCCATCTCAAAGCCTTCGAGGGAACAGACGAACTTTTGCAAACCATCACTCAAGTTAAAAACAAACCCAACCGCAAATTACAAATCGCAGGCTTTGTTCCCACCCGCTATGCTCAACAAAACTCAGCCGATAAACGAGCATTAGCAGCCATCCAAGCACAACTTTCAGCATGGGGTCGAATCTTCCCACCCATCCCCAGAGCTACCGCCTTTGTCGATGCCACAGAAGAACGTGCGCCCCTAGCAGTATTTGACCCCAAACATCCTGCTGTTGCTATCCTTAAAGAAATTGCTTCTGCTCTGGAGTCCGCTATATAAACCTAAACCTGTTTTCATCGCTGAAAGCCCCGGTAATGGGAGGAAATGAGCGTAACCGCTCAATAATCCGGGGTAAATCCTTCCATGACACGCCTCAAATGCCGTAAAATCGTTCCCGAACAGGTAGTCCGCCCCCATTTATTGAGCGGTTACAAATGAGCAATCGTATAGAAACTTGCGCTCAGGCTGTAACCCTTACTATATCTAGATTTGAAAAATTTCAGGAGGTAAAGAGATTGCCACCTCCAACGGCTGAGGAATATTATGCAGATTCACCATATAATTACCGTACCGCTTCAGATGTCGAGTCACAAAAGGACTCAAAGCGGAATAAGGCTTTGAGGCTTCTAAATTTCCGAGACTTCAATTGGTACAGTTTTATTCCTAGCGATTACTAGGTCGCGCTTCGCTATCTACTTGCGGCAGCGCTAGTTCCCTCCGGGACGCACTCGCGTTCGCTATCACACTATTGAAAGTGGCTCATTAAGTTCTTCGCGTAAGTTTCAGTATCACTGCTCATTTCACCCCATTTATTGCAGCATTCCCCTTTCTGTCCCCAATTCAAACACATTCCCTACAATGGTACGCAAACGCACCGAAAAACCCTTTGCTGGTCAAATTACCACTCCACCCCCAGCCCCTTGGTTATCCCCAGTGGAAGCTGACACTCCACCCGCTGCTGAAAGCAAAGTCAAACTCCAAGACATTCACCTGCCTCCACAGCAACCCAGACGCTACTTTGACCCCCAAGCATTAACAGAATTAATTGCATCAGTTAAACAGCACGGCATCCTCCATCCCCTCTTGGTGCGTCCACTGACAGGAGGAAAAACAGCCGGGAAATACGAATTAGTAGCAGGAGAACGCCGTTATCGTGCAGCCACAGAAGCAGGACTGGAAGAAGTGCCAGTGGTTGTACGTGAGTTATCCGATGACCAGGCTTTTCAGTTAGCCCTGATTGAAAACCTGCAACGACAAGACCTCAACCCAGTTGAAGAAACAGAAGGCATCTTGCATCTTTTGGCTATTCGGTTAGAGTCGGATGTGGAAGCGGTCAAATCCCTGCTGTACCGGATGAAAAATGCCAGTAGCAAAGGTGAAAAGCAGTTAAAAGACTCTGAGGAGCAATTTAGGAGAAACGTTTCTCCTAACTCAGAAACAACTGATGAGACGGAATCTCCTAGTCATGTTTCGACTGACCTGAGTGATTCTGTTTCACCTACCGAAAACGGAGAAACAATTTCAGAATCTGCTAGTAATGTTTCGACTCACTCAGAAATAACTGAAGAAACACAATCTAGGAGAAACGTTTCTCCTAACCCAGATGAAGAGAAAGTAAAAAAAGTACAAGAGGTGTTTGAAAGCTTGGGAATGATGAATTGGCTGTCCTTCACCACCAAGCGCCTACCCTTACTCAATCTGCCTCTGGCGATTTTAACAGCATTGCGAGAGGGCAAACTAGAGTATACCAAAGCACAAGCCTTGGCACGGGTTAAAGATAATGCTCTCTGTACACAACTCTTAGACCAAGCGATCGCACACAACTGGTCTTTAAGTGAAATCAAAGCACAAATCGCTGCTAATACCCAACCGGCTCAACCCCCATCCGCAAAATCACCCAACCAAATACCAGAGCGTCTCAAAAACGTCACCCAGAGCATTAACAAGCGTAAACTCTGGGAACAACCTGCCAAGCAAAAGAAACTAGAAACCCTCCTGAGTAAACTCGAAGCTTTACTAGGTGATGATCAATAGGACTGACCTAGAAACCCCCAACCAATGCTCACCACTTTTGAGGGAGTGAGGTGGTGACAATCTATTAGACTATAGAAACAATTGACATCCTCTCGCCGCTACACCGCGCCAGCTTGGTGGGGGCATTCTCACACAGTTAGGTAAACATCAAACATCAAAGAGTATCAACAATGGCAAAGAAAAACCCTTTAGCTGAAGTAATGCAGCTAGACTCCAAACGCAAAATTCATTCCCGTCCCGAAAACGCAAATTCCTCTCAAGGAGGAATATTCGAGTTAAGCGACTACTGGCAAGCTTGGGAAATTGACGATATAGAACCGTCAGACTCAATTTTTGTGGCAGAAGGAACCTTGGAAGAATGTATCAAGGAGCTTAATCCTCTTATTACTATGCAGGTCAACAGTAAAGTTTTGAAGCTTAATTTAGAGCCAAAACAATGGACTAAACGACAGCAAGCAGAGCGAGAAACAATTAGGCAGCAGTGCTACCTTAACGGCAGATATAAAGGTCAAGGATGGGTAATTGAGTCTGTCATAGATAGAAAGAGTCTTGAATCAATTGATAATGGGATATTTGAACCAATTTAATCAGGGTTTCCTTGACATCCTCCCCACCTTACTTCGTTGAAGGTGGAGATTCCAAAGATTACTCTTTGGGTTTCCTCTTTCTGCGACCCGACTTACTTGGAGGAGTTTCCCCACCCACGCAGAGGTCGATGTCTCCAGAGGCGTTAGTTCCGACGTGACCCGCCGTACTTAGACCTTTTTCTAAAATGTTCCGTGCTGCATTCCAATCCCGGTCTTGGATATGTCCACAATGAGGACAGATATGAGTTCTAGTGCTAAGAGTCTTTTTGACAACCTCACCACAGTTAGAGCAGTTCTGCGAAGTGTAGTGGGGTGGAACGGCAACCGTGACAACACCAAACACTTTACCAAAATACTCAACCCATTCACGAAACAGTGACCAGGAAGCGTCACTAATCGACTTAGCCAAGCAATGATTCTTGAGCATATTCCGCACCATCAAATCCTCATACGCCACGAGGTCGTTAGACCTCACCACGCACCTTGCTGTCTTGACAGCAAAGTCTTTACGCTGGCGACTTACTTTGAGATGCTTCCGTGCAAGTTTGTTTCTAAACTTAATTCGGTTTTGAGAACCTTTTTTAGTCTTAGACATCCGACGCTGTAAACGTCTCAAAGACTTCTCTGATTTACGAAGATGTCTAGGATTAGCAACTGTTTCCCCGTTACTATCGGTGTAAAAGTGGTTCAATCCCACATCAATACCAATAGTTTTACCCGTTGGTTCTCGCCTCTCAACTCGTTCTTGGTCAATGCAAAACTGGCAATAATAGCCATCTGCACGGCGCACGACTCGGACTCTTTTGAACTGCTTAAGTTGGTAGAAATGCAGGTCACGAGTCCCCCACAGTTTAAAGGTTCCTGCTTTAAACCCATCTGAGAAAGTGATGTACCTACGGTCTTCAGAAAGTCGCCAGCCACTAGTCTTGTACTCTACAGAACCATGTGTTTGGTGCTTTTTAAACTTTGGAAATCCCTTTTTCCCTGGTTGATTTTTCTTGCAGTTATCAAAAAACCGAGCGATTGCAGACCATGCTCTTTCGGCACTAGCTTGCCGAGCCATCGAGTTCAGCTTCGCAGCATAGGGGAAATCAGGATTAGCAGCAAGTACAGCGCAGTATGCGCTCAACTCGTATTTGCCAATGTCCTTGTTATCCATCCAGTATCGAACACAACTATTACGAACAAAACGAGCAGTGCGGATAGCTTCATCCAGCTTCCGGTACTGCTCGTTCGTCCCTTCTAGTTTGGCTTCAAATACCAGCATCTTTACGCTCAAATTAATAGCGTAATCATAACACAGATTTTAACCCACCTTTCATCCCCTCCCTACTTCGTTGAGGGAGCGGCATTCGGTGGCTTATGGTAAAAAAAACAGATATTGTTGCGATTTGGCTGTATCCCTATCTGTAGCGACCCGCAATACTAAGGTCGCTACACCTATCTTTTGCAAGAGAGCAAGGGCGGGGAACTAGATTAAGTTGTGAGATGATGTTTTCTAGCCAGTCAGAGCGGTTTTGGTTCTCGGCTCAAGTCTAATTCTTCGCTGAATTCAGCCAGGGGAGATTGACGGAAGAATTCTGAGAGTTTGCTTGGTTGCTCTGGGTGGGTGCTGTGTGTAGTCAAGCTTTGGGCAAGGACTTGGATAATATACAGTTTTTCGTTGGGGGAAAGCTGAAGGAGTTGTTGTTCGAGTTCTGGGGTAACCATGAAGGGGTTTAAGTGGGGTATAATAAAATTATACTAGTTGCTGCATTGACATTGATCCGAGATGCCGAGATGGGAAAATATAAACGCTACTCAACCTTTCTGTATAAGCCCTGACAAAATTCAGTCATTTGTTAGATGACATTGTTCGGAAATTCTAGTACCCTGTGCTTCAATGGCAATTCTAGGAGGAGACGAAAAATGGCACAAGAGTCACAGATTCGCGACTTGCTCCAAACCTGGCTGCATTACATCCACATTGAGAACTTGACTAATGCCAAAGTCGAAGCTGGTGACGAAGAACAACCCCATATCTGGGACTCTGGTGTAAATTTAGTAGGCGATAAATTATTGCTAGACGAATCCTTATTCAAACAACTCAAACAACCCTTCAAAACCTCAAAAACCAAATCTCAAACTAAACCTCAAGCCAACCCACCATCAATCGCCGTCGCCTTTCCCCAGCTTTATCTCATTGAAGGAAATCGCCGTCAGTTTCGCCCCCTCTTTACCATTGACATTTCTCCTATCTTTGATGGCAATTATCGCCAAAGCGGCTGGGACTTAACGACATTCGAGTTTCAACCCGTCATCCCCAACTTAATGCAGTGGTACGGACTAGAAGAAGAAGCCGCAGAGTCCCTAGTCACCAAAGAAGGACTCAAAGTTTTTCTGGAAACCACCTTCAATCGTCCCTTTAAAACCCTACAAGACTGGATTGGACTGATTGAATTACCACCCTTTCCTGTGCGCTCAAAACTGCTTCCCTACCTGCTAAACTTTGGCTACGTAGCCTTCAACCATAACCTCAACAAAGACTTCCAGAAAATCAGCGAACAGCGAAAATGGAATTGGGCAGTCCCTGGACATCCCGCTTACGAATATCTGTTTGGACAACCAATCGCACCCCTACAGGACTTACTATTTCTCGGTGCTTTCCCGACCTTACCCCCCGACGACTATCAAGCCCAGGCTCTCAGACATTGCCAATCTCAACCCCTCACCGCCGTAATTGGACCACCGGGGAATGGTAAAACCACATTGCTGTTACACAAAATAGCACAACAAGTAGTCCGCCGCGCCGTGCAATTAGCCACAGAAGCTGAAGATGAAAGTAACCTAACTTTAGTCACCAGTACCAACAACCATGCAGTCAACAACGTTGAAGAACTCCTAGAGAGCCATTTTCCCCAAAACTGCTTCTACTTATCAGGCGGCTCCAAAGAATTAGTTGACACCCAAGTTTTGCCCTCTTTGCAAACTGCACTCGACTCACTAGCTAGAGAAACCTTTAACCCAACTGCATGGGAGTCAGCCAAGCAACAATTGTTAGCTCTTGTGCAGCAACTACAATTTCACATCAAGCAAGATGAATATTACCAACAACAGAAGATTGCTGATGAGCAATTATTAGAGCAACTAGATAGAGATGTACAACGGCTGCAAGAGGCGATAAATAGCTTTGTAGAAGTGAATCCAGAATTTAGCAGAAACGTTTCTCCTAACTCGGATTTGGATTTACAGCCTCCATTGTCATTACCGACAGACTCCTCTCAAAACAACTCTCGCGCTCACTCCCCATTACCATTTACCCCATCATCGAACAATTCTCAGTTCCTTCATCAAGCGATAAATAACTCTACAGAAAATAACCCCATAAAATCTAGGAGAAACGTTTCTCCTAACTCAGATTTTGAATTTCCACCATCGTCATCACGAACTCCATCACGGCATTACTATGACTCCCAACCCCCCTCACCATTAAACCACTCACGCGACTACTCCAAATTTCCCATTGAAGCGTACCAGCAGATAGATCAACACTTGAACACAGCAAATCATTCCTTACCTCGTGAAAGTAACAGGCAATTTTTAGGTCAAAACCACAACTGGTTGATTCGACTATTGCAAACAATTAAACTATTACAAACAATCAAACTATTGCAGAGAATTAAACTATGGCAAACAATTCAACGATTTTGGCAGCAGATAGCCAGAAACAGCCCGCGCCATATTCTCAAACGCTTGCACAAACAAATAGAAATGCCCGTATTGGCAACCCTAGCTACACCCTTTCCCTTTCAAATTCCCCTGACAATTGAATCTTTATTAGCAGCCCGCCAAAATGTTTCCCTGCTACTGAAAGAAGTATCTGATTGGCAACAGCAACAAAATCAACTTAACCACAGACACCAACAGCTAGAATTATTACAACGCCAATTAACCGACTTACAACGTCAACTCACTGACCGACAACGCCAGCAACAACAAGTCCAAAATCGACTTGCCACTTATCCTAACCAAGATTTCTCCAGTCGTTTCTACAGCGAATTACACACACTGCAAGTACAGTTATTCGAGTGTGCTTGGCAATTTCAACAACAGGAAGCACAACGCAGAAAAGATGAAGTCATGGCTGCTATTAAAACTTACATTGGGGTGTTAAATAACGAATGGGACGCTTTTCGTCAAATGTCCTTGCATTGGCGAAACATTTATCGTGATATCAGCCTGTTGTTTCCCGTTTTCCTGAGTACCTTGCATTCTATTCGCCGTCTGTTCCCCTATCCTGATAGCGGTTGTATCAACCAAGTCATTGTAGATGAAGCCGGTCAGATTCCTCCACATCAGGTATTTCCAGTGTTAGTGCGGTGTCGTCAGGCTTTGATTGTCGGCGACCCCTTACAACTAGAACCAGTCATTAATTTAAGCGACCAGAAGAAAGAAGAATATCGTGGTAAATCCTTCCTAGAAAGGGGACTTACAGATGCAGATTATGACTGCTACAGTCCCACCGCTACCACAGCTTATCACCGAGCCGCAGGAGCATCAGCACAACCAGAAGACATTGGTAACGGCATTATCCTCAAATATCATTATCGGTGTGTGCCAGTGATTGCCGAAATTAGCGATCGCTTGTACAATTATGGCATGATCATCAAAACAGAACCCAAACCTTCTCTTTTAGGTGCTAACCTGATTGCTTGCCATATTGAAGGAAAGCCAGAAAACCACATAAATTGGGCAGAAGTTGATGTAGTAGAAACGGGG